>CBCTZJ010000027.1:0-24546 GCA_965151385.1 uncultured Collinsella sp. | reverse complement strand
TTTCCCGATGTCCAAGAAATGGGAGGCAGTTCACTGTCCCCTTTGTGGTGGTTTTCTAGGTCGTTAGCTCAGCAGCATGCGGTCGTTGGCGAGCTCGCCGCCCGAGACCTCCTCGAATTTCTGCAGCAGGTCGGCAACGGTGAGCGACTTCTTCTCGTCGCCTGCCACGTCGTAGATTACGTGGCCCTCGTGCATCATGATCAGACGATTGCCCAGACGGATGGCGTCGTTCATGTTATGCGTGACCATGAGCGTGGTCAGGTGGTGCTCGTCGACGATTTCCTCGGTCAGATTGAGCACCTTAGAGGCCGTCTTGGGGTCGAGCGCCGCGGTGTGCTCGTCGAGCAGCAGCAGGCGTGGCTTGGTGAGCGTGGCCATGAGCAGGGTGAGTGCCTGGCGCTGGCCGCCCGAAAGCAGGCCGACCTTGGCGTTGAGGCGCGTGTCCAGACCAAGGTCCAGGCGCTTGAGCAGCTCAACGTACTCGTCCTTCTCGGCTTTGGTGACGCCCCACGAAAGACCGCGATGCTGGCCGCGGCGCTTGGCGAGGGCCAGGTTCTCGGCAATTTGCATGTCGGCTGCGGTGCCGCGCATGGGGTCCTGGAACACGCGGCCCAGGTACTTGGCGCGCTGTGACTCGCTCAGACGCGAGATGTCGGTGCCGTCGAGCTCGATAACGCCCGAATCGAGCGGATACACGCCGGCGATCATGTTGAGCAGCGTGGACTTGCCGGCGCCGTTGCCGCCGATCACGGTTACAAAGTCGCCATCATTGAGGGTAAGGTCGACGCCGGTGAGCGCGCGCTTCTCGGTGACGGTGCCCTTGTTAAAGGTCTTCTTGACGTGCGAGAGCTTAAGCATCTGCCTCATCCCCCTTCGTGTAGGAGCTGCGGAGCTTATAGCGCTCCCAAACCACGGGCACACACAGGGCCACGGCGACGATCACGGCGGAGAGCAGCTTCATGTCGTTGGCGTCCATGCCCAACTGCAGCACGATGGCGCGGATGAGGAAGTACACCACGGAGCCAAAGACGGTGGAGGCAAGACGGACGCTAAACTGCGTGAGGCCGCCGGGCAGCAGGCGGCCGAGCACCTCGCCGATAACAATGGCGGCAAGACCGATAACGATGGCACCGGTACCCATGCCAATGTCGGCGTACTTCTGGCTCTGGCAGATGAGCGCGCCCGAAAGGCCGATGAGGGCGTTGGAGAGCACGAGGGCGATCATCTTGGTGGAGTTGGTGTTGACGCCCAGAGCGCGGATCATGTACTCGTTGTTGCCGGTGGCGCGCAGTGCCGAGCCGATCTCGGTGCCAAAGAACCAATACAGGATGGCAACGATAGCCACAGCGAGCAAGATGCCCAGGATGATGGCGACGGTGGACTGCGGCAGGCCCGTCATGTTGCTGACAGACGAGAAGATAGTGCCCTTGGCAAGGATGGGCGTATTGGATTTGCCCATGATGCGCAGGTTGATGGACCACAGGCTGATCTGGGTGAGGATTCCGGCGAGGATCGCGGGAATCTCAAAGACCGTGGTCAAAATGCCCGTGACGGCGCCCGCGATGGCACCGGCACACATGCCGGCCAAAACAGCGAGCAGCGGGTCGACGTTGTTATTGACGATGAGTACGGCGCAGACGCAGCCGCCGAGGGCAAAGCTGCCGTCGCAGGTCATATCGGGGATGTCGAGCAGGCGGAACGTGATAAACACGCCAAGCACCATAATGCCCCAGAGGACGCCCTGCGAAACGGCGCCCTGCAATGCAATAAGCATGCTTCATACCTCCTAGGATAGGGTGGACACGTGAGTCACCATGATAGCGGTAACAATGCATAAAAGAGCTGCGGCCGGATGTTTTGTCTCATCCGTAACAAGCAGGGCGAACGCCGGTCTTTGGCGTTCGCCCCTGTGGCTCAGATATTGAATAACGCAACTATGGCGCGAGTGCGGGTCCTAGACGCGTTACCGCGCATGGCGCTACTCGTCCAGAGCGGAAAGGTCGATGCCCAGCGCCTCGGCCATCTCGTCGTTCTTGACGACGACTAGGTCCTTGCTCGAGAGGTGCTTGATCGGCATATCCTCGGGCTTGGCCTCGCCCTTCAGGATCTTAACGGCCATCTCGCCCGCGGCGTAGCCCAGGTCCTCATAGTTGATGGAGAGGGTGAACAGGCCGCCGGCCATGCACATGCCCTCCTCGCCGGTTACGAAGGGGAGCTTATTCTCCTTGCAGATCTGGCCGACCTGCGAAGCGCCCGCGGCGATGGTGTTATCGGTAGGGGAGTACAGCGCGTCGACCTTGCCCACGGCAGATTCGACGACGGACTGGATCTCGTTGGAGCTCGAGACGGTGAAGTCGGTGTAGTCCAGGCCCAGCTTGTCGAGCTCCTTCTTGGCGGCCTTGATCTGGACGTCGGAGTTGGACTCGGCGGTGCAGTAGAGCAGGCCGACCTTTTTAACGTCGGGCAGGACCTTCTGCATCATCTCGAGCTGCTCGGCGACCGGGGTGAGGTCGGAGGCGCCAGTGACGTTGGTGCCGGGCTTTTCGTTGTCCTGGACCAGGCCCGAGGCGGCGTAGTCGGTGATGGCGCAACCCACGATGGGGATATCGGCGGTGGCGCCGGCGGCGGCCTGCGCGGCGGGCGTAGCGATGGCGTAGATCAGGTCGACGCCATCGCCCACGAACTTGTCGGCGATGGACTTACACGTGGACTGGTCATTCTGGGCGTTCTTCTGGTCGATTTTGACCTTAAGGCCGCTCTTCTTGATGGCCTTGACGAAGCCGTCGTTGGCGGCGTCGAGTGCGGAGTGCTCGGTGAGCTGCAGAATGCCGACGGTGTAGTCGGAACCGGCGGCAGCAGAGCCGGAACCAGAGTTGCCGCCGCATCCGGCGAGCGGAGCGAGCGCGAGCAGGCCAGCAGAGACCAGAAGGCTCCTGCGGCTGATGGTGATGTCCTTCATATCGTTACCCCCAGTATAGAAATGGCTGGAAACACTGCACTCAAACAAAGTGCAAGTGGAACTATAGTAGCGCGGATGTCCATTTTTACAATAACCTGGCGGGTTTTTTAATACAGAACCGGATGGGCGGTACGGGTAGTCGAATGGACGGCGGAGGTTCTTATGCGGCGGAGGCGTCGTCCTCCTCCAGGGCGGCGAAGAGCTTCTTGCCGTCGAGGAGACGCGTGGTGACGTTTCTCATGCGCCCGATCTCTACGGTACGCAGCGTGTCATCGGCGCCTCGGGCGTCATAGACCGTTCCCAGCAAATACGAGATGCCGTCTCGTTGCTTGATGGCAAAGGGGCGGAGTGTCATCCGTGCTACTTCGGTTTCGCCACGTGTCGTGACGCTCGAAATATCAAAACTCACCGTGGTTCCGTGGTCGATGGCCTGCTCGATGAGCTCGCAGGTGTCGATGCGCTTGACGGGCGTGCGCGTGGCCTTGGTGGATTTGCCACCGGCGCTTGGAGCGGGCTCGGGCGCATCGAGGTAGCCGCGAACGTCGGCACTCGCCATGGCGACCAAGTGCTGCGCCATGCTTTTTCGAATGGCGATGGGCGTAGAGCGGTTACGCATGACCATGCCGTGGAGCCGGATGATCTCTTCGTCGGTGAGCGGACGGGTCAAGAGCCGATACCCCACGCCGCGTTTGTACTCAATTTCGTATCCGGCATGGCGAAGTGCGGAGATGGCGGTGTAGATGCTGCGCCGCGCCGCCGAGATGGGCATGCGGGCGGGGTCGTCGGGATGGGCGAGGCGCCGGATCAACTCATCGGAAAGCATGGCCTTGTCCTCGCCGGTGTTCTCGCTTAATAGCTGCAAGATGCGAACGGCGCGATAGGCTGCCATCGACGCGGCGCCTCTCGTCGTGGTGTCGTAGGTTTCAACAGCGGTTTCGGTCATGGTGCCCACGTCCTTTCCGTTTTGGGTGGCGACGGTATGGAGCCTAGGGCGCGGGGTTTTCCCAGGGGCGCAGGGCGCTCTGGGCGGTCGGTAGTCGTCGGCAAACGGCGGTTCGAGTTTTCAACAGCCCTGCCCAACTGACCAAAAACTTGCCAAAAGCTTGACGGATGCTGTTGAAAAAAGCGTCTCTCGACCGATGTCGAGAGACGCTTGTGCGATGAGCGTTGGCGTGTGGCGACGCGAGCTAACGTCCGACGATTAGAAGTCGGCGTTGCCCACGGTGCGCGGGTGCGGCAGGACGTCGCGGATGTTGCCCACGCCGGTCAGATACATGACCAAGCGCTCGAAGCCCAGACCGTAGCCGGCGTGCTTGCAGGAACCGTAGCGGCGCAGGTCAAGGTAGTACTCGTACTGCTCGGGATTCATGCCCAGGTCCTTGATGCGGGCCTCGAGCAGATCCAGGCGCTCCTCGCGCTGGGAGCCGCCGATGATCTCGCCGATGCCCGGCACCAGGCAGTCGGCGGCGGCGACGGTCTTACCGTCGTCGTTCATGCGCATGTAGAAGGCCTTGATCTCTGCCGGGTAGTCGGTCACGAAGGTCGGGCGCTTAAAGTGCTCCTCGGTCAGGAAACGCTCGTGCTCGGTTTGCAGGTCGATGCCCCAGCTCACGGGGTAGTCAAACTTGTGGCCGGCGGCGACGGCCTGCTCCAGAATTTCGACGGCCTCGGTATAGGTGACGCGGGCAAAGTCGGAGTTGGCGACATGGTCCAGGCGCTCGATCAGGCCCTTGTCCACAAACTTGTTGAGCATGTTGAGCTCGTCGGGACAGGTGGCCATAACGTCCTTAAGGACGTACTTGAGCATGGCCTCGGCGTTATCCATGTAGTCGTTCAGGTCGGCAAAGGCCATCTCGGGCTCGATCATCCAAAACTCGGCGGCATGGCGCGTGGTGTTGGAGTTCTCGGCGCGGAAGGTGGGGCCAAAGGTGTACACGTCGCCAAAGGCCATGGCAAAGTTCTCGGCATTGAGCTGACCGGACACGGTGAGGCTCGCGTGCTTGCCAAAGAAGTCCTGGCTCCAGTCGACCTCGCCGGACTCGGTGAGGGGTGGATTTTTGGGGTCGAGCGTGGTCACGCGGAACATCTCGCCGGCGCCCTCGCAGTCACTCGTGGTGATGATGGGGGTGTTGACGTAGACAAAGCCCTGCTCCTGGAAGAAGCGGTGGATGGCGGCAGCCGCGACAGAACGGATGCGGAACACGGCGCGGAACAGGTTGGTGCGCGGGCGCAGGTGCTGCTGGGTGCGCAGGAACTCGACGGTTGCACGCTTCTTCTGCAGCGGGTAATCCGGGGCGCTGACGCCCTCGACATCGATGGAAGTGGCAGAAAGCTCGAAAGGCTGGGGCGCATCGGGGGTCAGCTTGACGGTGCCGGTGCAGATGAGGGCGGCCGAGACGTTTTGATGGGCGATCTCGTCGTAGTTGTCGAGCGCCTCGCGGTTCATGACGACCTGCAGGTCGCGGAAGCAGCTGCCGTCGTTGAGCGTAACAAAGCCAAAGTTCTTCATGTCGCGGATGGACTTGACCCAGCCGGCAACGGTGACGGTCTGGCCACCGAGCGACTCGGCATCGGCATAGAGCTGCGCGATTTTGGTGCGGTTCACGTATCCTCCCATAACGGTTGTACGGATTATTTCCAAACAGTTAACCATTCTAACCCGCGAGCGGGGGCGTAGCAAAACGTTAGGCGTGATGTATGGGCGTGACGTGGGCACCGCGCAAGCACCGATTTTGCGTTGCCTAGTGCCCGCAGATGGCTTGGCGTATGAGGGCAGCGTAGGTGTCGATTCCCGCCTGGGTGAGGTGTGTGCCGTCGTCGACGAGGTATTCGCTGTGGCCCTCTGAGGCACCGTTCCAGTCGATGACGCCGGCGTTGTCGTTTTGAGCGCAGACGTCGCGGATTGTCTGGTTATTGCGGTCCTGTAGCTCGAGCGGTACGCGCACGGTCACAAAGTAGATGGGCTTGCCGCCCACGGCATTAATCACGTCCTGCACCTGCTGAGGGTCGCGGATGAGGCCGTTGGTGCCAAGCGCGCAGATGACCACGTTTGGATCGTAGTTGGCGATGTCCTGCGCATAGACATCCTGGAAGGTGTAGAACTGGCGGCTCACCAAGCCGTCGATGTACGCGTTGGGAAGCACCGCCTGAAGGCCAGGTTGGGCACCTGCGGTGACCGAGTCGCCGATCATGAGCACGCGGGCGTCGCAGGTTCCGGTCGCCTCGTCGTAGGTAAAGCTCTTCCAGTCAAGGTTCTTCGGGACCTTTTCGGCGATAGGTCCCTCTTTGGGTTTTTGCTTGGCAGCGTCATCGGATGCGGTGTCGCTGGGCTGGGATTCTTTACCGGATGCGGGCTCGGCGCCCTTGTCGTTGGCTCCGTTGTCCTGGGACGAGGCCACGTTTTGGGCAAGCTCGGGGCGGAGCTGCTCGGCGCGGGCGGTGGCGATGCCCGTCCAGTCGAGCGGTGTGAAGGCGAGTGCGAGGACGCATACAGCGCCAAGCGCAGAAAGTGCCATGGCGGGCGAAAGGACGCGTGTCTTTGCCGTGCTGTCCTGCTGGGCGGGCTTGCGGGACCAAGGACGTTCGACGAGGCGATAGAAAACCTCGGCTACCGCAAGGATCAGTACAAGCTGTAATACCTGCTCCCACCAGGCGATGCGGGTAGTGCGGGTTGCGGGATTCATAAGAAGCAGTAGGGGATAGTGCACCAGGTAAACCGAGAACGAACGTTGCCCCAACCAGACGAGTGGTTTGGCTGACAGCAGACGGCGCACGATGCACTCCGTATTCTGCACGCAGATGATGAGGAGTCCGGTGACGAGGGCAAACAGCAAAAAGCCGCCGCGGTAGAGCCAGGCGCTCTCTCCAGTCAGCATGAGTGCGCCGGCTATAACGGCAACGAGCCACGCGATAGAAATCGCGTTGACCTTTGAGATGCCCTTGTTGGCGCCGGGGGTATGGATGTTACCGCTCAACATCTCGCGCAGACGCGGCGCGGCGATGGCGGCTAAGGCTCCGCATAGAAGTTCGGCGGCACGGGCGTCGGTTCCGTAGTAGACGCGCGATGTGTCGGCGGTGGGATTAAACATGAGGACCATGGCTGCCGTCGATACAAGCGCGAATGCAATTGTGATGCCGATGGCGGTGTTGCGCGACCTGGTTTTGCTGCACAGTGCCATAAGGATGACCGGCCATACCAGATAGAACTGCATAGTGACAGCGCAGAACCACAGGTGCGTGAGCGGCGAGGGGAGTCCCGCGGCGGCGAAATACGAGACGTTGCGGAAGATGTAGAACCAGTTGCTCAAAAAGAGTGCCGATGGCAGGGCGTCCTGCTGCACCTTAGGGAGTAGGCTCGGGGCCGCGATGTAGGTGGCGACGGCGGTAAGCGCGATGGTCACGACGATCGGCGGCATCATGCGCGCAATGCGGCGGCAGATATAGCGCGGGTATGAGAATCCGTCGCGTGCCGTGGCCCGCATAATGCTTTTGGTGGCGAGATAGCCACTCAGCGTAAAGAAGAGTGTAACGCCCAAAAAACCGCCGGTCAGGCGGCTGGGGCGAAGGTGATATAGGACGACGCCGGCGATGGCGAGGGCGCGGAGCCCGTCGAGCGCGACGATGCGTTGGTTGCGTTGAGGCGCGGCATGTGCGGCGCCCGTGGGTGTGTTTTGCATCGATCTTCCTCCAATGTCGACCTAGCAGTCTAGCGCTCTGCGCGGACATGGGAAGGGGCTTCGTGCGGTTGAACAACATGTCGCGGAACGATGCCTCGCTACGCAAAAGCCGCACCTGCGTTGATGCTCAGCTGTCTATATAGAAACGTTTCAGAACCTCTACATAGGCAAAAACAACAACACAGGTGCGGCAAAGATGCACGGGTGGTTGAGCCTTTATGCGATAATGCTCGGCTACTTGGTCTTGGCAACCAGCAGCGGGTCGCCAAGCTTGACGAGCGGATTGCCGCCGATAAGCGTGCCAGACTCGCCGACGTGGTCGATGCTCTTGAGGCGGTCGAGCTCAGAGACGATGACGGTCACGATGTCCTCGTGGCCGGCGGCTTTGATGGCGTCGCGGTCGAAGCTGATGAGCGGCTGGCCGGCCTTGACCACATCGCCCATCTCGACAAAGCGGGCAAAACCCTTGCCGTTCATTTCCACGGTGCCCAGGCCAACATGGATGAACACGCGTAGGCCGTCCTCGGTAATCATGCCGATGGAGTGGTTGGTGACGGTGGTGGCGCCGATACGGCCGTTGGCGGGGGCGTAAATGGTGCCGGTAATGGGCTCGATGCCGTAACCCTGGCCGAGCATGCCCGAGGCGATGGTCTCGTCGGGAACTTCACTCAGATTGACGAGCACGCCGTTGACGGGAGCGTAGATGACGCCTTCGCGGGTGGCGAAGCTTGCTGCGGGCGGAACGGACGCCTCGCCCGACGAGGTGAACGTGGACTTGAGCGAATCGAGCAGACCCATAGTTGCCTCCAACGTATCAAGTGCGCATATCGCGCGCGTGTAGTTTTGCCGGAAACGTTTCGTATGTGTTTCCCAGCACGGTCAGCGCCCCTATTTTACGCTGCCCAACGATACCTCTGAACAGCGATTTTGTGATATATCAGTTGAAGGCCAACTTATTGCGGGGGTGTTTCTGCGCCGTGAGCTCAAGTGGGGTACGCTAAGGTGTGAAAAACGAGTGCGCACGAATCGCACGGAGGGAGCACCTATGATTATTGAGAACCATGCGCTGTGGGGCGAGGAGCCGACCGAGGATTATCCGGCGACGTTTACGTATCTGGGTGCCGAGCCGCTGCCCGACAAGCCCAATGGCCGCCGCCCCGCGGTGATTATCTGCGGCGGAGGCGGGTTTACGCATATCGCTCCGCACGAGCAGGACCCGGTGGCGTTTGCATTTTTGGACCGCGGCTACCAGGCCTTTGTGCTCAACTATGTGACGAGCGCAACAGGCGACGTGAGCTTTCCGCACCCGCAGGCGGATCTCGCCAAGATGGTCGCTACCGTGCGCGCCAACGCCGACGAGTGGCATGTCGATCCCAAACGCGTGTGCATCGTGGGTTTCTCGGCGGGCGGTATGATCTGTGCCTCGTTGGCAACGCAGTGGAAGACCGGACCCTTCGCGGGCCTTGCCGGGGCTCGTCCGGAGGATATTCGTCCCGACGCCGTGGTGCTGGGCTATCCGTTGCTCGACCTTGCCTATGTGCGCGATATGCAGACGCGCGACCCGCGCATTGACCTGCGTGTGCCCAAGACGGGTGGCAAGACAGGACGCGATTTGCTCAACGACTATCTGTCGATGGTGACGGGCGGCGAGGCGACCGATGAGCACCTGACCGACATTTGCCCTACCACGCACGTTTCGCGCCAGATGCCCCCGACCTTTGTGTGGGGCGTTTCGGACGACAAGACGGCGCCAATCGCGCAGGTCTACCCGTTTGCACAGCGCATGGCCGAGGAGGGTGTTGCATGCGAGATGCACGTCTTTGACCAGGGTGGCCACGGCCTTTCGCTCGGCAACGCCAATACCGCTGTCGACAACGAGGACAAGCAGGTGGCGGTCCGTCCCTGGATTCGTCTAGCCTTCCGCTTCCTGGAGCGCCACGGGTTTTAGTTACGGCGTTTTACCAAACCGCGTAACCACTTGACGCTGCAAGTCCGCCAGGGCGGCAATCTGCCTTTCAACTTCGGCGGCATGACCAGAAGGTCAATGCCGCCTCGTTTCAAGGCACCTTGCTCGCTCTGACGGGCTTTCGCTGTTGTTGCCAAAACATCGACGCTGCTGGGGTAGTCGTTGGGGACGTTCTTAAATGACTAGTCGAAAGGGACACTCTTGCGGCACTTGGCACTCGGGGACGTTCCTTTTGTGCCGGTACTTGGGGACGGTCCTTGCACCGATCTGTCGATTGAACATCGTTGTGTGTTCGCGCTATCATGCATGGTTACAATTGGTTAGCCATGGCAAACGGTTAGCCATGGTAAACAAAATGCAACGCCCTGTGGGCGCCGGGGGAGGAACGCGGACGTGAGACTCGATACACTCGAGATTGGAAAGGACGCCGTTGTCGCATCGGTGGCATCGGACGACCAGGCACTCCGACAGCATATTTTGGACATGGGCCTAACGCCGGGCACCGAAGTCACCATGATGAAGTACGCCCCCATGGGCGACCCGCTCGAGATTCGCCTACGCGGCTACGAGTTGACGCTGCGCAAGGACGATGCCGCTCGCATCGAGCTCGTGGGCATTCACGACACCGATACGGGTCCGCGCGCTAACGCCGCAATCGGCACGACGGAGCATCCGGCCCTGGGCGAGGGGACGTATTCGCCCCGCGCGGCAAAGACGGCCGTGCCCGAGGGCGCACCGCTGCATTTTGCCCTCGCCGGCAACCAAAACTGCGGCAAGACCACGCTGTTCAACCAGCTGACGGGCTCCAACCAGCATGTCGGTAACTTTCCTGGCGTGACGGTCGACCGCAAAGATGGCGCCATCCGCAACCACCCCGAGGCGAGCGTCACTGATCTGCCCGGCATTTACTCTCTGTCGCCGTACACGGGCGAGGAGATCGTAAGCCGCCAATTTATCCTGGATGAGCACCCCGACGCCATCATCGATATCATCGACGCCACCAACATCGAGCGTAACCTTTACCTGACGCTACAGCTTATGGAGCTCGATCGACCCATGGTCATCGCGCTCAACATGATGGACGAGGTGACGGCCAACGGCGGCGCCGTGGACGTCAACCTGCTCGAGAGCCTGCTGGGCGTGCCTGTTGTTCCCATTAGTGCTGCCCGCAACGAGGGTATTGGCGAGTTGGTGGATCATGCCTTGCACGTGGCGCGGTTCCGCGAGCGTCCCGGTCGCCTGGACTTCTGCGCGCCCGATGGTCCGGACGGCGGCGCGCTGCATCGCTGCATTCACGGCATCGCCAACCTTATCGAGGACCATGCCGCGACGGCGCACATTCCCGTGCGTTTTGCGGCGACCAAGCTGGTTGAGGGCGACGAGCTGGTGACCGAGGCGCTTCACCTGGACCGCAACGAGCTCGACGCCATCGAGCACATCATTAACCAAATGGAGGGCGAGGCCGGCACCGACCGTCTATCTGCGCTGGCTGACATGCGCTTCGGCTTTATCGGCGACGTGTGCGGGCGTTGCGTCGTCAAGCCGCACGAGAGCCGCGAGCACGTGCGCTCCGTCAAGATTGACCGCATCCTGACGGGTCGCTACACGGCCATCCCGGCGTTCCTGGTGATCATGGGTCTCGTCTTTTGGCTGACGTTTGGCGTGATCGGCGCGGCGTTGCAGGGACTTATGGAGGACGGCATCGCTGCCATCATCGCCTCGGCCGATGCGGGTCTCAAGGCGTTCGGCACCAACGACGTAGTGCGCTCGCTGGCTGTCGACGGCGTGCTTACGGGTGTGGGCAGCGTGCTGACCTTCCTGCCGATTATCGTCGTGCTCTTCTTGTTCCTTTCCATTCTGGAAGACTCGGGCTACATGGCGCGCGTGGCCTTTGTCATGGATAAGGTATTGCGTCGCTTTGGCCTGTCGGGCCGCAGCTTTGTGCCCATGCTCGTCGGTTTTGGCTGCACCGTGCCGGCTATCATGTCGACCCGTACGCTCCCATCCGAGCACGACCGCAAGATGACCGTCATGCTCACGCCGTTCATGAGCTGCTCGGCCAAGCTGCCGGTTTACGGCTTGCTGTGCGGAGCATTCTTCCCGCAGGCGACGGTCCCCGCCATGGTCTCGCTCTATCTGATTGGCATTGCGGTCGGCTGCATTGCCGCTCTGGTGCTCAACCGCACGGCATTTAAGGGCGACCCGGTGCCGTTTATCATGGAGCTTCCCAACTACCGCTTGCCGAGTGTCAAGACGACGGTGATGCTGGCATGGGATAAGGCCAAGGACTTTATTACCAAGGCCTTTACCATTATCTTTGCCGCGACCGTGGTCATCTGGTTCCTTCAGACGTTCGACATCCGCTTTAATGTGGTCGCCGATCAGTCGCAGAGTCTGCTTGCCGGTCTGGGTAGCATTATCGCGCCGGCGCTGGCGCCGCTTGGCTTTGGCGACTGGCGTGCATCCACGGCGCTCGTCACCGGACTTATCGCCAAGGAGAGTGTCATCTCGACCCTCACGGTGCTTTTGGGCGCGACCTCGCCTGCGGTGTTGTCGACCATGTTTTCGCCGTTCACCGCCTACGTGTTTTTGGTCTTCACGCTGCTGTATCCGCCCTGCGTGGCTGCCATCGGCGCCGTCAAGAGCGAGCTGGGCGCGCGCTACGCCGTTGCCGTGTTCGCGTTTCAGGTGGCAGTCGCCTGGATCGTGGCGTTTGTCGTGCATTCGGCGGGCATATTGCTGGGATTGGCTTAGGGGCGCGTTGATGCTCCGCGCTTTTGGGCGAGCAACAATTCAATAAAAATGAGCCAAAATACCGTCAATTGTCGGCCTGCGGGGACTGTCCTACGCTGCAGATTGCCGTTCGCTGCCTATTTGCTGCCGTTTACGGATTCGTAAATACTTGCAATCGTCGGTCGATTTAACCGTATTACGCGATGTCGATGCGTTTTTTGTGCGCCCCTTTCTACAATCACTTTGTTTCTATTGCCGAACATGTCTTCCGTTTCGCCTGTGTGGGGACGTGGGATGCAATAGTCGTTTGTAGAGGCTCATTGAGGAGGGAATTGATGAAAGAAAAATTCCAATCGTTCGGAAAGGCAATGCTCGTTCCGATTACGCTCATTGCCATTTCCGGTCTCTTTTTGGGTATCGGTAGCGTTTTTACGACCGAACTGACCCTTGTGTCCCTTGGCGTTAATTGGGACTGGTATGCCGCTTCGCCGCTCTTTACGTTCTTCTCGGTATTTAAGGGTCTCGGCGAGGTAATCATTGGAAACCTCGGTGTTTTGTTTGCCGTCGGCTGCGCCTTCTCCTTGTCTCGCAAAGAGAAGGGCTGGGCTGCCTTTTCTGCCCTTGTCTGCTATCTCACCATGCTCAAGACGGTTGAGATTCTGCTTGGAGCAGCTGGCTTGGCTGCCGACAATACAACGGTGGAAGCTCTTCAGAAGGTCGGCCTTACGTCCATTCAGGCGAGTGAGCAGTCCGCACTCTACACTACCTCGCTCGGCTTTTTTGGCTACAGCTCTGGTGTCTTTGGCGGCATTATCGTGGGCTGCCTGGTCGCTTGGATCACCGGCCGTTTTTACAAGACCAAGCTTCCAACGGCGCTGGCGTTTTTTGCGGGCAGTCGAACGGTCCCCATTGTATCGCTGGTCGCCGGTGGCATCCTGGGCGGCATCATGTACTTCGTCTGGCCCGTCATCGGTGGATGCTTCTCGGGTATTGCGACGTTCGTGAAAGGCTCCGGTCTGGTCGGTACGTTTGTCTATCGCTGGGTGCTCGAGAGCCTTGTGCCGTTTGGCTTGCATCCGCTGCTCGAGACGCCCATGTATTGGACTGAGCTTGGCGGCTCCATGGTCGTCGATGGAACGCGCGTGGTGGGCAATAGCGCCATTCAGCTTGCACAGCTCGCTTCTCCCAGCAGCGACAAGCTCTTGGTTAGGGCCTTCATGGCTGGTTATGGCATTAACGATTATGCGTTGTTCCCGGGCATCGCCCTTGCTATGTGGTCTTGTGCCAAGCCCCAGAACCGCAAGAAGGTTGCTGGTCTTTTAATCCCCACAGTGATTTCGACTGTTTTCTTTGGTGTTACGGAGCCTATTCTCTTTACGTTCCTGTTTGCCGCCCCCTGGCTCTACTTTGGCGTTTACGCTCCGCTTTCCGGACTGGGTGAAGTTCTCTCGGAAGCAATGGGCGTTTCGGTGTACCAGGGAAATATCAAGGACCTGATCCCATTCTTATTCCGCCCCGAGAAGCTTAATCTGCTTCCGTACCTTATTTTGCTCCCCGCCTTTTTCCTGGCAGCTTTCTTCCTCTTCCGGTTCTTTATTACTAAGTTCGATATCAAGACGCCCGGTCGAGATGATGGTGACGATATTGAGTTGATCAACAGCAGAGCTGAGTTCGAGGCAAAGGCCGCTGAGGCAAAGGGCGAGTCTGGTAGCACTCCCGAGAAGGCAGTCCAGGGCCATGCGACCAAGGACAGCGCGCTTGCTGTCGGCATTGTCGAAGCGCTTGGTGGAGCCGACAACATTGATGATCTTGACAACTGCATCTCACGTCTTCGCGTGATTGTCAAGGATGGTTCTAAGGTTGCAGACGACGAGGTGTTCACCAAGAATCTTGAAGCTATGGGCGTTATCCGCCTGAGCGACAAGGCAATCCAGGTCGTTTACGGTCCTCGTGTCGGCGAAGTCGCTTCTGAGGTGCACGACGTTCTCGGTGACGAGTAAAACGCGCAAGTGGCTTGCAATTGCATAGTGCAATTCCAGGGCTTGGCTTCCTATCGCATGATTTAGGGGGCCAAGCCTTCTTGTTTTAGATTGTCAAGGCAGATACTCAATAGTTCTTCGAATGCGAGAATGCAACTTCCGGTAAAGCAGTTAGGCTTAACGTTCTTAAGATCCATTGGGTGATCGTCATGTATCGTAAAGATCGCGTCTGCCGTCTTGGCGAGCTCGCTGTCTTCGTTGCCGGTAAAAGCGAGGGTCGTAATGCCCGCGTCGTGGCATGCCCTTGCGGTTTCCAGGATGGCTTCTGTCTGGCCCGATTTGGATATGAGCATCATGCAGCTGAGCGTATTTCGGTTGGATTCGACAAACTGATCGGTTTCTAGGAAGTCCTGTATGACGGCCAAAAAGCCAAGTCCAACGAGCTTAGTCGCCATGTACTGCGCAACGATGCGTGAGAAGCCCTCTCCGTTTACTCCGATCATTCTGTTGCGATGCAGTGCGGCGATGAATACGTCTACATCTCCGGTGTGACATACGAAGTGGACGCTACTGTCTTTGAGTGATTGATTCATTTCGCGGGAGACATGCTGAAGGTGCTTGAGATCGTACATCATTTCGCGGTAGCCACGGTAGCCGAGCTTTTTCGAAAGCCTAATGACTGTCGTCATGCTGGTAAAGCATGCCATGGCGACGGGTTTTATGCCAATATCATCGAGGGTGTCGATATTGTTGAGTAGGTATTCGAGTACGCTTTGCTCGGTTTCGGATAGCTTTGCGGCTGAGTAGAGCTTGGAAATCTGCTTTTTATCAACCATCGGTGCTTCCTTCCCGCCGGACGTGTGTGGCCGCTTCCGTTGCGTAAATAATAACTCCTTGGGGAATTCCTTTCCCGCCTTGCAACCGGGGCGGGAAGCGGCCCTCCATGCTGGATACAATATCCAAACACAGGCGAACCATGCAATATTGAATGTGCTAATTGGGGGTTTCGATATGAAACTTACGGTCATAGGTGGCGGTGGCGTCCGCTCCATGTTTTTGGCAAAGAGCATAGCCCAGCAGGCGTCATCGCTTGGAATCGACGAACTTGTGTTTATGGACAATGATCCCGAGAAGCTGCGCATCTACGGTGGCCTTGCCGCCCATGTCTCGGGCATGCTTTGCCCCACGCTTAATTTTTCACTGACGGGCGATGCAGTCGAGGCCGTTAAGGACGCCGATTACGTGATCACGACGATTCGCGTCGGTGGGGACCATATGCGCGTTCGCGATGAGCGCATTGCTCTTTCGCATGGGGTTCTTGGCCAAGAGACGACTGGCGCAGCCGGCGTGTCTTTTGCCATGCGCTCCGTCCCTGCGCTTGCTTCGTATTGCGAGTTAATCAAGAAGTACGCAAAGCCGGACGTCAAGGTGTTTAACTTTACTAATCCCGCTGGCGTCGTATCTCAGGCCCTACGCGATATGGGCTATGATTTTACTTATGGCATTTGCGATGCCCCCTCGGGCATGTTGCATCAGTTTGCCGAGTATAAAGGCGTTGATCCCGCATCGGTTCAGGGCGAGTGCTATGGACTCAACCACCTCTCGTTCTTCCGCAATGTGACGGTTGACGGCGAGGACATCATGTCCGACTTGATCCACGACGACGGGGCATATGCTCATACAGATCTTAGGTTCTTCGAGAAGGACCTCGTCCTAAATCGCGGATGCGTGCCAAATGAGTACCTATACTATTTCTACTATCGCGAGCGCGCCGTTGCCAACGTTCTCTCTTCGCCCCAGACGCGCGGCGAACTAATCGAAGAAATTAATCGAGAAATGACGAGCGAGCTTGCATCTATCGATATTGAGAACGACTTCGAAAAAGGCCTCGCGTGCTTTGAGAAGTGGTACGGAATGCGCGAAAACAACTACATGGCGGCCGAGACGGGTATTCATCGCGACAAGCCGTGGACGTTTGACGTGTACGGCAAAGATGCTGGCGGATATGCAGGTGTCGCGCTCCGCTTCATGGATATTGCTCGCTCTGGCAAGACGCAGCAGATGATCCTGTGCACCCCCAACAATGGCGCCATCCCCGGCCTTCTCGATACAGATGTCATTGAGTCAACGTGCGATATCTCCACCGATGGCTGCGTGCCGCATCGCGTCGAAGCCGATTCTGTGCCCGCGGGAAACCTCGAATTGATTCGTCGCGTCAAGTACTACGAGCGCACCGTGGCGCGTGGCATCGTTAACCGATCGAAGCGCGACATTGTCGAGAGCCTCGCGATGCACCCGCTCGTTAATTCGTACTCCTTGGCGAAAGATATCGCCGCGCAGTACTTTGAGCTTAACCGCGACTACATCGACGGCTGGACAGACTAGTCTGGACGTTAAAACTAGAAATTATGGATGGGCGGACCGGCGTTTATATTGGCGCCCGTTCGCCCTGCTTAGTAAGAAAACGGGTATAGAGTGAACTTGCGAGAGAACTTCAATGTCTTTCTGGAATCGGGCGATCGGGCGAAGGAATGCCGGAGTGGCTGCACGATGGCGTTATATATCCCCTTGTTTGTTATGAGCGCGCTTCAAATTGGTGTATCAAACGTTGCAACTGAGCTCGCCTATATCTATCCGTCCATTACGCTTATTTGCACTGTGGTCGCGGCCTTTTTAAACCTGCTTCTATCGAATGTGGCTTTTTCATTATTTGCCGTCGACCGGTCCAAAGAGACGGTGCAACCTGCTCGAACCCCTCCGGTTTATCTCATGGCCTCGACGGTTCCCCTCCAGATTTCTGGGGCGCTGCTAATTTATTTGGTTCACTTGATTTTATCGGCAATTGTAGTCTTTGCCTCGCTTGCGAGCAGTCAGCTCGGGGTGTTGTGCTCGCTTGTGGTGGCAGTAATCGTGACGCTTCTTTCCGCGTCGTTCGTATTCGTGTTAATTGAAGATGCGGACGTGGAGCAGAGGGGACTACGAGGCATTCGGTTTGCACCACGCTACATCATGCGTTCGGTCACGGTGCTTCGTTCCTCCTGGAGAGAAATCGCGCGTCCCGCAACGCTGCTGGTGGTATGGAACCTGGTTGCAAGTTGCGCTATCCAGGTTCTTGTTGGATGGGTAGTTTCGAGTGCGGCGCTGCCGTCGGCACTTTCAGTGACGGCGCTTGTGCATGAGGGACTTTATTATGGGGCGTTTGCTTATATGCTGCTTTTGCTGGTTCATTGTGCGGTTGCGAGTTGGCTCGAAATTGACGTGCTCATGGGGGTGTCCTTGTGCGTATCCGAGCAGGCGCGATAGCCCGAAGATGAAGCCGCGTTTTCGACATTGAGTTCCTGCGTACCTTGCTTTCTAAGTAGAATTGGCGCGCCGTCTGTTAACAATCGTTTTCCAAGAATTCTTTTGTTGCTCATTTTATAAACTTCTCATTGCTATAATCGCCCACCGCTCAAGATAATCGGAGAGGTTTTCCTATATGGCTCAAACAAAGCAAGACGGCATCACGCTCAGGCAGTGGCTCCCGCTCATCGGGCTCACCTGCTGCGCGTTCGTGTTCAACACGTCGGAGTTCATGCCCATCGGCCTGCTGACCGACATCGCTGCATCGTTTTCGCTCACCGAGGCCCAAGCTGGCATCATGATCTCGGTCTATGCCTGGGGCGTCATGCTGCTGTCGTTGCCGCTCATGGTGTTTGCCTCGCGCTTCGAGTTCAAGCGGATGCTGCTGGGCGTGCTGGCCGTGTTCTCGCTCGGTCAGTTCCTGTCCGCTGTGGCGCCGACCTATCCCATCCTGGTCTGCGCGCGCCTGGTGGTCGCTTGCGCACATGCCGTGTTCTGGTCAGTCGCCTCGATTATGGCCTCGCGCCTGGTCGACACTCGCCACGGCGCGCTCGCCATCAGCATGATCGCCACGGGCTCGTCCATCGCGCAGATCTTTGGCCTGCCTCTCGGTCGCGCTATTGGCTTGGCCGTGGGCTGGCGCATGACGTTTGCCGTGGTCGGGGGCCTCTCAGCCATCGCGGTCGTCTACCAGGCAGCGGTGTTCCCGGCCATGCCGGCGGGTGAGCGCTTTACCGTCAAACAGCTGCCTGAGCTGCTCAAGAACCCGCTCCTCATCGCGCTCTACGCAGTCACGGTCTTCATGGCGACCGGCTATTACGCAAGCTACAGCTATATCGAGCCCTTCCTGGCGCAGGTCGCGCACGTCGATGCGGGCGCCATCACCATGACGCTGACGGCGTTTGGCTGTTCCGGCTTGGTGGGCAGCTGGCTGTTCAGCCGCCTGTTCGACGGGCACCGTTTTCCGTTCCTTGCTATCACGCTTTCCGGCGTGCCGGTGGCTCTGCTGCTCATGGGGCCGGCCGCATCGTCGCTCGTGACAGTGCTTGCCGTCTGCGCACTGTGGGGTTGCTGCGCCACGGCCTTTAACGTGGCGTTTCAGGCCGAGCTCATCAAGCACACGCCGGCAGATTCGTCGGCCGTCGCCATGTCGATCTTCTCGGGCCTGTTTAACCTCGGTATTGGCACGGGCACCGCAATCGGCGGCGCCGTGGTTTCGGGTCCCGGTATCGCTTGGATCGGCTTCGCGGGCGGGGCGATTGCCGTCGTGGGCGTCATCCTCGCCATCACGGTGATGTTCCCAGCCATACGCCGCGCAAAGCCCGTCGCCTAGCCACATCCTCCTCATCAGTTGCGGTGAAATACGGACTGCTGGGCCCAATAAACCCGGCAAACAGTCCCTATTCCACCGCAACTTATTTTGGGGGAGGGGATGCACGGCAGGCATACAATGGATGGCGTTGTGTTGAGCTTACCGGGAGGCTGTTATGTGGGCATACGAGACGACGTTCTATCAGATCTATCCGCTGGGCTTTTGCGGGGCTCCGCGCGAAAACGCTGCACCCGTTGCCGAGGATGAGCTCGCCCAGGCTGCCAACGCCGCGCCCAACCCCGATGCGCCCATCATGAAAATCGCCCAATGGGCCGACTACCTGCAAGAGCTCGGTATTGGCGCTGTGCTGATCAACCCGCCGCTCGAGTCTGATAGCCACGGCTATGATACGCGCAGCCTGCGCCATATCGACCGCCGCCTGGGTGGGGATGCCGATTTTGCCGCCGTATGCGAGACGCTGCACGCCCATGGCATCCGCGTGGTGCTCGATGCCGTCTTCAACCACGTCGGTCGCGGCTTTTGGGCCTTCCGCGATGTGCAGGAGCGCAAGTGGGACTCGCCCTACAAGGACTGGTTCCACATTAGCTTTGATGGCGACTCCTGCTATGGTGACGGCTTTTGGTACGAGGGTTGGGAAGGCCATTTTGAGCTTGTGAAGCTCAACCTGCAAAATCCCGCTGTGGTCGATTACCTGCTTGAGTCCGTGCGCCGCTGGGCCGAAGTCTTTGGCGTCGACGGTCTGCGCCTGGACGTCGCCTATATGCTCGATCGCGATTTTATGCGCCGCCTGCATACTTTTACCCGTGAGCTCAAGTCCGACTTTGTGCTGATTGGTGAGACGCTCCACGGTGACTACAACCAGATCGTCAACGACGAGATGCTCGACTCCTGCACCAACTACGAGTGTTACAAGGGCCTTTACTCCAGCTTTAATTCGGTCAACATGTTCGAGATTGCCCATTCGTTGCATCGCCAGTTTGGCGGCGATCCGTGGTGCATCTACCGCGGCAAACACCTGCTGTCGTTTGTCGACAACCACGATGTGCCGCGCCTGGCGAGCATCCTTACCGACAAGTCTTGCCTACGCCCCGCCTATGGCATGCTGTTTGGCATGCCAGGCATTCCGTGCGTCTATTACGGTAGCGAGTGGGGAATTGCTGGCGAAAAGGGCGGCCCCGATGGCGACTGGGCGCTGCGACCTGCGCTCGATGAGCCTGCGCCCAACGAGCTGACGGCCTTCATCAAGCAGCTCACGCACCTGCGCTCGGCCGACGACGCGGCGGCCCGTGCTCTCAACTACGGTGCCTATCGCAACGTGGTGATCCAGAACAAGCAGCTGCTGTTCGAGCGCGCCTGCGACGACGCGACGGTGCTTGTGGCGGTCAATGCCGTGAACGAGCCCTATACCTTTGGAGCCGGCGAACTCAACGGCTCCTTCGTCGACCTACTTGCCGACGATGCTCCCACGGTCGAGCCGACGGGTACCCTTGAGCTTGCACCCTACGAGGTGCGCTATCTGCTGAGGGCCTAGCTCGTGGCCGCGCCGGACGAGGGCTATCAACATATTGAGCATGGGTTTGAACCCGTGTTTGACGAGCACTCGCGCGTTTTGGTGCTCGGGTCGTTTCCCTCGGTGCTTTCGCGTGCCAATGCCTTTTATTACGGTAACCCTCAGAATCGCTTTTGGCGCGTGATGGCCGCATGCCTCGGTGTGCCCGTGCCGCCCAACGAGGGCGACCCTTTGGCAAGCGGTGAGCCTGCGACGCTCGACGCCTCGATTGTCGCCAAGCGCTCCATGCTGCTGAACGGCGGCGTGGCCCTGTGGGACGTGATCGAGAGCTGTGACATTAAGGGCTCGAGTGACGCGAGCATTCGCAACGTTGTGCCGGCACATATCGAGCGCATTGCGGGCAATGCGCCTATTGAGCAGGTGGTATGCAACGGAGGTACAGCTGGCCGGCTCTACAAGCGCTATCTACAAGAACGCACCGGGCTGCCCGCCATCGTCCTGCCCTCGACGAGTCCCGCCAATGCCGCCTGGCGTCTGGAGCGTCTTGTTGAGCGTTGGCACGAAGCCGTTGACTGGGCCGCTCTCTAATTTAGATATCTGATTGGGCGCGGGCGCCGAGGCGTTTCAGAACGCCTCGCCAGATTGGCGCGGGCACGGCTGGCTCGGCGCAAACCATGCCGTCGACGTTGACGTTGACGGCATTGCCGCCGCCAAGTCGCTGCGCATGCTCGACGGAGCAGCCCATGCGCACAGCGCCCACAAGCTTATCCATCGCTTCGGAAAATGGCCGGCGCAAGAGGCCCATACGCGGGGAGTGGCGAAGCGCCGCAATACCGCTGCCGGCACAGACGACAACGCCGCCACACCACAATTGGTCATGGCGCTCACATGCCTTGTGCAGACGAACGGCGGTCCCGCGCGCCTGCTTAGCGCCCTCTTGTGCGGCTCGAATCGCGGCATAGACGCGCGTTCCCGTACCGCCAAAGCGTTCAAGCGCCTGCTCGATAGCTGTCAACGTCTCATCGTCAGCCATATCTTCAATGGCCAGCACGATGCCATCGACTGTACCGGCATCATCCGCCTCCAAATCGACCGGGCGGGGGAGCGCGGTGCCGGAAAGCCGGGCATAGGCCGCGATGGCATCTTGCAGGTCCCAGAGCAAAAACTCAAGATCGGCGCTATTGGGAATGCTGATATACGCAATGGTTTGCAACGTTTTTGGTACATCGCCGCGTGTGGTCGTCTCCATGCCACCTCCTTTCCGGTTGGTTTCCGTTTAGGTTACACCGTCTGGTGACGCCTCGCCGCGCTATCCTAGTGCAACCCTTACGAAAGGAACGCCATGCGTCTGCCCATGAATACCTCGCTTGCCACGCTCAAGCCCTCCGGCATCCGCCGGATCAACGCACTCGCCGCGCAGCATCCGGGATGCATTGCGCTCGCGCTCGGCGAGCCCGATTTTCCCACGCCCGATGTGATTAGCGCTGAGGTGACTGCCTCGCTCAATCGCGGTGACACGCATTATCCGCCCAACAACGGTCGCCCCGCCCTGCGCGAGGCGCTGTCCGCATATATGGGCGACGCGGGCCTTTCGTATTCTGCTGACGAGGTCATCCTGACCGATGGTGCGACCGAGGCCCTGTCGGCTACGTTTATGGCCATGCTCAACCCCGGCGACGAGGTCATTATCCCCACGCCGGCCTTTGGCCTGTACGAGAGCATCGTCGTGGCCAACCACGCCGAGGCGGTCTTTTTGGATACGGAGCCTGCGCAATTCCAGATTGACGAGGACGCACTTCGTGCTTGCGTGACGCCGGCGACCAAGGCCATCGTCATCTGCACGCCCAACAATCCAACGGGCTGCATCCTCAACGCGGCATCGCTCGACGCCGTGGCGCGCGTAGCGGAGCAGGCGGGCATCTATGTAGTCTGCGACGACGTATACAACCGCCTCGTCTATGTGGACGGCTACGAGCGCTTCGCCCAGCGACACCCGGAGCTGCGCGAGCAGACGGTCGTCATCGAGAGCTTCTCCAAGCCCTGGGCCATGACCGGCTGGCGCTTGGGCTGGCTCGCAGCCGCAGCCCCCGTCATCGCCGAGATCGCAAAGGCCCACCAATACTTAGTGTCGAGTGCCGTCTCCTTCGAAATGGACGCCGCAACTCGAGCCCTCACCGTCGACCCCACCCCCATGCTCGAAGTCTACCGAACCCGTCGCGAACGCGTACTCGCAGCCTTAGACGCCATGGGCCTCGACGTAGTTGAACCGGCGGGAGCCTTCTATGCCTTCCCCAGCATCAAACAGTACGGCCTAACCAGCGAAGACTTCTGCATCAAAGCCATCAAAGAAGCAAACGTAGCCCTAGTCCCGGGCGACTGTTTCGGCACCGAAGGCCACATCCGCCTAAGCTACTGCGTCTCCGACCAAGATTTGGACGAAGGTCTCCGCCGCCTATCCACATTCGTCTCAACCCTATAGCCATCAGGGACGCAACACATCAGCCTACCGACACAAGGGTTATGCGTGGGGCGCGTCGCTCAACGGACACGAGGATTTGCAGCAAAGTTACCGCTGCTCCGGTCCGAGGGGCCGGGTTGAGATTTTCGTAGATTCCGCACGAGCCGAAGGCCACTTAATGTGGCCTTCGTGCGAGCCAGGACTTGACCGAGCGAAAATCTCAACCCGGCCCCTCGGACCGGAGCGTATGCAGGGTTTGTGTACGAATCCTCGCGCCCGTTGACCGACGCCGGGGTCCCCGCCATAATACTTTCGGTTCACGCACGAATCCGCTGCCAGAGACAGCCGGTGCAAACGGGCATCGCCCGCGAGCTTAATGGGATATCCCGCCAGCCGAGGTGGTCGAGTAGATATGTCTTCTCGCCCCCGTCGCTCATGCAGCGCGGGGGCTTTCTTTTTGGACATGCCCCCGTCACGTCCTTGTGGCGGACCGTGCCCGGAAAGAATTCGAGGAGGTGTAATTCATGCCCCAGCAGTACAAAATCGACAAGGTTGCAGAGATCGAGTCCCGTATCGCCGAGAACGCCGGTCTGTTCGTCGTCAACTACAACGGTCTGACGGTTAAGCAGGCTCAGGAGCTGCGTCATCAGCTTCGCGAGTGCGGCGCCGAGATGAAGGTCTACAAGAACAACCTGGTCAAGATCGCTCTCAAGAACCAGGAGCAGCCCGAGCTCGACGAGATCCTCGCCGGCCCCGTCGCTTATGTGTTCTACGAGACCGAGCCGGTCGAGGCCGCTAAGACCCTTAAGGACTTCTCCGCTAAGTCCAAGGGCGTCCTTGAGATCAAGGGCGGTATCTCCGACGGCAAGGTCGTTTCCGCTGATGATGTTAAGGCTATCGCCGAGCTGCCCACCAAGGACCAGCTTCTCGGCCAGATCGCCGGTCTCATCTCCGGTTTCGCTCGCGACATCGCTGTCTGCGTCAACGGCGTTTCCTCTGGTCTCGCTCGTTCGATCCAGCAGGTCTCCGAGCAGAAGGCAGCCTAGTCGCTGTTTTCACCCGCGGCGGCAACGCCGCACCCCTGACGCATTCGCGTCGTGTTTTAACTGATCTCCGTGCACAGACACGGAAACCGAAAGGACTTAGAAATGGCTAAGCTTACCACCGATGAGATCATCGATGCTCTTAAGGAAATGACCCTTCTCGAGGCTTCCGAGCTCGTTAAGGCTATCGAGGACACCTTCGGCGTTTCCGCCGCTGCTCCTGCCGCCGTTGTCGCCGCTCCCGCTGCTGGCGCTGCTGAGGCCGAGGAGAAGACCGAGTTTGACGTCGTGCTCGAGGGCTTCGGCGACAACAAGATCCAGGTCATCAAGGCCGTCCGTGAGCTCACCAACCTTGGCCTGAAGGAGGCCAAGGAGGTCGTCGAGGGCGCTCCCAAGGCTGTTCTCGAGGGTGCCAAGAAGGAGGACGCCGAGGCTGCCAAGGAGAAGCTCGAGGCTGCTGGCGCTGCTGTCACCCTCAAGTAATCAGGCTTTCTCGCCAGATTTCTTTGCAGACGGGGTTCGCATTGCGAACCCCGTCTTTTTCGTT
>CBCTZJ010000026.1:0-24970 GCA_965151385.1 uncultured Collinsella sp. | reverse complement strand
ATATCGGACACAGGGGCCGCAAGGGCCCTTACACCAACTTTCTCGACACTACCCCCGTGTTCAGGGCGAGAAAAGCAACGCAACCCTTGCCGGAAGCATGCGCGACCTTGCAAGTAATCGAGCTGGACCGGATAGAAGACCTGTTAGAAGAGTGCGCCGACAACAAAGAGAAAGAGCCCGGTTGGCTGGATATATATCGGCATCGCTCGCGTTGACGGAAGATACGGAAAACCGCAGCAATCCCCATCAGCAGGTCTTGCCCATATCTCAATTCAGCATTCGAATCTTCATAGATACGAAAAAGGCCGTGCCCAAACCAGGCACGGCCCAAGAACGTGAATCAGAATATCTTTGGGCGAAGTGAAAGCATCTTGAGCCGCCCAAGCTCTGCACATAATGTCGAACTTGAGCGGGTTTTCCCATCAATCAATCGAACACTAGATCTACTTGATGATTTGCTTCATTTTTCTCTTGGCCTCATCAAGACGACGGCCCTTGAAGTAATACCAAATAAGCCTATCAACCTCTTGGAAACCAATGTCGCCTTCAAATGGCTCGATCGTCATAGAGCCATCTAACGCACATTCATTCGAAGGTTCGCCTCGCCAGAGGTTAACGCCATCGCATACACTTCTATATAGCTCACGGTACTTCCGGTAACCCAAAGATGAATCATCATTGACATAGTCTGAAATCAGTTTCTTCAGCTTTGAGTAGTTCTTTTTTTCGATGTCAGCATGATTGGAATAGGCCCAAATGTAATAGGGAAGAACCTCCCCGACAACTGAGTCATAGATGCAATATCTATCCCCAAGCCCGCCTTTTATACATGTGTGATGACAGAATTTCGATGCAAATGAAACATTGTTTTTCTTAAAGTCGGTAAGACCCTCATCACGCAAATAATTCTCAGCATATCGAGCGATAAGATACACCGCCTTAGCGCCTCCGTGCTCGTCGTCGCCATTCGAGTCGTCCTTCAAGGCTTCTATTAATTCATCTTTGTTTTTAATGATCTCACGAGCGGTTAACGCTGCACCACCGGTCAACACCCATTCAGACTTCCGGCTATTGGAACTATTGCCCTTTTGAGAGCTCTCTTTGTATTGTTCTTCAAGTTGAGGAATATCAGTTTCTGGGTCAACGTTCTTGATTTCGCCAGCTTTGACTGCATCGCTATATCTCTTTCCCAGCACCGCTAAGTGTGTTGAGTTCACTTTATTGGTGTAGTAAACAGCCTGTTTAATAGCATTCTCATCGCCGCCAAGAACGTCGCTATACATTTTGCCAATCAATTTTTCGTCTGCTATGTCATAAGACGAATTGTGATCAATCATGGTCTGAACAAATCGGATATTCTTGTCACTAAAAACCGGGAATCCGTTCTGGTCCAGGTCAAACTGATATGGGTCAGCCGTTCGCTCCGCATCTTTCACGTAAGGCATCACCATTTTATTTACGCCATTGACCTCTTCCATCACCGGATTAAAATACATTTCTTGACGACTCATGTGAACTCCTTCCCAGAGCTGTTCAGACATACCGCCGACAGAACATAACGCCTAATATTGATGATAATTCTTGACCCGCCCAGTAGTTTCTCTTTGGCTGTTGAGCGGTCATTTTCTGCTGGTAGACGCGCTGCTGGCCGAGCAGTTGTTATTGGCTATGGCCTCAACCGATGACTTTTGTGCAGGAAGGTTCCGTGCAATCGGTACTTATGCGGACCAGAGCATCTACGTTGCAATGAGTTTCGGCGAATGCCACATCGTTGTCTCGGCCCTCTGTCGCAAAGCAACCTGCCAGGATGGCAGATGTTGGGCTAAGCATGTTACGTAAGTCGCGCAGGACAGCGTTTACCGGGCGGTTGTCGTCGAGCATTTCGAGTTCGTCGATTACGACCACGACGTCCTTTAGCACTGCCCTGTTCCACGTCTGGTCGCCGAGCAACCAGCTCGTTAAAAGGTCCATGGTCATGTTGTCCTCGACAAAAATGCCTAGGTTTCGCTGTTTTAGGCGCATCGTTGCGCGGATTGTCTCAACCTGTTGTTCCTCAGGATCATCTGACACCTTGTCATCCATCTCAGCGCGAATAAGCCGGGCGATCGCGTCCTCTTCACGCTCCCAAATCGGCACGTAGAGCACGGCGCATTGCTCACTCAGGCGCAAGGCCGCATGCACCAGCGCGTTGGAAACGTCTTCATGCGCGCCGCCGATCACGCTGAGCTTGCCCAGCCCAACGCCGCCATCTAGGGCATCATCGACCGGTATACCGGTCTTCAACACTCGCGGGGCTTCAAGCACCGACGCCTCCACACCACGGTCGAGTCCAGAAACCACCCGATTGTGAAAACCACTGAGGTCAAAACCCTCATCATCACGCTCTCCACGATTCCCGCCGCACCGATTAGCGAACGGCGGCATCACGCCCGGGAAGCTCATCAGCTCGCCCATACTCACAGAACGGCCAATTCGGTCGTCCCTGGAGTCCATCTTTAGCGTCATCGCAATCCTCCTAACGCCTACCGCGCTTACCAGTAGCCTTAAAATTCCAAATCGGCTTGAGTCGGTGAATAACATCGACCGTCGGGTCCATGAGCCTCAGTACATCATCTGCAGGTTTATACGCTTCGGGAGATTCGTCGAGCGTCGTCTCACATGCGCTTGGACAGTAGACGCCGGCCTCGCGCATCTCGTCAACGAACACCTTGGTATCGAGCGTTTGGAACGCTTTGGTGCGGCTCATCGCGCGACCCGTCCCGTGCGGCGCCGAGCAGTTCCAGTCCTCGTTTCCCTTGCCGCGCGCAATAACGGCACCGTCGCGCATGTTGAACGGAATCAGCACCATCTCGCCCGCATGAGCGCTAATGGCGCCCTTGCGAATCATGCCGCCTTCCGAGATGTAGTTGTGCATGGTGGTAAAGCCGTCTCCGTCGAGTCGAATCCCCGTACGCTCAACAATCTGTGCGACAATCGCCTTGCGGTTCTGATTCGAGAAGCGCTGGCAGTTATGCATATCGACGAGATACTCGGCAGAAAGATCTCCCACGAGATACTTAAGCTCGTCGGGGATATCTGCCGTGCACGTCTTCTGCGCCAGCGCCTGATGGTGCTCCGCCGTCTGCTTGCCCATGTTGCGCGAGCCGGTGTGCACGACAAGGTATTGGCGCCCGTCCTCGTCCTCGTCGAGTTCAATGAAGTGGTTGCCACCGCCCAACGTACCCATAGAGCGCTCAACCTTGCGTTTATCCTGCAGCCAATCACGCGACTCCATGTCAAAGTCCGCGAGTACGCAGGCAGGATCGCGATGAAGGCTAAAGCCCGTAGGCACCGCGCGCTTCACATCGCGATTGAACTGAATGAGGTCGTCGCGCGCGATGGTTTCCGCAAGCGGCACACAGTACATCCCGCATCCGATGTCGACCCCCACCAGGTTGGGAATCACCTTGTCGCCCAAGTTTGCCGTAAAGCCAATCACGCAGCCCTTGCCCTTATGGGCATCGGGCATGATGCGGATCTTGGCGCCTTCAAACGCCGGGCAGCTGGAAATCTCCTCGATCTGCTCCTTGGTTGAATCCTCAAGATTCTCGGCAAAGACCTTGATGTCCGCCATCGCATTTCTCCTGTTCTGATCCTTGTAAACCGGAACCGGCCCCAAGCCAACAGAGCGCATGTCACACCAGCCAGCCAAACCGCCGATTTCCGTTTAACCACCTTTCGCCCTATTCGGACTCTCATTGCTGCGAATACTACGGTCGCGCGGGCTACAATGAGTCCCAATAACGGGTCTTGTTTTGCATCTCCGGCTGATACCCTGCCGGCGAAAGGAGACAACGTGGCGAACAGACCAAATCAAAAGCTCAGGCTTCTGTTCCTGCTTAAAACCTTGATGGAAAAGACCGACAGCACGCACGGGCTCACAACGCAGCAGATCATCGAAGAGCTCGCCTATCACGACCTCGAGGCCGAACGCAAGGCCATCTATCGCGACCTGCAAACGCTTCGCGACTTTGGGCTCAACATCGACCAGCGCAGTGGCAAGGAATGGGCGTTGGCCTCGCGCCCGCTCGACCTGCAAGAACTCATCATGCTTGTTGACGCCGTGCAGAGTTCGCCGTTTTTGACCGATGAGTTGACCGACCACCTCATCGGCAAGCTGCAGAGCCTCGCCAGCCTGGGCGAACGCGAGCTGATGCACAAGCGTGTCGACGTACCTTCGCGCGTGAAGATGCGAAACTCCGATGCTCTGCTCAACATCGACTTGATTCAGCAGGCCATGCGCGAAAAACGCAAAATTCGGTTTCGTTACTTCCACTACGACGTCGCCAAGCAAAAGGCTCTTAATCATGACGGAAAGACCTACGAGCTCACGCCTGTGCGCCTTATCTACTCCGACGAACTCTATTACATGATTGGATTTAGAGATAAATGGGCTAATGCCGGCTCGGGTCATCAGCCGTTCACACCTTATCGCGTCGACCGCATGCTCGATGTTGCAGTATCCGAAGAGCCCTCAACCAAGGATCCGCGCATTGCCGGCTATGTGCTCGAAGATCACGTCTCACCATCATTTGGCGTGTATGCGGCGGACAAGACCGCTGTGGTACTGGAACTCGATGACCGTGCGATGAACCCGCTCATCGACAAGTTCGGGCTCGACGCCGTTGTGTTTGAAAACCAGGATGGGCGCTTGCTGGCGACCGTCAAAGCTCCGTTGTCGCCGCAGTTCTTTGGCTGGCTGCTGCAACTCAGCACGTTCATTAAGATCGTTCAGCCCCAAAGCGCCATCGATACGTATCTCAAATATCTCGACGACACTCGGGCACTTTACCAGGAAGACAGGTAATATTTCATGGATACGACCCCCAAATTCGATGAATCGTCTAAACGCCTGAACCCCGAACAGCGCGAGGCCGTCGAATGCCTAGATGGCCCGCTGCTCGTCATTGCCGGTCCCGGCACCGGCAAGACGCAGCTACTGAGCCTGCGCGCGGCGAACATCCTGGCCAAGTGCGATGTCGCCCCGCGCAACATCCTCTGTCTTACCTATACCGAGGCGGGCGCGGAAGCCATGCGCAAACGCCTGATTGAGCTCATTGGGCGCGACGCCTACGGCATCGAAGTCAGCACGTTTCACGGATTTGCAAGCAGCATCAGGTCGCGCTATCCCGAGTACTTCATGCGCCCATCGACCGACACGCTTGTTACTAGCCTGCACCAGCAAGAGATTTTTGATCGGCTGCTCAAATCGCTTCCCTTTGGGTCGCCCCTGGGCGGAGGGTCGCCCGATATGCCCGCGCAAAACATCGGCAAGATGATTGGCTTTGTCTCCAAAATCAAACGCAGTGGCCTGGACTACGACACGCTGGGCGCCATCGCGCAGCAGAATATCGACGCCGCTGCCTGGCTCACCGAGCATTCCGAGCTGCTTACGCTCGCCTGCGAAAGGGCAAGCGCCGCGTTGGCCGAACGCTTTGAGGAAGAGGTCGAGCGTGCCTGCGGCATGGCGCCCACATCGCTCACCCGCCCGATCGACTGTCCCGCCGGTACGTACGTGCCGTACATTCTTGAGTTGCGCGACACCGTTCGCCGCACCGAACTTATTGACGAGAAGGGAAAGTCGTCGGGATACACCAAGGTGCGCGATGCCTTCTTTGGAGGCAGCAACTCTCAGGGACGCACCTTTAAGATTGCGGAGCAGAGCGAGCGACTTAAGACCGCTTGCGACGTCGCGCGTAGCTACCAGAGCGAGCTTGACCAGCACCATCTCTACGATTACGACGATATGATCGGCGACTTTGTTAACGCCGTCGAACACAACGATGCGCTACGTCAAGTGCTCCAGGACACCTATACCTATATCCAGGTTGACGAGTTTCAGGACACCAATGGCGCCCAGATGCGCATCATCGAGCTGCTCTGCGACGGCGTTGATGCGCCCAATATCATGGCCGTCGGCGATGACGATCAGGCCATCATGCGTTTTCAGGGCGCCACGATCGAATGTGCCAACCAGTTTGCGGCCGAGTTTTCGCCCCGGAGCATCGTGCTCAAGACCAACTATCGCTCCACGCCCGCCATCGTTGAGCTTGGTCAAGCTATCGCACGCCAAATTGAATATCGCCTCGACGCCAGCTCGAATAAGTCAATCGAAGCCTCCAAGCCTCAGGGTGATCAGGTCGACTTTAGTGAGAACGTCTTCGGCGGCAAAGCCGAGGAATACGCCGCTGTCGCTGCGAGCATTAAGCAGCGGCTTGATGATCACTATCTCGATAAATGCGAAGATCCCAATGAAGGAATTGCAGTCATCTCTGCCAAACACGCCGCATTGCGCTCGCTTATCCCCTTCCTCGTTAAGAAAAAAGTGCCGTTCTCCTATCGCGAGCGGCAGAATCTCTTTGCTTCCGAGCGTATGCAGACGATGCTGGCACTGTTGCGCTGCGTTACCGCACTTGCTCGCGGGCAGAAAGAGCTCGCCTGTAGCTATCTTCCGCAGATTGTCTGTGCCGCCGAGCTGGGCGGCGACCATCCATCGTCCGTGACGTTTGCGCTCAGCGCCAAGCGCGAGCATCGCGGCGACTGGATGACCGCCATGTGCGAGAGTAATAGCGCCCGCGTCAAAGAGCTGTACGACGACCTTATGCAGTGGGCGGCCGAGGCCGGCGCCTCCCCGGTCAAAGCGTTGCTCTTTAAGATTGCCAAACGCAGCCTTGACTATTATCAGGATCATAAAAAACAGGATCCGCTGGGCGCCGCCGAATTCAATGCCGGCATCCGCGCCCTGCTCACCTTTGCTGAGGGTGAAATGGGCGACGCGCGCCGCATGGGACGCACACTTCGCCTGCCCGATATTGTCGACAAACTCGACGCCGCGCAAAAGTTTGACGTGAGCATCGACGCATCGATCGATCTTGGCACACCGGGAGCCGTTCGCCTTACTAGCGCTCACAGTTCGAAAGGTCTGCAGTTCGATTGCGTCTACCTGCTCGACGCCGACGACTCCACCTGGCACAAAGGTGCTGGCGGCATGAGCTTGTACCCGTCCAACCTGCTTATTCGCGACGAAAAGGATGACGACGATGCGCGCCGTCTGCTGTTTGTAGCCATCACACGCGCTAAGCGGCACCTCGAGCTGTACCGCGCCGGCGGATCGGCGCTGCAGGAGCTCACGGGGCTTATCGACTCTTGCGAGGTTTCTGCTGAAGCGGACCAGCTCAGTGCCGCCATCGAAACCGAATGGCGCGACAACTACGTGTTTGATACGCCCGAGCTCCGTGCGCTTTTGGAACCTCACACCGACGTAAAACGCCTCTCTGCCACGGCACTCAACAACTTTGTGACCTACGAGCCTGGGTGTGCAAATAGCCAGCACTTCCCTGAGAAGCAGATTGTGCGCCTGCCCACTGCGCCCACGATCCAAACCGAATTCGGCACTATCGTTCACGCGATGTTCGAAGAAATCGTTAATCGGATGGCAACCGATGGCGCGGCGGCAATTGAGACAATTGAGGCCGAGTATCGCCAGCAGATTTCGTGGCTCGATTTTGCCCCCGAGGACGTCCGTCGCTATTCGGACCGCTTCGAACGCATTTGTCATGCATTCGTCCCTTGGCTTGTCGAGCACGTACGTGGCTACCGTTGCATCACGGAAGCGAACATGCAGTGTCTAACTGCCAGTGGAACTCCACTCTTTGGTTTTCTTGACCTGCTCCTCGTTGACGATGCAGCTAAGACGGTGCAGATCGTCGACTACAAGACTGGCTTTGGCAAAGAAATCCCTGCAGGCTACCATCGTCAGCTCAAGTTTTACAAACTGCTGGTCGAAGCGTCACCCGAGTTTTATGGCTACACCGTCACCTCCATGGGCGACTACTATGTAGAACCCGACAAGACGACGGGCGAGCTTCGCCCGCCGTTCGCGGCAACCGCCAACGCCGTTGACATTGCCGAACTCGAGCAGCTCATCGATGCCGTATGGTCGCGCATTGAACACGGTGCTTGGGATACCAGCGCTTTTGAGCAGAGCGATACCTATGAGCTGGCCATCGAGGAGCAGAAGGGCTGCCGCAAAAAAGCCGATAAAACCGAGGTCATGCAGCGCGCCTACGAGCACTGGCTAGTCGAGAACCCCGGAATGTGACAAAGTGGCAGTCCCTTTGCCACATTATTCGATGACGGTGCGAGAGTTTTGCTTGCGCATGGTGGCGAGCATGTGTTTGGGGACGGCGTGGACCATGCAGCTGCCGATGGTCGCGCTCGCAGCAGCCTTGGCTGCATCGCTAGCGTTTTTGGTCGCGTAGCTGTGACGGAAGCGTTTGAGCATGGCAATGTCGTTACCGCCGTCGCCGTAAACCGCGACCTCGTCCTCGGCAATGCCGTAGTAGCCCGCCAGCCAGGCCACGCTCTCACCCTTGTTGCACGCCACGTCCGTGATCTCGAACATCACCGGATCGAACGGCGCGTTGACCACGCGGTCCGATCGCTCGGCCAAATACGCCTTAAGGTCGCGCTCCAGCTCGGGCGAGGTCACGCGGCAGTTGATCTTACACACATCGTGGCGCAGGATGTCGCCGATCGACTGATCGAAATACTGCTCCTCGTGATACCCACCACGTGCGCGCATGCCGCGCATCACGATGCGCTTGATAGGGCTGTCCTTCTTAAAGCCCGCCTGGTGCATCTCGAACGAACCGCTCGAGAACATGCCGTCGGGCGTGGAACAGTCGAAGCAAATGTCCGGGAACGCCTTGAGCAGCTCCTCGGTAACCTGCGGGTCGATGGTCCAGGTCTTGAGCACCTCGCCATGGCTGTCGCGCACGATGGAGCCGTTAGAGCAGCAGGCATCGAGCGCCAGCCCCGTAAAACCATGCTCGCCGATTGGTAACGTCGAGCGTCCGGTCGCGGGAACCACATGCAGACCAGCCTCGGTCAGCTCACGAATGGCACGGCGGATGGTCCCGTCTGCCTCGTGCAGGGCGTTCAGCAGCGTTCCGTCTAAGTCACTCGCAAACATCTTGATCATGGGCATGCCTCTCTTTCGTCTGCACGCTATTGTAGACGAGAACGGGCGCGCCCCGAGAGAAGCGCGCCCTTCAGGCGAAAGATTGTCCTACACCGCGGCGGGGCCGTGTTCGCCGGTACGGATGCGGATGACTTCCTCGACCGGCTCGACCCAAATCTTGCCGTCTCCAACGGCACCGGTGCGGGCGGCGTTGCAGATGATGTCGACAATGCCGTCGACATGCTCGTCGGCGCAAATAAGGGTGAACTGTACCTTAGGGATCGTGTTGACAAGTAACTCGTTGCCGCGCACGTACTCCTTCCAGCCATGCTGTGCGCCGCAGCCCTGCACCTGGTTGATAGTCATACCACGAACATCGGCAGCAAACAGCGCGTCTTTAAGAACCTCAAGCTTCTCGGCACGAACAATCGCCGTAATCTTCTTCATAGTGAATTCCTCTCTTTAAGAGTTGGTCTGACAGAACGTTAGAAACCGCTAGTCCAGACCACTAAACGAAGGATATGCGCTCTCGCCGTGCTGACTCGCATCCAGGCCCAGCGCCTCGTCAGCCTCGTCCACACGCAAGCTGCCGTGGAACAGCGCCTTGACCACCGCGGCGATCACCAAATCGAGCACCAGCACAATAGCGACCGTCACCACAATGCCCAAAATCTGCGAGATGAGCAGCGACATGTCACCCGTGTAGAACAGGCCGCCTTTACCGGTCCACGAGAGCTCCGGCACGCAGAACAGGCCTGTGAGCACGCCGCCCAAGATGCCGCCGATACCGTGGCAACCGAACGCGTCGAGTGCGTCGTCGTAGCCAAACTTGGTCTTAAGATGGCTAATGGCCAGATAGCAGACGGGCGAGACAATCAGGCCCATGATCAGCGCCGCCCACGGCTCGACAAAGCCCGCGCCGGGCGTGACCACCACAAGGCCCGCAACCAGACCGGTGCTGGCACCCACCAGCGTGGGACGACCGGTGTGCACGCGCTCGGCGGCAAGCCACGAGACCATGCCCGCCGCGCTGGCCGTCACGGTGTTGAGTATGGCGAGCGCCGCCACGGCGTCGGCCTTAAACTCACTGCCGCCGTTAAAGCCAAACCAGCCAAACCAAAGCAGACCGGCGCCGAGCGCCACAAACGGCACGTTATGCGGACGGTAGCTCACCATGCCAAAACCGCGACGACGGCCAAGCATTAAGCAGAGAATCAGGCCCGTGAGACCGGACGAAATGTGTACTACGTCGCCGCCGGCAAAGTCGAGTGCGCCGATGACGTCGCCGATAAAGGAGCCATCGCCGCCCCAAACCATGTGGGCAAGCGGCGCATAGACCACGAGCAGCCAAATGCCCAGGAAGGCCGTCATGGCGCCAAACTTAACGCGGCCGGCCAGGCTGCCCGTGACGATAGCAGCCGTGATCATGGCAAACGCCATCTGGAAGGCGATGTTGATGATCTGAGGATAGACGGCGCCGTCCGCGGCATTGCCCTCGGCCGCCTGCAGCACCTGGTTGAGCACCGGCAGGCACAGCAGCTGGTCAAGGCCTCCAATAAACGGACTTGAGCCGTCACCGCCATAGGCCAGCGACCAGCCGGCAACAATCCACAGCACACCAACCAGGCCAATGGCGCCAAAGCACATGAGCATGGTGTTGATAACATTTTTGCGCCTGGACAGGCCGCCATAGAAAAACGCCAGACCCGGTGTCATTAAAAACACGAGCATGGTGCAGATGAGCATAAACGTTGTCGATCCCGTATCGTACATTCGCTCCCCCTTGATCGCATGAACGTTGTCGGCGCCCATGATGCGGCCGAGGGGCAACTGGTGTAGACCAGATACGGCGTTGTTAAACGCTGCGTTGTCGAATGGAAACGGTGCCGCAATCTTGGAAACGGCGCGGCAACGGGCACGAAACGAAGGGGAAACGCGTAAATCAAGAGACCATCTATGCCCGCATTTCAAATCAGCTATATGCAGAGACAAGGCAATCCCAAGGTAGACTCCGCATCAGATTCGTCCGTGATTCCCCTAGGGAAAACACGGCTAGGCGCTCTTTAGCGTGTTTTCCCTAGGGGAATCACAGTCGGCGTCGGCAGTAGCGTGTTTTCCCTAAGGGAATCACGATTGGGCAGAGCGGTAACGTGATCTCCCGGGGGGCAAACACAACTGGGCGGAGCAGGGTAACGCTCCCTTAAGAAGCTGACGACCATATCAAAAGCCATACCATGCAAAACAACCCTTATCAACATCTCCTCCACTGCCCAACGCTACATATGAGGAGCGACTTTTGGCACACCGAAACGCCTCAGTAGGTGTTCGAGATAACCGTCCTCGTACACGCGGCTAAATTGCACCCTCATGATCGGAATGCCCAGAGCCGTAATGTGCGACTCTCGTTGACGCTCTGCAACCAAACGCCTTTGCATCTCTTTTCCCAGGCCGTCCGCGCCAACGTATTTACCAAAACCATCGACCTCAATAATTAAGCGAAGCCCATTCGGCAACTCGTAGTACATATCGGCACGAATCGCACCGCCATCGATCGGGTCAACAAACTCGGCTTGCAACATGGTCGGAGGAAGGTAACCCAGCGCGACAATCAATCCGCGCACGATGGATTCACCGCCGCTCTCCGAAGCGCCATCGGCATAGCGCGCTACCATCTCAGCGCACAAGGCCCCAGAGCGACATCGCGCCAACGCTTCAACATAGTCGCGATACTTTTGGATATCGAGCTTGCAGAACCGCAGGGCGCTATCAGCTATAGCCAAACCGTCTTCAAAAGAAGCAACAAGTGAGCAGTCGAGCACCGTCCGTTCTAGCGTCGTTCGTTTCACGGTGCCGTTTAGCTCGATCTCATTTAGAGGGCACTCATGCCGATGGATTCCCGTACCGCACCTACCATGCGAGCGCCCGCTAGCTACAAGATGAATTGTGTCCAGATATTTCTTCGAAACCCAAAGTCCATGGTCAAGCGCAGCAGAAAAGGAACAGACGGCCTCGTCAGGGTGCTCGTCGAGAAACGTATTTTGAACATAGCGCCAACGAACGCGCGGACTCGTCTTGAGCGCATCCCACGTGGAGGCGCGCATGAACATCCCGCTAAACGGACGCACGGCCACCCCTGCCGCTACGGCGCGACGAAGCGCTTCGCGATCCGCCCTGGTTTTGGGCACTAGACAACGCTGCAAGCGCTCCGCCCCATCAAGCTGTTCTTCAATCCTTTGCCGTGCGCTGGTATTCCTCACGAAAGCCACCTCCCAATAGAGGCAGCATAGCCAAAAGGCACCTTGCCAATCTCTTGCCATTAACTGACCAAAAGCTTGACGTACTGCTTGACGCCGCAGGTCAAAGACGTCATCCCGGCGCGCACCACAACTACGTCGCTCGGTGAACGGTTGTCATCGAGGTGCAGGCGGCAGTTTCCTTGCCCTCTCTAGGCCCTCTGGCATCGATGATACCTCGTAGCCTCAGTTCAAACGTGATTCCCCTAGGGGAAACACGGCTAGGAGCTCTTTAGCGTGTTTTCCCTAAGGGAATCACAGTCAGCGACGGCAGTAGCGTGTTTTCCCTAGGGGAATCACGATTGGGCAGAGCGATAAGGTGACTTCCCTAGGAAACACGCACCTGCAAGGCGCCTCTACGACTCCAGCTCTTAGCGCCGAAACAGCTCGTGCGCGCGGTCGCGGAGATTAGTTGCTCGAATGACACCTTCGTAGCGATTGATGCGCAGACACGGGAAGGCATTGAAAAAGCGCAGGTCACGACGACTGAGTGACACGCTCGGTACCGGACGGCTCATGCGCTTACCGGCAAGGCGACGGCTGAGCGACGGACGCGGCATGCTCGGCGCGGCATCGGCCACGCGGCGGGCAGCGAGCGCCAGGCCACGAGCACCATCCGAGATAAACGTCGGCATCGAAGCCTTCTCGCGCAGGGCATCGAGCGTCGCGTCGCCCAGCTCCGCCAGCCACGCGTTAACGGCACGGCTGCGGATGTGCGTCTGTGCCACCGAGTCGATCGCCGAATCGGGAATACGTTCGAGCATGGAGTCTGACGCATCGGCAAGCGACTCATTGATGCGGTCGGCAAGGTCGGCCCGGACGCGCTCCAACTGATCGGACAGACGCCGCCAGCTCGCCAACGAGCACACCGCGTCGACCATCATCGCGACCGCGACGATAAAGGCGGACAGCCGCACAATCAGCACCGGCAGATGGCCGAGCAGCCCCAGCAATGCCGGCTCCACTACGCGGCAAATGCACAGCGCACCCAAGCCAAACGCGCAGGCCCAGTACAGGCAGATGCGTCCGTGCAGGTTAAACGGCAGGTGCGAATAATCCCAAAAGCGAGCGCCCGTTGTTTTTTCCAACAGCACGCCTACGCTGTACTCAATCACGCTGCACACAAGCGCCGCGGCGACAAACTGGCTCGAGGCATCCGGAATTCCGCGCAGCAAAAGCCAGCAGGCTATGCCGCCCACACCATAGATAGGACAACAAGGCCCCAGCAAAAATCCACTGTTGGCGAAGCGTCCTTGGTTGAGCATGGCGCATACTGTCGACTCCCAAGCCCAGCCGCAAAACCCGTAAAAGGCAAACGAGAGTACCAGTGCCGAGAGCGGGCAAGCGGCAAGCGTCGCGCCGCCAAACGCCATATCGATCGCGGTTTCCACCGTCTACCCTCTCCTCTTTTCGCTCGATGCTTTACTCACGCCATCGTCCGCCTCGTCCTTGCGCGGCAGACGGCCGGCGACTGTCTCGCGCAGCGCGCACCATTTATCTGCCAGACACACAATCCATGCCTCACGACACGTCGGTGGCACCGGTACCAGCGGAAACATATGCCGCACGATAATATTCCGCTCGCGCGACGTCAGCTCAAAATCTTCCTCCGCACGCGCCAGGGCAAAAAATGGATGCCGAAATCCGTGCAGTCGATGGCTCGGGTCGAGGTCATGCCAATCGTAGAGAAAGTAATCGTGTAACAAGGCTCCGCGCAGCAGCGAGGCACGGTCGACCGAAATGCCAACACGGCCCAAGCGCTCGGCAAAGGACAAGCTCGCCCGCGCTACCGAAGTTACATGTGCATAGACCGTCACGTCGCCATGCTGGATAAACTCGTGTGTCAGGTCCAAGCGGCCCGCCTGGGCCAGCTGGCGGGCGGCATAGTCGACCTCGTGCGCGATTTTCTCGGCACGAACGGTATCGGACATGCTGCCTCCTTCCAGCGGCTCACGGCGGCAAGCCACGGACTGCGCGCATTGAATAAAATCATTATCGAATCTACTAGTATGGCATCGGACAAAACGTTTTGCCCCGCCAGTTGGCGAATTACCGCGCCGCCGTCACATATCAAACGCCAAAATGTGCGAGACTGTTTTGTGCAATTGTGCCGGCCGAGGGAGCGCCGGCGCTCGATTCGCATGGAGTAACCCACAACGATGCTGCTTACGCAAACGACAACGCCCGAGGACGTCAAGGCTTTTAATCGCGCCGAGCTCCCGCAGCTCTGCGACGAGATTCGCCACGCCATCCTCGAAAGCTCCGCCGCCGTCGGCGGGCACGTTGCCCCCAACTTGGGCGTCGTTGAGCTTACGGTTGCGCTTCATCGCGTGTTTAACTCCCCCATCGACAAGATTGTCTTTGACGTTTCGCACCAGACCTACGCCCACAAGGCGCTGACTGGGCGCGCGTACACCTATATCGATCCGGAGCGTTATGGTGAGGCTTCTGGCTTTGCCAATCCCGACGAGTCCGAGCACGACCTGTTTGCCATGGGCCATACCTCCACGTCGGTGAGCCTGGGCTGCGGCCTTGCCCACGCGCGCGACCTAGCGGGTGACGCGTACAACGTCATCACCATCATTGGCGACGGCTCGCTTTCGGGTGGCCTGGCGTTTGAGGGCTTTAACAACGCCGCCGAGCTCGACAGCAACCTGATCATCATCGTCAACGACAACGACCAGTCCATCGCCGAGAACCACGGTGGCCTCTATCGCAATCTGGCCGAGCTGCGCGCCAGCAACGGCACCTGTGAGCGCAACGTTTTCCGCGCGATGGGGCTCGACTACCGCTATCTGGACGCCGGTAACGATGTGTTGGCCCTGGTCGACGCGCTGCAGGGACTGCGCAATATCGATCATCCCATCGTGCTGCACGTCTCCACCGCCAAGGGCAAGGGCTTTGAGCCGGCCCAGAGCGACCCCGAGCGCTGGCACCACGTTGGTCCGTTTGACATGGCGACTGGGCGCAAGCTCTGCCCGGGCCATCCGAGCGAGCCCGCACCGCGCACCTATGCCGACATTACAGGCGAGGCGCTCAGCGCCGCCATCGAGCGCGATCCGCAGGTCGTGGGCATCACGGCCGCCACGCCCTACATCATGGGCTTTACACCCGAGCTTCGCGCTGCCGCCGGCAAACAGTTCGTCGATGTGGGCATTGCCGAGGAGCACGCCGTGACCTTTGCCACCGCGCTTGCGCGCTCGGGCGCCAAGCCAGTCTTTGGTGTGTACGGCACGTTTTTGCAGCGCGCCTACGACGAGCTGTGGCACGACCTGTGCCTCAACGACGCCCCCGCAACCATCCTGGTGTTTGGCGCGTCGATCTTTGGCACCACATCCGAGACGCACCTCTCGTTCTTTGATATTTCCATGCTGGGCGGACTTCCCAACATGCACTACTTGGCGCCGGCCTGCATGGAGGAATACCTGTCCATGCTGAGCTGGTCGCTCGACCACCGCGAGCATCCCGCGGCGATCCGCGTACCGGGCATCGGCCTTGTTAGCCGCCCCGACTTGGCGCCCACCGAGGACACCGACTACAGCGCCGTTCGCTACAACGCGGTGCGTCAGGGCCGCGACGTTGCCGTGCTCGCACTTGGCGATTTCTTTGAGCTGGGCGAGCGCGTGGCAAACCGCTTGGCCGCCGAGTACGGCATCGAGGCCACGCTCGTCAACCCGCGCTTTGCAACCGAGCTCGACCGCAAGTTCCTCGACAGCCTTGCCGCCGAGCATCGCGTTGTCGTCACCCTCGAGGACGGCATCTTGGACGGTGGCTGGGGCGAACGCGTCGCGTGTTACTTGGCCTGCACGCCAATGCGCACGCGCACCTTTGGCATCGCCAAGGGCTTTCCCGACCGCTACGACCCCAACGAGCTGCTCGCGCAGAACGGTATGACGGTCGAGAACATGGCCGCCGAAGCCGTGAGACTACTCAACGAGTAAGAAAAACCTCCGCAAGGAAAGCACCCCTGTGGAGGTTTTTGCTTTCGCGACGCGATTATCTCAATCTGTAACATCTAGGGTCCGAATTCCCGTCTAACTGTTACAGATCTAGACAAGACGTCTTAGTCCCTGACCTTTGTCTCAATCTGTAACAGATAGAGACCTTTTGTCCGTCCAGATGTTACAGATCGAGACATTCGAATCCTCCTAAGGAGATAATCTCGATCTGTAACAGGTAGAGCCCATTTCCTCGTCTACCTGTTACTGATTGAGACAAAACAGCGACGCGGACCGTCCGAAAAGCGCTATCTCAGCAGCAATAACCGACGTTTGCCCAGATAAAACCTGCCAAAATAAACCTGTCCCTTTTTGGTAGGTAGAATTACCCATAAGACAAGTATGTTTCTGAGTTATTTCGTGTTGACCCATTTGAGCGGGATAGGGTATAACTCTACTCAACCGCTAGGGATTTTATTGAGAAAGGTGTTCTACCATGAGCAAGAACCTCTCCCAGCAGGTCGTTCTCGACCGCCGCGGCTTCGTTGCCGCCACCTTCGCAACCGTCGCCGGCCTTGGTCTTGCCGGCTGCTCTGACACCAGCGCCGAGGCCGACAAGGGTTCCGCCACCGGCTCCTCCAAGGGCTCCGAGGATACCGAGGCTTCCACCACGCTCGATGCCAAGGCATTCGACAAGCTCGTCAACGACGGCCCCAAGGCCGATGACGACGCCATCGCCACCAGCACCTGGGCCACGGCCGTCAAGGACGCCGGCGTCTTTAAGATCGGTGGCGTTCAGACCTCCACGCTCTTCTCCCTCCTCAACGAGAAAGACGGTCAGACCCGCGGCTTCGACGCCGGTATCGCACAGCTCCTGTCCAACTACATTCTGGGCGAGAACAAGGTCGAGATCACCCAGGTGACCTCGGACACGCGCGAGTCCGTTCTGCAGAACGGCCAGGTCGACGCTGTCTTTGCCACCTACACCATTACCGACGAGCGCAAGAAGCTCGTCTCCTTTGCCGGTCCCTACTACTACACGCAGCAGGCCATCCTGGTGCTCGCCGACAACGACGACATCAAGAGCGTCGACGACCTGGCCGACAAGAACGTCGCCGTCCAGTCCGGCTCCAACGGCCCCGCCATCCTGGAGGAGTTCGCCCCCAAGGCCAGCCAGCAGGAGTTCAAGACCGACGAGGAGGCCCGCCAGGCACTCCAGCAGGGCCGCGTTGACGCCTACGTCATCGATAACAACATGCAGCAGAGCGCCCTGGTCCGCGAGCCCGGTAAGTACAAGATCGCCGGCAAGCCCTTCGGCAGCAAGGAGCCCTATGGCATCGGTCTGCCGCTCGATTCCGACGGCGTTGCCTTTGTCAACGACTTCCTTAAGAAGATCGAGGACGACGGCACCTGGACTGAGCTGTGGCAGATTTGCATCGGCGACCGTACGGGCGACACCAATGTTCCCGAGCTGCCCGAGATCGGGGCCTAGGCAGCGAGCCTGGTAACGGCCGCAACGAAACCATATGGAAACGCACGATGCGCTTTATTGCGATAAACTGTTTCCTCACTGAGTTGTCGGGGCTTCCGTACACACGGGAGCCCCTTTCCTTATCGGCGGGAGGTCCGCATGAGTCTCTCCGAGCTCTGGTCGCTCTATGGCCAGAACTATATTGACGCGCTGCTAGCAACCTGGGGCATGACGCTTGAGTCGTTTGCCATCGCCATGGTGTTGGCCGTCGCCGTCACCGTGATGCGCGTGTCGCCGCTCAAGCCGCTGCGCGTCTTTGGCGACCTGTATGTTCAGGTCTTCCGTAACATCCCCGGCATCGCGCTGCTCATCATCGTCGTCTACGCACTGCCGCCGCTCAAGGTTGTTCTGCCCTACCGTACCTGCGTTATCGTCGCCACGGTCCTTTTGGGCTCGGCCTTTGGCTCCGAGAACTTTATGAGCGGCATCAACACCGTCGGCGTCGGCCAGGTGGAAGCCGCCCGTTCGCTCGGCATGAGCTTCAGCCGTATCCTCGCCAAGATCGTGATTCCGCAGGCGCTGCGCTCGAGCGTGCTGCCCATGACCAACCTCTTTATCGCTGTCATGCTCACCACCGCGCTCGGCAGCCAGGTGCCGCTTAAACCGCAGGAGCTCACCGGCGTGGTGAGCTACATCAACACGCGCTCGCTCGGCGGCGTCGCCGCGTTCTTTATCTCGGCGCTCGGCTACCTGGGCACGGCCTTTGTGGTGAGCCACATTGGCAACTACATCGATAAGAAGGTGAGGATCCTCCGATGAGCAAGCACTCCACCTCCGCGCTCACCATGCGCGATGCGCTCTACGAGGCTCCCGGCCCCAAGATGCGCGCCAAGATTCGCATCGGCACCGCCATCTCGCTTGTTGCCGTCGCCGTGCTCGTCGCCCTCGTGTTGCAGCGCTTTTATGTGACCGGTCAGCTTTCGGTCCACTACTGGTACTTCTTTACGCACCTCACCACCTGGAAGTTCTTGCTTGCCGGCTTTGAGGGCACCGTTAAAGTCGCACTCACCGCTGGCGCCATCGCGCTGGTGCTGGGCTTAGCCCTTATGCTCGGCCGCACCAGCGACATTAAGCCGCTGCAGCTGGTCTGCCGCGTGCTTACCGACTTCTTCCGTGGCGTGCCGAGCCTGCTGTTCATCTACTTCTTCTTTTTGGTGCTGCCGCAGTACAAGATCTCGCTGCCGTCGTTTTGGATGCTCACACTGCCCGTCGCGCTCGCTGCGGCCGGCGTACTGGCCGAGATTTTCCGCGCCGGCGTCAATGCCGTGCCGCGCGGCCAGGTCGAAGCCGCCCAGGCACTCGGCCTCTCCAAAGCTAAAATCACCTTTAAAATCGTGTTGCCGCAGGCTATTCGGTTTATCATTCCGTCGTTGATTTCGCAGCTTGTGGTCGTAGTCAAAGACACCACCGTCGCCTACGTGGTGAGCTACCCCGACCTCATGCAAAACGCCCGCGTGCTCATTACCAACTACGACGCCCTCGTGTCGGTCTACCTGGTTATCGCGGTCATCTACATCCTCATCAACGTCGCGATCAACAAGGCCGCTGTCTACGTTTCGCACAAGACCGGCGCGACCATCATCCGCTAACGCTTTACCATTTCGAGTCATAAGGAGCCGAGCACCATGGCACAGAGCACCTCTTCCACCGGCAATCAGCCGCTGATCGAGCTCAGACACGTCGATAAGCACTACGGAGATCTGCACGTCCTCAACGACATCAATCTCTCAGTCGACCGCGGCGAGGTCGTCGTTGTGATCGGTCCTTCGGGCTCGGGCAAGTCGACCATGTGCCGCACCATCAACCGCCTGGAAACCATCGACTCGGGCGAGATCCTCATCGAGGGCGAGCCCCTACCGCAGGAAGGCAAGGACCTTGCCCGCATGCGTGCCGAGCTGGGCATGGTGTTTCAGCAGTTCAACCTGTTCGCACATATGACCGTCCTGCAGAACGTCATGCTGGGACCGGTCGATGTGCTGGGCGTCTCCAAGGACGAAGCCCGTGAGCGCGCCATGGACCTGCTGGGCCGCGTGGGCGTGGCCGAGCAGGCCGATAAGGTGCCCGCACAGCTCTCGGGCGGCCAGCAACAGCGCGTAGCCATCGCCCGCTCGCTTGCCATGCAACCCAAGGCCATGCTCTTTGACGAGCCCACGAGTGCCCTCGATCCCGAGATGATCAACGAGGTGCTCGAGGTCATGGTCCGTCTGGCCCAGCAGGGCATGACGATGATCGTCATCACGCACGAGATGAACTTTGCCCGCCGCGTAGCCGACCGCGTCGTGTTTATGGCCGACGGCCAGATCGTGGAAACCGGCACGCCCGACGAGTTCTTCGACCACCCCCAGACCAAGCGCGCCCAGGACTTCCTCAACTCCATCAAGGGCCACTAACCCAATTGCCACGCGGGCAAATTCATCAGTAACGTTTGCCCCGCGCCACCCATGCACCATGTCCACCCGGATTCGAAAGCAACACCTATGATCGGAACCCATACCTCCTCGTCCTATACCCCGCACGTCGACGTTGCCCCCGCCGACCGTCCACTCATCCTGGTGGCGCCGCGTTGGGAAGGGGCAAAGCCGTTTTTAAGCGAAACGCTCTCCCCCAACGAAGAAATCGCAAGTGTCTTTGTCGATGCCATTCTTGCCGCCGGCGGCCTGCCGCTGCAGATGTCCATCACCGAGGACATTGAGGTCATCCGTCATTACGTCGATATCGCCGACGGCATCGCCATTCCCGGTGGCCCGGATGTCAATCCCAAACGTTGGGGCGATGATCGACCCTACGACCCCACCCTCTGCTGCGAGATCCGTGATAGTTTTGAGTTCAAGCTGGTCGACGAGGTGCTCCGCGCCAAAAAGCCGCTCTTTACCACCTGCCGCGGCACGCAGCTGCTCAACGTCGCCACCGGCGGCACCCTGTGCATGGACGTGCCGAGCCTGGGCGCTCGCGAGGGCCGCACGCAGTGGCGCCATACCCACGTGCTCAACGACCCTGTGCATCCCGTCGAGGTCGTGCCGGGCTCGCTGCTGGAGCGCGCGGTTGGCGGGCACAGGCTGATCCAGACCAACTCGGCACATCACTGCTGCGTCGATCGTCTGGGTAAAAGCACGCGCTTGGTCGCCAAGGCAACCGACGGCGTTCCCGAGTGCATCGAAGTCGAAGGCCAGCCTTTCTGCTTGGGCGTGCAATGGCATCCCGAGTACACGTGGATGACGCTCGAGACCGACTTTAACCTGTGGAAGTCGTTTGTCGAGGCAGCGGCCAAGGTAAAGCAGGCCCGCTAGCTCGCGAACCACTCAGGTTAAAGCCTCCTAAGCCAGGGGGGGCGGACACCAGCTACGGTGCCCGCCCCCCCTGTATTTGGCATGCTCGGTATGTTTATCCCTCACAAGCAATCAAAGAAATCTCGACCGCAATCGGTCGACGGTAAAGCAAATGGCAAAAACGCTTGCTACGTTTATTAGGCAGTCAATTAGAATCGAAATGCATTGACTATTCCCCAACGGGGTCACGCCACAAATCCACATGAGCATCGAGGCTGGAAGCGGAAGCATGGAATTGGCCCCGATCTGTATGTAGATCGCTACAACGTTGACAAGCAACAGCATGCCAATCGGACCGAAGCCGGACCCAAAATAGGAAACAGCGATCACGCAAGAGACCACGTATGCAAGGCAGGCAGCGGCAGCAAGAACAAGTCGATAGCAAAATACATGCAGGTTGAAATACTGCTGAGCATCCAGAACGATTGCGCAGTTAAGACAGTACAAAACGACACTCGACAGGATAAACGCGACCAAAAGGGCGAGGGATGACAGTATCGCCCGCGCAACAGTAGCGCACACCCGCTTCCCTCCCCGAGCCGCCGACAACCCCCACGGTTCCTCAATAAAGCCCGAACTGACAAAGCGCGGCACAATGCAAGCCGCGATGAACGGAAAGAACAATGCATGAGCCAACGGGGCTACGTTGAACAGCAGACCGCGAAAGACCTCTGCATTACCAAATAGAAGGACATCCTCTGCCGATAGCCGAAGCGTCGGGTCTGGGAAAAAGCCCAAGAAACTGTTCTCACGGAGGCTACAGAACCACATCGGGAAAGAATTAAGCTGCAATGCCACCATGCACGCATAAATTACCAAGATTAAGGCGTACACCCATTTGCTCACATGCTTCAATTCTGACTGGAGAAGTCTTTTAATCTGACGAACCATTGAGCACACCCCCAGCGCGAAAGCTCACGAGAGCGTAAATCAATACCGATAGACAGCTGGCTGCCACGCCATATTCCAGAAGTATCAGCTGACCCATATCGCTATACCCAAGGGCACATCCGACTCCAAGGTACGGCCCTGGAAGGAGGAAGATCCATCGCAAGGATGGTATGGGCGTCTGAAGGTAAGTTCCGTAGAGCGTCAAGCTCATGACAAATCCGATTATTGCCACAGCCCCGCTAAATACGGCGCTGCTTGTAATCCGATAGATGGTCACCGTCTCCAACGCAACCGATATCACCAATACGGCGTTGATTATCATCGCAGGCAAAAATGCAGCCAGCATGTCGTGCGCACAGCTTTGCCCACCACGTATTATGGCTATTGCAAAAAGAAGAAGGCAAAGCGCACTATATGCTGCGCCAATTATTAAAGCAGACGAAAACACATGTGCTAGGACCCCATTAAAGCGGGTAAGACCTCTTGCTGAAGAAATTCGGTATCCCTCTTCATAGCCGCGCTCCTGTAAAATCGCCAGGCAAACGATGAGCGGAACGAACAGAGAGGTGCCGGCAAAAGCACTGCGCACAAGGGACTCATCGGGTGCAGAAGGATCAATTACATTCCAGCAGAAGCCAATATCCTCCCCAAAAACGCTATTGCCAAAGGCGAGCAACGTTGTTCCGTTTTTTAGAAAGATGCCGAAGAGAAGGCCGAACGCCAGCATAAGCGCAAGACCAAACTTCGCCGGAAACATCCTGTGCAAACGCATCATATCTGCCTTTACGGGATGGATCGCCCGCTTCATAGCGAGACCGCCTTCATCAAGCGCCTGTAATACTCTTTTAGGGACGACGCCTCATCCCTTATGACGTCCATCGATTCCTTTTTCAGCAGTTCGCCGTCATGAAGAAACAGGCAGCTTGTTGCAACCGATGCCAACTCATCCAAATCATGGCTAGAGATGAGCATGGTCTTACCCTGTTCTCGATTCAATCGACCGATAAGGGTCCATATACTCTCGATGCCCAGCGGGTCCAACCCGTTTGCTGGCTCATCAAAAATAAGCAGATCAGTGTCACCCAACAAAGCCGTAGCTATATCCAGCCGCCGTTTCATTCCCAGAGAAAAACTGCTCACGCTCTTTTTCTCTTCGACGTCCAGCCCGACTAGGCTCAAAACGCGAGGAATCTCACGATTCGCATCAAGCCCCCATTCCAAACATCGGATTTGGAGATTCTCAACCGCACTGAGGGATTGGTATGCTCCGCTGGAATCTGGCACATAGCCGACACGCGTCCGCATCAAGCCAAGCTCTCTTTTTGATTTGCCTCCAAAGAGCTCCACGCTCCCCGACGATGGCTCGCAGAGGCCCAAGACGATTTTAATAAGCGTGCTTTTGCCCGCACCGTTTACACCGACAAGGGCACAGAGCTCAGACTGATGCACCTCGAAGGAAACGTCATGCAAAACGCGCCGTTTCCCGTAGCGCTTTGACACCTTTGATAGCTTTATCGCTGATGCACTCATTGGCCTCCCGTTCTGCTTGATAGCAAAACCGCTGCTGCCAGACTGTCGCCTGGCAGCAGCCGCAACTGCTAGAGATTAACTCAACAGAAGTTTTTGCTGCAGTTATTGACGCAAGTGCGTGCTCCACAGAATGTCTTGCAGTAACCGTTGCACCCACCACCGGGGTCCACATAACTCGGTTTGACAATCCAGCTCATATCGTTCCTCCTTTCTATTATCGCTTTTACTTTGTGTTATTGTTTATCGATAACTTACATTTGTCAAGATAATTTAAAGAGATGGGGCCCGCGCTAGACACGGGCCCCATCACACCAATATCTCGTTTTAGCTGCTCGCTATATGCTACTCGTCGCTCAAATCTACAGCAAAGACTGATGTCGGAAGCGACGCCTCATTGCCTCCACCATTCCGCATCTGTCTCACGACATTTTTTGCACGCTCAACAATAAGCTCCTCAAGCTCTTTCTCACTCACGCGCCGAATAATATCTCCCGGTTGACAGTCAAGTTCATCGCAAATATCGAGAAGCGTCTTAAGGCGAATAGCTTTAATTTTTCCGTTTCTTAGCTTAGAAATATTAGCCGGAGTATGCCCCGTGGCACGAATCAGATCAGCACTGGTCTTTCCGGTCTTAAGCAGCTGCGTCTCAAGCTCGATGATGAGATAGCTCATGCTTCCTCCTACACAAGCTCGTCAGACTGCTCTTGGAGCAGCGAGGCATAACTCCAGATCACCGAGATACACAGACAGACAGCCGCGCCGATAAGCGACCCCGCATCAAAGGCAACGCCTTGGCAAATCTCAATAACGAAGGAATGAGGCACGACGTAAAGCTCCAGCCCACCAATGGTAAGATTGACCGATCCGTAGGCACCAATAAGCGAAACCGCGGCGTTAACAGCAAAGGCAAGCGCAAGAACACAGATAAGCCGCACATGCGTCTTGGTAAAGGGCGAGACGCCTCGCGAGATGTTACGGCTGATCCCACACAGAACGACAAGCGAAATACCCACGACGAGTGCCAGGCACAGTCCGCTTGGGATAACGATGCACCCGCCATCGAGAAGCGTCACGACGCCGAAAGAATCGACAGAAGCAACGTTTGCAACCGCATACCAGATCACGTAAACAACCAACGCGGCAAAAGCGACGAGCATCCCTGCAAAAACGGCTGCCATGCAAAAGCCAAGCTTCCTGATATTTTCGCCCGCTTTGGCCATACGCTGAACGCTGTTAGACATACACTCACCCTCATCGACTCTATCGTTATTCGAACAGTTTATCGAACAACGATATTGATTGCATGCGGAAAGCCCCGCCAGTGCGCATAGCCCATTCACTAATCAGAAGGGGTGAGAGTGGATTTTTGGACACGTATCGAACGAGAGTGGATAATCTCCCACTTCGAGGCCACCACGGGGGTGCGGACAGAAAGTTGGACCGTGAAGCGGTCCGGACTG
>CBCTZJ010000025.1:0-26331 GCA_965151385.1 uncultured Collinsella sp. | reverse complement strand
ATTCAAAAGGCAAGGCATGACCAGAAGGTTTATGCCTTGCCTTTTTCATGCCTAGTCGTTGGGGACGTTCTTGTTTGACTAGTCGTTTAAGAACGTCCCCAACGACTACCAATCGTTTTCAGTTCGTAAACTTGTATATATGCATCTTATATATGCATCTGCTGGAAGTAACGCTGAGCGGTATCCTGTTAAGTCGTCAGCATACGATTCAACAGGGAAGGCAGATTATGCATTCTCCCCATCAGCGCGACGCGCATCCACAGCCGGTGTGCAGCCGTCGCATCTTCTTGGGTAGCGCTCTCGCTGCGAGCGCTTCCGTCGTCGCCGGCGCACTTGCCGGTTGCCAGCGCCCCTCCACGCTGGAAGTAGTTCAGCCCACGACGGGCGGCGGTCGCGACGATCTGTCCGATTCCGTGATCGGCAAGGACAAGATCCGCATTGGCATGGAGGCGGCCTACGCCCCGTACAACTGGCAGGTTTCCGAAGCCAGTGAGTACACTATCCCCATCGACAACGTGCAGGGCGCCTATGCCGATGGCTACGACGTGCAGATCGCCAAGATCGTCTGCAAGGCCCTCGGTGGCGAGCCCGTTGCCGTCAAGCAGAGCTTTTCGGGCCTTATCGACTCGCTCAACAACGGCCAGATCGACCTCATCATCGCCGGTATGAGCGCCACGCCCGAGCGCGAGGAGTCGGTCGGCTTCTCCGACCCGTACTTTATTGGCTACTTTGGCCTGTTCGTAAAAGAGGGTTCCCCCTACCAAAACGCCACCAAGCTCAGCGACTTTAGCGGTGCCACGGTACTCGGCCAAAAGGACACCATGCTCGACACCGTCATCGACGAGATTCCGGGCGTTGTGCACAAGAACCCGGTCGACTCCGTCCCCACGGTGTTCTCGAATCTGCTGCAGGGCACGTGCGACGCCGTGACTTACAACACCGAGAACGAGAAGGGCTATATGGCCCAAAACCCGGGTATCGTCCCTATTCATTTTGCCGAGGGCGAGGGCTTTAAGCAGGAGGTCGCGGCAAACGTCGGCTGCCGCAAGGGCTCGGACAAACTGCTTAAACTCATCGACAAGACACTCAAGGGCATTAGCCAAGAGGAACGCGACCAAATGTGGGACGCGTGCCTCGACCGCCAGCCGGCATAGGGAGGCAGCATGAAAACCATCAATCGTCTGGCCTCCTTTATCAAGGCCGACCACCGTTATGTGTACCTGGGCACGAGTGTCATCGCGGCGCTTGGCCTGGCGTTTAGCCAGCGCAACCCCACGCCGCTGAGCTTCTTGGCGCCCACCGGTATCTTCCAGGATTGCCTTTGGGCAATCCTTTGGGCCTGGCTCGTCGTGTCGGCGGCGGCGCTCGTCACCAAACTCATGCACTGGAACGACTATCGCGAAACGTCGCCGTTCGCATCCGAGCGCTTCCGTCGTGGCGCACGCTTGGGCAGCTATGTCGTGGTTGCCATCGCGGCGATCTTTTTCGTGGACCGCTGCGTCATGTCGTTTATCGACCTGGTACAGGTGAGCATCGTCTCGGACTCCAACCCCAGCGACTTTTTGTCGAGCCTGGTCTACATGACCTACAAGAGCGGGGACTTCTTTATCCGCGGTATCGAGATCACCATCGCGCTTGCCACCTTCGGCACCGTCATCGCATTCTTCCTGGCGTTGCTCTTTGTGTTCCTGCGTATTCAGACCTTCGATCGCGTGGACAACGACCTGGTGCGCTTCTTTAAGAGCATTGGCCGCGGCTTTGCGACCATCTACTCCACCATCGTGCGCGGCACGCCCATGATGGTCCAGGGTCTGCTCGTCTATTACGCGGGTTTCACCGTTTTGCGCGGCATGGGCTTCGAGACCGCCCAGGCCAACCAGATCTGGAGTACCTTCACCGCCGGCCTCGTCACCATCTCGCTCAACTCCACCGCCTACATGATGGAGGTCCTGCGCGGCGGCATCGAGTCCATCGACCCCGGCCAGGCCGAGGCAGCGCGCTCGCTGGGTCTTTCGCAGTGGCAAGCCATGCGCAAAGTCGTGTTCCCCCAGGGCATTAAAAACGCGATTCCGGCGCTCACCAACGAGCTCATCATCAACATCAAGGACTCGTCGGTGCTCTCGGTCATCGGCGTGTTCGACCTCATGTACGCCACCACCACCGTCGCCGGCGTGTACTACCGCCAGATGGAGGTCTACTGCGTGGCGCTCGTGGTCTACCTGATCCTGACGCTCGTGGCGAGCCGCCTGCTCGAAGCCTTTGGCAAAAAGCTCGGCGCCGAGGCCCCTGCCACGCTGCCCAGCTCTAACTAGGCTTAAGACGAGGAGAATCATCATGGCAGATACCGCCACTACCGGCGTTGCGGCCGCCGCACAGACCAATGAGCCGCTCATCCGCGTCGAGGGCCTGCGCAAGAGCTTCGGTTCGCTCGAGGTGCTCAAGGGCATCGACCTGTCCGTTAACCACGGCGAGGTCGTTACCATCATCGGTGCCTCGGGCTCGGGAAAGTCGACCTTCCTGCGCTGCCTCAACCTGCTCGAGACCCCGGACGCGGGCCACATCTGGTTCCATGGCCAGGACCTCACGGCCGAGCGTTGCAACATTAACAAGCTGCGTGAGGACATCGGCATGGTGTTCCAGGGCTTCAACCTGTTCAACAACATGGACGTGCTCGACAACTGCACGCTTGCGCCCGTCACGCTCAAAAAGATGAGCAAGGCCGAGGCCGAGAAGGTCGCGATGGAGCATCTGACGAGCGTGGGGCTCGAAAAGTTCGCGCACGCCGCCGTGGGTCGCCTGTCCGGTGGTCAAAAGCAGCGCGTGGCCATCGCGCGCGCCCTGTGCATGAATCCGCAGATCATGCTGTTCGACGAGCCGACCTCCGCACTCGACCCCGAGATCGTGGGCGAGGTGCTCGAGGTCATGCGCAAGCTCGCGGCCGACGGCATGACCATGGTCGTCGTCACGCACGAGATGGCCTTTGCCCGCACCGTGTCCGATCGCGTGGTCTTTATGGACAAGGGCGTGGTTCTCGAGGACGCCGCGCCGGCCGAGCTCTTCGGCAACCCCAAGCACCAGCGCACCCGCGAGTTCCTCTCGCGTTATCTCGAGGACAAATAACCGACCGCAAACGCTTATGTGGCAGGGCCGCTCCGGTGGGGCGGCCCTCGTCATCACAATCGAAAGGATGTCATGGTCGAGGTTTGGCGCTTCTTTGCGCATGAGGATGATTTTGCCGATTTGGACGAAGCTGGTGCGTGCGAGCGCCTGGGCCGTGTGCTGTCGTTTCCGACCATCTCGAGTATGGATGCCGAGGCGGTGGACTGGCAGCCCTTCGACGACCTGCGCGCCTATATGCAGCAGGCCTGGCCGCGCGTGTTTGCGGCGGGCGAGGTCGAGCTTATCGACCATTCGCTATTGGTGACGCTTAGCGGTTCCGACCCCGCCCTCAAACCCGTCATGCTCATGGGCCACATGGACGTGGTCCCCGTGGTGCCCGGCACCGAGGCTGACTGGACGCATGCCCCCTTTAGTGGCCACGTGGACGACACCTACATTTGGGGTCGCGGCGCTATCGACATGAAAGACCAGGTCGCAGGCATTCTCGAGGCGGTTGAGTATGCGCTGGCGCACGGCTGGGAGCACGAGCGCACCCTGCTGCTCGCCTTTGGCCAGGACGAGGAGACTACGCAGTACGGCGCAGGCGCCATCGGCCGCGTGCTCGAGGAGCGCGGCATTGAGCTTGAGTACCTGATCGACGAGGGCGACTACCGTATTGTTTCGGCTGCCGAGTACGGCGCGGGCGAGGGCTGGCTTATGCATGCCGACCTTGCCGAGAAGGGCTATGCCGATATCGTGCTCAAGACGAAGAGTGAAGGCGGGCATTCGTCTAACCCCTACGGCGGCACTTCGCTCGAGGTGCTGAGCCGTGCCATCGCCGCAATCTGCGATATCGAGTGGCCGACGCGTGTGACCGATCTGCTTGCCGTACAGCTCGTCGAGCTGGGGCTCTACACGGCCGATGAAATTGCCGCCAACGGGGATGCCATTGTCCGCGATTGCCTCGTCAGCAAAAAGCTCTATCCGCTGGTGACGACCACCTGCGCGCCCACGCAGATCGAGGGCGGCAGCACTGGCGCTAACGTGATGCCACAGGATATGTGGGCCAATATCAACTTCCGCATGCTCGAGGGTGCGGGCGTGGCCGATGTCGTTACCTGCTGCTGCGAGGCCGTTGCCGCGGCGGGCCTTGCCGGACGTGTGGAGGTCGAACTCGGCCCCGGCAGCTCCGAGCCCTCGCCGTCCCCGCGTGTCGGCGGACCGGGACTTGAGGCCGTTCGCGCCATTGCCGCCCGCTATTTCCGTGATCCAAAGGGGACGGAGGAAAACGGATCATCTACGACGGGCGGGGCTCCTGTCAGCATCGTCCCCTCAACTGTCATCGGCGCGACCGACGCTGCCAACTATCAGCGCATTTGCTCCGAGTGCATTCGTTTTTCGGCGTTTGTGGTCGACGATGACGAGTGCGAGCGCGGTGTCCACGGCACTAACGAGCGCATTACCCGCCGTGCCTACCTCCAGGGTGTCCGCTTCCTCATCGCCCTGCTCCACACGCTCTAGAATGTGACAAAGCGACAGTCCCTTTGTTGGCCGTTGGGAACGTTCTTAAACGACTAGTCGTTAAGGAACATACCCAACGGCTACGTCCACTCATTCCGTGCGGGTTATATGCAGGTTTGTCTGCGCACGCTATCATGTATGGGTTAGACCGCAACTATGTACCCCACACGCGAAGGGATGCGCATGTATCTGAAGATCGACATGTTCTAGCTGGGCTTACCCCCGCAGTGGCGCCATGCGCCCCATCAACTCTGCCGATTTTCATCTTCACGCATATAAAGGAGTCCTGCCATGCGCGACAAGCTCGAAAAGATCATCAAGGCCTACGAGGAGCTCGAGAAGAAGCTGTCCGACCCGGCCGTCGCCTCCGACATCAAGGAGTTCACGCGTCTCAACAAGGAGTACGCGCACCAGTCCGACCTCATTGCTGCCTCGCGCGAGTACATCGGCGCGCTCGACGACATCGAGGCTGCCAAGGAAATGCTCCACGATACCACCGACGCCGATGAGAAGGAGATGCTCCAGATGGACATCTCCGAAAACGAGGCTAAGCTTCCCCAGCTCGAGGAAGATATCAAGTACATGCTCATCCCGAGCGACCCCAACGACGACAAGAACACCATCGTCGAGATCCGTTCCGCCGCCGGTGGCGACGAGGCGGCCATCTTCGCCGGCGACCTGTACAAGATGTACCAGCGCTTTTGCGAGTCTCGCGGCTGGAAGACCACCGTGCTCGATTCCAGTCCCAGCGAGGCCGGCGGCTTTAAGTCCATCGAGTTCAAGGTCGAGGGTGACCGCGTCTACTCCGTCATGAAGTTCGAGTCCGGCGTGCACCGTGTCCAGCGCGTTCCCAAGACCGAGTCCCAGGGCCGCATCCAGACCTCCACGGCAACCGTCGCCGTGCTTCCCGAGGCCGAGGAGATTGACGTCCAGATCAACCAGTCCGACCTGCGCATCGATACTTACTGCGCTTCGGGCCCTGGCGGTCAGTGCGTTAACACCACCTACTCCGCCGTGCGTATCACCCACCTGCCCACCAACACCGTGGTGCAGTCGCAGGAGCAGCGCTCCCAGATCCAGAACCGCGAGGTCTGCATGCAGATGCTGCGCGCCCGTCTGTACGAGATGGAGCTCGAGAAGCAGCAGGCAGAGCTTGGTGCCGAGCGCCAAAGCCAGATCGGCCACGGTAACCGTTCCGAGAAGATCCGTACCTACAACCAGCCCCAGGACCGCGTGACCGATCACCGCATCGGCTTCAACTCCACCTACAACGGCGTTCTTCTGGGCGACCAGCTCGGCACCGTGATCGAGGCGCTCGCCGCCGCCGAGCGAGCCGAGAAGCTGGCACAGGCCGTGTAGTGGGTTACGCGGTTTTACCAAACCGCGTAACGGCTCGACGCTGCAAACGCCCCTAAGCGGCAATCTGACGTTCAATCGTCGGTCGCGTACCGAAGTACGCTTCCCTCCTCTTTCACGTCACCTTGCTCGCTTAGGGGCGTTTTCGCTGACTTATGCTCAACCTGCGGCGCCTTAGAGGTGGTCATTGGGGACGTTCTTAAATGACTAGGTTGGGTACATTGCTTTGAGATGTTATTCAATCGGCTTTGATGGCCTTTAAGCTGTTTATCTGCTTAAAGCAATCAACGGCGTGCATCTGTTATTGAAAATATTGCTCGAAAAATCGTCCAAGAAGTCGCGGGGTGATTTTTGACGCGTCGCGCGTCAAGCGATGTGGCAAGCGTTTGGTTAGATATTGGTCAGGTTAAGGGCAAGCTTGCCAAAAGCTTGACGAATGCAAATCTAGACGTCGGCGAATGAACACTTTGAGCGAGCCCGGTGCAAAATTCTGGGCTGATTCTCGATAATCGCCTTCAATCGTCCCTTGCCAAGCGCTGACCTCGCGTACAATCTGCTCCGACATTCGCGCGCCGCCCGGCGCTTAAGAGGGGAGGACCCCATGGCAAACGAGATCTGGACCATCAAGCGTTGTCTCGAGTGGACCAAGGAGTACCTGGCCGAGCGCGGTGAGGAACACCCCCGTCTTTCTGCCGAATGGCTGCTCTGCGCTGCCACGGGCTTGGCGCGCATCGACTTATATATGCGTATGGACGAGACGCTCGATGCGGCGCAGCTCGAGACCATGCACGCGGCGGTCGTCCGCCGCGCCAAGGGCGAGCCGCTGCAGTACATCACCGGCAGCACGCAGTTCCGCATGATCGACGTCGCGTGTGCCCCCGGCGTACTCATTCCGCGTCCCGAGACCGAGATGCTCGTCGAGGAAGTCCTCAATTATCTGGATGCCGAGGTGCTGAGCCCCGAGGCTGCTGCCCGTCAGCGCGTTGAGCTGCCCTGGAACGATGAAGTCGAGCAAGCGCGCAAGGCCGAAGCCGCATTGGCCGACGAGCGAGCGACGGCCGAGCGCCGTGCCGCCAACCTCACAGCTGCCGACGAGGCGGCGTTGGGTAGCGATGTACTGGGCAGTCGCGCCTATGCCGAGGAGCTGGCCGATCGCGAGGCCGCACAAGCCGCCGCGCAAGCCGCCGAGCAGGCAGCAGAAGCCGAAGCCGAGGAAACCGCTGAGCCCGAGCTCGACGAATACGGCATCGCTATCGAGGGCGCCGACCAGGAGACGGCTTCAGCTCAGGATGCCGCTGCGCCTGCCCCAGCCGAGCCCCGCACTGCCCGCGTTCTCGAGGTCGGCTGCGGCACGGGCTGCATCTCGCTCTCCCTTGCCTGGGAGCGCCGCGGCCACGTTACCTGCACCGCCACCGATATCGAGCCGCGCGCCATCGATCTGGCCACCAGAAACCGCGACGCCCTCGGCCTCACGGCAGATGAGGTTGCCTTCAGCCTCACGAACCTGGTGAGCTCTATCCCCCGCGAGGAGTGGGGCACCTTTGACGTGCTCGTCTCCAACCCGCCTTACATTCCGACCGACGTCATGCGCTCGCTGCCGCACGAGGTCAAGGACTTTGAGCCCGATTTGGCGCTCGAGGGCGGTGCCGATGGCCTTGATATCTTCCGCCGTCTGCTCAATGCGGCGCCCTATATGCTGTGCGCCGGCGGCCTGTTTGCCTGCGAGCTCTACGAGGGCGCTCTCGACGCCGCCGCCGAGCTCTGCCGCCAGGCGGGCCTCTCGGACGTGCGCATCGTCCGCGACCTCACCGATCGTCCCCGCATCGTTCGAGCCATCGTCATCGAGCCCAAACAGCGCCAGTAACATTTATTAACTGGTTAGCAAAAATTATAAAGTAGTTTATAATTAGGACGGCTGAAAGAGGTCGGCCCATGCAACCTCCTACCTTTCGGGAAATCATTGCCCTACTCAAGCACGATGGATTCGTGAAGGTCGCGCAAGTCGGTAGTCATGCTAAGTATGTTTCTGGTGACCGCGTTGTCACCGTGAACGGTTCTGGTGGTGATCGACCAAAGAAGGGCACGTGGGCAAGTATTCGTCGCCAAGCTGGATGGTAGTTGGAGGCAAAATGAGGCAGCGATTTACCTATGACTGCGTTCTCATAAAAGAAGACGACGGTTACTGCGCTAGCTTCCCGCAGATTCCCGGCGCCTTTGCCGATGGCGATACGCGCGAAGAAGCGATTGCCCATGCCACCGAGGCACTGATGGCGTTTTTGGCCGACGACCTCAACAACGGTTTGACTCCGGCAGGGTACGAACGCTCGGCCGAGGTCGTGACCCTTTCAGTCGAAATCGACCACGAGGACGCTCGGGAAGCGGCGTGCCGAACATTTAAAGACGCAGCTCTGGACCTCAAAGTTTCCGCTCCGCGGATTACCGCGCTGGTCAAAGCCGGAAAGCTCGATGTTGAACTCGTCGACGGCCGTCGGATGATAACGATAGACAGCATCGAGCGCTACGCCGCCCAAGAACGCCACGCCGGCAGGCCAAAGAAGTTCGTCGCAGTCCAATAACCCCCTCACTTTCACCGACTACTAGAGCCGCTCACCAAACCAACATGCGCTCTGGGCAAATAGGTTGAACGTTTCGTGCGAGAATGCCCCACAGTAAATAAACTTGCACCAGAGCGTAAGGGGCTGGCATACACATGCAGACGGTCTATCGGGTATTCGAGGGAACGCGTGAGCCGCATCGGCTCGCCGTCGAGCGTACGGCCGAGCTACTCGGTCGCGGTGGCCTGGCGCTTATTCCAACCGAGACGGTCTACGGTGTCGCCGTGGCAGTCAACGCCTTCTCGGATTCCGTTCCACAAGATACAAGTGAACCTCTGCCGTGGCCGCGCGATCCGCAGGCCACCGTCAACGGCGCCGCGGTCCCCGCACTCGGTACCGGCTATCGTCGTATCTTTACCCTCAAGCAGCGCGAGCTCACGCAAACGGTTGCCTGGCTGGTTGATGATGCCGAGGCACTCGATCGCTATGGCGTGGATATCCCTCATGTGGCCCGCGTGCTCGCCCGACGATGCTGGCCGGGTGCCCTGACTATCGTGGTCAAGGCGGCCCCCTGCGTGCCGACCTTTATGCGCGCCGCCGACGACACGGTGGCACTTCGCGCTTCGGCCTCGCCCGTGGTGCAGGCGCTCATCCGTACTTGTGGCAGTCCGCTTGCCTGCACCAGCGCCAACACGCACGGCGCGCCCGCGCCGGCAAGCTTTGCCGCCGTTGAGGACCGTATTCTGGAGGGGGTCGATGTGGCCGTCGACGCGGGCGAGACGCCGTGCCGCGATGCTTCGACCATCGTGACGTTTAAGCATGGCGAGCTCCAGATCCTGCGCCAAGGCGCACTTCCCGCATCAGAGATCGAGCGGGTCCTGTCCGACCCGATGCAATAGAAAGGTGTAAGCGATGTCGTTGAATCTAGGTAGCCTGGGTATCGAAGACGCCTCGTTTAGCTTTGGCGGTTCCTACATCATGGCGCTCGACTGCGGCACCACCTCGGTACTCGCGACCATCGTCGACGAGTACGGCTGCATCGTCGCCCAGGCGCGTCGTAGCGTCAAAACCAGCTTCCCGTGCCCCGGCTGGGTGGAGCAGGATCCCACGGAGGTGCTTGCCAGCCAGATCGGCGTGATGATGGAGGTCCAGTTTAAGAGCGGCATCCATTCCGATCGCATCGCCGCCATCGGTATCTCCAACCAGCGCGAGACCACGGTGGTGTGGGACCGCATAAGCGGCCAACCCATCTATAACGCCATCGTGTGGCAATGCCGTCGCACCGCCTCGACAATCGATAAACTGGCCGAGCAGGGCTGCGAGGAGCTGGTGCGTTCCCGCACCGGCCTTACGCTCGACCCGTATTTCTCGGCCTCCAAGGTGCAGTGGATTCTCGACAACGTTGACGGCGCACGCGAGAGCGCGGCGGCGGGCGACCTCATGTTTGGCACCATCGATACCTGGCTCATCTACAACCTCACCGGCGGCCAAACCTTTGCCACCGACTACACCAATGCCAGCCGCACAGCGCTCTTCAATATTCATACGCTGGACTGGGACGATGACCTGCTGGCGCTCTTCGACATCCCGCGTGCCATGATGCCCGAGGTCCGTTGGAGCGCCGGTGACTACGGCCGCGTCGCGAGCGACATCATGACCAACATGCCGCCCATCATGGGTGTGGCGGGCGACCAGCAGGCGTCGCTGTTCGGTCACTGCTGCTTCCATCCCGGCCAGACCAAAAACACCTATGGCACGGGCTGCTTTATGCTCATGAACACCGGCGACGAGATCGTCGAATCCAAGAATGGCCTGGTCTCCACCATCGGTATCGCTGCGAACGGCAAGGTCAGCTATGCGCTCGAGGGCTCTATTTTTGCCGCCGGCTCAACGATGAACTGGCTGCGCGACAACATGGGCGTTATCTCCAACGTATCCGAATCGGCACAGCTCGCCTCCTCGATCGGCGATAACGAGGGATGCTACTTTGTCCCCGCTTTTGCGGGCTTGGGTGCACCTTGGTGGGACGCGCACGCCCGCGGCATCGTATGCGGTCTGACCGGCGCCTCGAGTCGCGCGACCATCGTGCGTGCCGCTTGCGAGTCCATGGCCTATCAGAGCTATGACGTGCTGCGTGCCATGGAGCAGGATGTGGGTCTTTCGATTGAGCGCCTGTCCGTCGATGGCGGTGCCTCGCGCAACGAGTTCATCATGCAGTTCCAGGCAGACTTGCTGGATATCCCCGTGCTGCAATGTGAGTCGGTGGAGACAACGGCGATCGGTGCCGCGTATCTGGCGGGCCTCGCAGTTGGGTATTGGGAGGATCTGGAGGAGCTGGAGCAAAACGCCCAGATCGTCAAGACGTTCCATCCCCATATGTCCGTTGAGCGTCGCGAGCGCAACCTGGACGGTTGGCACGATGCGGTCAGGCGTTCGCTCAGCACCACTCAGTAGGGTTGTGACGGAGCGTTCGATACAACAAACCGCTAAACTTATGCATGGCGGGCGGCGGCAACATCGCTGTGCGTCATGTCAGCAAGGTCGTTTTGCGGCCGCAACGAAAGGGGCAATCAACCCATGACCGTTACCTACGATGCGTCCCGCGTGACGCTTGTCGACCATCCGCTCGTCCAGCACAAGTTGTCGATCCTGCGCGATAAGTCGACCGGCACCAACCAGTTCCGCCAGCTCGTGCGCGAGCTCGCGCTTTTTGACGGCTACGAGGCCATGCGCGACCTGCCCATGGAGGATGTCGAAGTCGAGACTCCCATCACCACTGCCACGTTTAAGCAGCTTGCCGGCAAGAAGCTCGCCATCGTCCCCATTCTGCGCGCGGGCCTTGGCATGGTCGACGGCATCCTCGACCTGGTGCCCTCTGCCCGCGTGGGCCACATTGGCATGGAGCGCGACGAGGTCACCCACGAGCCGCATGAGTATTACTGCAAGATGCCCAGGGATATCGACCAACGTATCTGCCTGGTCGTCGATCCCATGCTCGCCACGGGCGGTTCTGCCGAGATGGCTATCGGCTATCTGCGCGAGCGCGGTGTCAAGGACATTCGCATGCTGTGCATCGTCGCGGCCCCCGAGGGCCTCAAGTCGCTGACCGAGAAAGACCCCGACGTGCATATCTATACCTGCGCCATTGACGACCACCTCAACGAGGCCGCCTACATCGTCCCCGGCCTGGGCGATGCCGGCGACCGCATCTACGGCACGCTGTAGTCTCTGGGCCAAACCGGCTAACGTCGAAAATACGAAGAAACGGTGCGCGCGGACAAATAAAAGGCGACCGCGCTCACCCCTGTTAACGGACGTTTCGCCCCGCAGGGTACGGAAAAACGCGTTACCGTACCTGCGGCATAAAGAAGGTCTTAAGAAAACGAACAGGTGCGTATTAACCGATGCTTTTTCGGTTGTACTTTAGCGATTGGCTCGTACAATAGTCACCAATGTTTGGCGGGAGCTGTTCTGTGAAGCGTTAAAAAGGAAAGTGAGGACGCCAGTGTTTCAGGTAGCCGATCTGCTCGCTATCGTTGCAGGCGCCATCGCGGGCGCAATCGCCTTTCTTCCCTTTGTTTTTACGCTCAAGCCGGTTCTTGACGATAAGCAGAATGCGGACATGCTCAAGGGCATGATGAGTCTGGCGGTCTCGGCAATCGCCCTGCTCGTCTTTACCTTGGTTGTGTTTGCGTTGTTCGGAGAGGCATTTCGCATGTTCCTTCTGGGCGAGGCGATCGGCTTCGTGGCCTTTATGGCCGCCTGCACGGTTCGTGTCGCCAAGGCGCTGCGAGATCCTCATGAGGTCGAAAGGTAAGTCGTGGAAATTTTTGAAAAGCTGCCTGATGAGATTAATCATCTGGTCAGCGAGTTCAGCTCCACCCCCGTCGTGGGCGATCTAAGCTGCGGCATCACGCAGTACTCGTTTTGGCTGATCGTCTCCACGATCGTGCTCCTGATCGTCCTGGCCGTGTTCAAGAAGAAGCAGACCCTGGTTCCCAAGGGCTTCTTCGTCAACGGTTTCGAGTACATCATCGAGTACGTCGAGAACGATATCGGCAAGGGCGTCGTGGGTGAGAACTGGAAGAAGCACTTCCCGTTCCTGTGCTCGCTTTTCCTGTTCATCCTGATCAATAACATGATCGGCCTGATCCCGGGAATGAAGCCCGGCACCGGCGCAATCGGCTCCACCGCCGCGCTCGCCATCTTCGCCTTCGTGTATTTCATCTACTACGGATGCAAGGCTCACGGCGTGATCGGCTACATCAAGAGCCTCGCCCCGCAGGGCGTGAGCTTCCCGATGAACGTGCTTGTGTGGGTCGTCGAGCTTTTCTCGACCTTCCTGCGCCTCATCACGCTCGCCGTCCGTCTGTTCTGCAACATGTTCGCAGGACACGTGGTCATGGGCTCGTTCGCCATCATGGCGAGCATGTTCATGCAGCCGCTGCTTCAGCAGGTTTCCGCGGCCCACGCCGTCGGCGCCCTGCCTTCGCTGGCCTGGCTTGCCATCCTCATTCTGATCTATGCGATCGAGCTTGTGGTCGGCGCCATCCAGGCTTACGTCTTCACGGTCCTTACCGCCGTGTATGTCTCCGAGGCAGAGGAGGTCGCGGAGGAGGAGTAGTCTTCCGTTCGCGCCTTAAAGGTAAGGCAATTCGTTAAACCGCCGGTGCCCGTACCCATGGAGCCCGGCAGTTATAAAAAGGTTATCCTGCGTGAAATAAGACACGCACGACAAAGGAGGAATCGTGGGAGTTATCGGTTACGGTCTCGGTGTTATCGGCGCTGGTCTTGCTATCGGCCTGTCTGCTCTGGGTGCTACGGGTGCTATGGCCCGTCAGCCTGAGGTCCAGGGCCGCGTGTTCACCGTCTTCATCATGGGCTCCGCCTTCGGCGAGGCTCTGGCTCTGATCGGCTTCGTTGTCGCGCTGATCGTTAAATAGCACGGAGCGTCAAGTATGAATCTTTCATCCCAGAAGAGCGCGATCGCACTCTCCGCGTCCGCGGCCGCGCTGCTCATGCCGGTTTCCGCGTTCGCCGAGGACGGCGCTGCCGGTGCGGACATCCTCATCCCTAAGATGGCGGAGTTCATCCCGGCGCTTATCGCCTTCCTGATCATCTGGATCGTGCTGGCCAAGGTCGCCCTGCCGGGCATCATGAAAACCATGGAGGAGCGCGGCAAGAAGATCGAGGAGAGCCTCGACGAGGCCGAGAAGACCAAGCAGGAGGCTATCGCCAAGCGCGCTGAGTCCGACTCGATCGTCACCGACGCCCGTCGTCAGGCTGCCGACATCGTTCTCGAGGCCCGTAAGGACGCCGAGTCCGAGCGCGCCCGTATCATCGAGGCTGCTCACAAGGAGGCCGAGGAGATCATCGCCAAGGCCCATACGACCGTCGAGGACGAGCGCAAGTCCATCTACGCCGGTGCCGCGAGCTCCATCGCCGACCTGTCCGTTGCCGTCGCCACCAAGATCGTGGGCGAGGCACTCGAGGACGAGACCGAGCAGAAGAAGCTCATCGAGCGCTACATCCAGGAAGCAGGTAGCCTGAATGCCGACTAGCCGCTATCAGGACAAGGTGCTCGAGACCTACGCGCGCTCCCTTCTGGAAGCCGCCAAGGCCGAGAACCATGTGTTCGAGGACCTCGAGATGATCGAGCGCCTGGCTTCCGCCAGCCCCGAGATCATCGCCGTGCTCGACACCATGTCCAAGCGCGACCAGCTCGACCTTCTTCCCAAGGTGGCAGCTGCCTTTAAGTATGTTGCCGAGGAAGACGAGGATGTAGTGGGCGTGACCGTCACCACGGCGATCCCGCTCGACGACGAGCTGCGTCAAACCATCACTAAGAAATGCGAGCAGGACTTCGGCCGCAAGGTATTCCTTATCGAGCAGGTCGACCCGTCTATCGTGGGCGGCCTGGTGCTCGAGGCCCGCGGCGAGCGTCGTGACATTTCCGTCAAGACGCAGCTGCGCATCGCACAGGAGACCCTCGCAAACTCTGCTAATTCGTACGGAGGTGAAGCCTAATGTCCGAAACCCTCAATGCCCAGGATATCGCCAAGAAACTGCAGGAGCAGCTCACGAGCCTCTCCGCGACGGTCGATACGCATGAGGTTTCAACGGTCGACGAGGTAGGCGACGGCATCGCGCGCGTCACTGGCCTCAAGAGCGCCATGGCAGGCGAGCTTCTGGAGTTCAAGAGCTCCGATACCGGTGAGACCGTCTTCGGCCTTGCCCAGAACCTTGACCGTGACGAGGTCGGCGCCGTTCTGTTCGGTGCCGTCGACTCCATCAAGGAAGGCGACGAGTGCCGCACCACTGGCCGCATTATGGATATCCCCGTGAGCCGTGCCATGCTCGGCCGCGTCGTCAATCCGCTCGGCCAGCCCATCGACGGTTTGGGTGACATTGTCGCCACGCACCGTCGTCCTATCGAGTTCAAGGCCCCCGGCGTCATCGACCGTACCCCGGTGTGCGAGCCGGTTCAGACCGGTCTGCTCGCCATCGACTCCATGGTGCCTATCGGCCGTGGTCAGCGTGAGCTCATCATCGGCGATCGTAAGACCGGTAAGACCGCCATTGCCATCGACGCTATCCTCAATCAGCGCGGCAAGGGCATGGTCTGCATCTATGTCGCCATCGGCCAGAAGGCCTCCACGGTTGCCAACATCCGCGAGACCCTCGCCCAGCACGGTGCGCTCGACTACACCATTATCGTTTCGGCCACCGCTGCCGATTCCGCCCCTATGCAGTACATCGCGCCTATGGCCGGTGCCGCTATCGGCGAGTTCTTCATGTACAACGGCGAGGACGGCAAGCCCGCCAGCGAGACCAACCCCGGCGGCCACGTGCTCGTCATCTACGACGACCTGTCCAAGCAGGCTGTGGCCTACCGTCAGATGTCGCTGACGCTGCATCGTCCGCCCGGACGCGAGGCCTATCCTGGCGACATCTTCTACCTGCACTCTCGTCTGCTCGAGCGTGCCGTCAAGATGTCCAAGAAGAACGGTTACGGCTCCATGACGGCTCTGCCGATCATCGAGACCCAGGACGGCGACGTCTCGGCCTACATTCCGACCAACGTCATTTCCATTACCGATGGTCAGATCTACCTGCAGTCCGAGCTCTTCTTCCAGGGCCAGCGCCCGGCAGTCGACGTGGGTATCTCCGTGTCCCGCGTCGGTGGCGACGCACAGACCAAGGCCATGAAGCAGGTTGCCGGCAATCTTCGTCTTGACCTCGCTTCGTACCAGGAGCTCGCCGGCTTTACGCAGTTCGGCTCCGACCTCGACGAGGCCACGCAAAAGCAGCTTACCCACGGCGCTCGCATGACTGAGCTCCTTAAGCAGCCGCGCTACAAGCCGTTTGAGGTTGGCGAGCAGATTGCAGTTCTGTTTGCAGGCAACGAGGGCTTCCTGGACGACCTGGAGATCGCCGACGTGCTGCCTTTCCGCGCTGAGCTTATCGAGTACCTGGACAACGGCTTTGGCTCGCTGCTCGATAAGGTTCGCGCCAAGAAGATCGACGATGACACCAAGGCTGAGCTTCTGCGCGTTATCGGTGACTTCAAGCAGCAGTTCATGGCCAAGCATCATGCCGATACGACTGGATCAGAGGAGAACTAAGCCCTATGGCCAACCTTCGCGACATTAAGAAGCGAATCTCCTCGGTTACCACGACCAAGCAGATCACGCGCACGATGGAGATGGTCTCTACGGCCAAGATCCGTCGTGCCCTCGATCGCTCCAAGCAGGCCGAGCCCTATAAGGAGGCGCTGACCGACGTCATGTTGACGGTCGCCGGCGACGCCTCCTGCTCGGGCACCGATCCCATGCTACAGAAGCATGAGAGCGTCAAGCATGGCCTGATTGTCGTTATTGCCTCGGACCGCGGCCTTGCCGGCGGTTTCAATACGACGGTGGAGCGTACGGCCGAAAAGCTCGCCGCTTCTTGGGCGAACGACGGCATCGAGTGCGAGATCATCGCGTGCGGGCGTAAGCCGGCCACGTATTTCCGTGACCGCGCAAACGTCGTCATGCACTTTGAGGGCAATTCCTCCGAGCCCGATTTTAATCAGGCCCGCATGATCTCCTCTCATATCTGCGATGCGTATCGTGCCGGTGAGCTTGACCGTGTCGAGCTTGTCTACCACCACGCCAAGAACCGCGTGGATCAGGAACTTCGCGTCGAGCATTTGTTGCCGCTCGACCCCGAGATGATCGCTATGGCCCACGGTCCGCGTAAGAACGAGACCGACGCCCCTAAGCGCATCTCGTCCACGTTCGAGTTCGTGCCCTCTCCCGAGCATGTTCTCGGCAAGCTTGTGCCGTCTTATATCCTGACGGTCATCTACCAGGCCCTGATCGATTCGGCGGCTGCCGAGCAGGGTGCACGCCGCAAGGCCATGCACTCCGCGACGGAAAACGCCACCGCGATCATCTCGACCCTTACCCGCACGTATAGTCGCGTGCGCCAGGCTTCGATCACGACCGAGATTAACGAGATCGTCGGCGGAGCCTCAGCATTGGAGGAACAGTAATGGCTAATAACACCGTAAAGCTTGCGGTCGAGGAAGCCACCAAGAAGACGACTGCCGGTGATGGTCGTATCGTGCGAATCATCGGCCCTGTCGTCGACGTCAAGTTTGACGGCGCGGTGCCCCCGATCTACAACGCGCTCACGGTCGAGGCCGAGACCCCGATCGGTCATCTGAGCACGATCCTCGAGGTCGAGAGCCAGCTTCCGGGCGGCGTCGTCCGCACGGTCGCCATGTCCTCGACCGACGGCCTGCAGCGCGGCCTCATCGCCACCGATACCGGTGAGCCCATGAAGATGCCCGTTGGTCCCAAGACGCTCGGCCGCATTTGGAACGTCATGGGCAAGCCCGTCGACGGCAAGCCCATGCCCGAGGTGGAGGAGTTCTACCCCATCCACCATGCAGCGCCCCGTTTCGACGAGCTCACTACCAAGACCGAGATCTTCGAGACCGGCATCAAGGCCGTCGACCTTCTTGAGCCCTACATCCGTGGCGGCAAGACAGGCCTGTTCGGCGGCGCCGGCGTCGGCAAGACCGTTCTGATTCAGGAGCTCATCAACAACCTCGCTCAGGAGCACGGTGGCACCTCGGTGTTCACCGGTGTCGGCGAGCGTACCCGCGAGGGCACCGACCTGTTCCTTGAGATGAGCGAGTCTGGCGTTATCGACAAGACCTGCTTGGTCTATGGTCAGATGAACGAGCCGCCCGGAGCGCGTCTACGCATCGGTCTGGCCGGCCTTACCACCGCTGAGTATTTCCGCGATCGTGGCCAGGACGTTCTGCTGTTCATTGACAACATCTTCCGCTTCTCCCAGGCAGGTTCCGAGGTTTCCGCACTGCTGGGCCGTATGCCGTCCGCCGTTGGTTACCAGCCCACGCTGGCAACCGAGATGGGCGACCTCCAGGAGCGCATTACCTCGACCAAGACGGGCTCCATTACCTCCGTCCAGGCTGTTTACGTCCCCGCAGACGACCTAACCGACCCGGCGCCTGCCACGACGTTTACGCACCTCGACGCCACCACGGTTCTTTCGCGTAGCATTTCGTCGCTTGGCCTGTTCCCGGCTATCGACCCGCTCGCGTCTTCCTCCGACGCTCTCGATCCCTCGATCGTCGGCGAGGAGCACTACCGTGTCGCCGTCAAGGTCCAGGAGCTCCTGCAGGAGTACTCCGACCTTCAGGACATCATCGCCATTCTGGGTATGGACGAGCTGTCCGAGGAGCAGCGCCTTACGGTCAACCGCGCTCGTAAGATTCAGCAGTTCCTCTCGCAGTCCTTCCATGTCGCCGAGAAGTTCACCGGCAACCCCGGTGTCTACGTCCGCGTCGAGGATACCGTCCGCTCTTTCGCCGAGATTGTCGACGGCAAGGCCGATGACCTGCCCGAGCAGGCATTCCGCTATGCCTCCACGATTGAGGACGTGCGTGAGCGCGCCCGCAAGATGGAGGAGAAGTAGGTTATGCGTATCCGCATCGTGTGCCCCGTGAGCCTCGCCTATGAGGGTGACGCTGCGTTTGTGTCGATTCCGTCTACGGATGGCGAGTTTGGCGTTTTACCTGCTCACTCCAGCGAAATCTGCACGATCGACCGCGGTTACGTTCGCGTTTCCGATAAGGCCATGGGCACTGTCGACCACACGTTTGCCGTGGCCGGCGGCTATGCCCAGGTTGCGGAAGATGTCGTGACCGTCCTCGCCGAGCGCGCTTGCGATTTGGCGACCGTCGACGCCGACAAGGTTAAAGCTGATATTCAAGGTTTTGAAGAGAAGCTGGGTAATTTGTCGGAGGATGATGCACGCCGCGCCTACCTCTATAATGAAATCGCATGGTGTAAGCTCAAGCTTGCCCAATAGTCAAACGTTTTAGCGTTCGACCATTTGCGAACACATCATGCCCGGGATGGCCCAGCCACCCCGGGCATGCTTTTTGAAAGGGTAGACCTTGGATATTATCCGCGTTGAGGGTGGCCACGCCATCGGAGGTTCCGTGCCTGTTTCGGGTGCTAAGAACTCCGCGCTCAAACTTATGGCGGCAACGCTTCTGGCGCCGGGCAAGACGACGCTGCGGAACGTGCCCGATATTTCCGATGTCCACGTGATGGGCAAGGTGCTCAAGGGCATGGGCGCTACGATCGATGTTCTCGACGAGCACACGCTCGAGATCGATACCTCCCAGGTCGATTCTTGGGAGGCCCCCTACGAGCTCGTCGCTAAGATGCGTGCTTCCACCGCCGTCATGGGCCCCCTGCTGGGTCGTTTCCATCGCGCCAAGATCGCCATGCCGGGCGGCTGCAACCTGGGTGCTCGCAAGATCGATATGCATATCTTGGGTCTCGAGGCTCTGGGCGTCGAGTTCGACACCGCCCACGGCTACATCAACGCCAGTGCTCCCCAGGGTCTGCACGGCACCACCGTCACGCTCGAATTCGCGAGCGTGGGCGCCACCGAGAACCTCATCATGGCTGCCGTGCGCGCACAGGGCACCACGGTTATCGACAACGCTGCCCGCGAGCCCGAGATCGTCGACCTTGCCAACATGCTCAACGAGATGGGTGCCAAGATCGTCGGCGCAGGCACGCCCGTCGTGACCATCGAGGGCGTGGAGGAGCTGCATCCCGTTACCCATTGCGTGGTGGGAGACCGTATCGAGGCCGGTACCTTTATCGTCGCCGGCGCCCTCATGGCCGATGAGCGCGGCGTCGATGTTACGGGCTTCTGCCCCATCCACCTGGGAATGGTGCTCAAAAAGATGGAACTTATGGGCATCGAGTGCGAGCGTATCGAGAACGGCGTCCACGTCAATCGCGTCGAGCGCATCAGGCCGGTCGATATCCAGACGCTTCCGTTCCCGGGTTTCCCGACCGACATGCAGGCGCAGATCATGGTGCTTTCGGCCCTTGCCGACGGAAGCTCCGTAATTACCGAGAACATCTTCGAGAACCGCTTCATGTTCGCCTCCGAGCTCGTGCGTATGGGTGCCGATATTCGTATCGAGAGCCATCACGCCATGATTCACGGCGTCAAGGGCTTCTCGGGCGCACAGGTCACCTCACCCGACCTGCGTGGCGGCGCGGCTCTTGTGGTTGCCGGTCTTATCGCCGATGGCGTTACCGAGGTCTCGGCCATCCATCACATCAAACGTGGCTACGAGCGGTTTGTCGAAAAGCTGCAGGCGCTTGGCGCGCATGTCGAACATGCCACCGTTCCCGATCCCGTCATCTACTAATGCAGGTTGCCTATGTTTAACAAGAAGCCCCTAGCGGATAATACCCGAAGACCCTCGACTGGTGCGCAGGCCAAGATCTACAGTCGCGACAATGTCGCACGCTATTCCGAGCGCGCCCGTCAGCGCCGTCGCGGCCGCACGGTTCGCCGTGTCGCGCTCATCGCCGTGCTCGGTGTGTTGCTGAGCGCCACGACCGCTGCAGGTCTGTGGTTTGCCACTATCATGGGCAAGCTTGGTGACTCCAATGTCATTACCAACAACCTGCGCCAGATTCTGGTCGATACCGATGAGGCAAAAGATCCGTTCTACGTGTTGCTTCTTGGTACCGACGGTCGTCCGGGCGAGGATACGTATCGTGCCGACTCGATTATCCTGGCTCGCATTGACCCTACGAAAAAGCAGGCAACGCTTATCTCCATTCCGCGCGATACCAAGGTCGTGTACAAGGGCGAGACCATGAAGATTAACGCCTGTCATACGCATGGCGGCGCCGAGGCCATGGTCCAGGCGGTCAACGAGCTGTGCGGCGTGCAGATTTCTCACTATGCCGAGGTCAGCTTTGACGGCATGCAGTCGCTTATTGATTCGGTTGGTGGTATCGACATCAACGCGACTGATGACGTCGACGATCCCGAGCATCTGGATATTAAGATTACTGCCGGCCAACAGCATATGGATGGCGCTACTGCCCTTACCTACGCCCGTTGCCGTTACACCTATGCCGACGGCGACTATACGCGCATGCGCCACCAGCGTCAGGTGCTTGGCGCCCTCGCCAACCAGATTCTCAACAACTTTGACGCCACCAAGGTCTTTGATCTGGTCAACTCACTGTCCGACATGCTCGTAACCGATATGAGCGTTCAGGATATCGTCTCCACGGTCAATGCCATGCGCGGCATGGATGTCGAGGGCATCTACTCGGCCAACCTGCCCTCGTACGCCGACGACAGCACTATGATCGACGGCGTGAGCTATGTCTTTGTTTACGAAGACGAGCTTAAGGAAATGATGGCCCGCGTCGACGCTGGTGAGGATCCCAAGGGCCCCAACACCATGGGCCTTTCAGACGGCTCCAGCTCCACGATCGGTGACCTCAACAACAATACGTCCGAGGACTACGCATATGGCACCGCGACCTCGTCGGGTGGCTCGGACGATTCCGACGATTCGAGCGACGGCTCCGATTACTACGAAGAGCCCACCGGTGACGGCAACGGCTACGAAGCCAACTACTAAGTTACGCGGTTTTACCAAACCGCGTAACCGCTTGACGCTGCGCGGGCCGCATTTGGACAATCTGACGTTCAACTTCAAGGGCGCGACCAGAAGGTCAGCGCCCTTTCGTTTCACGTCACCTTGTCTCAAATGCGACCCGCTCGCTGCCCGTCCTCAACCTGCGACGTTAGTCATTGGGGACGTTCTTAAACGACTGGTCAAAGGGGACACTCTTGATGCACTTGGCACTTGGGGACGTTTCTTATGTGCCGGCAGTTTGGGACACTCCTTGCGTTAAGAGGCTGGCGTGCGTCAACCTGTTCTCGTTGCAGCAAAAAAATCGTCCCGTTCTCGGTTGAGGACGGGGCGATTCGTCTTTTGGGCTTATGCAGCCAGTCTTATGCGAAACGGGCGACGAGTTCCTGGAGGACGTCGGTCATCTTGACGAGCGAGCTGACCGGGACAAACTCGTTGACGCCGTGGTAACAGTAGCCGCCTGTCGAGAGGTTGGGGCAGGGCAGGCCGCGGAACGACAGCTGTGCGCCGTCGGTGCCGCCGCGAATCGGCAGTACTTGGGGCTCAACGCCGCAGGCAAGGTAGGCTTCCTTGGCAACATCAATAAGCTCGGGATAGTCACGAACGATCTCGGCCATATTTCGATACTGCTGCTTAATCTCGACCGTTACGCGCTCCTCGCCCAGTCGCTGGTTGAGCAGTGCGGCGGCGGCATTCATCAGCTCGAGTTTCTGCTGGAACTTGGCGGCATCGTGATCACGGACGATATAGCGCGCCGTGGCATGGTCGACCGTTGCCGAGACGCCCTCAAGGTGATAGAAGCCCTCGTAGCCCTCGGTGTATTCCGGGCGCTGCTCGTAGGGGAGCAGGGCGTTGAAGTCGCAGAACAGGTTGCCCGCGTTGACCATGCGCCCCTTGGCGTCGCCGGGGTGAATGGACTGGCCCTCAAAGCGAACGGTTGCCTCGGCGGCGTTGAAGCACTCCCACTCAAGCTCGCCAACCGGACCGCCGTCGACCGTGTAAGCGTACTTGCAGCCGAAGGCCTCGATATCCAACAGCTCGGCACCGTGACCGATTTCCTCGTCCGGGCAGAAGCAAATGCCGAGCGCGGGATGGGGCAGGGAGGGATCCTGCGCGATGCGTGCGACAAGCGCCATGATTTCGGCGACACCCGCCTTGTCGTCGGCGCCCAGCAGCGTGGTTCCGTCGGTGCAGACAAGGTCCTCACCCACCAGGTTGTTGAGGGCAGGAAGTTTGGCGGTGCTCATGGACACGGGCTTGCCGTCGACGATGCCGCAAACCAGATCGCCGCCCTCGTAGTGCACGATGTGCGGCGCTACGCCGGCGCCCGGCGCGACCTCGGTGGTATCGAGGTGCGCGATCAGGCCCAGGGCGGGCTTATTCTCGGAGCCGGCGCTAGCGGGAATGTGCGCGCAGACATAGGCGTTTTCGGTTACATGGGCATCGGTTGCACCCAGCTCGCGCAGTTCTTCGGCAAGCACGTTGGCAAGGTCAAACTGTACGGTGCTCGACGGCACCTGGTCGCAGTTGGCATCCTCGGACTGCGTGTTGATCTGGACATAGCGCAAAAAACGCTCGAGGACGTCGGGGTCCGTGGTGGTGTTTTCCATAAAGATCGCTCCAATCTTGGTCGTCGTGTGCAACAAGAACTCTAGCACGGTATGCCGCGGCATACCGCGACGCTTGGATGGGGTAGAATCAGCCATTAAGTGCAGAAGGGACGGATGTTCATGGATACGACAAATAGCTCGCGCGAGCTACACCTAACGGTGGCGAACGAAGACTACTTGGAGTGCATGGTTCGCATCGAAAGTGAAGATGGGGAGACCGGCGGCGTGCGGTCGGTCGATATCGCACAGCGCCTTGGCGTCTCGAAGGCATCGGTCAACAAGGCGGTTTCGGCTCTCAAGGCATCTGAACTTGTCGAACAGTCTCACTACGGCAAAGTTATCCTGACTGACCGTGGGCGCGAGGTCGGCTCGGCTATCTGGTATCGCCATCGTCTGGTCCGCACGTTTTTGGTTCAGGAGCTCGGTGTCGAATTTGAGCGAGCCGATTCCGAGGCCTGCATGATGGAGCATGCTCTATCCGAGGACACGATGAACCGCTGGCTCGCCTATCTCGAAAAGCAGGGAATCAGCGTCGAGGAATAGCGGGATATATATGGATACGAGTTATTACAACCGCTTTGGTGCCGAGGAACTTACGCGCCGCTTGTCGAGCGAGACCTTGTTGGCGCAGGGCCCCATGGGCAGTGTTCTGTTGAGTGAGTACGATGCCGCCGACATTCCACCGGCGTTTTGGAATCTGGCAGAGCCGCAGACCGTTTCTCGTATCCATCGCTTGTATGTCGCCGCCGGCGCGCAGGTGCTCATTACCAACACCTTTCAGGCATCAAGCTATGCCCTCAAGCACGACCAGATTGCGCCGTCCGTGGCGGAGGTCAATCGCGGGGCCGTCGACGATGCTCGCCAGGCGCACCCACAGCTGCTGCTGGGCTCGATGGGCCCGATTTGTATTGAGTGGTTTGCCGAGGACTCTGCCGAGTATCGTGAAATCCGAGGCATTGCGCGCGAACAAGCGCACGCCTTGCTCAATGCTGGTGTTGACGGTCTGCTGATCGAGACGGTGACGTCTATCCGTAATTTGCAGCCCATGCTTGCCGGCGCCCGAGATGCCGCCGACGGTATGCCTGTCCTGGTGAGTTTTGTCGTTGACGATAAAGGCGACCTGTTGGGCGATGGCCTCAACATCGAGGCAGCCGTTTTGTACGCCGAAAAACACGGCGCAAACTCGGTTGGTGTTAATTGCTGTTCGCTTGCGGCCGCGAACGCGGCGGTGCCCAGGATGGTTGCATCGGCGACTACTCCCGTCACGGTGCGTCCCAACGCGGGAAATCCGGTTCAGACACAGGATGGTCCCGTGTGGCATGAGGACCCCGAAGCCTTCGCTCGCGCATGCGTCGAGTGGAAGCGGGCGGGCGCCGCAATGGTAGGCAGCTGCTGCGGAACCACGGCGGTTACGACAGCCGCTATGGCAGATGCGCTCAATATATAGAACCCGAAAATGGGAGTATCGAATCACCGCCCCCGCTGGGGCGGTTTTTTTGTTGGCGGTGCGCACCTCGACGCTTTTGCCTAAACGGTGAACGAGCGTGCCGGCGGCTTGCCGGATGCCCGTTGCGGGTATACCTCATGCGTACCATGATCCAAACACTGCGAGGTGTCTGCGCGTGTGCGCGATAATTCACTTTGGAACTGACGGTTGGCGAGCTCGCGTCGACGGAGACTTTACTATCAACAACGTCGCTCGTGTCACTGATGCTATCGGCAGGCTATGGCAAAAGACGAATCCCGGTAAAACGGTATATGTAGGATTTGATACTCGGCCGCAAGCGCGCGAGTTCGCCGAGCTCGCGGCGGGCGTGATTGCCGCCCACGGGCTCGATGCCGTGCTCGTGTCTCGACCGGTGCCGACTCCCGCTCTTACGTGGGCGGCTGCGTATGACGGCGAGGCATGCGGCGCGCTTATGGTGACGGGCTCACATCATCCGCAGGGCTATCTATGCCTCAAGCTGCGGATGGGTGATGGCTCGACGGCCAACCAGGATGTCATCGAAGAGCTCGAGGAGACGATGGCCGCCGAGCCGCTGGGGCTTGAGGGGCAATACCGCACGGCAGATATCATTCCCGACTATATGCGAGCGGTGGCATCGTTTGTCGACGCGGATGCCATTCGCGCCGCGCATATGCGTGTGGTGGTTGACCCCATGGGCGGAGCTGCGCAGGGATATCTTGCCGACTTGCTTCGAGAGCTTGGCGTCGAAGTCCATGAGATTCACGCCGACGAGACGACCGATAGGGGAGATATCTGCCCCGACCCGGTCGAGCCGTGGGTGGATGCTTGTGAGCGCGCAGTTGTCGAAGACGGGGCGTGCGCCGGTCTGGTGACTGATGGCGACGCCGATCGTATCGGCGCGGTTGATGAGCGCGGCAGATATATACATCCACATCAGATCATGGCGCTCGTTTTGGGCGATTTGGTCCAGTATCGCAATCTAAAGGGACGCGTCGTCGTCAACCTTTCATGCTCCACGCTTGTGCGTCGCATTGCCGAGGCGCTCGGTTGCCGCGTGGTCATCAAGCCCGTCGGTTTTAAATATATAGCCGCCGAGATGAAGAAGGGCGGCGTTCTCGTGGGCGGTGAAGAGGCCGGTGGTATCGGTATCGCCGCGCACATGCCCGAGCGCGACGGCATCCTTGCCTGCCTGATTTTGTGCGAGCTCATGGCCAAGACCGGCGCGCCCTTGGGCGTGCTTATCGATCAGCTCGAGGCGAGCTTTGGCAAGACGAGTTACGGACGTCGAGATTTGCGCCTTGAGGCCGAGGATGCCGAGACGTTGCGCACGCTGCTTCCCGGCGTGAATCCCAAGTCGATATGCGGCAAGGCGCCGCAGAGCGTAAGCCATATGGACGGCTTACGTCTGGCATTTGAGGATGACACCTGGCTGCTGATCCGTCCCAGCGGGACCGAACCGGTGGTGCGCGTGTACGCCGAGGGCTTTTCGGTGGAGGAGCGCGATGAACTGCTAGATGCCGGCTGCGCTTTGGCCAGGGGCGCATATCGGCTCTAGCCAAGGGGCCACTCTATATAAAGATGTGCTCGGCGAGCGGTAGCTATCAACTGGCAAGCGTCAGTTGAGGGCACAGTTGTGTAGGAAATGTGTGCGTCCAGATTCCCGCCCCCGGGGCCCCTCCGGTCTGGCAATATATCTCCTTGCCGCGC
>CBCTZJ010000024.1:0-27909 GCA_965151385.1 uncultured Collinsella sp. | reverse complement strand
ACGATACACGGCGCAATATGATACCGCAGGCATATGATGAGCGCGTAGCGATTGGCGCGTGACGGCCGATGTCGCTGCTGCCGGCGTGGTGTTTGCGCTGGCTGTGCATGGCGGCGGCGCTGCGGCGTTGGCGTTTGAGCGAGAGGATGGGGGTGCCCGTGGACATCATGCGAGAGGAATCGGGCAACGAACCCGTCGCGGCATTTTCGATGTCGCATCCGGCGGTGCCAGCGCTCTACATGGTGCTGACGCTGGGACTCACTATGTTCTCGATGCAGCCGGTGCTGATTGCGCTGTCGCTTGCGGGCGGGCTGGCGTACGGGTTTGCGACGCGCGGCGCCGCGCGCGCGTTGGGGGCGCTTCGCTGGCAGCTGCCGGTGATTTTGATCATCGCGGTGCTCAATCCGCTGTTTAGTACCTCGGGCTCGACGGAGCTGTTCCGTATTGGCATGCGTGCGGTGTATCTAGAGAGCATGGTTTACGGCCTGTGCATGGGCGGGCTGTTTGTGGCGAGCGTGCTGTGGTTTGAGGCGGCGGCATCGATGCTTGGCTACGACAAGGTGCTTGCGCTTTTGGGTAACGCCGCGCCGGTGATCGCGCTCATGATCTCGATGTGCATGCGGCTTATCCCGCAGTTTTTGCGCCGCGGTCGTACGGTGCTGGCGGTGCAGGATGCGATTGATGTGCCTGGCCGCGCGCCGGCCGACCCCGTGCGCTCGCGCCTGCGGGCGTCGAGCGTGTTGATGGGCTGGGGCATGGAAGATTCGCTGGAGCGCGCGGACGCTATGCGCTCCCGTGGGTGGGGCGCCGCGACACGCCGCACGACGTACGCGCGGTATCGGCTGGGGCGCGGCGATGTTGCCGCGCTGGTTGGGCTTGCGCTGTTTGGTGTGGCCACGACGGCAGTGGCGTGGACCGCGATGGCGCAGTATTCGTTTTACCCGCAACTATCGGTGCCGGCGCCGTGGCTGGGCTATGTCGTATATGCGGCCTGGATGGCGCTGCCCTGCGTGCTGTACGCGATTGACGAGAAGAGGTTTGGCTGATGACCCAGTTGGATAGCTGCTCGGTAACGGGCGTGGCGTGCGGCTCTGATGTACCCGCGATTGAGGTACGGGGCCTGAGCTTTACCTACCCCGGGGCTGAGGCGCTGGTGCTCGATGGGCTCGACTGGTCTGTCCCCCAAGGTGCGTTTGCACTGCTCGTTGGCGGTACCGGGTCGGGCAAGTCGACGCTGCTCTCGCTGCTCAAGCCCGAGATTTCGCCGACGGGTGAATGCGCTGGCGAGCTGTTCGTGCTGGGCGAGAGCGTTGCCGACATGGATGTCCGGGCGTCCGCGGAGCGTGTGGGCTATGTGTTTCAGGACCCCGAGAACCAGATCGTGTGCGAAACCGTGTGGCACGAGATGGCGTTTGGCCTGGAAAACCTAGGCATGTCGCGTGACGAGATGCGCCGTCGCGTGGCCGAGACCAGCTATTTCTTTGGGTTGGAGGATTGGCTCCACCGCGATACCGATACGCTTTCGGGCGGACGCAAACAGCTGCTGTCGCTGGCGGCTGTGCTGGCGTTGCGCCCACGCGTGCTGCTGCTCGACGAGCCCACGTCCCAACTGGATCCCGTTGCCGAGAAGAGTTTTCTGCATGCGCTGTTTCGCGTGAATCGCGAGTTGGGTTGCACGGTTGTTGTGGCAACGCACCAGCCGCGCCCGATGCTCGAATACGCGACGTGCGCGTACCGGATTGAGGACGGACGCGTGTGCGAGGTGGCTGACATTGCCTCCCTGGGGCACCGTGAAGAGCTGTTTTCTGGCGAGGTGCCGGGGTGGGGTGCCTCGCGGCGTGCAAAAAACGGAGTTTTCAGCAGCGCCAGTGGCCAGCCGGGCTCTTTGGACCCGCGCGGGGGCGCTCCGGGTGCAAAAAAAGGACTGAAATCGGACAAATCGGCTGAATTTGGGGCGCAAATACTGCCGCAGGGTGACTCGGGGGCGCCATCGCGCGCCGGTGGATGCCGAATACTCCCAAAAATGCACGCTGGGCCGGCTACCACCCTGGCAGGGAGCTGGTTTCGCTACGATCGGGCGTCCGGCTGGGTGCTGCGTGGGCTCGATGCGGCGTTCTCGGCTGGCGCGGTGCATGCGGTTGTGGGTGGTAACGGCTGCGGGAAGTCGACAATGCTTTCGGTGCTGGCCAAGACGGTCAAGTTGCAGCGTGGGCATATGGAGCGCGGGGCGGGATCGGCAGCGCTGCTGCCTCAGAACCCCAAGGCGTTGCTGGTTGCCGAGACGGTGCGCGACGAGCTGATGGAATGGGCTTCGACCTGCGGATATGACGAGGCTGCGGCGCGGGAGCGCGCGGCGAGCCTGGGGCTGTCGGGCCTGGATGGGCGCCATCCGTACGATCTTTCGGGCGGACAGCGTCAACTGCTTGCGTTGGCAAAGCTGCTTCTGATTGGCCCCGAGCTGCTATTGCTCGATGAGCCCACCAAGGGTCTAGACCTGGCCAGCCGCCGCATTATCGCCCGCGCCCTGCGTGACCATGCGAAGGCTGGCGGCACCGTCATCATGGCCACGCACGATCTGGATTTTGCCGAGCAGGTTGCCGATGACATTGCCATGATGTTCGACGGTGAGATTGCCTGCATGGAGCCGCCGACCGACTTTTTTGCCGACAACGTGTTCTACAGGGCGTGATGGGATGACGGATTATCGCGTCTCGCGCCTACTAGCAAAACTGGAGATCCCACTGCTGCTGGCGGTGCCGGCGGTAATGGCCGCGGCGTTGCTGGCGGGCGTTGAGCAGGCGGCGCTTGCCATGCTTGTCGTGGTGGCGCTGGTGCTTGCGTTGTTCTTTGCGGGCTACGAGGCGTCGCGACCGGGCCTGCGCCAGATTATGCCAACGCTGGTTTTGGCGGCGTTGGCCGCGGCGGGGCGCATCTTGTTTGGCCCCATTCCCGACTTTAAACCTGTGAGTGCCATCGCCATTATCGCCGGGGCGACGCTCGGTCGTCGTAACGGCTTTATGGTCGGTGCGCTGGCGGCGCTGACCAGCAACTTCTTTTTTGGACAGGGCATGTGGACGCCATGGCAGATGTATGCCTGGGGCCTGGTTGGCTATGTTGGCGGCGCGCTGGCGCATGCGGGCGCGTTCGACCGTGCGGATGGAACCGTGCGCATGCCGGCGCTGATGGCGTACGGCTTTGCATCGGGCCTGCTCTACGGCGTGGTAATCAACGCCTACGACATCATCGGTTTTGTGCAGCCGCTCACGTGGGCGGGAGCCGTGGCGCGTCTTGCCACGGCAGTGCCGTTCGATATCACACACGGCCTCGCGACCTGCGTGTTCTTGGCCGCTCTCTACAAACCTTGGTGTCGACGGATCAACCGCGTCGTCGTGAAGTACGGACTGTAGTGACGGTTGCGCCGGGACGAGAATCAATACTGCCTTGGTGTCATATCAAAACTATGCCGGTTTACGGGGCTGGATTGACGCAGGCCGACCATACCGGCATTTTTCGAAAATAGACAAGCCGTCTACCTGCGGTTTTATTTTGCTCGAATTGCGCGTGGTTGGGGGGTCGCGATTCAACCCCGTAAACCGGCATAGTTTTGGAATGGTCGGCTGATATGACGGGCGTCGTGGTCCTCAGAGAGCCAAATCGATCCGCTTTCTTCCGTCTCCAGACGCCCCCAGGGAATCAGTTGACGGCTCTTGCCACAAAACTGGCCCATCTACTACGTTTAGCTTGATACCCCCGACCATAACCGCGTTTTATGAAAAACCGCAGGCTTTCTACCTGCGGTTTTCTTTTTCGTTGTTCGCTGTGGTTGAGGATAGTGGCTTAAACGTACTAGATGGGCCAGTTTCGTGGCGGATGGGCCGCGTGGATGCCCTCGCGAGGTGAAAATGATCCCCTTTCCTCCGTCCCCAGGGAATCAGTTGGGGCTAGAGCTCTAGCGTGAGGGTGACGGGACAGTGGTCGCTGCCAAAGATATCGCCACGGATGCCGGCGTCGCGCACATTGCCGGCGATTGCGTCACTTACCAGGAAGTAATCGATGCGCCAGCCGGCGTTGTTCTTGCGGGCATTAAAGCGGTAGCTCCACCAGCTGTAGACGCCCTCGACGTTGGGGTTTGCCGCGCGCCAGGTATCGGTAAACCCGGCGTTGAGCAGCTCGGTAAACTTGCCGCGCTCTTCGTCCGAAAAGCCGGCGTTGCCACGGTTGGACTTGGGGTTCTTAAGGTCGATCTCCTCGTGTGCCACGTTAAAGTCGCCGCAGGTTACGACGGGTTTGCCGGTCTCGCGCTCGAGCGCGTTCAAAAAGCCGCGGTAGGCATCGTCCCAGGCCATACGCACATCGATGCGCGCGAGCTCATTTTGGGCGTTGGGCGTGTAGACATCCACGAACCAAAACTTGTCGAACTCGAGCGCACAGACGCGGCCCTCGGTTGCGGCTTGGGCGACGAGCTCGGCCGTCTCGCCCTCGCCGGCGTAAGGCAGCAGCGCGTCGGCGCGCAACACGCGCAGCGGTTCCTGGCGGCTAAAGACCGCAGTGCCCGAATAGCCTTTACGCTCGGCATAGCTCCAGGTTTGGTGATAGCCGGCCAGGTCAATATCGACCTGGCCCTCCTGCAGCTTGGTCTCTTGCAGCGCCAGGATATCAACGTCGAGTTCTTGCGCGATCTGGATAAAGCTCGGGTCCTTTTTGAGCACGGCGCGCAGGCCGTTGACGTTCCACGAGGCGAAAGTGTAAGTCTGAGGCATGGTGTCCTTTCGACGGGGTTGGCAGGCTTAAGATTAGCGCAACAGGGGCGGTGGTGGGCTCCGCGCGTGTCGACCCAAAGGCTGCGCGCCGGGCAAGCGCCCGCCGCCATCCGACCAACAAGGACGGAGGACTCATATGACGCAGGCAATAACGGATCCCAAGCAGGCCTCCGCCGCGCTGGAAGAGCTGTTCGGCACCCACAAGCGCGTGGTCTTCTTTGGTGGCGCGGGTGTTTCCACGGCGAGTGGCATCCCCGATTTCCGCAGCGTGGACGGCCTGTATCACCAGCAGTTTGCCTATCCGCCCGAGACCATGCTCTCGCATAGCTTTTATGAGGCGCATCCGGCCGAGTTCTTCGACTTCTACCGCACCAAGATGATCGCGCTTGGCGCTAAGCCCAACCGCTGCCACACCAAGCTGGCCGAGCTGGAGCGCGCCGGAAAGCTAAATGCCGTGGTGACGCAAAATATCGACGGCCTGCATCAGATGGCCGGTTCGCAGCGCGTATTCGAGCTGCACGGATCGGTCCATCGCAACATTTGTCAGTCGTGCGGCGCGGTCTATAGCGCCGAGTGGATTTGCTCGCGCGAGCACGAGGACGCCGCGGGTGTGCCCGTGTGTCCTGCGTGCGGTGGGCGCATTAAGCCCGATGTGGTGCTCTACGAGGAGCCGCTCGATGAGCGCGTGCTGACTGGTGCCGTTGCCGCCATCGCCGCGGCCGATGCCCTCATCGTGGGCGGAACCTCGCTCGTAGTGTATCCGGCGGCGGGCCTTACGCGCTACTTTACCGGCGATACGCTGGCCATTTGCAATCTTGCTCCCACCGATCAGGATGCAAATGCCGACCTGCTGATTTCTTGCGACATCGCGGCCGCGTTTGCGTTCTAGCCCGTATGCGCGGATACAATAGAAAGACTGATTGCAAAGCGACCCCGCCGCCAGCGCCCGAGCGCGGCGGCGCGGGCATTTTAGGAGGATGTTCATGGCGAACGATAGCAAGACATGGCGGTGCGGAAAGTACGAGCTCAGCTTTGACCGCCCGCGCATCATGGGCGTCCTCAACGTGACGCCCGATTCGTTTAGCGATGGCGGTGAGCACTTCGACCCGGATGTCGCCATCGAGTACGGCCTGGCGATGCTCGACGCCGGTGCCGACATCATCGACGTGGGCGGCGAATCCACGCGCCCCGGATTTACCCCGGTCAACCCCGACGAGGAGGCTCGCCGCGTGCTGCCCGTGGTACGCGCGCTGGCCAAAGAGGGCGCTATCGTCTCGATCGACACGCGCCACGTGGCGGTTGCCAAGGCGGCCGTGCGCTGCGGCGCCTCGATCGTCAACGACGTGACGGGCTTCACCGACCCCAAGATGGTCGAGTTTGTCGCGACGAGCACCTGCGGTGTCATCGTGATGCACGCCGGCGAGATCGCGGCGCCCACCCGCACGCACGCGACGGTGCAGCTCGATACCTCGGCCGCGGCGTTTGTTGCCGAGAAGGCGCGCGAGGCGGCCGCCGAGGCTGCGCGCGAGGCCGAGAAGCCTGCCCGCCGCCGTCGCGGCAAGTTGCTGGGAGAGCCCAAGACGGAGGCTAAGCTGCCGGGAGGCGTGGTGCAGCCCTCGCTGCCGTTCGGCGATCCGGAACCCGCGCCCGAGCCCACGGACGAGCAGAAGCAGGAGGCACCGGCCGCCGAGCAGGCTATCCCTGTCGCCGAGGCCGTTGCGACCCCTGAGCCCGCGCCGGAGCCCAATGACCACCTGGCAGCCATGATGCGCCGCAGTGCCCGCCGCGAGGAGGCCTACGTGCCCACCTCGCAGCTCCGCCGCTTTACCCTGCCTGATTCGGCGCCCATCATGCGCCGTGTCATGGGCTTTCTGTCCGACCAGGCCCGCACGCTTATCCATGCCGGCGTGTCGCGCGACCGCATCTGTATCGATCCCGGTCCGGGCTTTGGCAAGACGGCCAACGAGGACATCGTCATCCAGCGCGAGACCGCCAAGATGGCGTCGCTGGGCTACCCGCTCATGTGCGCCGTGTCGCGCAAGCGTTTTGTGGGCGCCGTCTCGGGCGTGACCGAGGCCGCCGCGCGCGATGCCGCCACGTTTGGCGTGTGCCTGGGCGCTATCCAGGCCGGTGCCAACATCGTGCGCGTGCACGACGTCACCGGCTTTGCGCAGTTCCTGAACGGCTACTGGGCTGTCGCCAAGCCGCAGCCGCGCCGTGCGTTTGTGGCCGTGGGCTCCAACCTGGGGCATCGTTGCGACAACATCCGCGCCGCACGCGACATGATCGCCGAGATTCCGCTCACCTGTGTGTCCAACTGCTCGCGCATCTACGAGAGCGAGCCGGCCTACGAGACGCGCCAAGATGCGTTTGCCAACGCCGTCATCGAGATCAAGACCGAGCTGGTGCCGCTGGTGCTGCTCGACGAGCTTATGAAGATCGAGGCTGAGCTGGGGCGCGACCGCTCCAAGAAGGCCAAGGTCAACGGTCCGCGCACCATCGACCTGGACCTGCTGTGGATGGACGGCGAGATCCATGGCGGCAAAAAGCTGCGCCTGCCGCATCCACTCATTGGCGAGCGCGACTTTGTACTGGTGCCGCTCGAGGATCTGATGCACGACCCGGCGCGGTTCTTCCGCTACAACGGTGTCGAGGTCAAGGAGCCCGAGGACCGCGTGGGCCATATCGTGGGCGAATTGGGGCGTATGTAGATGATTGAGATGAATGTTGTAGCCGCCGGCACCGAGCTTGACGCCGCGCGCGACGCGGGTCGCGAGGGTGTGTCCGCGGGCTGGTGCGCTTGGAGCGCGGGCGAGGCGTCGTTGACGTTTTCGCTGGTCGTGCGCCCGGACGTGAATATGCATGCCTTCCACGGCCTGCCGTTTGTGGCGGCGATGGGCATGATGGACGCGCTCGCGGGCACGGCGTCGACGCCGGGCCTGGGCCTTGCCGGCAAGGTGGGCGTCCAGTGGCCGAGTGACATCGTGTGCGGTGCGCCTGCGTTTGAGACGTCGTTCGCGCGCGTCACCGTCAACGGCGGCGCCGGTGCTGCGGGCATGTTCGGTGCCGTGACGGTGGATATTGAACGTTCGGCGCTGAGCGAGCTCGGTGTGGATGCGGCCGACGAAGCGCTGGTCGAGGAGTTGTCTGCCGCCGTGCTGACCCGTGTGGACGCCTGGGCGGCTGTTGCCAACACGCCGCAGGGCGCTGCCGGTCCGCTGGCCCCCGTGTTGGGCGAGTACTTCGACATGGTGCCGCTGCTGGGTCGCCAAGTTGCGGCGGTGTCGCCCAACGGCTTGCCGCTTGCGGTTGGTGTATTTGCGGGCCTGGACATCTGGGGTCGTGCGACCATCAAGACCGATGCCGGCGAGCAGGAATTTCCGCCCGAGGCCGTACGCATTCGCGGGCTGTAGCGCGGGGCGCCAGCGCTCAAAGATAACGATGACAACGAAGCCCTCTTCGGCCTGCACCGGGGAGGGCTTCTGTGTGACCCGAGAGAATGGCCGCGTCGGTCCTATTCCTCAAAATTGAAAAATTTTCGTTTTTGAGGAATAGGAAATATGCACGATATCGCTGTGCTGGGCGTATTCGAGGAGCCTCTATTCCTCAAAATTGAAAATTTTTCAGTTTTGAGGAATAGGCTTGGCGAACGTTTGCGGGGGCTGGGGCATTGGACGTGCTCGACTTATGCCCCTGTCTTACCCCAGCTCCTGCATGCGGCGGTGGATTTCGCAGATGCCCTTGATGGTGAGCTGCCCGTCGACCACGTCGAAGGCATCGGTCGAATCGGCGACGATGCCGGCGAGACCGCCCGTGGCGATAACGGTGGCATCCTCGCGGCCCAGCTCGCGCTTCATGCGCGCGACCAGGCCCTCGGCCATGGCGGCGGCGCCCATCACGGCGCCGACCTTGATGCACTCCTCGGTATCGCGGCCGATGGCGTGCTCCGGCGCCTCGAGCGGAACGCTGGCGAGCTTGGCGGCACGGGCGGCAAGCGCGTCCATGGAGATGCGGATGCCCGGCGCGATCGCTCCGCCAATGTAATAACCGTCCTTATCGATGACGTCGATATTGGTCGCGGTGCCAAAGTCCACCACGATCGCCGGCGCGCCGTAGAAAGTTTCGGCCGCAACGGCGTTGGCGACGCGGTCGGCACCTACGGCCTGGGGGCGCGCTGCGCGCAGCTTAGTTACCGCGGCCGTCTGCGGCCCGATGACGATGGCGTCCGCGGCAATGCGGTCGGCTACGGCGTGCCATTCGCGCGAGAGCTGCGGCACCACGCCCGCAAAGGCGATCGCGTCGACTGCGTCGAGCGAAAGGCCGTACATCTTAAAGAAACCCATCAGGCGCACGTGGATCTCGTCGGCGGTATAGGAGCGGTCGGTGGGCATGCGCCACGACTGCACCAGCTCGTCTCCGTCAAACAGGCCCATGGCCGTCTGCGTGTTTCCCATATCGATAGCGAGCAGCATGTCTACTCCCAGTGTCGGCGTAAAAGGACGCGCACCATTGTATACGCGCCGTCGACGGCGCTCGGCTGCGATTCGTTTACGGTGATGCGGACTGAGGGGTTTAAATATGAAGGAATTATGCTCTACGAGATTTTCCTTGCCGTTTACCGAACTCCCACGTAATATTCTTTCTTGCGCACATGAGGCGCCCAGACATTGCGGGGTGGAGCAGTCTGGTAGCTCGCCGGGCTCATAACCCGGAGGTCGTAGGTTCAAATCCTGCCCCCGCGACCAAGAACTTGCAGCTCGTCGGCCTAGCCGGCGAGCTTTTTTGTTATCCCGGAATCGTATTTTCGGTTCAATTCTCAGCCTCTCAAACAAAATCTCGATCTGTAACATCTGGACCCGATTTGGGCGGCTAGGTGTTACAGATCGAGATGTTTCGGCAGGACGATCCTTGTTTGTCTAAATCTGTAACACGAGGGACGGATTTTGCCGAGTTGTTGTTGCAGATTGAGATTTTCTAGCAGGCGGGTTTGGTTTGTCTTGATCTGCAACACCTGGGGTCGTTTTTGGCCGATGGATGTTACAGATCGAGACATTTTGTTGGGACGGTTCCCGTTGTCTCGATCTGTAACAGGTAGGGGCCAAAAGTGGGCCTAGATGTTACAGATTGAGATGTTTGGTCGGACCGAATTTGTTCGTCTCGATTTGTAACATCTAGGGTCGTTTTTGGTCTGTAAGTGTTACAGATTGAGACGAACCGACGGGCCGCCACGCCCCATCCACCTGCCGCCACCTGCTATCCGCCGATTTCCGTTGCGCTGTTGTATTCCCATGCCATATCCTCTAGACAACTACGCGGCATCATCGCCGCCGCGCCTACAAGAGAGGAATGTCCATGACCGCACCTGCATCCAAACTGCTCCAGCCCATTACGGTTGGCCCCCTTGAGCTCAAGAACCGCATTATGTTCCCGCCGCTGACCACCGGCTACGAGGAGCGCGACGGCTCCATTGGCGAGCGCAGCCTGGCTTTTTACGAGCGCCTGGCCCGTGGCGGCGTGAGCTACATCGTCATCGGCGACGTCGCTCCCGTTATGACCGCAAGCCCCACGCCCAAGCTGGCGACCGACGCCCAGATCCCCACGTTTAAGGCGCTGGCCGATGCCGTCCACAAGCACGGTGCCAAGGTTGCGCTGCAACTGTTCCACCCCGAGTACGACGTGCCCGGTGTCGGCCGTATAGTCATGGGATCCATGGCTGCCGCCAAGGTCGCGCAGGAGGCCAAGGCCGCCGGCGACGAGGAGACCTTTGCCGCCAAGATGGCCGAGTCCAACGAGATCCGCAAGCAGGCATACGCCAAGCTGCACCATGACATGCAGCACTTTGTGAACGAGGCGAGCGTAGAGCAGCTCACCCAGATCAAGGAGGCCATCGCTGCCTCGGCCGCCCGCGCGCAGCAGGCCGGGATTGACGCCATCGAGGTCCACGGCGACCGCCTGGTGGGTTCGCTGTGCTCGGCCATCCTCAACCAGCGCACCGACGAGTACGGCGGCTCGTTCGAGAACCGTGTTCGCTATGCGCTCGAGGTCGTCGCCGCCATTAAGGAAGCCGCGCCGCAGCTGATGGTGGAGTACAAGCTCCCCGTGATTATGGAGAACCCCGACGGCACGCCGCGCGGCAAGGGCGGCCTGCAGCCCGACGAGGCCTGCAAGTTTGCCAAGCTGCTCGAGGGCGCGGGCATCGACATGATCCAGGTCGCACAGGCAAACCACACCGGCAACATGGGCGACACCATTCCGCCCATGGGCGCCATGCCCTACAACTGGACGCTGCCGGTGGCCGAGCGCGTCAAAGCCCTGGTCTCCGTGCCGGTGGCAACCGTGGGCCGTGTTGTCTCGGTCGAGGCCGGTGAGAAGATCCTGGAAGACGGCGCGGCCGACATCATCGCCTACGGCCGCTCGCTCATGTGCGACCCCGACATTGCGCTGAAGGCCGCCACGGGTGAGCCCATCCGCGAGTGCCTCAACTGCAACAAGGGTTGCGTCGACGCGATTCAAAACCGCAAGTACATCTCGTGCGTTCTCAATGCCGAGAACGGCGACGAGGCGACTATCGCCATTAAGCCAGGCGAGGGCGACAAGAAGATTGCCGTGGTGGGCGGCGGCATCGCCGGCCTGGAGGCCGCGCGCGTGGCGGCCAAGCGCGGCTACGACGTGACCGTTTACGAGGCGAGCGATCATCTGGGCGGCCAGATTGTGCTGGCGGCCGCGCCTCCGCGCAAGGACGAGATCATGCGCTCGGTCGAGTACTACGAGAAGATTCTGCCTGGCCTGGGCGTGAAGGTCGAGCTCAACCATGCCGCTACCGCCGAGGACCTCAACGCCGCCGACGCCGCGATTGTGGCCGTGGGCGCGCACGACGTGGTCATTCCCGTTCCGGGTGCCGATTCGGACAAGGTCGTCTCGAGCTGGGACGTGCTGGCCGGCAAGGTGGAGCTTACGGGCCGCGTCGCCGTCATTGGCGGCGGCCTGGTGGGCACCGAGACTGCCGAGTACCTGCTGCAGCACGGCTGCGAGGTGGCGATCGTGGAGATGCTCGACAAGATTGCCGCGGGCGAGTCCGAGACCATTCTGCCGCTGATCATGAGCGACTTTGCCGAGCACAACGTGGAGCAGCACGTGAAGACCCGCCTGACCGCCATTACCGACGAGGGCGTGGAGGCCGTGCGCACTGCCGAGGACGGCGCCGAGGAGCCGGTGAAGATCGCCTGCGATTACGTGGTGATGGCCGTGGGCTCCAAGGCCAACGCGTTTGACCTGGATGGCGTGACGGTGCCCGTGACCTGCGTGGGCGACTGCTCGGGCGAGCGCACCGCCGATATTGCGAGCGCCATTCGCACGGCGTATCACGCGGCCAACGAGCTGTAGCCGAGAAAGCCATCGCGTATTGAGTGGGCGGGGAGTGCCGTATCGGTGCTCCCCGCCTTTTTGTCGATAAGAGTGCCTCTGACCAGCGGGTTCAGAAAATCCGAATCTTGAGCATCCGAAAATCCGAATTTTCTGAACACGAAAATCCGAATCGCAACCACCCGAAAATCCGAATTTGCTACAGTGGAATAGAAGAATCAGAAAGCAGGAACTGGAAATCTGCGGGGGTGGCTCATGGCAGGCGAGAGGCTACATCGGGACGGATACATCCCACGTATCGTGGATGCGCAAATCGAGCGCTACCTTCGTGTCTTTGGAGCGGTCGAGATTGCGGGCACCAAGTGGTGCGGCAAGACGTGGGCCGCGCTCGAGCACGGGGCGTCCGCCTCGTATGTCGACGAGAATCTCGACCTCGCGCGTGCCGACCCGGCGATGATGTTGCTGGGAGACCGTCCGCATATTATCGATGAGTGGCAGCGCGTTCCCCAGATTTGGGACTACGTTAGACACGAGGTTGACCGCACCCGGGGTACGCGCGGCGCCTATATCCTCACGGGTTCCGCCACGCCCGCGTTTGGCTCAAAGGCGGAGGCGCCCGCGCATAGCGGAGCTGGCCGCATCGGCCGCGTCCGCATGCACCCCATGACGCTTGCCGAGACAGGTGAGTCCAACGGCAAGGTGAGCCTGGCGGGCTTGTTTGAGCATCGTTTTGAGCCCTGCCGGTGCGATGGCGATACACCGGGGCTTGTCGAAGCCGCTTGCCGCGGCGGCTGGCCCGAGGCGATCGATATGGTTTCGGCTGACGCCCAGCTCATCGCCCGCGAATATCTCAACACCACGTTTTCGAGCAGCTTCCCGGCGGTCGGTCTCGACCCCGATATTGCTCGTCGAGTCTCCGCATCGATCGCGCGCAATCTGGGACAGGCAACCACGTATAAAACGATTCTTATGGATATGTTCGGTGCCGAGGAGGAACCCGCAGCGTTTGCCGATGAGACCAAGGTGCGCAGGTACCTGGATGCCCTCAAAGGCATGTTTATTCTCGAGGAGGTCCCCGGTTGGGTTCCCGCCGCGCGCGACAAACGGCGCTTTACCGTCAAGCCCAAGCGCTATCTGGCAGATCCGAGCCTTGCTTGCGCCTTGCTAGGTATGTCCTCGCAGGCGCTGCTTGCCGACTGGCAGACATTTGGTCTGGTGTTTGAGAATTTGGTCATACGCGACCTTTCGGTCTACGCACGTTCGCTCGACCTGCTGGATAGCACGCCCGTGCGCTATTATCGCGACGATTCGGGCCTTGAGTGCGATGCTATCGTGCAGCTAGCCGACGGACGGTGGGCCGCCTTTGAGATTAAGGTGAGTGAAGATAAAGCGAGCGCCGGCGTCGAGAGCCTCAAGCGCGTTCGCAAGAAGGTCTGTGGAAATCCTCGTTCACGCACACGCGAACCGGAGTTTATGGCCGTGATTGTGGGGGTGGGTGAGTACGCCCGCGAGGTCGAGGACGGTATCTACGTGATACCCGTGCGCGCGTTGGGGTGTTAAGGGGCGGCACGCCGTGTGTCCGCTGCCCGGTGCTGCGGATTGGTGCAAAGGGGGTCAGGTTTGTTTGCACCATGTTGGTGCGAAGTGACCTGACCCCTCGCACCAAGGGTTTGACTTTTAAGACATCATTAAGGCTTGCGTTGTGGAGCAAACCGCAGGTCAATGCTATTCTTTTACCTTATCGTATGGTGTTGTATTCTGCCTGAATTCTCTACCTGCGAACAATGGATAAACGCGACCGAGCGGAAAAGGATGGCACGCCCGCAAGCAGGGCAAACGCAAGCGATGAGTGGCATGGACCGACATAGCGAGCTTCAGCAGCACAAGACGGCGGCCGAGTACCGCCAAGCTGCCGACGAGCACGTGCGGACCCTCAAGGATTTCTGGAAGGATTTCCTGGTGAGCGGTCTGTTTGTGCTGGCTGCCATCGTTGCCATCTTTGCATGCCTGGCCTGGTTTGCCGCGAATAACCGAGTGAGCGCCACGGGGAGTACGATCGGGGCGAAGGCGGATCGGTACACGCTGACCGCCGCGGGCGAGGGTGAGTCCGGTACGCACGTGGGCTATTACGAGCGCTCCGAGCGCACGCCCGAGGAAAAGCATGCCATCGATGGCTTGGATACGACCGACGCCATGACGGTAACGCTCGGCTCCAACCTGAACAACGAGACCGCGGGCTCTCTGTACCCGGGTGCTCGCGGCAAGATTACATTTACGGTGAAGCCGCTGGTGAGTGACCTGGACGGGGTCACGATCAATCTGTCGCGCTTGCTTAAGGTCACGAACATTGTTGGCGTTGTTGGGGACGGGGGAACGCTGGCGCCCGAGGCGGAGGCGCTCCTTGGCTTGATCAAAGGCCACTTACTGTTCTTTACGAGCTGCAAGAACGGGTATTACTCGAATCGTGTGACGAACAGCCAAATCACGATTCAAAAGAAAGAATTTTGTAAAGACGGGAATGTGGCCAATCCAACGAACCAGCCTGTTCCCGTCACGCTGTACTGGGTATGGCCGGAGTACTTCCAGAACTTTGTCCTTACGGGCAACACGAATTACTACAAGAATCTGTTTGCCTCGGCGGGAGACGAGAAGTCTGACTACGGTGCTCTGCAAGCGGACATGAACGAGCATAAAGCGAACTACTTCTATGGCGCGGCAAACGGCAAGAGTGCCGCCGAAGCCCCCACGGTTTCGTCTGACATGTCCTCCAGCGACACCGCCATCTGCTCGGCGCTGTACAACAATGCCGACGAGCAGATCGGCGATAAGGTCGAATACATCCAACTTAGAATTAGCGCTCAGGAGGGCGTGAGCTCATGAGTACCATGCAAACACGCCTCGGCGACGCCCGCAATTGGATAGAAAACCACCGTGCACAGACCCTCGCGGTCTTGGTGCTGCTGGCAGCAATCGTTCTTATTATCGGCTTGTCGCTCTCGTGGTTTGTGGGCAGCAAAAGTCTGTCTACGGTGGGCAAGATTCAAACGCCCGCACAGCTTAAGATCATGGGTCCCAACCAGACGAGCATCGAGCCCATCGAGATTTCGTATGACGAGTCGCGCGGTGATGTGAAAAACTCCAACGGTACCGTGACCGTTCGTCGCGCGTTTTGTGTGCGGAGCGACAATGGCGATCCCGCTGCCGGCGGTCAAGCGTTTGAGCTGCAGGTGGCAAATACCACGAATATCACGGGGCTGACAATCAATGTGTACCACGTGACGGTCAACGAATCGTCGGCAACGAAGGGAGATGTGGTCGGCCTCGACGGGCTCAACCGCACCTACTCATGGAGCAAGAAGAGCAGCACCCCGATTGAGTTCGATTTTATCAACTCCGCGGACGGGACAAGTGCGTTGGCTAAAGAGCTTGAGGCAAACGACCCGACGTACGGCTCGTACGTGAATGTCCAGAAAAACGCGCGCCCGCTCTACCGGTATCACGAGTTCACAAAGAGTCAGCTCGACGGTTACAGCGATAAGAACAACACGGCCAACGACGCCACGAACTTCATCATCGAGTGCACGTGGAATCCGGGCGTTGTGACCGTAAACGGAAAGACGGTCTCCAACGTCAAAGAGACCGACATGGTTTATCTAATCGCTCGCGTCACGAGCGGCAACTAATAAGTAGGAAGGGAGGGGTGCCAGATGCGAAAAGACGAGAATGAACAAAATGAAATCGCGAGGCCTGCTGGCAAACACTTTGCACAGGTTGATGAGTCTAAGACAGAGCCTTGCTGCGCAGAGTCGGCGGCCCCTGCTTCTAAAGTGCGCAAGCGCCTGTGGGCTGTTGCGCTGCTGCTATGCGCCGTCGCGATTGTGGCGGGTACCTACCTTACCTACACGGCCTTTTTGGCGGGTGACTTTCTTAAGTCGGTTGCTGTTTCGGGCACGTCGCAGGCGCTGTTTGCCTCGGACATGCTTACGGGCTACACGAATGAGACGCTGAATGACGGGGACATTGCCGTCCGAAGCGTCATCGTCGACACGAGTGGGAAAAACTGCTCTTTTACCTTTCGCATTTACAACCATCTGCTGGGCGACAAGAACAAGGTCAACGACAAGGACGTTAACGCGACGCTGAGCGTGGAGGCGACGGGAACGACGAAAGCTTGGAGGATAAGCGGTTCGCCCACGCTGACGGCGGGCGGCACGGTCGACCTTTCCTTCCCTGCCAACAAGGCAACCATGTATACCTATAAGGTTACGTTTTCCAAGGCAGACCTCAACAAAGCATCCTTTACCGTTAAGGCCCGGGTCGGCTCCAATAGCCCTGGCACCAACCTAAAATGGCTCGCCGCCAAGATTGCGCCTTCCGAGCGTGCAGAGGTGACGGCTTCGGGCGTTTCGGGCGAGTGGGTCGACGAGAATTCAGGTATCGACGCTTTTGACGCCTACAACTATCGCGTGACCGTTACGGGCGTCACGACAAGGGTAAGGCTCACGTGGAGAAGCGGGATCGAGCTCGACCCGTTCTTTAAGCAGAACCACGAGAACGTTGACGTGCAGAAAACCGTCAACGGCGGCTCGGTCGAATATGATGCATCTCCCGGCTCGGAAATTATTACCTTTTACCGAGCGGGCACCGGTAAGCCGACCGGCTGGGATGCCGACGACATCAAAGTTACGTGTTCGGCCGCACAGAACTAGCCGAAGCGATCCGCAAGCATAGATTTTGAGACCCCGCATGGGGCAAGAGATAGAACGAGGTAGGACCAGATGAGAACGGCAAAGCGCATAACAACCGCATGCCTGACTGCGATCATGATTTTCCAGGCGCTCGCGCCTTCCACAGAGGTGTTCGCGCAAGAGCTCGACGCCGTTATGGAGGCGTCCGTCTCCGCCGCGCGCGCCGCGGGCAATACTGCCCGCTCCGTACAGGATGCCGTGGCCACCTCGCTGCAAGATGCTGACCAGGCTACATCTGATGATGCCGCGACGACTCCGGGCGCCGATGCGGGCGCCACCGAGGGCGGCGACGGTTCTACCAACGCTGGCGAATCGCAGGACTCCACGACCGATGGAACCACCAGCGGCGATGCTCCAGCGGAGGGCGACGCGTCCCAAGACGATGCGGCTGCCGATGAGGGTGCTGCTGACGAAGAACAAGCGGATGACGCGGACGCGGATGCTGCTGATCAGGCAAACACTGCCCCCACCATCGCTACTGTCGAGGCCCTCAGGCGCGTGTTGGGTGACGGCGATGTCATCACTGACGACTCGGACGCCGTTACGGCCATTACCTTTGAGTCCAACGCCGACCTTATCGCCATCTCCAATACCGATCCCGCCATCTACCAGAACGCGAACATCTCCAAAGGTGGCTCGACCGGCATCGACTTCGACGTGTGCGGCGCGGAGATCGTGGACGGCCTGGGTAGCCTCACGTTCCAGGGCTTCGGCAGCGATGCCTACCCTTTCAAAGGCGCGCTCAACCTCGGCGACAGGACCCTGACCGTCAACAAGACGCTCTTCAACAACATCGAGCTCAGCGACGCCAACAGCACCGTAAAGCTCACCTGGAAGGGTACCGATGCCCAGCCCATCGTGGCCGCAAAGGTCACGGGCGCGGACAAGACGCTTGCTGCCACCGTTACCGTGGGCACGCCCAAAAGCGATACCGAAAAGGACATCTGCAAGCTCACCTCGCCGCTTGTGGGCGAGGTCACGGGCGCGATTGCACTTAATGCCACCTACACGACAAGCGCGAACAGCCCCCTGGCAGTCGATATGCAATCGAGCGCAGGCAACATGGGCTTGCTTGTGAACACCCTTGTCGAAGGAGCATCGCTTACGCTTGCTGGCCTCGCCCTGCCGGACAAACTCGACGGTACCCCCACTATCAACGCGACAGCCGCTGATGCCAACGCGGGGGGTCTTATCGGCGAGGCGCGGGAGGGTGCCACCGTCGCCCTACCAACTGGCATCGATGTCTCGGCGCTGAGCGTCGCAGGTAAAAACGCGGCGGGCGGTCTTATCGGTAAGGCCACCAACCTCACGCTCAACATCGCTGATGGCGTAACGGTTAAGCCGGCGTGCAACGTCGGCGATAAAGACAGCGCTTGCTCCGGTGGCGTCATCGGCGACGTGAGCTTTGCGCAAGGATTTATCGTTAAGCCCAATATGTTCGACCTGGGCAAGCTTGTGACGCTTGGCGCATCGCAACGCGCCGGCGCCCTTTTTGGTGTGGCCGATATTTCTAATGGCGACATCGTGGTGCAAGGCGGAACGTATAAGAGCAAGTTCACCTTACCGGAAGAAGTTAGCTTCAACGGCAGCTACGGTGGCCTTGTCGGCAAGGTGTTTGCGACGGCAAAAGGCGTCGATGAGCTGCTGCGCGCCTTTGTGGTCCAAAAGGATGCGGATAACAAAACGTGCTCAATTGAGTTTGAACTTGCGGGCAAGCTGTCCAATACGGGCGGTGTTGTTGGCTATGTTGGCGATAGCGCGGACTCCAATTCGCAGCCTGTCGCCGTTGTGCTCGACGGCGTGACGGTTGCGTGCAAGGGAGATGCTTCGGCGCGAACGGACGCCGGAAAGTTCGGTGGCGCCGTGGGCGTTGTCGACACGCGCAATGTCCTTGACGTGCGAGATTTCAAACTTACAAGCGACAATCCTATCGGTAAGGCGCAAAGCAACCGTGCCGCGGGAATTGCGGGCTCCGCGTGGAATGCTGTAATCAAATTCAGCGGCATCACGGATCTGTCGGGCGCAAGTTTTGCCGAAAACAGCACGACGGGCCAGCTCGTATACGAGAACCACAACGCGTTGATTTTTGCTGTCGGCGATGGCTCTGGCGACAAATTGACCGACCAGGGCATTACGGGCTGGACCTTCAAACGTAGCAATACTGCTTCAAAGACAGACGACATCGCGACCTACGGCGAGGTCATTCGCTTGGGTAAGGGCTTGGGCAATAGCTTTATTGCGCTCGATCCGAACTCGCACAAGTTGACCTTGCCGACGTCGCTGACATCAGGCGGCGGTGCCTACACCCTAACCTCTGTTGAGGATTTCGCCAAACTTGCAATCACCTGGCAAACCAACGGCTACTACTCCATGGTCGAGGGCGTTTCTGAAAACAACCCGAACATCTTGCAGCCCTCGACCATTACAGTGAACGGCACTATTGATCTCAAAGGCACGGGCCTGACGGGTTTCACGCAGGATCGTGCAGACGGCTCGCAAGTTTTCTCGGGAACGTTGAACGGCGGCGGCACAAATGGCAACGGCACAATCAACCTTGCCGTCGGCGAGCCGTACGGCAAGCGTGGTGAAGCTGTGCTCGACGGCAATGACACGAGCGACGGCAACGGCAAAATCTACCGCCACGGTCGCTTGGGCTTGTTCGCGGCCGTCAACGGCGCAACCATCTCCAACGTCACAATCGCTGGCTCCATGAAGTTCGATAACGGTTCGGCTATCGATGCCGGGTCGCTTGCAGGTACCATCGTCGGCAACCTGTCATTGTCTGGCGTAACGTGCAAAACGAATATCGCGTGTGATGATACGTTCAGCAACGAAGTGAACATTGGTGGTATTGCGGGCAGCGTGTCAGCGGCTTCTACGGTTGCGTTTGAGGGCAACAGCAAGGCCCAGGCGACCATCACTAAAGCTCAAACGCTTAACGGCAATATGCGCATTGGCGGCGCCATCGGCAATGTGGGCGACTGTACCTCGACATTCAATGTTACGCGCCTCGAAGTCGGCGGCAAAATCAAAACTGGCGATTGCGCCGGCGGCAAGATTGCACAGGTCGGCGGCCTTATTGGCCGCATTGTGCAGGGATCGAACGAGAAGTACGTTACCATTACCGGTCTTAGCTTTAGTGAATTCGCTATGACCGTGGGCAAGAACGGCGACAAGCTCAACGGCGCCGGTGGTCTTCTGGGCTACAGCTGGGGCAACGCCATCGTCACCATTGGCGATGCTGCGAATACCAGCGACAGCACCTACGCCCTCAAAACTACCAACAAAACGACCGTGACCGCAAATAGCTCTGCCGAGGTCGGCGGTCTCGTATACGCCGCCAGTGGCCACTGGATCATCAACGACTACGCCATCGATCTTTCGAACGCAACCATTAATGCCGATAAGGCAGCGGTGCTTGGCCTGCTCATCGGCCGAGGTGGCAGGACGGAGAATTCCTCAACATATGGAGTAGAAACTTATAGCGGCTTGTACTTGGAGAACAGGGCAAGTTGGGATACTGCATATAAGGTCAATGCTGCTGCAGGCAATGGCGTGAAAATCAACAACACGGCAATCAAAAGCGACGACAGTGATACTTCGTTTGATGAATGGGTTGGCAATGGCACTAAGCCTGCCTATGGCAACGAAGCCGGCAGCAAGCTTATTGATGGCGAATGGAACGTTGTCGTTTCGCTGCATACCAATGACGGTGCCAATGGCGGCAAGCTCAACATGAGTGGAGAGCCGGGAAGTGACAACAGCTATCAGAATCGGTCGGCTTTCGGCAGTAACCACAAAACGAATGCCTGGACGAGGTATTACTACAATCTTGACAAAGCATATGCGGAGGTAGGCAGCAATCCGGAAAACGCCAGCAAAGACAATTGGATGAACTCCGCAGAGTACTTATTACTTTGGTGTGCGTACCTGTATGCTCCTAGCGCGATTCAGGACTATGTCATTCCGGGGAATCAGGCTATTTTCCAAGGAAACAATATTGGCACGAGCGACAGCGCGGGCGTGGAAATCAATTTAGATGGATACAGTTTCTATCCTACTGACCCCGCGAAGGGCTCAACGGTTACTGTGAATAATGCAACGATTACGTTCCATTATTCCGACATTAAAGCTGAGCAAGAAGGTAACAAAAAGAATAGCGAAGCCACGCAGCACGAAAATATGCACTGCGCTCTCATCGGAACCCATACGGGCGACCTTAATGTCGAAAACGTCACGCTTGCTGGCACCGTGGGCTCTGTTGTGAACGATGCGGGAAGCTCGTCTGGTGCGCTTGTGTGCCGCTGTATCTATGGGCCCATCAATGAGACTAATGTGGCGCAGCTCGAGATAGATGGTCTGACACTCGACGGCTTGAAGGTCGACGGTGTGAATGGCAATACCAGTTACGCTCCTCTGCTTATCAACGAGATGCAGACATGCGTGAACCTGAGCGCTAAGAATATTTCAACCCTTAGTTACGCGAAAGGGGCCACGGCGGCGACCTCGCTCTTCGGCAGACTCGGCGTGGGAAAAAATTCCGATCAGGTGACGGCGAAGTTTGAGCAAATCAGCTTGCCCAGCAAAAAGAACGATACGATCTTCACCCATGCGAGCCTGCTGGAGAGTTTTGGCTACAAAAGTACGGGTACGGGCTCTGCGGACTATACCTTTACTAGGGCTGAAGCCGATGCGGGCAAGGTGACATATGGAAGCGAAATCGATGCCAAGGGGGAGTACTCCGGCAAGCAACTTTGGTATTACGATAAGGCGACGTATGGCACCAACGAAGGGTTTGTAAAGGTAAAGGGCGAGTCGACGGATGCCGAAAGGCCTTGGTTTAGCGACTATCTTCCTTATGTAGCCAAGGGAAAAGTCACCGAGGATGGCGTCCAGTATCACGAAATCAAGGTTAACCAGCGCATCTCTAACCTGATGACGGGATGCGGTACGTATGGCGATCCGTACACCGTTAAGGACGCGACGGAAATGTACACCATCGCTAACTACATCAACAACAGCGTGGCGTTGGATGGCTGGGAAGTCACTATTGCCGCCAATCAATCCGAGCTTTGCATGCGACGGAGCGCCAAGCCAAATACCGACAACGAGGTCGTGTACGTCTATAAGCAGAGCAATCCAAGCGAGAGTAAATGGGAGAAAAAGGTTGGCGAAAAGACCGATCCGACGCAGACGCTAAAAGACGAAACGATGCACCGTTACGTGCAGAGCGCGTATTACAGCATTGAGCCTCCTGAGGGCAATAAGATTACCGTCGATGCGGCCTCGTTTGGCGGATTTGGCAACAAGGCTAATCCGTTCCGTGGCGTTATTGTTGGCAACCCTCGCTCATCTGGGTCTGCAACAATTGAGATTGAAAATAACAAGGGCGAGCTTCGCGGCCTCATTCCCTATAGCTACGGCAGCGTGGTGCGCAATCTCAACATCAACTATGTGAATGCGCACGCGACTATTACTTATTCTGATAAGGATGCGGACGGCGTTCCGACAGCGTTTTTCGGCGGCGTTATCGGCTGCATTCTTGGCGGCGATAACATTATTGATGGTGTGGTCGTAAACGATCCAAATAGTGGCTCGACGACGTACGACTTTACCGTTGCTGGCGACTCGCACCTTGTTCCCATCGGCGGTTATGTTGGTGCCATTGCGGGTGGCGGCGTGATTTTCCGCAACATGGGCACCTCGTGGCGTGGTGGTACAAAGAACAAAAAGTACAAGCCCATTGAGGAAGATGCCGCAAAGTATGACCAGTACGATAACCCTTACGTTGGCCGCGTGATCGACGGCTATGCCTTTAGCGAGGGCTGCAACGTCGATAACGGTGACGCCAACTACAAAATCAACGAGCTCATAAACAAGGGAACCCCCTGTGTCACCACCACGGGCACCGACAATAAGTACATCGGCACCAACGCTGAGGCGCCCGTGACTACGGTGGAAAATCCCCAAGGCCTTTTGTTGCTCTCGGCCATCATTAGCTCGGGCGCGGGCGCTGGCGCGGCACATACTAACTATGCCAATTACGGTGTGTTCCGTGGCTCCAAGGCGTACTGGGGCAGCGATACGCAAGATCCGGCGATAGAAGGCTACCTGTTTGGCAACAAGGAATATGGCAAGGTGCGAAATGCCAGCTACGACTGCGTGGGCAAGCCTATGAGCGCTGCCGGCGATTTCGAGACTGCCAAAAACGACGACCAGAAAGCCCCCGGCAAGCAGGGGTGGCACGGCCCGCTTGACCCTGATGGCGATGTGAACTCGCCCTACCTGGTGGCGTCCTATGCTGCCGACTACCAAACGGGCTATGTGTGCGCGTCGAAATCGATCGGCATGAGCTTGGAGTTCAAGCAGGGCACCACCTACGATATGACCGGCTACGGCACAGGATATGTGGGTCTCAACGGCCGCTACTATTCCAATGCCTGCAACTCGAACGAGACGACCACCGATCGCGACCGCATCACGCCGCACGTGGCCACGATCGACGGCAACGGAGCCACCATCACGGTGGGCACCAAAGACGTTGCCTACGGCGCCGTCGAATACGCCGACGACGACTATAAGGTCTCGGGCGTAGGCGGCCTGTTCAGCACCGTGATGTTCACCTCCACCAATGTGGGGCAGAGCGTCACCGCGAACGGTGGAGCTCAGGTCAAAGACCTTACCTTTAGCAGCTGCAATGTAGCGCTCACCTATATCGCCGCCAACGGCGGCGCCACAACGGGAACGGCATCGAACGACCTTATCGGCACCGGTCTTTTGGCGGGCGCAACGGCTAACTACGATGGCAACACGTGCGGCGTCTACCGCAACGTGCAGATGAATAACTGCACCGTGTCGGGCGCAAAGAGCGTGGGAGGGCTTCTTGGCAGCTCGGGCCGCGCCAGCCGAAGTTTAAGCAAGGACAGAACCTATATGGTTGCGTTCAGCGACGCACGAGCGACCGCGTATCTCTATGACTGCTCATATACCGACCTTAACGTCACGGGCGAGAAGAACGTTGGCGGCTACGTGGGTACGGTTGCCTCGGCGTGCGGCGTGTGGACAACCGCAGGCACAGGGGTGAGTGAAAGGACCGTTGGCAAAAACTCGACCATAACTGCCACAGGGACAGTGCCCTACGTGGGCGGCGTGCTCGGCTATGTCGAAAGAAGCGATATCTCGGTCAACACCAAAATCGGCACCACCGAGGTAGTCCCGTCGAGCACGGCAGTCATCTCTGGGGTAAACGTGCTAGCCACCGGGTCGAACTCCGATGACCATATGGGCGCCGGCGGCGTGGTCGGACGCGCCCGTGGCGGCGTTATTTCTATGAGCAACGTGCGCATTGATGGCAGAGTCGGCACCGAGAACGCCGTCATCGGCGATGAGACCGGAACGAACAATAGCATCTACAATGCGGGCGGCCTGATTGGTGAGGTTACGAGTAGCGGTAGCCTCAACAAGTACTGGTTCGACGACTGCAATGTCAAGAATGTCAGCATCGCCGGCACCGGTAAATGCTCGGGAGGGCTTATCGGCTACTTCTTCAGCAATGTGAATATAGCCTGCAACAACATCGCGATCGAGAACGCTACGATTAAGGGTAACTGGAGCGGCGGTCTGCTGGGCGCGAATAACGCGAGTAACAGCGGATCCGTCGTCATCGACGTCACCAACACAAAGGTATCCAACACCACGTTTAGCGAAAGGTCCAACGGCGGCATTATGGGCGACGGGCGCGGCCAGTTCCATCTGGTAAACGTGCTCATGGACAGCAACACCTACAAATCCGGCTCTAAGCAGGGCGTGCTCTTGGGTGAGGTTGACACAGGAGATAATAAGTACAGCCTCTCCGCAGCGGGCGTGAACGTTAAGCCTGGCGACGGCAAGACCACGAGTGACCTGCCGCCGATGGTTTACACGACCAATACGGCCGCCGTTAACAAGAAAACCTACATCGCGTTCGGAGACTACAACGACAGGCTCGACGTACCCGGCAAGGACACCACGCTCTACGGTGCGGACGATACCGCTACCACGGCGGCAAGCCCATACGTGACCACGAGCCCCGTGAGCACGCTGGCGGTGCGTGCCTCCAACGACGACACCACCGATCGCTATCTGTTTGGCGACGGCGCCGCCATTGACACCGCGACGACCATCCAAAGCCAAGCGGGCGAAAGCGTTCCCGGCCGCTATACCTATACCAACATCAGCGGCATCAATGATGACGGCACGTACCAAAACAAGAAAACCTACAGTGCGGACAACTCAAAGAGCACTTTCAACACCAACAACGTTACTTCGGGCAAGAAGGTTGCAACCGACTTCCCTGTACTCATGATTCCCGGCAACGACACGACGACGGTCGAGAAGTATCTGAACATCGTGACTAACGGCGGCTTTTCCGATGCCCGCCGCCTCAACGGCAGCGCCAAGCACGTGACCGCCACCGCCGAGGTCTTCTCGCTTGCCAATAACGGCGCCTTCGTCAAGGACGCAATAGCCTCGCAAACGCCCACGCTCAAGGTGCTCAACAACGGCACGAGCTCCATGGTATTCCGCGCGAGTACCGACTGGGACAACGAGCGGGGCCGCTTCACGCTGCTCACGGTCACTTTTAGCGAGGCCGGCCAGAGCTACCGCGTGCAGGTGCCCATCATCGTTAAGCGCATGCTCGAGATCGACTTTACCGCCACCTACTCCGAAGGTGCGAACTTCAAGGCTGCCGACTATGCGACAAAATACGACAAGCACGTGCTTGTGAGCAGCGGCGATACCATGACCGGTTACCTTACCTGGACCTATGGCAGCGCCCGGGGCGAGGCAGTCGATTACGGCTGGAACACGCTGCTCGAAGCCGGCGGCTCCATGGGCCCGCTCAACAAGAGCATCACCTTCGGCGCCACGCTGCCCGAGGGCACGCAGCTTACGCTCGTGGACACTGCTCATAACAACCGTGAATATCACTGCACGGTGGGCGCGGGCGGAGCGGCGTCGGCCAAGCTCACTGACTTTGTGGATGCCGGCAACAATGCCTACGTCGAGCCGTGGCTGAGTGAAATCGTGGGCGTGGCGGCCAAGGAGGACAAGGACGGCGCCTGGGTCAAGCTCACCGATGCCGAGGTCGAAGGCAAGAGCCAGGTCGAGCTCGAGAAGGCGGCCGGCGCCAAGGTCGGCGGTGCGTACTACCGCGCGCGTACATCTTCCGACACGATGGGTACGTTCTACACCCTCTCCGTTGCCGAGGAAGAGCCCAAGAGTGAGGACTTCTACTTGGTGGTGCGCACGCCGGCGGGCTCTGCGGGTGTCAACGGCTACACCGCAACTACGGTGGACACGAGCCTCAACGAGCACATCAACTACCTGCTGCGAGGCAAGATAGCAGCCGACGACAAGGCTGCCGAGGATGGGCACCAGAATACGGCCTCGACCTATAGCGTGACATCCAACTACACGCACGGCCTTATCGATAACAACAAGGACGGCATCAAACAGATGGAGCTTCACGATGTCACCTATCCGCTTACCATGGAGGTAAGCGACACCGTGAAGTTCGACCCGAACCAGCAATACACGAGCTCCGACGCGCTGTACTACCAGCTGGATTCTTCGCTCGTGAACTACGGGAAGAACGGCAGTGCTGCGGGTGCGCATGGCTACCCGACTGGAACCCAGGGTACGTATTCGTTCTACGTGACAGTGGGGGGCAAGTACTACGTCCCGCATGCCTCAACCGTGAACGGCAAGACGAAGTGGACATGGGGGGAGGCCACCGCTGAAGATCATCGCGCCGCTACGGGTGTATGGACCGCGGACGGTACGGACATGAAATTGACGCTGGCCGACGCAGGTCTTGGGGCAATTGATCTTTCCGGCATTCGCGAAATCGCTAAGAACCATGGCAGCGAGTTCACCATCACCATGGAGGCGAATCTCGCCATGACGGAGCCTGCGTGCCAGGCTGGTATTATCGCTTCGCAGAATGGCGGCACAGATAAGTACACAAAGCCCAACTACCGTGCGTACCTCTCTACGAATGATGAAACGCTCAGCACCAGTAGCAACTCGGCATACATCGACGGCATGGCTGGATACTACCGCATGGACGTGGGCTCCTCGACTATTGCGTTCGAGGCTTCAAAGAAGTCGCAGCTGGGCATCAACATCGATGACCTCAAGTCCGCCGACGGCGAAATCGCTCTGGTGGGAACGTATGATTTGTCCAAGCTCGCGGGCGCCGAGGCCATGATCTCCAATGCCAGCACGGTGACGTACACGCTGAGCTTGCAGAAGCGCCGCCAAGATGATGGTCGTTATGATGCGGTCAACAACATCTCAAGCTACATTACGGTGCTCGGTAGCGACAAGTTGGCTAACGGCTCTTTGAGCGCCGATGGCAAGAATTACGTATTTACTGATAGCAAGGGGACTGGCGGCGCGTTCGCCACGCGCGACGGCAACAGCCTTGCCTTTAAGCATGCCTTCCGCGTTAAGGTGAACACAGATGTTGAGGGCAGGCGCCAAACTTATGCCAACTACCGCTTGGTGCTTACGGCTCATATGTCCGGCGTCGGTGTCAACGACACGCCGGTTAACGCCAGCAACCTCGCCGGCTATGCGAACTCTGACTACGTGACGTACACGCTGGCGCGCATCAACACCAAGGGCATTCCCCACGAGACCGAGACCAACTAATCCCGTGAAAGGGGCGGCAATTACCCGGTTGCCGCCCTTTTTTCTTGTTCGCCTGGCCTGCTGCTGCCCCAGCTACCCACCAACTTTCCAACTTTCCACTTAGCTTTCCACTTAAGGTGGAAAGCTAAGTGGAAAGTTGGAAAGTTGGTGGAAAGCTGACATGTTAGGCGCGGGTTGACGAGGGGTTAATAATTGCATAAACCATACCAGCCAAACAAAAAGATACCAATCTTGTTGGTAAAACACCGTCAATGAGCCGCGAGCCAACTAGCTGCGTAAATAAAATCTAAAGAACTGTTGCAAATGAATGGCAAATACCCAGATGCCGCCGTTGCGATTTT
>CBCTZJ010000023.1:0-29402 GCA_965151385.1 uncultured Collinsella sp. | reverse complement strand
GGCGGAACCGTCGTGGTCTCAGGCACGCCGGAGCAAGTCGCGGCATGTTCGCAGAGCTACACGGGCAAGTTCTTGGCGCCGTTGCTCAAGCGTGACCGTGAGCGTCAGGCGCAGCTCGACGCACAGTAAAGAGACGTTGTAGTACCGACGCGCCATCGATTCCTTCTGATTCGGTGGCGCTTCTGTGTGTCGAGATGGCATATGCGGCGGAATTGGCCCTATACTTAATCCTTGCGTCGCTCTGCGAGGGAAAGGATGTGCCATGGCAAAGGCTGTTAAGACGTCAAAAACCAATGCGATGCGTGAGCTGGAAAGCGCCGGCATCCCCTATGTTCTCCATACGTACGAAGACGATGACGACGAATCGTCGGGGCTGGGCGTCGCGATTTCCGAGCAGCTTGGCGAGGAGCCCGGTCAGGGATTTAAGACCCTGGTCTGCACGACGCCGTCCAACGACCATGTCGTATGCTGCATTCCCGTTGCCGACGAGCTCGACCTCAAGGCCGCCGCGCGCGCCGCAGGCGAAAAGTCGCTGACCATGATGCATGTCAAAGATTTGCTTGCCGCGACGGGGTATGTCCGCGGCGGTTGCAGTCCGGTCGGTATGAAAAAACGCTTCCGGACTCTGATCGATGAGACATGCGTCCTTTGGGATACCATTTTTATCTCGGGTGGTAAGCGCGGCTATCAGCTTGAGCTTGCTCCCGATGACTTAGTTGCATTTTGCGGGGCGACGGTTGCCCCGATCACGAGAGAGGACTGAGCGATGCCGCAGGAAGAATCAAAGCGCGGAGCTCACTTTGCAAAAGGGTCGGCTCCTCAGACGCCCGCGCCCGAGGCCGCTTCGTTCGATAACGAGATTCGAAACGCCTGGTCCGCTGCCGCTGACCCGGGCGAGACGGCCGTGTACTTGCGTGCCGCCGGTGCCGGCACGGCACTTCCCCGTACGGTTCTTTCTTCGGCTCGTCCCGATGAGACGGCTGTCTTTTTGGCCGCCGCTCAATCGAGCGCCAGCGTGATGCTGATCGCCTCCGAGGCTCCTCGTGCGCCGCGTCCCGATGAGACGGCGGTGTTTTTGATGGCAGCCCAGGGAAAGAGCACACCGCAGAGCGCTCCTGCCGCTCGTTCCGCCAAGCCCACGGCTCATGATGATGGCGAACTGCTTTTTTCGGATGACGAATGGTCGCCGCTTGGTTCGACCGATCCCGTCGAGGGCGTGGCCATCGACGGTGATGACGACTGGGACCCTCTGTCGTTTTCTGCCCGAACCGTCGCCGCCAATGAAGTTGACACGGTGTTTGGCGACCATGCCATATTCGATGATGATGCCGTATCCGGTAACAACATGCCGAACAGCGATGACGCCGCACCTGCTGATGACGCCGTTTTGGTTGACGATCCCTTTGCGATAACCGGCTCCTTTGCCGTCGTGGACGATTTGCCGCCACAAGATGAGGTTTATGAGGACTCTCAGGACGACGTAGACGATATGGGTTCGTCGGACTACTCCACGGTTGGTCGTTCTGCTGGCCTTATGACCGTGCTGACCATCGTGTCGCGTGTCACCGGGTTTATCCGCACGTGGGCCATGGCGGCCGCCATCGGTATGTCGCTGCTCTCGTCCTCCTATCAGGTTGCCAACAACCTGCCCAACATGCTCTACGAGCTCGTGATGGGCGGCATGCTCGTTACGGCGTTTTTGCCAGTGTATATGGGTGTGAGGCGCGAGCAGGGTCGCGAGGCATCGAACGAGTATGTCGGCAACCTGCTCGGTATTCTGCTTCTGCTGCTGGGCGGTATCTCGCTGCTGGGCACCGTGTTTGCTCCCGGCTTTATTTGGACGCAGTCGTTCCTTTCGGGCGATGGCGGCAGCATGGATACCGCTGCGTTCATGTTCCGCTTCTTTGCTATTCAAATTCTGTTTTATGGCTTGGGCTCGGTGTTCTCGGGCGTTCTCAACGCACACCGCGACTATTTCTGGTCGACGTTTGCCCCGGTTCTCAACAATGTCATCGTCATCGCCAGCTTTATGGGCTTTGCTCCCGTGTCTGCACAATTTGGCGAGCAGGCCGGTATTATCTTGATCGCAGCTGGTACGACCCTCGGCGTCTTTGTCCAGATGGCCTGCCAGATTCCCGCGCTTGGCAAGCATGGCGTGCATCCTCATATCCATATCGACTTTAAGGATCCCGCGCTGCGACAGACGATCGCGCTTGGTATCCCGACGCTGCTCGCCACGGTGTGCATGTTTGTCTCGACCTCCATTACCAATGCCGCCGCGCTGGTGGTGCAGCCCGAGACCGGCCCTTCCGTCATCGCATATGCGCGCTTGTGGTACACATTGCCCTATGCGCTGATCGCCGCCTCGCTTTCGACGGCACTTTATACCGAACTCTCTCACGATGCGCAGGAGAAGGATTACGACAGCGTCCGCACGGGCATTTCGCGCGGTGTCGCCCAGATGCTCTTCTTCCTGATTCCGTTTGCGATGTATCTGATCGTCTTCGCCCGTCCGCTCAACATGATCTACTGCGCCGGCAAGTTCGATGAATCCGGTGTGGCGCTGGTGTCGGAGTTCCTTATCTATCTGGCACTTTCCCTGCCGCTCTACGGCGTGGTCGTGCTGATGCAGAAGAGCTTCTCGGCCCTGCTCGATATGAAACCTTATAGCCGCTATTGCCTGTACTCCGCTATCGGTCAGGCCGGTTCGGTGCTGCTGTTTGGCGTGGTGCTGGGCTACGGTATGCCGGCAATTGCGCTTTCGTACGTCGTTGACTACGTAGTCTTGGTCGGATGCTCACTGTGGTGGCTGCGCCGTCGTCTGCATGGCCTTCAGGTCAAGTCTATCCTGCATGGCGGTTTCTTCGGCCTACTGTTCGGTGGCTTGGGCGCTGCCGCGGGTGCCGGCGTCATGTGGGCACTTGAGCACTTTGTCGGAGCGCTTGGCAGTTCGATCCTAATTACCCTGGGCTACGTTTGTGTTGCAGGCGTCGTCTCGCTCGCTGTAACTTTTGGTCTTGCCTTCGTCTTTAAGATGCCCGAGGTCTCGGCGCTGCTTCGTCGCAAGTAGGTGCGCGTGGCAGGTCACGACAACATTCCAACACTTGCCGAGCAGGTTTCGCGCGTTCCCACGCAACCCGGCTGCTACCTTTGGAAAGATGCCAAGGGTGATGTCATCTATGTGGGCAAGGCAAAAAACCTGCGTGCCCGTATGCGTCAATACGTGACACTGCAGGACGAGCGTCAAAAGATCCCGCTCATGATGCAGCTGGTGGCGAGTTTCGACTATATCGTGGTGGAGACCGAGCACGAGGCATTGGTGCTCGAGCGCAATCTGATTGGCCAGTACCATCCGTACTTTAACGTCGATCTCAAAGACGATAAAAGCTATCCCTTTATCGCCATTACCAAGAGCGACTTGTTTCCGGCTATTAAATACACGCGAGAGCGTCATAAACCGGGAACGCGCTATTTTGGCCCCTATACCGATAGCCGTGCGGCGCGTGAGACCATCGATACGCTACGCAAGGTTATTCCTATTTGCTCGGCATCCTGTGCGGAATGGCGCCGCTGCCGCCGCATCGTCGAATCTCATAAGGGCGAAGAAGACATCGTCAATATGATTTGCGCGCAAAACGGGCGTCCCTGCTTTGACTACCATGTCGGGCGCGGGCCGGGCGCATGCGTCGGCGCGATTTCCCCTGCCGACTATGCCAAGAACGTCAAACGTGTCGAACGTTTCTTGTCGGGCCATCGCAAGGATGTCGTTGACGAGCTTACGTCCGAGATGACGGAGGCAGCCGAGACGCTCGATTTTGAGCGTGCGGCGCGCGTCAAGCGTCGCCTGGAAGTCATTAGGGGCCTGGACGATCGCCAACAGGTCGTTTTTCCATCGAGCGTCGATATCGACGTCATCGGCTTCTATCGCGAAGAGACTATCTCTGCCGCCTGTGTCTTTGTCGTTCGCGAGGGCCGAACGGTTCGAACTTGTGAGTTCATCCTCGATAAAGGCCTGGATGTCGACGAGGAAGAGCTTCAATCGGGCTTTCTTAAGCGCTATTACGACGAGACGGCTGATATTCCAGCCGAGATCAATCTCTCTGTCGAGCTTGAGGATGCCGAAGCGTTGGGGGAGTGGCTTGCGGGCAAGCGCGAACGCTCTTGCCATCTCCATAGGCCGCAGCGCGGCGAAAAGCACCGCCTGCTCGATATGGCTTCCAAAAATGCGCGCCATGCCCTCATGCGCTACATGATGCGCACGGGGTATGCTGACGATCGCACTAATCAGGCGCTCCTGGAGCTCGAAAGCGCGCTGGCGCTGCCTGCGCCGCCGTTGCGCATCGAGTGCTTCGATATCTCGACGTTGCACGGCACCTTTACCGTCGCTTCGATGGTGGTATTTACCAACGGCCGTGCCGACAAGGGCCAGTATCGTCGCTTTAAAATTCAGGCCGAATTGGACGAGGCGAACGACTTCGTATCGATGTCCGAGGTTCTGGGGCGTCGCTATGCTCCCGAGCGCATGGCGGACGAGCGCTTTGGCTCGCGCCCCGATTTGCTCGTTGTCGATGGCGGCAAGCCGCAATTGACCGCTGCAATTAAGCAACTTGAGGCGCTTGGCCTCGATATACCAGTTTGTGGCTTGGCAAAGGCCGATGAGGAAGTTTTCGTGCCGTGGGACGAGACCCCCGTCGTGCTGCCGACCGGCTCCGCTTCGCTTTATCTGATCAAGCAGGTTCGCGATGAATCCCACCGATTTGCGATTACGTTCCATCGCGAGTTGCGCGATAAGGCTATGACGGTTTCGGTGCTTGACGACGTTCCGGGCGTGGGACCCACCAGAAAACGTGCCATTATGCGCCATTTTGGCTCGATGAAGCGTTTGCGCGCGGCAAGCGAGCAGGAGATTGCGGAAGTTCGAGGCGTTCCGGCCGATGTCGCCAAAGCGGTCCACGAGGCACTTGTTGCATGGAATGCCGAGCGCGCCCAGGCATCGGCCAGCCGTTCCGAAAACTAAACGCGCTTCTAAACAACTGATATACATGATTGGCTGATTTTCAATCATTTATTTCGCGGCGATTACCTGCTGATTTCGGGTTTTATTAACGCTAAAACGTTTGACTAGCCATGGTGAATAACCCTGCTATCCTGCGGGTTGACGAAGACTGATATCTCACCTCGTCGATACATACTGTCTGTCGAATCGTTTGTCAATGAATTCGGTGAACGGTAGTAAATACCGTTCAAGCGTATGTATGTATCGGTCGCCGAGCGCGGCACCCAAGTTGGGTTTGTCGGTAGGTAAGGTATATATCGTCCGCAAGTTGCGCGGGGGCAAGTCTAGGTGCTCCCGGGTAAGATTCTCTATTGATAGGAGAAGACATGGCCATCATCAACAAGGGTATGTCCAGGCGTTCGTTCCTCGGCCTCACTGGCAGCGTCGCTGCTGTCGCCGGCCTTGGTCTCACCGGCTGCGGTGGCAGCTCCGATTCTGGCTCCGCTGCCAGCTCCACCGATTCCGCTAACCGTGGCGGCGGCGTGATTACCGCTGGTTCCGCTTACGCTCCGTCCAGCTTCGACCCCGCCAGCACCGGCTCCGCTGTTGGCCTGGGCGCTAACTGGCATGTCGTCGAGGGCCTTTACGGCATCGATTACCACGACTACAGCACCTTCAACGAGCTCGCCACCGACGATCCCAAGTCTGTGGACGACACCACTTTCGAGGTCACCATCCGCAAGGGCGCCAAGTTCTCCGATGGTACTGAGGTCACTGCTGACGACGTCGTCGCTTCCTACACCGCTTGCGCCGCTTCCGCTACCTACGCTCCGTTCTTCCAGCCCTTCGAGTCCATCGAGGCTAAGGACGCCAGCACCGTGACGGTCAAGACCAAGGTCCCCAACTTCTCCCTGCTCAAGGATCGTCTTGCCATCATCCGCGTTACCCCGGCCACCCAGACCGAGGAGGATCGCGCCAAGCAGCCGATCGGCTCCGGCCCCTGGATGTACGACTCTATCTCCGATACCGAGATCACCCTGGTTCCCAACCCCGAGTACAACGGTGAGTATGCTGCCGAGGATAAGAAGATCCAGTACAGCATCCTGACCGACCCCACCGCTCGCGTTACCGCTCAGCAGGAGGGCTCCACGCTCGTTATGGAGCTCGTTACCGCTGACGCCGTCGACCAGCTCGAGAGCGCCGGCTGCAAGATCGATAACGTTCAGGGTTTCGGCACCCGCTTCATCATGTTCAACGTCGCCAAGGAGCCTTGGAACGACGTCAAGGTCCGTCAGGCTGTTATGTATGCGCTCGACACCGAGAAGATGGTCAGCAACACCTTCGCCGGCCTTGCCACCGCTGCCAGCTGCTACCTGCCCAAGAGCTTCACCAACTATCATGAGGCTTCCACGGTGTACAAGACCGACGCCAAGAAGGCAAAGAAGCTCATCGAGGAGTCCGGCATCACCCCGGGTGCCATCACCCTGCGCACCACCGACAACGAGCAGATTAAGGGCATGGCCGCCCAGGTCAAGAACGACCTCGACGCTCTCGGCTTCGATGTGACTATCCAGACCGATACCTCGCCGGCCACCTACGCTGCCATCGACGGCGGCGAGGCCTACGATATCCTCCTTGCCCCTGGCGATCCTTCCTGCTTCGGCGCCGATCCCGACCTGCTGCTCAACTGGTGGTACGGCGACAATGTCTGGATGCAGACCCGTTGCCCGTGGAAGGAGTCCGCTGAGTGGCAGAAGCTCCACGGTCTCATGGACGAGGCTCTTGCCGCCGAGGGCGACGAGCAGCAGAAGAAGTGGAACGAGTGCTTCGACATCATCGCCGACAACGCCGTTCTGTACCCCGTTGTCCACGTCAAGACCGTCTCCGCTTCCTGGGACGATCCGTCCACTGCGCCCAACGGCGAGGCCCTCGATGGCTTCAAGGGCATCGGCACGACGAGCATGTCCTTCAGGGGCGTCGCGACCGTCAAGGCGTAAGACTCGCTTGAGTCTGTATGCAGGATGTCGGCCGTTGGGACCGTATCCTCATAGTTGAAACAAAGACCCGGGCGGCAACGATGTCGCTCGGGTCTTGTAATGAGTATCCGTACTCATATACCAGTTGGTCCTACCGACAAAAGAAAGGGGAGAGAACGTGAACAACTTGCTACGTTTGATTGGAAGGCGTCTTGTGGCGCTGCCGATCATGGCATTGGGCGTCACCGTCCTGGTGTTCTTCCTTATGTCGTTCTCCAAGACCGACCCCGCCTACACGGCGTTGGGTGACGGTGCCTCGCCCGAGGCGGTTGCCGAGTACCATGAGAAGTATGGTCTGGACGACCCCTGGCCCGTGCGCTACGTGCGCTATATGGGCGATTTGATTCATGGCGACATGGGCACCTATGGTGCTGCTCGCAACTCCGTTGCCAAGCGCATCTCCACGGCCCTGCCCGTCACGATGCAGCTGACCTTCATCGGTCTTGCCATCGGTGCGGTCGTTTCGTTTTTGCTCGGCGTCATCGCGGCACTCTATCGCGACAAATGGCCGGACCAAGTGATCCGCGTCTTTTCCATCGCCGGCTTGGCAACCCCGTCGTTCTGGCTTGCCGTTCTGTTGATCCTGCTGTTCTCTTCCTACCTTAAGGTGCTCCCGGCATCGGGTGCTCTGCCTCACTTCACCACGAATCCGGTTGGCTATCTGGGACGTATGATCATGCCCGCTATCGCCTTGGCATTTCCGCTGACGGGTCAGATGACTCGTATCGTGCGTACCGCCATGGTCGAGGAGCTCGACAAGGACTATGTCCGTATGGCTCGCGGCGCCGGCGTTCCCGAGAAGGTCGTCGTCGGCATCAACGTTCTTCGCAATGCGCTGATCACCCCGGTCACCACCCTCGGTCTTAAGATCGGCTACCTCATGGGCGGCGCCGTCGTCATCGAGGTTATCTTCAACCTCCCCGGCATGGGCACCGCGATTCTGCAGGGCGTTCAGGGCAACGAGGCGAACCTGGTTCAGGGCGTCGTTATCGTCGTTGCTCTTGCCTTCATCATCATCAACATCGTGGTTGACATGCTCTACCTGCTCATCAACCCGCGCATCAGGACGGTGTAGATTATGGTAAAGATTCGAGAGAAGCAAACCGAGCAGCTCGAGAAGGCTGCCTCCAAGGGGCTCAAGCTCGGTGGCTGGAAGAAGATGACGCTGTCTTCTAAGATTGCCGCCGTCGTGCTGGTGCTGGTCGCCCTGACTGCGATCCTTGCTCCCCTGCTTGCCCCCTATAGTCCGGTTGAGATCTTTACGGCTCGCCAGGCTCCTGGCAACGGGTTTATCTTCGGTACCGACGACAAGGGCCGCGACATCCTTTCGCGCATGCTCTACGGCGGACGTTACTCGCTGATCATCGGCTTTGGTGCTACCGCTATGGCTTTGGTCTGTGGTTCCGTTGTCGGCGCTCTTGCAGCGGTTTCGCGCAAGTCTATCTCTGAGGCGATCATGCGTATCCTGGACATCATCATGTCCATCCCGGGTATCGCCCTCGCAGCCGTTTTCGTTTCCATCCTGGGCAATTCCGTGCCGTCGATCATCTTTGCGATCGGCTTTATGTACACCCCGCAGATCGCCCGTATCGTGCGCGCCAACATCGTGTCCGAGTACGGTGAGGACTATGTCCGCGCGGTCATCGTGTCCGGCGCCAAGGCTCCGTGGATTCTGATCAAGCATGTTCTGCGCAACTGCATCGCTCCGATTATGGTCTTTACCGTTACCCTGGTCGCCGACGCCATCATCTTCGAGGCCTCGCTGACCTTCATCGGCGCCGGCATCCAGGAGCCCACCGCTACCTGGGGCAACATTCTCGCCGACGCTCGCGGTGGCGTGCTCGCTGGCCGTTGGTGGCAGGCACTGTTCCCGGGCCTGGCCATCATGATCACCTGCCTGGCGCTCAACATCCTCTCCGAGGGCATTACCGACGCCATGGCCGCTGCTCCCTCCGCCGCCCTGGACCCGACCGATTCCTCCAAGCGCCGCGAGGCCGACCTGCTGGTCTCCGACCCCGTTCGCGCCTACAAGGAGCAGGCTCAGTCCCTGTCCGCCCGTCTTGGCGCCCTGCGCGATGTCGAACTCAAGCGTAGCGACCGCCATGTGCCCGATGAGTCCGTTGAGCCGATTCTTTCGGTCCGCGATTTCTGCATTCAGTTTGAGCACCACGGTGATATCAACGTCGTCGACCACGTTAACTTTGACGTCCGTCCCGGCCAGACCATGGGCCTGGTAGGCGAGTCCGGCTGCGGTAAGTCCATCACCACGCTGGCCATCATGGGCCTGACCGACGATGACGAGCATCTTTCCGGTGAGGTTCTCTGGGAGGGCCGCGACCTTCTCAAGATGAGCAAGAAAGAGTGGTTCGGCCTGCGCGGTACCGATATCGCCATGGTCTATCAGGACGCCCTGTCCTCGCTCAACCCCTCCATGCTCATTTCCGCTCAGATGAAGCAGCTCACCAAGCGTGGCGGCACCCGTAGCGCCGAGGAGCTCCTGGAGCTCGTGGGCCTCGACCCCAAGCGTACGCTCGAGAGTTATCCGCACGAGCTTTCCGGTGGTCAGCGTCAGCGCGTTCTGATTGCTATGGCCCTTACCCGCGACCCTAAGCTGGTCATCTGCGACGAGCCCACGACCGCTCTGGACGTTACCGTCCAGAAGCAGGTCATAAAGCTGCTCAACGACCTTCAGGCCAAGCTCGGCTTTGCCATGATCTTCGTTTCGCACGACCTGGCTCTGGTCGCCGAGGTTGCCCATAACATCACGGTTATGTACGCCGGTCAGGTTATCGAGCAGGCGCCCACTAAGGAGCTGCTCACCAACCCGATTCACGAGTACACCCGCGGCCTTCTGGGTTCCGTCCTGTCCATCGAGAGCGGTTCGGGCCGCCTGCACCAGGTGCCCGGCGCCGTTCCGAGCCCGCGCGATTTCCCCAAGGGCGACCGCTTCGCGCCCCGCTCGAGCCATCCGCGCATTGGCCTGGACACCCGTCCGGTCTTCAAGCGCGTGCCCGGCACCGAGCACTTCTATTCCGAGCTCCCCGACGAGGTGCTCAAGGCAAATGGTTTGACCCCTCACGCGGAGGTGATGTAGATGAGCGAGACCGCAGTCAACGGCGTCGAGCCGATCATCTTCCTTGATGACGTCCACGTCACCTTTAGGACCCGTACCGGCTCGATTCTGCACCCCAACCTGGTTCACGCCGTCCAGGGTGTAACGATTAAGCTCATGCCCGGACAGACCATCGGCATCGTCGGCGAGTCCGGTTGCGGAAAGTCCACCACGGCTAACGTCATGTGCGGCCTGCAAGCCCCCACGAGCGGCAAGGTCTACTTTAAGGGCAAGGACGTCACCAAGCGTACCGCCGAGGACCGTCGTCACATGGGCCGCGTCATCTCGGTCGTGTTCCAGAACCCCGCGACGGCGCTCAACCCCCGCATGGTCGTTCGCGAGCAGCTGCTCGATCCCATGCGCGTCCACAACCTGGGCACCGAGGCCGAGCAGGAGAAGCGCGTCAAGGAACTCTTGGAGCTCACCGGTCTGCCCAGTTCTGCCGCCGAGGTTCTTCCCGGCCAGCTTTCGGGCGGCCAGCGCCAGCGCGTGGCTATCGCGCGTGCCCTGTCGCTGAACCCCGATGCCATCATCGCCGACGAGCCCACCTCGGCTCTGGACGTTTCGGTCCGCGCGCAGATTCTGAACCTGCTGACCGACCTTAAGAAGGAACTCGGCCTGGCCATGGTGTTCATCAGCCATGACATCCAGACGGTCCGCTATATCTCTGACGACATCATCGTTATGAATGGCGGCAAGATCGTTGAGCAGGGCGAGGCCAAGCAGGTTTTCCAGCACCCTCAGGACCCCTACACCAAGATGCTGCTCGGCGCTGCGCCGTCGCTGCTGCATCCCAAGCTCGGCGAGTAGCCTCGCTTTCCCTCCCGTGCGCCCGGTTCCCTTGCCGGGCGCACCTCCGTTGCGATTTCGAAAGGTTGGGTTCACGAGCCATGCCAAGTGCTCAGGAGCTACAACAGCAATTTGGTGAATATCGAGGCGCTATGCCCCGTCCATCGGATTTCGATCTCTTTTGGAAGGACCGCATGGCCGAGGCCGACGCCGTCGAGCTCGACTACGCGATTGAGGCGGCTTCGGTTGCGGATTCCGCGACCTGTCGGTTTTTCGACCTCTGGTATACCGGCATGTGTGGTGCACGCCTGCATGCCAAGTACCTTAAACCCGTCTCGGACGAGCTTGTGCCATTGGTACTTCAGTTCCATGGGTATCCGGGTGCGAGCCGCAGCTGGTTTGAGCAGGCGTCGTTTGCGGGCATGGGCATGGCGCTCATTGCTCTCGATTGTCCTGGCCAAGGAGGCCCCTCCGAGGACATTGGTGGATTTGAGGGCACGACGGTCGCGGGCCATATCGTCGCCGGTATCGACGGCGACCCGGCCAACCTCTACTATGTCCGCCTACATCAGGATATCCGCATTCTGTGCCGTATCGTTCGCGAGCTCGAGGGCATCGATCTTACCTGCGTGTATGTGAACGGCGCATCGCAGGGCGGCGGTTTGGGTATTGCAACCTGCGCGCTTAACAGCGAGCTTATCAATCGCGCCGCCATCCTCTATCCCTTCTTATCGGACTTCCGCCTGGTTTGGGATCTGGACGCCGACGATATTGCCTACGAGGGTCTGCGCTATTGGTCGCGTTGGTTTGACGAGGACTCGACTCGTATCGAGGAAGCCTATGCCAAGCTGGCGTACTTCGATTCCAAGAATTTTGCCCCCATGGTCAAGTGCCCCGTGCTGTTTGGCACGGGCACGGCCGATATCGTCTGTCCGCCGGCAACGCAGTTTGCGGTGTACAACAACCTGTCCTGCGACAAGCGTCATGAGTTCTTTGAAGGCTTTGGCCACGAGGAGATTCAGGATTTTGACGATCTGATCATTCCGTTTTTCTGTGAGGGAGGGGAGGCTCATGTCTAAGTGCGAGAGCAATGTTGACGAGCTGATAGTCCCCGGGCTCGTGGGAATTCCTGGAACGGTTTCGTCAAGGCTCTCTGATTTCCGGGATTGGCGTGGCGATGCTTCTGTGGATGTTTCCGAGTTGGAGACAGCCGCTTCGGACCTTGAGGTTTGCGGGCTGACCGTTACGGCGATTGATTTCGCAAATCCGTGCGCGCGCTACTCCGAGGTTTCCTTTGAGCTCGGCGGGTATGTCGTGCACGGCCGTTTGATTGAGCCCTCTGGTTGCGCCCGAAGATCCGAGCTTGTTCCGCTGTGTCTGATGTTCCATGACATCGACCGACCCGTGCGGGGATGGCATCACATGACGCGGTTTGCCGCCATGGGATATGCCGTGCTTGCGCTGGACGATGAGACTATTGGATCCAGCGATCTGCAGCAGGGGATTACCTCGCCTGCTTTTGTCGAGCGTGTCCGTTGGGGCTGCGCGTTGGCGAAGGTTGCGCGCAACCTTGATGGCATGGATCCCGACCGCATCTTTGCATGGGGCGAGGGCCTTGGCGGCGGTGTCGCGCTGGCGGTTTCTGCTCTGGACGAGCGGGGCCTTGCCTGCACGGCGCTTGCCAATCCGCTTCCCAGCGGTCTCGAGACGCTGTCGCCTCGGGTTCGTGGCTCGGTGCTCATGGGCACATCGCTCATGGATACCGTGAGTGATCCCAAGGGCCAGTTTGCCGTATTCAACGGTCTTGAGTGTGACCGGAGGCATATCATCTATGCCAAATACGCTCACGAGCGCATCAATGCGTTCGAAAACGAAGTCGTCGACTTCTTTAACCAAACGTTCTATTCGTGTTCTTTGGCCTAGACGGCCTGGACACCGCCAACAAGAGTGGGCGGCATAGGGCTGCCCGCCAGACAACTAAGGAGATTCTTGTGGCAACTCAGAAATTCACCGGCGTTATCCCTCCCGTCGTTGTTCCCGATACCGAAGACCACCAGCTCGACGTTGCCTCCTTTGAGCGCAGCATCAACCGCATGATCGATGCCGGCGTCGATGGCCTGTTCTTCCTGGGCTCCTCGGGCGAGGTCGTCTTCTCCACCGACGAGCGCCGTCGCCAGATTGTCGCAGAGGCCGTCCGTATCGTCGACCACCGCGTTCCCGTTCTGGTCGGCATCATCGACACCGAGACCGAGCGCATGATCGAGCACGGCAAGGTCGCTCAGGAGCTGGGCGCCGATGCGCTCGTCGCCACCTGCCCGTTCTATGCCCTGCAGGGCATGACCGAGGTCGAGGAGCACTTCCGCATCCTTCACGAGGAACTCGACCTGCCCATCTTCGCCTACGACATCCCCGTGTGCGTCCACACCAAGCTCCCCTGGAAGCTCCTTGCTAAGCTCGGCGCCGAGGGCGTCCTGGCTGGCGTCAAGGATTCCTCGGGCGATGACATCTCGTTCCGCTACCTCATTCAGGAGAACGAGAAGAACGGCCATCCGATGAGCATCCTTACCGGCCATGAGGTCGTCGTCGACGGTGCCTATCTCGGTGGCGCCGACGGTTCCGTTCCGGGCCTCGCCAACGTTGAGCCCGAGGGCTACGTTCGTCAGTGGAAGGCCGCTCAGGCTGGTGACTGGGCTACCGTCAAGGCCGAGCAGGATCGCCTCAATGAGATTTCGCACATCTGGGATGTCACCTCGGGCGTCCAGGGCTATGCCGGTGGCGTCGGCGCCTTCAAGACCGCTATGAACCTCATGGGCATCTTCGACAGCCCGACCATGCCGCGCCCGGTGAAGGCCATGACCGGTGAGAACGTCGAGGCGATTCGCAAGGTCCTCCAGGACAACGGTCTCCTTTAAGGCTTTCCCAGGCACCCGACCTCGCCGTTCAACCGTGCGGCCATGACCCATTAGGCCAATGGCCGCACGGTTTCTCGGCGATCTCGGGCACCTGGAAAACCTTTACCGCGCTGTGACGGCTAGCCTGACGGCGCATTTCCTGTAGTTGTTTTGTCTCCGAAGGAGAACGACATGGAGAACAAGTACGTCTGCTCTGTCGATATCGGCGGAACTAAGATCGCGACTGCCATCATGGAGTACCCGGCTGACGGCGGTGTGCCCCATCCCGTTTTTGAGGCTGAGGTTCCCACCGAGGCCCAGGAGGGTGGCGAAGCGGTCTTCCAGCGCATCGAGGCGTCTATCAAGGCAGCTCTTGAAGCAAATCCCGATGTCGAGGTCCTCGGAGTTGGCATCGGCGCTGCCGGTGTCGTCGACCCCAAGACGGGCGCCATCGCGTATGCCAATGAGATTATGCCCGGCTGGTCCGGCGTTCAGTTGGGGCCGCGTCTGCGCGAGGACCTCGGCCTTCCCGTTGCCGTTGTAGGCGACGTGCAGGCTCATGCTCTGGGCGAGGCCCACTGGGGCGTCGGCAAGGGCAAGTTCTCCGTCTTGTGTTTGGGCATCGGTACGGGCATCGGTGGCGCATATGTCGAGAACGGCCGCGTGATGCAGGGCTTCCATGGTGCTGCCGGCCATATGGGCCACATCGAGTGCTCGGCTGCCGCTGGCATTCCCTGCGCCTGCGGGCGTTCCGGCCATCTGGAGTCGGTTGCTTCCGGAACATCAATCGGGCGCATGTACGATGAGCGTTTTGGCCGCGTCGACCCCAGCCGTCCTTCGGTCGGCCGTGACGTGAACGACCTGTGCCGCGCAGGCGACACAAAGGCGACCGAGGTCATTCATGACGCCGGCTTTGCGCTGGGCGCCAGCCTGGGCTCGCTCGCTAACATCCTGGACCCTGAGGTCATCGTGCTTTCGGGCGGCGTGATTCACCAAGGTCCCGATTGGCGTTCACAGACGTGGAAGGACTCGGTGCACGAGGGCTATGCCAGCCAGGCGCTCGACCCGCTTCAGGACACGCCGATTCTCATCGGCTCTCTGGAGGGCGACGCGCCGCTCATCGGTGCTGCCGAACACCTTCTTGCGTCGTTGAAGTAAATATAACTACCAAGTGCGCCTTCTGAGGTGCCGCAGATTGACGTGAAAGAGGAGCGAAGCGTACTTCGGTACGCGAGCGACGGTTTGAACGTCAAGGTGCGGTGTCTCAGAAGGCTGTTTTGAGAAAGGTTGAGTCGAACATGACCGTCGATCCTTTGATCCAGTCCCTGAAGGGTAAGCTCGTCGTGAGCGTTCAGGCGTATATGGGCGAGCCGCTTCGTACACCCGAGACCATGGCTCAAATGTCCCGTGCTTGCGAGCTTGGCGGCGCCGCCGCCATTCGCTGCCAGGGCCTTGCCGACATTGCCGCCATTAAGGGCCGCTGTGAGGTTCCTGTTATCGGCCTGTGGAAGGATGGGCACGAGGGCGTTTACATCACGCCGACGCTGCGTCACGCTCGCGCCTGCGTTGCTGCCGGTGCCGATATCGTGGCGATCGACGCCACCGATCGTCCGCGCCCCGATGGTAAGACGGTCGAGGATACTTTCCGCCCGCTGCATGAGGAGGGTGTGCTCCTGATGGCGGATTGTGCCACCATCGAGGACATTCGCCGTGCGGTTGATATGGGCTTCGACCTGGTATCCACCACACTCTCTCACGGTGTCGCCGCCATCGACTGCACCATGGCCGATGGCCCCGACCTGCCGCTCCTGCGTCAGGCGACCGAGGAATTTCCCGGCCTTCCCATCATTTGCGAGGGTCGCGTGCATACGCCCGAGGAGGCTCGCGCTGCAATCGACGCCGGCGCGTGGGCCGTTGTCGTCGGCACCGCTATCACGCACCCCACGAGTATTACAAGTTGGTTCAAGGCTGCGCTTGAGGCGTAAGACGGGCCTTGTATCCGCTTGGGGCGGTATACTCAATAAAGGCAATTGATCGCGCGGGATCCGCTGGCCGGGTCCCGCGCTTATTTTAGGAGGCACACATGCAAAAGGGAGATGCCATGGATGCGGCGGAGCGCTCGGAGCGTATCCCCGATATCGTCATCATCACCGGAATGTCCGGCTCGGGCCGAACGCAAGCCATGCATGTGTTTGAGGACATGGGCTATTTTTGTATCGACAACCTGCCCCCACGCCTGATTGCCCAGCTTGCTGAGCTCGTTGGCATCAATACGGGCGTGGGCAGGCACCTTGCCGTTACCTGCGACCTGCGTAGCCAGGGCTTGTTCGATGAACTGCTCGATGCTGTTGCCGCACTGGAAGAGCGCGAGATGAGCTGCGACATTGTGTTTCTCGAGGCGTCTGACGAGGTGCTGATTCGCCGGTATAGCGAAAACCGTCGTCGCCATCCCATTGCAAAGCCGGGGGAGACCACGGCCGACGCTATTCAGCGTGAACGTCTGCAGCTGCAGGGCGTTCGCGATCGAGCGGATATGATTATCGACACGAGCCGCTTGCGCACTTCTGCCTTGCGCAACAAGCTGCGCATGGCTTTTTCCGAGCTGTCCGACCAGCAGCTTATGGATGTCCACGTGTTCTCGTTTGGCTTTAAGCATGGCATGCCCGTCGAGGCGGATATCATGATCGATGTTCGCTTCTTGCCCAATCCTTTCTACGATCCCGAGATGCGCACCATGACCGGTCTCGATAAGAAGGTCTCCGATTTTGTCTTGGACCACCCCAAGACCCAGGAGTTCTGGAAGGCCTGGACCCAGCTGCTCGATACGGTCATGCCGGGTTATATCGCAGAGGGCAAGCCGCAGCTTTCCATTGCCATCGGCTGCACAGGCGGACAGCACCGTAGCGTCGCCATTGCCGAGGCCACAGCCCGCTACCTGGAGGGTGCTCAGTATCATGTAAGCATCTCCCACCGTGACCTGTCGCGTGCCAACACAAAGGCATAGGTTTACATGTCGTTTACCGCTGAGGTGCGTGACGAGCTTGCGCGCTGCGAACCAGAATGCGAATACTGCGATTTGTCGACGCTTGCTGCGCTAACGCGTGTGAGTGGCACGCTTTCGCTGGCGGGCTCGGGACGGTACCGCTTGACGGTCGCGACCGAGACGGGTGCTGTGGCGCGCACGATGATTGCGCTGACGCATCGCATTCTTAAGCTCAAGACCGAATTCACGGTTCGTAAGTCGGTTCTGCACAAGGTACGAAACTATCTCATCACCTTGCCCGATCAGCCCGATTTGGATAAGGCTCTGGTGCTGCTGGGCATTCTCGACCGTAGGGGAGGGCTCGTCGCGGGTGTGCCGCGCCACATCGTCGCCCGTCCTTGCTGCAGGCTCGCCTATATTCGCGGTGCGCTGATTGCCGGAGGCTTTGTTGCCGACCCGCGTGGCGATTTTCATTTGGAGATCGCGGTTCAGGGCGAGGAGTATGCAAAGGGACTTTGCGACCTTCTGGAGCAGATTGGAGTTCACGCCCGCGTCAATGCGCGTCGCGGCTCGTATGCCGTGTACATCAAGAGTGCCGAGGAGATTAAACGTCTGTTACAGCTGATTGGCGCCAAGCGCAGCGTTGCCGAGATTGAAGAGGCCCGCGCGGTTAAGCTGGTGAAGAACGACGTGAATCGTCGCGTGAACGCAGAGCTTGCCAACCAGACCAGAAGTGCCGGTGCCGCCCAACATCAGCTTGCGCTCATCGATGAGCTTGATCGGCGCGGTTTGCGCGAAACGCTGCCGGACGCTCTGGCAGTTTTTTGTGACTTACGCGAGCGTTACCCCGATCTCTCACTGCGAGATTTGGGGGAAATGGCCGACCCTCCTTTGTCGAAGTCGGCCTTGTATCACCGTGTTTTGCGCCTTGAAAAGCTCATTGAAGCAAGCGGGTAGTTTAACGCAATAGCTTTTATGGTGGTTTAACTGCTGTTTTATACGTTAAAGCGTTTTAACGCAAATTTGATTTTCAATTTCGAGCATTCTCGTGAAATTCAAGCCAAAAAAAAGGTATATTAGGCGAGTGGTTAGTTTGTGGGCCTCAACGGCAGGCGCTGTAGCTTGCGGGGGCCTTACGAAAGGAGACACAATGGCAGTAAAGGTTGCTATTAACGGCTTCGGTCGCATCGGTCGTCTGGCCTTCCGTCAGATGTTCGGTCATGAGGGCTCCGAGATCGTCGCTATCAACGACCTCACCTCTCCCGATATGCTCGCTTACCTGCTGAAGTACGACTCCACGCAGGGCAACTATGCTCGCGATCACGAGGTCGTCGCTGGCGAGGATTCCATCACCGTTGACGGCAAGGAGATCAAGATCTACAAGGAGGCCGACGCCAACAACCTGCCTTGGGGCGACCTCGACGTCGACGTCGTTCTCGAGTGCACCGGCTTCTACACCAGCAAGGCTAAGGCTCAGGCCCACATCAACGCTGGCGCCAAGAAGGTCGTCATCTCCGCTCCGGCCGGCAGCGATCTGCCCACCATCGTGTACAACGTCAACCATGAGACGCTGACCGCTGAGGACAACATCATCTCCGCTGCTTCCTGCACCACCAACTGCCTCGCCCCGATGGCCAAGGGCCTGAACGACTTCGCTCCCATCGTCTCCGGCATCATGACCACCATCCACGCCTTCACCGGCGACCAGATGCCGCTCGACGGCCCGCAGCGCAAGGGCAACTTCCGTCGCTCCCGCGCCTGCTCCGAGAACATCGTCCCGAACACCACGGGCGCTGCCAAGGCCATCGGCCTGGTTCTCCCCGAGCTCAACGGCAAGCTCATCGGTGCCGCCCAGCGCGTCCCGACGCCGACCGGCTCGCTGACCAACCTCTACGCCGTCGTTGACAAGAAGGTCACCGTCGACGAGGTCAACGCTGCCATGAAGGCCTACGCCGAGACCATCCCCGATACCTTCGCTTACAACGAGGACCAGATCGTCTCCCGCGACATCGTCGGCGAGACCCACGGCTCCATCTTCGACGCCACCCAGACCATGTGCTCTGATCTCGGCAACGGCCAGACCCTCGTTCAGGTCACCTCTTGGTACGACAACGAGAACTCCTACACCTCTCAGATGGTCCGCACCATCAAGTACTTCGAGAAGTTCGTTGCTTAATTTAGCTTTTAGCGAATAGCTCGTTGAGCGTCTAAAGAAGGGCGCGGCCTTTAAGGGCTTATGCTCTGGGGTCGCGTCCTTTTTTATTGGAAACCGTGCGCACATACGTGCACACATGTACGAAAGGTAGAAGCAAACATGGCCTTTACCAAGAAGACCGTCCGCGACATCGATGTCGACGGCAAGCGCGTTCTCGTTCGCGTTGACTTCAATGTGCCTATCAAGGACGGCGTCGTGGGCGATACCACCCGCATCAAGGCTGCCCTTCCCACCATCAAGTATCTCGTCGAGCACAACGCTCGCGTCATCCTCATGAGCCACCTTGGCCGTCCTGCCGGCACTGGTTTCGAGCCCGAGCTTTCGCTCAAGCCGGTTGCCGCCAAGCTCGCCGAGCTTTCCGGTCTCGACGTCAGCTTCGTCCAGGACACCTACGGCGAGGAGGCCGCCAAGGCCGTCGAGGCTGTCGAGCCGGGCAAGGTCCTCGTTCTCGAGAACGTCCGTTTCGATAAGCGCGAGAAGAAGAACGATCCCGAGATCGCCAAGAAGCTCGCTTCCTACGGCGACATCTTCGTTCTCGACGCCTTCGGCACCGCTCACCGCGCACAGGGTTCCGTCGTGGGCCCGGCCGCCTATCTCCCCGCTGTCGCAGGCTTCCTACTTGAGAAGGAGGTCGACACGCTGACCAGCATCTTCGCTGATCCTGAGCGTCCTTTCGTCGCCATCGTCGGCGGTTCCAAGGTTTCCTCCAAAATCGGTGTCCTCGATCATCTGATCGATTCCGCCGACACCCTGATCATCGGTGGCGGCATGGCCTACACCTTCTTCCTGGCCAAGGGCTACAAGACCGTCGGTACCTCCCTCAAAGAGGAGGACTGGGTCGAGCGCGCTGCAGAGATGCTCAAGAAGGCTGAGGACAAGGGCGTCAAGATCCTGCTCCCGATCGATAACCTCGTTGCCGACCACTTCGGCGAGGACGCTACGGGCGAGGTCGTCGCTTCCGACGCCATCCCCGAGGATCGCATGGGCATGGACATCGGCCCCAAGACCGAGGCCCTTTACGCCGAGGCCATCAAGGGCGCCAAGACCGTCTTCTGGAACGGCCCCATGGGCGTTTTCGAGTTCGATAACTTCGCGCACGGCACCAAGGCCGTTGCCGAGGCTGTTGCCGAGCTCAAGGCCAACGGCGGCACCTCCATCATCGGCGGTGGCGACTCCGTCGCAGCCGTCAACAAGTTCGATCTTGCCGACAAGATGAGCTGGATCTCCACCGGTGGCGGCGCTTCCATGGAGCTCGTCGAGGGCAAGGCTCTCCCCGGAGTGGAGGCGCTTCTCGATGCCTAATCGCACTAAACTCATCGCCGGCAACTGGAAAATGAACAACGACGTTGCCGCTGCCGCTAAGCTCGCTGACGAGCTCGCCGAGGCTCTGCCCGAAGTTCCCGAGGGCGTTGAGGTCCTCGTCTGCCCGCCGACCATCGACATCACCACCGTTCACGCCCGCATGCAGGCTGCCCCCATCGCTCTCGGTGCACAGAACGTGTACTGGGAGGCAAAGGGTGCCTACACCGGCGAGTCCTCCTGCGACATGCTCAAGTCCGCTGGCTGCACTTACTGCATCATCGGTCACTCCGAGCGTCGTGGATATTTCCACGAGACCGACGAGGATATGAACAAGAAGGCCAAGGCCCTCGTTGCCGCTGGCATCGTTCCCGTCTTCTGCTGCGGTGAGCCCGAGGAGGTTCGCGAGGCCGGCACCTATGTCGACTTCGTCTGCAACCAGGTCAAGGCAGGTCTCGAGGGTCTCGAGATCACTTGCTCCAAGCAGGTCGTCGTCGCCTACGAGCCCATCTGGGCTATCGGCACCGGCAAGACCGCTACCGCCGAGGACGCTCAGGAGGTCTGCGGCGCTATCCGTGAGACCCTCAAGGAGATGTTCGGCGAGGAGCTCGCTAACGGCATCCGCGTTCTCTATGGTGGCTCTGCCAAGCCCGGCAACATCGCCGAGCTCGTCGCCAAGCCCGACGTCGACGGCGCCCTCGTGGGCGGCGCTTCGCTCAAGGCTGCCGACTTCGCCTCTATGGTCGTCAAGGCAGGCGAGTAGGACATATGGCACAACGTCATCTTCCTGCACTCCTGATCATCATGGACGGCTGTGGCCTGGCTCCGGCCGATGGCGAGAACGCCGTCGCCGCTGCTAAGACGCCCTTCCTTGATAGCCTGTACGAGAAGTATCCTCACACCACGCTCGGTGCTTCGGGCGAGGACGTGGGCCTTCCCGACGGTCAGATGGGCAACTCCGAGGTGGGTCACCTCAACATCGGTGCCGGTCGCATCGTGTTCCAGGAGCTTTCGCGCATCAACAATGCCATCAAGGACGGCTCCATCGCCAAGAACGAGGTTTTCGTCAAGGCTATGGACGATGTCAAGGCCGAGGGCAAGACCCTTCACCTTATGGGCCTTATGAGTCCTGGCGGTGTTCATTCTCACATGAACCACGTCGAGGCTCTGGTCAAGATGGCTGCCGAGCACGGTGTCAAGACCGTCCGCGTCCACGCCTTTATGGACGGCCGCGACGTCGACCCGCAGTCCGGTGCCGGTTACATGAGTGAGTTCTGCGCCTTCCTGGCCAAGATCTCTGAGGAGACCGGTTGCGACGCTCGCGTTGCTACCGTCTCGGGCCGTTATTGGGCCATGGACCGCGACAACCGTTGGGAGCGTATCCAGCGCGCCTACGATGTCATGGTCAATGCGTCCGATGCCGATACCGACCCCGTTGCCGGTATCAAGGCCTACTACGAGAAGGATCCGCGCGGCGATGAGTTCGTCGAGCCCTTTGCTGCCCACAATGAGGGCATCCACGAGGGCGACGCGGCCATCTTCTTCAACTTCCGTCCCGACCGTGCCCGTCAGATGACTCGTGCGTTCACGGACAAGGAGTTCGACGGCTTTGAGCGCGAGCAGATCAAGCTCTCGCACTTTGTGACGATGACCGAGTACGATCCGACGTTTGACGTCGAGGTTGCCTTCGCCAAGACGTTCCCCGAGAACGTCCTGGCCGACGTCATCGCAGACAATGGCCTGAAGCAGCTGCACACCGCCGAGACCGAGAAGTACGCTCACGTGACGTTCTTCCTCAACGGTGGCATCGAGGAGCCCAAGGAGGGCGAGGAGCGCGTGCTCGTCGCTTCCCCCAAGGTCGCTACCTACGATCTGCAACCTGAGATGAGCGCTCCTGAGGTTACCGAGAAGCTTGTCGCCGCCATCAACGAGGATCGCGCTGATTTCTACATCGTGAACTTCGCAAACTGCGACATGGTTGGCCATACCGGCGTGTTCGACGCTGCCGTTAAGGCTGTCGAGGCCGTTGACGATGCCCTGTCCAAGGTTGTCCCGGCGATTCTCGCCAAGGGCGGCTTTGCGCTGATCACCGCCGACCACGGCAACGCCGATCACATGTTTGACGTCGCTTCCGACGGTTCCAAGCATCCGTTCACGGCTCACACCACCAACCGCGTGCCGTTCATCATCGTTGATGAGAAGGCACAGCTTACCGGTATCGAGGACGGCCGTCTCTCCGATATCGCTCCGACTATGCTCACCATGGCTGGTATTGAACCTTCCGCCGAGATGACGGGTCGCGTACTCGCCACCGAGGCCTAATAGAAAACAAATACCGTTTTCTAGTAAGGGGGTTGTCCACAACCGGACAACCCTCTTTTTTGCGCTATTTCTACCTCGTCACCAAATGGCTGATGGGGGAGTGCTGGGGGTTGTGGTACAGTACTGGAGTTTGAATTGTTCTATTAAGGAGCTTATCTATGGGTCCGTTTCAGATTCTTCTGTTTGTCGTTTGGGCTGTCTCTGCCGTGGCGCTGACGATTCTCGTCCTGATGCACTCTGGTAAGGGCACCGGCGTTTCGGATATGATCGCTAGCTCGCTGTATAACTCCAGCTCTGCCACGGGCGTCATGGAGCAGAACCTCGATCGCCTGACGGTAATTATGGCCGTCGTTTTTGCCGTGTGTGTCGTCCTGTGCATGTTCTTCTTCCCGCAGGGTATCGTCGGCTACTAAGCACGAGCCACATAAATACTTGAAAAGGGTTCCGCAAGTGCGGGACCCTTTTTGTTTACATATTTGTAACAGAGCCAAAATATCCCCACATACTTCGCCCAACTAAAGAAATTCTCGACCGTTGACCGGAATTAGCCCCAAATCGTGCATAAAATGCGCTACTGTATTGCGAAACGTTGGTTCGTTGTGCATAACCAGCCATAGCAACGGGCGGCGTTTTGATGGTTCGGATCGGATTGTCTCGACATGTGTCCGACTGAACATTTCTTTGTCCTATCTCATAAGGAGGATGGCATGGCTGATTCTATGTTCCACCAGCCCGTTATGGGTCGTCGCGCCTTTGTCGGCGGTACCCTTGCTGCGAGCTCCATGGCTTTTCTTGCCGCATGCGGCAAGAAGGGCGGCGACGCTTCCGGTTCTGAGTCCGGTTCGAAGCTGAACTTCTACATCAACAACCCGGTCTGCATCGACCCCTACAATGTCCAGGAGGACCAGGGCACTCAGGTCGAGTACCAGCTCTTTGATGCTCTGACCTCTTACGACGCCGAGAAGGGCGAGATCGTTCCGCTGGCTTGCGAGTCCTTTGAGTCCAACGACGACGCCACCGAGTTTACCTTCAAGATCAAGAAGGCCAAGTTCCACAACGGTGACGACGTTACCTCCAAGTCCTTCAAGCTCGGTTGGGAGCGTCTGGTCAACACCAAGTCGGCTGTCGCTACCGAGTACGGCCCTTCCGAGGTCTCCTATCACCTCTCCATGGTCGAGGGCTATGACGATCTGCTTGCCGGTAACGCTACCGAGCTCAGCGGTGTTACCTGCCCCGACGATGAGACCCTCGTCGTCAAGCTGGCTTCCGCTTACGCCGACTTCCCCTTCGTCGCCTCTCACCCGGCTCTGGCCCCGGTTCCCGAGTGCGCCGAGTCCGATGTCAAGAGCTTCTACCTTGCCCCGGTCGGTAACGGCCCGTTCATGATGGACGGCAAGTGGGAGGATGGCCAGGAGATCAACGTTAAGAAGTTCGACGATTACTATGGCGACAAGGCCAAGATCGATGGCATCCACTTCCAGGTCATCAAGGACATGGAGACCGCTTACAAGGAGTTCCAGGCGGGTAACCTCGATGTCTGCGACGTTCCCGTCGCTCAGATTGATGCCGCCAAGAAGGATCGCGGCGTGTCCAAGGACGGCTACACCATGGGAGACGGCGAGCGCATGCTGCTCGGCGCCGAGCCTTCCACGTACTATCTGACCTGCAACACCACGGCCGAGCCGTTCAACAACGCCGACCTGCGTAGGGGTATCTCCCTGGCCATCAACCGTGAGGCCATCTGCAAGACCATCTTCAAGGGTACCCGTACCCCTGCCGACGGCATTGTTCCTCCGGGCATCGATGGCTACAAGGAGGGCGCATGGGAGTTCTGCGCCTACGATGTCGACAAGGCTAACGAGTACCTCGACAAGGTTGCTCCCGCTGGCGCTAACGGCGATCGTGGCATTAGCGTGACCCTTTCCTACAACCAGGACGGCGGTCACAAGGAGATCATGGAGTCCATCATCGGCGACCTCGCCAAGGTTGGTGTTACCGCTGTCTCCGATACCCCCGAGTGGTCTGCCCTGCTCGAGCAGTATCAGAACTTTAACTATCAGTTCGGTCGTCTGGGTTGGATTGCCGACTACCCGATCATGGACAACTTCCTGTATCCGCTGTTCCACTCCGACTCCCTCGGTGGCGACAACCGCTCTGGTTACAGCAACCCCGAGTTCGACGCCAAGGTCGACGAGGCTCGTACTATTGTTGACGATGAGGAGCGCGTCGCCAAGATGCAGGAGGCCGACGCAATGGTCGCTGCCGACTGCCCGGTCATCCCGATTATGTTCTACACGCACACTGTCGCCGGCTCCGATCGCATCAAGCACCTCTATGTCGATCCGCAGAAGCACGCCGATCTGGGTACCGCTGAGCTCGCCTAAGAGTTTGCAGCTTCCGTGAGGGTCAAGTATTTACGTAGACCTCATGGGAAACATACAGTTCTCCCTAACCTGGGGTAAACTGGCTGATGGTAATTTTGGGATGCCGGTCTGGCGATCGGCATCCCATTTAGGTTAATCCCTAGATAGGGGAGTGGTATGGGTAAGTACATCGTTAAACGTGTGCTTCAGTTCATCCCGGTGTTTTTGGGCGTTACGCTGATTCTGTTCGCCCTCCAGAATATCGTGCCGGGAGATCCGATCAAGCTGATCGGTGGAGACAAGGCTCTGTCCCCCGAGGTGGAGCTTCAGCTTCGCGTTCGCTATCACCTGGTCCAGACGGACGAGGACGGCAACGCGATCCTTGACGAGAACGGCGACCCCGTTCAAACGTCGCTCGTGGACCGTTACTTGTATTACATGAACGGCCTGCTTCATGGCGATCTGGGCAATTCGTATCAGCGCAAGCTGCCGGTTACGGAAATCTTTGCCCAGAAGTATCCGTATACGGTCAAACTTGCCGCGTGCGCCATCGTGCTCGAGGCAATTATGGGTATCGGTGCGGGTATCATTTCGGCGGTAAAGCGTTATTCCTTCTGGGATATTTTGGTAACGCTCACCACGTCGATCCTCGTTGCGGTCCCGGCCTTCTGGCTCGGTATGTTGCTGCAGCTGTTCTTTGGCGTCATCCTCAAGGACGCCACGGGCGGTGCAATCTCCATGCCGATCTCGGGTGCCGGCGGTTCCAGCTCTCAGTATCAGGATTGGATGCACTATGTGCTTCCGACCATTACGCTGGCTTCGGTTTCGACCGCTTATGCTGCGCGCATTATGCGCTCGCAGCTGCTTGACGTCATGAACCAGGATTACATCCGTACGGCAAAGGCCAAGGGTCTCTCCAATCGTGCGATCATCGTCAAGCATGCGCTTAAGAATGCACTCATCCCCGTCGTTACCTATATTGGTGTCGACTTTGGCGGCATGCTTTCGGGCGCCATCCTGACCGAGACGGTCTTCAACTGGCCCGGTATCGGCTATGAGGTCTATCGCGCCATTAGCATGCGTGACTGGCCCATCGTTATGGGCGGCGTTACGCTCATCGTTGTCGTCGTCATGGTGATCAACCTGCTCGTCGACATTAGCTATGCATTCCTCGACCCGCGCATCCGCCTTGGCGGTCCGTCGGATAAGGCCTAAGGGAGGTACGTCTCATGCAGGAAACTGATTCTCAGTCTCAGGAGCAGGCTACCGCCACCAAGGTCGCATCTGCTCCCGCCAAGTCCCGCACGCTGTGGGGCGACGCTTTTAAGCGTCTTCGTAAGAACAAGCTCGCCGTTATCGGTGTCTGCTGGATCATCATCGTCGTTGTGGTTGCCCTGACCGCAGATCTGTGGGCTAAGCCCTGGCTCGGTTCGCCGACGGCTTCCGATTCGACCACCATGGCCGAGACATCGCTACTGGCTCCGTGTGCCGAGCACCCGTTTGGCACCGATGCCCTCGGTCGCGACATTCTCGTCCGCGTTATCTACGGTGCACGCGTTTCGCTTTCTGTCGGTATCATGGCCACCGCCATCTCCACATTGATCGGTCTGGTCATGGGCGCCCTGGCCGGTTTCTACGGCGGCATTTGGGATACGATCATCATGCGCTGTGCGGACATCTTCCTGGCGTTCCCGTACGTGCTGTTCGTTGTCGCCATGATCGCCGTTATCGGCCGTGGTCTTCAGAACGTCTTTATCGCCATCGGCATTCTTGGCTGGCCTTCGATTGCGCGCGTCTTCCGCTCTGCAATCTTGACGGTCAAGGAAAACGACTATGTTGATGCAGCGCGCGCGATGGGTGCATCTGATGCTCGTATCGTCGTGCGTCACATCTTCCCGAACTCCGTCGCCTCCATCGTGGTCTACGCGACCATGAACATTGGTGGCGCCATTCTGACCGAGTCCGCTCTGTCCTTCCTCGGCATGGGCGTTATTCCGCCTACGCCTTCGTGGGGCTCCATGATTCAGGACGGTCAGCAGTATCTTCTGACCGCTCCCTGGATGATGATCATGCCCGGTCTGGCAATTCTCTCGACGGTGCTCGCCTTCACCCTGCTGGGTGACGGTCTGCGCGACGCCCTCGACGTCAAGATGAAGGACGCATAAGGATGAAGAAGAACAAGAACTATGTGGACCTGAAGGACCAGCCGGTTCCTGAGGGCCAGCATCTGCTCGAGGTCGATGACCTTAAGATGTATTTCCACACCGAGGATGGCGTTGTTCGCGCTGTCGACGGTGTCTCCTACACGCTCGATCGCGGCGAGACCCTGGGCGTCGTCGGTGAGTCCGGCTCCGGTAAGTCCGTGACCGCCATGACCATCATGGGCCTCATCTCGATGCCTCCGGGAAAGATCGAGGGCGGTGACGTTCGCTATCGCGGCCGCTCCATCCTCGAAATGACCGAGGAAGAGATGCAGCACATTCGCGGCAACGATATCGCGATGATCTTCCAGGATCCTATGACCTCCTTGAACCCGGTCTATAAGATCGGCAGGCAGGTGGGCGAGGGTCTTCGTCTGCACCGTGGCTACTCCAAGCAGGAGGCGCTCAAGCGTGCCACCGAGCTTTTGGACCTCGTGGGTATCCCCGAGCCCGAGAAGCGCGTCAATGAGTATCCGCACCAGTTCTCTGGCGGTATGCGTCAGCGAGTCATGATTGCCATGGCCCTTGCCTGCGATCCCGATATTCTGATTGCCGACGAGCCCACGACTGCCCTGGACGTTACCATCCAGGCTCAGATTATCGAGCTCATGCAGGAGATGCAGGAGAAGAACGGCAACGCCATCATCATGATTACCCATGACCTGGGTGTTGTCGCCGATATGGCCGATAAGATCATGGTTATGTACGCCGGCCGCCCCGTTGAGTTCGGTACTGCTGAGGAAATCTTCTACGAGAGCCGCCACCCCTACACCTGGGGTCTTATCCGCTCCATCCCGGAGCAGGCAATCGAAGAGAAGAAGCCGCTGACGCCGATTCACGGCAACCCGCCTTCGCTCATGAACCTGCCTGAGGGCTGCGTCTTCTCTCCTCGTTGCCCCTACGCGACGGACAAGTGCCGCAAGCAGCGCCCTGAGCGCGTTGTCACCGAGTCCGGTCACTATTCTGCGTGCCACTATTCCAGTGACCCCGAGTTCCTCAAGAACGCTCCTGAGACGTCCCGTACGCGCAAGGATTCCAAGAAGGGAGGCGAGGCGTAAATGGCAGACAATAACGAGCGCACTCCACTGCTGAAGGTCGAGCACCTCTCCAAGGAGTTTCCCGCAGAGTCCGGCATGTTCGCCAAGCGTTTTTCCAAGCGCGTCGTCTCTGCTGTAAACGACATCTCTTTTGAGATTTATCCTGGCGAGACCTTTGGTCTGGTTGGCGAGTCTGGTTGCGGTAAATCCACCACGGGCCGCACTATCATGCGTCTGACCAAGCCGACCGCCGGCAAGGTGTTCTTCCAGGGCAAAGATGTTGCCGAGATGAGCAAGCATGAGATCAAGGACATGCGTCGTGAGATGCAGTTTATCTTCCAGGATCCTTATGCTTCGCTCAACCCTCGTATGACCATCGGTGAGATTGTCTCCGAGCCCATGACCATTCACGGCGTGGGCACCAAGGAGGAGCGCATTGAGCGCGTCCGTGAGCTTCTCGACGTCGTTGGACTGAACCCCGAGCACATCAACCGCTATCCGCATGAGTTCTCGGGCGGCCAGCGTCAGCGTGTCGGTATTGCCCGCGCTTTTGCGCTGAAGCCCAAGCTGATTATCTGTGACGAGCCGGTATCCGCTCTGGATGTGTCCATTCAGGCCCAGGTTCTGAACCTGCTCAAGGAACTGCAGGACAAGTTCGGTACCGCGTATCTGTTTATCGCACACGACCTGTCCGTCGTACAGCACATCTCCGATCGCGTTGCCGTTATGTATCTGGGTAAGATGGTCGAGGTTTCGGACTGGAAGACGCTCTATAGCGAGCCTCACCATCCGTACACGCAGTCGCTGCTGTCTGCCGTGCCGGTTCCCGATCCGGATATCCAGAAGACCCGTAAGCGCATCATCCTTGCCGGTGATCCGCCGTCACCGCTGGATCCGCCGACCGGTTGCCGTTTCCACACGCGCTGCCCGATCGCGCAGGGCATCTGTTCCGAGAAGCTTCCTGAGTTTAAGGAAGTTGCCCCGGGCCACTGCTGCGCCTGTCACTTCGCGGAGCCGTTCCCGATCAAGGAATCGCACATCGACCTGTAGTTGTTTGTTCTCGTCCGGGCCCGCCCTGTTGTTACTTTTCAGAACGTCCTCGGACATGTAAGAAACCCCCGCTGCGCACTTCGTGCGGCGGGGGTTTCTTGCGTCCTG
>CBCTZJ010000022.1:0-34503 GCA_965151385.1 uncultured Collinsella sp. | reverse complement strand
GGTCGTTGCCGTTAGCATCCATCAGAGGTTGTGCTTTGTGGTCCCATTAACGGGTCCCATATGAATCTCGCGTCAAACATACTTCTGGAAACGCACTGGTACATGGATGTGCGCATACTGAATGGACAATCGCTAGTGGCGTTTCAAAAACTAAGCGTAACTGGTGCAATCTCCCTCTAAGAAGGGATCGGCCGTCGTATCGAACAGCTCAGGGTAGCGGTCCTTGAGCCAGCTGTCTGCGTCCTCGAAGCCACGCGCCTTTTTCTCCGCCAGTGCTTGTAGCTCGCATGCGCCGGCCATCGCGGTGAGCGAGTCAACCGCCAGGTCGCCTTTGACATACGCCCTGACGCCGTAGAGAATTCGCTCCTCCGACTCGAGCGGCGCGCGGTAATAGTCGATATCCAAAAGAAAACCCTCAGGCTCCCCAATGTAGAAGGGGAAATGCAAGGCGGATGAGACTTGGCAGCCGTAGGCGTACATGTCGCTGGTGTCGCCGTCATATCGGTGCCAGCGCAATAGCTTGTCGGCCTTTTGAACGATGCGCTCTTTGTAGACGGAGGAGGCCAGCTCTTTGTCGGCTCGTTCGGATCCCCAGGTTTGCAGGTCAAACAGCACCATCGGCTCGTCGGGGCGTTGAAGGTTGCAGACGATGTCTCCGGCATGGAAAGGCGTCGGGATATCAAACCACATGTCCTCGAAATCGCTGGCGGTGCCCGCCTCGTCCCACTCGCTTTTGTTGCGGTAATCGCAAGACATTACTTCGCCGTTCGCATTGAGTAAGACCATGTCGTCGGCATAGTGGTCTTCGTCTGGGTCGATGGGACGACGAGTGATTCTGATAGCTTTGGGATCGTTACTGTCGAGCTCTTTCCAGATGGCATCGAAGCACTTTTGATAACTGCTGTACGGGCCGTAAAGAAGGTCGCATCGGTCACGTCGGTCCCACGAGTAGTCCTCAAAGAAATACAGGCTCTTGCCGTCCGTCCTTATAAAGTGTGCGAACTTTCTTTGCTCCTGCCTGATGACATTGCACAGAAAGGCATGGAAGTCCGGGATGTTGACCGTGTCATTTCTGCGGCTCATAGTGCAATTGGGCATATTGTCGATGACCTTTTGCCAGCCTTCGAGCTTTTGCTGTAGCGTCGCTTTATGCGAGCAATTGACGATGAAGGCTGCTACGGGTGTGGTGAGCTCGTAGTTGATTCGTTGAAGATGCTCCTTAATGCTGTGCGAGTCCAAAAACTCAAAGATGTCCGGACGAATATCCAGCTCACTTTGGCTGGTAGGCTTGCGGTGCGGCTGCAGGCAATCGTGTCCGACCGAGCCTTCGGACCACTGCTTGCCGTAGGCGGGATCATCGTGCAGCTTCTGCGAAAGCTCGAGCATAAAAGCACAGTCGTCCGGCAGGTCGCCGGTGTAGCGCTCGGCGGTGTAGAGGGCAGAGGGGATGAAGGGGTCCAAGAGACTGTCGCTGAAGGTGCCGGATGAAAGCGAACCCTCCTTAACGCCGTAATCCTTGCTGGGCCCTGCGCACCAGATCTGTCCCCGGAGCGTGTGCTCGTAGTCGTTTTCGAGCACAATGGCAAAGCGAGGCCCGTGGTCGAAGGGGCGACCGTCAATTTTGAGGATGTCGCCCGGCACCCACGGCGTGTAGATGGGCTCGTTGTTCGCGCAGAACCGCCTGCTATCGTTTCGCCAGGCGCTTTCGACATGCGATTTGCGAGTGCGGTGATTGCGCAGATCGCGGAGGAATATGAGCTCGCCATCCTTGGTTGCCGCAAACGACAGAGAGGGCTGCGCCGTTTGGTGCTCGTGCAGGTCTTCCGAGGTGTAGAGATTGATCTTCCAGTACGATTCGGACCAGTCGTCGTCAGGATACTCTTCGATGTAGCGCTTCATGAGCGTTTGTGCGGCGTCCCACGATGCGGTGGGGAAGGGGCCGTCAAGGGCGTCGGCGTCGCGCTCTTCCTCGTTATAGACCATGACGTGCAGTAGGAGGATTCCGCGGTCGTACTCGATGTTGTGGAGCATATCGAGTGCGCTGTTGAGCCGGGCGAGATGCGAATCGATATCTTCGACCAGCTCCGGCGAAACCTCCTTGTGGAGTCGCTCGAGCATGGTGCGTTTTTCATCAAGCGTCTTAAGTGAGCCGGCGATGATTGGCGCTGTCCAGTATAGGTATTTACGCATGTGGTCGCGTAACTCTTGGCTTCTGATGCAGCTGAGGACGAGGTCTTTGCCGGCATCGGTGATGCCATCGCTTGCCTGATTGTTCATGTCGGCCTCCTTATCGATCATTACCGGCATGATGCAACAGGTGTGGAGGCCGTCGGTCCCATTAACGGGACCAGGAGAGAATGGATGTGACAAAGGGACTGTCTCTTCGTCACATCCAAAATATTGCCTTTACGTGTTGATGCACACGGTGTGCAATAATACTCGCACTGTGCAATAGCGCACAGGCTGAGTAACAAGGAGGACGCTTGTCCCAGCTCGAGAAATGCGATCGCCGGTCCCTTCGCTCGCAGCGTGCCCTTCGCCAGGCACTTGCCAGCGAGCTTGCCGAAAGCGGCGACCTTTCGCGCATTAATGTCGCGTCGCTCACCGAGCGCGCTGGCCTTACGCGCCGCACGTTCTATTCGCATTACCGCGATATTCCCGACTTTATCAATCAAATCGAGGACGGCTTGCTGGCCGAGATCCGTGAGCGCATTGAACTCATCACCGCAGCTCAGCTGCCCGATCTCTATCACAACATCGATGAGCTCGAGCCGGCGCCCGGTTCGGTTGAGCTGCTGCGTTATCTTGCGGCCAACCGCGACTTAATCGGTGCGCTGCTGGGTCCGGGCGGCGACCAGGCCTTCATTAAAAGGATCATCGACACCACTCGTGAGGCTGTGGTGCCGCGTGCGCAGACGGGCATTTTGGGCCTGGCGCTGGGTACGTTCTTTGACTACTACGTTACCTACGTCGTGAGCGCCGAGGTCGGCATGATTCAGCGCTGGTTTGAGCGTGGGCTCACCGAATCGCCCGAGGCCATGGCGCGCATTATGACGGTGCTCGCTTTTGTGCGCCCTGGTGACCTGTATGGCCAACCCATCGATATCAACGTGCCGGAATACGGCATGAAGCTATTGAACTTGCAGCTCGAGGACGCGGCTGACACCGCCGCAACCGTCGAGTCCAACAACTAAGAGGAGAGACAGATGAGCAAACTCGTCGAGGGCATCAAGGACCGCATGATCGCCGCCGCACGCGAGGCCGCGCCCACCGTGGTGGACGCCGCGCAGAAGGCCGCGACCGCGGCTGCCGAGAAAGTTGTCGAGGCTGTCGCCGATGCCAAGAACGCGGCGGGGGAGGCGTCCGTCACTAGCGAGCCCGCCACCGCCGCTGAGCCCGTAGCCGCCGCCCACGCCCCTGAAGGCGCGATCTTCAACCCCGGCAACGCCCACGGCAACCTGCACCTGGGCATCGACGTGGGCTCCACCACCGTCAAGCTTGCCGTGCTCAATGACGACAACCAGATTGTCTACGCCAAGTACCAGCGCCATCACACCGACGTCCGCGCTTGCGCCCGCGACCTGTTCGAGGGCGCTGTGACCGTGCTGCCGACGGCCCAGATGACCTGCGCCATTACCGGATCGGGCGGTCTGCTGCTGTCCCAGTGGCTCGACCTGGAGTTTGTCCAGGAGGTCATTGCCAGCAAGCGTGCCGTCGAGACCCTCATCCCGGCCACCGATGTCGCCATCGAGCTGGGTGGCGAGGACGCCAAGATCATCTACTTCGACAACGGCATCGAGCAGCGCATGAACGGCACCTGCGCCGGCGGTACGGGCGCGTTCATCGACCAGATGGCAACCCTGCTGCACACCGATGCCAGCGGCCTTAACGAACTCGCGGCCAACGCCACCACCATCTATCCCATTGCCAGCCGCTGTGGCGTTTTTGCCAAGACCGACGTCCAGCCGCTGCTCAACGAGGGCGCCCGCCCCGAGGACGTGGCCGCCTCCATCTTCCAGGCCGTCGTGACCCAGACCATCTCGGGTCTGGCGTGCGGCCGTCCCATTCGCGGCAACGTCGCCTTCCTGGGCGGCCCGCTGCAGTATCTCTCCGAACTGCGCCACCGCTTCTATCTCACGCTCAACCTGGACGAGGAGCACCGTATCGTGCCCCAAAACGCCCACCTGTTTGTGGCGAGCGGCGCCGCCATGGCGCACGAGTCCAATAAGCTCAGCACGTTCCCGCAGCTCATCGAGGCCATCGATGCCCTGGGCGACACACAGGGTGCCGAGGTCGAGCGCCTGGATCCGCTCTTTGCCACCGACGAGGACTTTGCCGAGTTCAAAACCCGCCACGACCAGGAAGTCGTCCCCAAGGGCAAGCTCGAAGGCTACACCGGCCGCGTGTTCATTGGCATCGACGCCGGCTCCACCACCATGAAAGCCGCGCTCGTGGGCGAGGACGGCCAGCTGTTGCACACCTGGTACGGCAACAACAACGGCGACATCCTGGGCACGGCCAAGGTCATCATGGCCGATTTCTACAACCACATCCCCGCCGGCTGCACCATCGGCCACGTGACCACCACGGGCTACGGCGAGGCGCTGCTCATCGAGGCCCTCAAAGCCGATTCCGGCGAGATCGAGACCGTTGCGCACCTGCGCGGCGCCAAAGCATTCCTGCCCGGCGTCGAGTTCATTCTGGACATCGGCGGCCAGGACATGAAGTGCCTGCGCGTCAAGGACGGCGTCATCGAGCACATCATGCTCAACGAGGCCTGCTCGTCGGGTTGCGGTAGCTTTATCGAGAGCTTCGCCGTCTCTATGAACATGGACGTGCGCGCGTTCGCCGACGCGGCCATCCATGCCAAGGCCCCGGTCGACCTGGGCAGCCGCTGCACGGTCTTTATGAACTCGCGCGTCAAGCAGGCGCAAAAGGAAGGCGCCACGGTGGGCGACATCGCGGCCGGCCTGTCCTATTCCGTCATCAAGAACGCCCTGTTCAAGGTCATTAAGCTGCGCGACCCCAAGGAGATCGGCAGCCAGGTGATCGTCCAGGGCGGCACCTTTATGTCCGATGCCACGCTGCGCGCATTTGAGCAGCTCACCGGCGTTCATGCCGTGCGTCCCGACATCGCCGGCTGCATGGGCGCCTACGGTGCGGCCCTGCTCGCCCGCGATCGCGCCGGCGCCGACGGCACCTCGACCATTCTTTCTGCCGAGGACATCGCGCACCTTACCGTGACGCAAAAGCATGTCCGCTGCGGCCGTTGCTCTAACAACTGCCAGCTTACCGTCAACGACTTTGGCGGCGGCAGGCGCTTCATTACCGGCAACCGCTGCGAGAAGGGCGCCGGCCACAAAAAGCAGAAGACTGAGGCCCCCAACCTTTTCAAAAAGAAAAACGAGCTGCTCTTTAACCGCGAGATCCTGAGTCCCGACGAGGCCCCGCGCGGCACCGTGGGTATCCCGCGCGCACTCAACATGTACGAGAACTACCCCTTCTGGCACGCGTTCTTTACGCGCCTGGGCTTTAGCGTGCAGCTGTCCGACCAGTCGAGCAAAAAGACCTACCAGGCGGGCATCGAGTCCATGCCGTCCGAGAGCGTGTGCTACCCGGCAAAGATGAGCCACGGCCATGTGATGAACCTCATCGACCGCGATGTCGACTTCATCTGGATGCCGTGCGTGCGCTGGGAGCGCAAGGAGGATCCGACGGCTGGCAACTGTTACAACTGCCCCATCGTCATGAGCTACCCCACAGCGCTGGCGCTCAACATCGACGAGATTCGCGAACAGAACATCGAGTTCCTGTATCCGTTTGTGCCGTATCACGATAAGACCGAGCTTAAGCGCCGTCTGTACCAGGTGCTCGCCGTCGACCGTGTGGCCGATGCGCAAGCCGGTCGCGGTCGCGTGCGCGGTCCCAAGATCACGCGCTCCGAGGTCGATGCCGCCGTCAACGCTGCTTTTGAGGCCGATGCGCGTTTCCACGAGGATATCCAGACCATGGGCGAGGAGGCTCTTAAGTGGGTCGAGGACCACGGCGGCCACGGCATCGTACTCGCCGGTCGTCCCTACCACAACGACCCCGAGATCAACCATGCCCTGCCCGAACTTATCTCGAGCTTTGGCTTTGCGGTCTTTACCGAGGATTCGCTTGCGCATCTGGTAAAGCCCGAGCGTCCGATTCGCGTCGTCGACCAGTGGATGTACCACAGCCGCCTGTACGCCGTCGCCCGTTTTGTGACGATGCGCAACGACCTGGACCTGATCCAGCTCAATTCCTTCGGCTGCGGCCTGGACGCTCTGACCACCGATCAGGTGCAGGAGATTCTGGAAGCCAGCGGCAAGATCTACACCGTGCTTAAGATCGACGAGGTGTCTAACCTGGGTGCCGCGCGCATCCGCATCCGCTCGCTCATGGCAGCGCTCAAGGACCAGGAGGCCGAGCGCCTGGCCGATGCCACGGCCGCGGGCGAGGCCTACGAGCAAGGCGATGCCGCGCCGGTGGCGCCCTCCACGGATGCCCCCGCGTTCGCGAGCCGCAAGTACACGTTTGAGGCGCAGCGTGAGAGTGCTTCGACCGCGTGGCCCAAGGTGCCCTTTACCGAGCAGATGCGCGAGGAGGGCTACACCATCCTGTGCCCGCAGATGGCGCCGATTCACTTTGACCTGGTCAAAGAGGTGTTCCGCGGTGCCGGCTACAACTTGGAGCTGCTGCCCTCGACCGACCACGATGCCGTCGAGGCTGGCCTGCGCTACGTGAACAATGACATTTGCTATCCGTCGATCCTGGTGACGGGCCAGATTATGGAGGCCATCGAGAGCGGTCGGTACGACCTGTCCAAGACAGCCGTGGTTATCAGCCAGACCGGCGGCGGCTGCCGTGCCACCAACTACATCGCACTCATCCGCAAGGCCCTGCGCGAGAGCGGCCACCCCGAGATCCCGGTGATCTCGCTTTCGGCAGTGGCGCTCGGCGAGGACAACCCCGGCTTTAAGATTACGCCGGCGCTGCTTAAGCAGGCAGTCTACGCGGTGCTCTTTGGCGACGTGATGATGCAGATGCTCTATCGCTGCCGCCCGTACGAGGCCACGCCCGGCGCCGCCAACGCGCTCTACGAGGAGTACATGGCGCGCGCCCGCAAACTGGCGCCCAAGTTCAACCGCCACAACTACACCAAGCTGTGCCGCGAGGCCATCCGCGCGTTCGACACCATGCCGCTCGTGGGCGAGGGCGCCAAGCCGCGCGTGGGCGTGGTCGGCGAGATCCTGGTCAAGTTCCATCCCACGGCCAACAACCACGTGGTCGACGTTATCGAGCGCGAGGGCTGCGAGGCCGTAGTACCGGGCCTGCTCGACTTCTTCCTGTACTCCATGAGCAACGCCGAGCTGCAGAAGGACGAGCTGGGAAGCTCTGCCACTACGCGCGCGGGCATGCAAGCGCTTATTAAGCTCGTGGACTGGATGCGTACGCCGGTGGAGGAGATGCTCGAAAAGTCCCGCCGCTTTGAGGCACCCGAGCGCATCGGCACCATGGCCGACAAGGCCCGCACGGTGCTTTCGGTGTGCAACAACATGGGCGAAGGCTGGTTGCTTACGGCCGAGATGCTCGACCTGATTGACCATGGCGCACCCAATATCATCTGCACGCAGCCCTTCGCGTGCCTGCCCAATCACGTGGTGGGCAAGGCCGTGATCAAGGAACTGCGCCGTCAACATCCCGAGAGCAACATCGTTGCGGTGGACTACGACCCCGGTGCGTCCGAGGTCAACCAGCTCAACCGTATTAAGCTCATGATTAGCGTGGCCAAGGAGAACATGCGCGCCGGCAAGGGCTTTAAGCTCGAGAAGGTGGCGCCGCTCGCGATGGACGAGGTCACCGGCCAGATGCGTGCCCATGACGGCTGCGTGAGCTGTGGACCGGCCAGCGAGGAGGCCGTTGCATCGGTCGCCAAGCGTCTGGGACGCGGCATTAAGAAGTAGCTGGCCTGCTGTGGGCTAGATATGAGATAAACGGGTGGTAGCCGTACCGGCTACCACCCGTTTTTGCTGGACATATGTAGTGTAAATTGCCTCGCTTTCCTCTCCTGCGAGCTTGGATTTCGGAAGTGCGGGGAAAAACGCGAACCTCCCGAGCACACCGCCTTTTTAGACTCTCGCGACCTGCGGTTTTGTTGTAAAAAAAGCCGGTCTGGTCGGCGAACCCCGATTTTTCCCCGCACTTCCGAAAACAGCGGTTCAGCAGCGCCAAAAAAAATGCCCTCAAAATCGAGAGTTAATGAACGGGTGTAGCCGTTCGCCGCAAATTACCGTCCGTTTATAGAACCCACCCCCAGCGTGCTGTCCCCTTACGGTTGAATAAATACACATCTATGGAATTACGTAAGAGAGGACTGTTCCTATGAGCTACAAGACCGTTTGCGTTGCCGGCGGCGGCGTATTGGGAAGCCAGATTGCCTTTCAGGCTGCCTACTGCGGCTTCGATGTGACGATTTGGCTGCGCAGCGAGGGCAGCATCGGCCGCACCCAGCCCAAGATCGATCATGTGCGCGAGGAGTACATCGCGGCTATCGAGGGCATGGCGGATGGCACGGGTGAGTGGTGCACCGGTATCGCCGATAGCGACCAGCCCTTCGACAAGGAAGTGGCACTCGCCGCCGTCGAGCGTGCCTACTCTACACTCAAACTGGAGCTCGATCTCGCCAAGGCAGTGGCCGACGCCGACCTGGTCATTGAGTCTATGGCTGAGGACACCCAGGCAAAGATCGACTTCTACAAGAAGCTCGCCCCGGTCCTCCCGCAAAAGACCGTCGTCGTGACCAACTCCTCCACGCTGCTACCGAGCACCTTTGCCAAGTACACCGGCCGCCCCGAGAAGTACCTGTCGCTGCACTTTGCCAATTCCATCTGGAAGAACAACATGACCGAGGTCATGGCGCAGGACTAAACCGACAAGCGCTACTTCGACGAGCTCGTCGACTTCGCCAACGACATTCGCATGCTTGCCCTGCCCGTCAACAAGGAAAAGAACGGCTATCTGCTCAATTCCATGCTGGTGCCATGGCTGCTTTCGGGCCTTGACCTGTATGTCTCGGGCGTGAGCGATCCCAAGAGCATCGACCTCGCATGGACGCGCGGCACCGGCGCCCCCAAGGGCCCGTTCCGCGTGTTCGACACGGTGGGCATCCAGACGGCCTACAACATCGTCATGCAGTATCAAAAGGTTCCGGGTCTGCTGAGCCCGCTGCTCAAAAAGATGATGATGCCCTACAACTTTAAGGCCATGGCGTCCGTCCTTAAAAAGATGCTCGACGAAGGTAAGCTGGGCGAAAGCGTGGGTGAGGGCTTCTTCAGGTACTAAAAATGATCCGCCGGGAACGGAGGAAAACGGATCATCGCATTCCTGCGTCCCCTGTGCGTCTTGCGGCTAACAGCTCTGGCTGCCGCGAGCCTAAGCTAGCCTTAAGGGGCGTTTGTTAAGCTGCGAGTCACAATTGGACAGAGCTTGGCAAACGCCCTGGAATATGAAGGAAACGGCAGCGATGGAATTCTTCGATGGTGACGACATGGGATCGAGTAACGAAGGCGGCTGCGACGAAACTGCCCCGTTTGTCAAAGTCGATCCCTTTGGCACCGATACCCTGAGCTGCTACGTGCGCTTTGCAACATCCCGCGCCGGCATCACTTCACGTCAAACTCTACGCGATCGAGCTCGGGCACGTTGAGGTCGATGAGATTGCGGGCAACGCGGCGGTCGTGCGCCCCGAGCACCTCGCTTGTCGTCACGTGGGCGACAACCTCGCGCTCGACAAGGCCCTCCTTGTCGCCCTCGGTAGCCGAGGTCTCGACGGCGACGGTGTAGTCCTTAAAGCCCGGCAGCACCGCGGCAAGCTCGCGCGTAGTTTCGGTGACGCCGTAGCCGTCCTGCACGCCGGCCTGCGCCGAGCCAACGGACCTCGCGGTCATAACGATGCAGGGGATGGCAAAGATCACCGTACCCACGATGATGCGCCGGCGCACCTTGTGTGACAGCTCATCGGCCTCGGCATTTTCCTCGGCGGTCACAATGCCGTCGCCGTTGAGGTCACGCTTGAGCGGCACACGCAAAAGAAGCAATACGGCTTCGGCCGCCAGCGCGATAAAGACGACGTTGATGCCAAACTCGTAGAGGGCCGAGAGGAATAGCGACCCGCTCGCGATGGCGATGCCGTAGCCCGCCGCGCACAGGGGCGGCATGAGTGCGGTCGCCACCGCCACGCCAGCGATGAGCGTCGAGGGCTCCTGGTCGCGCGAGTTGCCCAGGCCGCCCGCAAAGCCGCCCGCGAGCGCGACGGCAAGGTCCCACACGGTGGGCGTCGAGTTGTCGACGATGGCGGCCGTGGCGGTGCCAAGGGGCGAGAGCTTAAAATACAGCGTGGACGTGACCAGGCAAAAGGCCATCTGTAGAGCCAAGCCCGCGACGGCTTCGACGGTAATCTCGCGGTCGAGCGTGGCGATGCCGTATGCCATGGCAAGGACCGAGCCCATGAGCGGGCAGATGAGCATGGCGCCCACGATGGCGATGTCCGAATCGATATCGAGGCCGATGCTCGCGATGAGCATGGCGATGATGAGGATGCACAGGTGAGAGCCGGTCAGGCGCGCCCCGTTTACAAAGCGCCTGCGAATCACGTGATAGGGTGCGCGACCCTCGCGAATGTTGAATGCGCGCCTCAGGAAGCGGCCGGCGTTCTCCATAGCTTTGCTATGGGCAGGGCGGATGCCATGGCGCCGGTGATGGCGCTCGCGCAATCGCTTGAGCTGCTGTTTGTCGAGTTCCATGTCCACCTCGTTCTGGCACGGGCCGCGTATCCCGCCCGTCGGCCTTACTCTACACCAAGGCGGGCAGGGCGCTAGTTGGATGCCGGCTGGCGGGGCGGATGACGTAAGAACAAGCGTACATGGCAAAGCGGATGCCACCTCACGAAAATATGATTCACGAACTCCCTCATATGTGTCGAAATTGTGATGTCATGAGGTATCAGTTTCAAAAGATCAGACGGTCGCCAATGTTGCGCAACAGAATCCAAAAATCGGTACCTACAATTTAACGCGTATGTATACATCCGTGTCAAAGGGAGAAAGCCATGGCAAACTATAGCCCGCAGCACTTTGAGCCTCGGGCCAAGGCCGTCAACGTCAAAGGCGTTGCCAACCGCGCCGTCGCAACCGTTTTGACGGCTGGCCTCATCGCTCAGCCGCTCATGTCGCCGCTGGCGGCAATTGCTGCACCGTCAACCGATAACGGCGATTCTGTTCAGGGGGGGGGTAGTTCTGTAGAGAACACCGTTGTCGCCGGTAACCAGGCGATCGTAAAGACGGCTGCCCAGCTGGCCGAGGAGTCGGCAAAGCAGCTCAAGGACGCTCAGGCCGCTTACGATGCTGCTCAGAAGAAGGCCGACGCGGCGGGCCAGTCTCAAAAGCAGGCGCAGCAGCAAAGAGACCATGCTGCAAAGGCCCTGAGCGACAATGCGGCCGAGCAGAACGCGGCAGAAGTCGCCGCGCTTCAGGAGAAGATTGACGAGCTTAAGGCGGCCGTCGACAAGGCCGAGCAACAGCAGAAGAAGCTGGACGACCTGAACGGCCAGCTCGATCAGGCCAACAAGAGCGTCGATGAAAAGACCCAGGCGCTCAAGGATGCCAACACAAAGCGCGACGAAGCCAAGAAAGCCCTCGATGACGCCAAGGCCAAGCTCGAGGCCATGGATGGGTACGAGGCCGCCAAGAAGGCCGTCGAGGACGCGCAGGCAAAACTCGATGCAGCGAACGCCGATGTGAAGACTGCCGAGGGTGAGCTCGATGCCGCCAAGACGGCTCTCTCCAATGCCGAGAAGGCAAAGAGCGATGCCGAGTCTGCTCTGACGTCCGCTCAGACAAAGAAAAAGCAGACCGCCGCTGCCCTTGCTGCTGCAAAAACCGCACATAACAACGCCCAGCTGAAGCTGGATCAGGCGCAGGCTGCGCTCGATGCCGCTACTTCTGGCACGGGTGTCAATCTGGGTGCGCTCGAGGCCGCCAAGAATACCGCTGCCAACGAGCTTGCTACCGCGAAGAGCGCCCTTGACGCCGCGACTGCCGCCGACGCTACTGCACAGTCGAATCTCAAAAATGCCCAGGCCGCCGTTCCTGCTGCTCAGGAGCGTGTCAACTCTGCTAATAATGCTTTAGCCTCCGCGCAGACTGCATACGACGAGGCGAACGCGAAGCTCAGCGATGCGACCGGCAAGTACGCAACCGCCAAGGACGCATACGAGCAGGCTCAGAAGACCGAGGCCGACAAGAAGGCGGAGTACGACCGACTCGTCGGGATCCGTCAGCAGAAGCACAGCGAGTGGGAGACGGCATGCGCTGAATCCGATACCGCCAAGAAGGCATACGATGCCGCGAATGCCGAGGTCGAGAAGCTTAACCAGCAGATTGCCGACCTCAAGTCGAACATGACCGTAGACCAGAATGTCATCAACCAGGGTATGTTCGGCTTCTTGAACTATATCAGCGGCGGCAGCCAGTTCACGGCCACGCAGAAAAAGAACGCCAAGGATGCCGTATCGATGCTGACTGGTGCTGATGACAAGGCCGAATGGTATGACAAGTACGTCGATCAGGACATGTCTCGCGACACCAACCCGCTCTCCTTGGAGCAGATGCGCAACGCCCTGACATATCTCGACACCCAGAACAACCTCCGCAAGGCGAACGGTCAGTCGGCGCTCAGCGTCAGCCTTCGCATGACTGTGGCAGCCGCCCTTAATGCATCATATTCATCGAACATTTGGGGACACTCGAACTGCTACTTCGACAACGGGGAGAATCTTGCCGGCGGTGGCGGCGCATATACCGGCGGCGAGACTGAGGACACTCTCGGATGGCCATACACCGGTCTCTACACCCAGGAGAAGAAGGCATTCGATAAGTACGTCGAGCAGTATGGCGACGCGCTCGGTAGCCACCGATATGATTCCTATTACATCTATCAGAACTACAACAGCATCTACCATGAGTGCGGGCACTATCTCAACATCATCGATTCCGCTACGGAAGCCATCGGTATTGCAACCGGTAGCGGAAAGAACACCGATTCCGAGGTAACCATCTTCGATTACAGCGCTGATGACACTCAGGCTGATTTCACCGTCTCCGAGTTCAAGAAGCTCCTCAACGACTACATCGATTCCGCCTACAATGCGGGCGGTACGCAGGAGCAGAAGGAGCAGCTGAAGCAGCTGCAGAATAAGCTGGCGGAGGCGCAGAAGACGCTGGGCACGGCCGATACGGCATATCTCGCCGCTCTCAATAATCAGAAAGACGCGCAGGACGCCTATACCGTGGCCGACACGAACGCGAACACCGCCAAGGGCGAGTACGAGAAGGCTAAGTCTGCTACCGCTGCGGCCAAGACCGCCTATGACGCGGCCGCTGCAAATTTGAAGAGTATTGACATCGCGACGCCGAAGGCGAACCTTGATGCCGCCAAGAGCGAGGCTGCCGCTGCCAAGTCCGCGCTCGCCGCCGCCAACGCAAAGCTCTCCGAATGCCAGGAGAAGGCGCAGGAGACTGCTGCCCGCAAGACCGAGGCGCAGACTGCGCTCGATGCCGCCCAGGCGAAGTCCGACAAGGCCAACAAGGCCTATAAGGATGCTACCGCTTCGGTCAAGGACCTCACCGCCAAGCGCGATGCCGCAAGGGCGGATCTTGAGAGCAAAAAGAGTGCGCTCGATGCCGCCACGAAGGCCGACGCCGCCGCTCAAGCTGAGGTGGAGAGGGCCCAGACTGCACAGACCGCTGCCGCAACGGCTCTCGTAAATGCTCGGCAGGAAGTCTCCAGCAAGAAGCGGGCCCTGTCCGACGCTCGGGGCAAGGCCGCGACCGCGCAGACCGCGCTCGACGCGGCGAACGAGGCATTCCAGCGCTACGTCACGGCCCAGAAGGCTGTTGACGACGCCGAGACAGCTTATGATGCCGCCGACGCCGGCGTTGGCGAGGCCAAAAAGCAGCTCGACGCAGCAAACGAGGCAGTAGTCGAAGCGAATTTCGAGATCGTCAAGGCCAAGGCCGAGCTCGCAGCCACCGAGGAGCTCAAGGCAGACCTCGAAAACGTTGATGATAAGGCCTCTCTCGCTGCCGGCACCACGGCGTTCAATGCGGGCTGGACGCCCAAGAACCAGCTGCCCAAGCTCGATGCTGCCTACGCGCGCTATAAGGCTGCCGTCGACGCCGAGGCGGGTCTCAAGCAGGCGGCTGCCGATGCCGACGCCAAGCTGTCTGATGCCAACGGCGTCTATGCCGCCGCGCTGGCCGAATTTGGCGATGCCAAGGACGCTCTGGCTGCCGCACAGGCCGAGTACGACAAGTACCACCCCAAGGCCGAGCCGCAGACCAAGCCGCAGGCAAAGCCCCAGGTCACGCAGGCAGCTGCAAAGGCTCCCGCGGGCAAACAGAAGGCCGCGTCGGACAAGCTCGCCCAGACTGGCGATGACTCCGCACTTGCAGGTGAGGTGTTCGTCATCGGCGGTATCACCCTCGTGGCCGCTGGTGTGACGCTGAGCGATCGTCGTCGCAAGCAGATGTAGCGTTTCGAGCGTAGTTTCTGCAACGAACTTCGGTTCATGGCAGGAACGCTTCGATAGCTTAACCGATAAGGCCGGTGCGCTGTTAAACGCAGCGCGCCGGCCTTTCTTTGTTTCGATATCAAAAAGGCCGGTCGGCAGCCGCGAAAGCTACCGACCGGGCAAGCCGTAGGCAATATGGTCGCTGTCGAGCGGCCGCTCGACTTAGCCCAGCAGGCTCAGGCCCACGGAGACAAACGCCAGGATAACGCCGACGATGGACTCGCCGCCCAGCAGGCCGCTGGCGACAACCAGGCCCTGCTCCTGGGAGGCGGCGTCCTTGGCGGCCTTTTCCTCGTCCGAAAGACCGGCCTCGGCGTCGCGGTGTGCGGCCCACTTGTCGTAGGCGAGCTTGACGCAGGAGCCCAGGAAGGCCGTGAGCGACATGTAGAACGGCAGGTACACGCCTAGACCGATCATCATGGCCGGAATGCCGAGCCAGTACATGACGATGCCGGCGATAAAGCCGCCTGCGAACCACGGCACGCTCGGGATGCCCGAGACCATGGTGGCGACCACGCTTGCCTGTGCGGCCACAAAGCTCTTGTCGGGGCCGAAGGCGTCCGGACCATAGGCGGTTACGAGCGCGACCATGACGGCGGCAGCGACCAGGGCGCCCACGATGCCGCCGATGGCCTGGCCGACCCACTGTGCGCGCGGGTTGGTACCCAGTACGGCTCCGGCCTTAAAGTCGTTCATGACGTCGCCCGCAAGGCCGCACGCCACGGCCACGATGCCGGCGATAAAGAACAGCTTGACCTGCGCGAGCTGCGCGAAGGCTGCCACGATGAGCATGACGATGAGGCCAAAAATCTCCATGGGGTCGATGCCCGTCTGGCCGCAGCTCTGCGCGCTCATGATAGTGGTGACAAAGGTGAACAGCGTGACGATGACGGCCGGAACGGGGCCAAGGTCGAGCGCGATGGCAACGATCACGGCGATGGCTGCGGTGCCCAGGCCGATGATGCCGGCGTCGAGCTTAAGCGAGCCCGAGATGAGCGACTGCTCGTCGGTGTCGGTGGAGCTGTCGGCGGCGAGGCCACGGACGATACCGGCGACCTGCGGCAGGATGTCCTTAAGGACGACGGCGACGCCAAAGCCCATCATAAGGCCCATACCGAGGGACTTAACGATACCCTGCGCGGTCACAATATCGAACAGGCCGGCAGCGTTGCCGCCAACGATGATGCCAAAGTTGCCCAGCAGCGCGCCGGCAAACCAGAAGGCGACGGGGGCAAAGCCCACCAAAAAGCCGATGGACAGCAACATGGGCGAGTTGTAGATGGCAAAGGTCACGCCGGGGATATTGAGCGTGCACAGCATGCTGGGCACCACGCCCAGGGCGTCGCGCAACACGCTGTAGATGCCTGCAATGGCCATGGAGCCAAAGAGCTGCTTGCCGGTCTTGCCGCCGGCCTCGGTGGCGCGCAGGGTCTGAGCTGCGGCGTTGCCGGTGGGGAACTCCAGCGCGGCGTCCACGATAAAGTGACGGTGGATGAGTGCCGTGGCCAGTAGGCCCAAGATGGTGCCGGCGAGCGCCACGATGAACATGTCGAGCCAGCTGATCTGGTCGGCATAGCCCAGCATCCAGGCGCCCGGGATGGTAAACGCCAGGCCGCCGGCGACCATGGCGCCCGCAGACATGATGGTGTGGGTGACGTTGGCCTCGTTGAGGCTGGCGTTGCCCATGAGCTTCAGGAAGAACAGCGAAATGACGGCAGCGAAAATGATCGGCCAGGGGAGGGCGCCCATCTTGAGGGCGGTATAGGCCGAGCTTGCCGTGATAATCACGCAGCCAAGGACGCCGATGACGACGCCGCGCAGCGTGAGTTGACCGCGCATCGAGGTGCGGTTCGAGGGATTGCTCATATAGAACTCCTTTGCGTATATCCGCTTCCCCCGCAAGCGCCGCTACGGATACGGCGCGGGAAGTCGGGTTACCAAGGGCCGCCGCGTGAGCTCGCGCACGACCGCGCATCAGTATAGCCGCAAGGTAGTCAATTTGGGACGGGGCTTTTTAGCTGGTTTGGGTAGGCGATATACTGCTGGGCAGACGAAAGGAGTGCCGACGATGCTTAATGGCTGCGCATATATATTGACGGTCGACGTGGGCAACACATTCATTCGCTTTGGCCTGTTTGCCGAGGATTCGGCCGCGGCGCAGGAATGCCCGCTTGCGACGTGCGAGATCACGACGCCGTCGAGCATCACGGCCGACGAGGCGCGCATGAGGCTCGTGCAGGTCATGGGCGCGCTGTCAGCCGATGCAGGCATGCCGGGTGTACTCGTTCCCGCGGCGGCCGTGCTGAGTTGTGTGGTGCCGGCGCTCGAGCGCCCGTGGAAGGCGGCGCTTTCCCGCACCTGCACGGGGCGCGTGCTCACCGTGGGGCCGGGCCTCAAGACCGGTATGCCCGTGCACTACGACGATCCAGCAGAGATCGGTCCCGATCGCATCGCCGACGCCGTGGCGGCCCGTGCCGTCTACGGCTCTCCGTGCATCGTGATCGATCTGGGCACTACGACCAATATCGAGGTCATCGATGCGCATGGAACCTTTGTCGGCGGCGTTATCGCGCCGGGTCTGGCGCTTGGCGCCCGCTCGCTTTCGGCCGCTGCGGCGCGCCTGCCGCAGGTCGAGCCCTCGGCACCCACGCGTGTGATCGGTCGCAACACGCGCGAGGCCATGCGCTCGGGCGTGGTCTTGGGCGAGGTGGCCCGCATCGACGGCATGCTCGACATGGTGCTTGCCGAGATGCGCTCGACCAAGGCGGCGGGGGAGGGCAGCGTGCCCATCGTCATCACCGGCGACGATGCCGAGGCGCTCGCGGCGTTGGTCGGTCACAGCCTGACGGTAGACGACGCACTGACGCTACGGGGTCTCGCCGAGCTGTACCGCATCAATCAAAAGCCCCGTCGCGCGTAGCGATGGGGGAGGTGGGACAAAAACGTCTCCACCTTCCACCTGCTACAATGGGTCAAACTATTGCGATTTCGGAGGTGTCTGCCATGTCGGACGATCTTCATCAAACCACGTCGGGCAAGCGCCGCGACGTTATTAGCTGGGACGAGTTCTTTATGAGCGTGGCCATCGCCGCGCAGCGCCGTAGCAAGGACCCCAACACGCAGGTGGGCGCGTGCATCGCCAGCACCAACCACCGCATCCTTTCGGTGGGCTACAACGGTACGCCCTCGGCACTCAACGATGACTTTTTCCCGTGGGGCACGAGCGATGACCCGCTGCAGGACAAGCATAACTACGTAGTCCATGCCGAGGCCAACGCCGTGCTCAACTACCGCGGCTCGCTCAAAGACCTTGAGGGTTCCACGGTCTACGTCACGCTGTTCCCGTGCCATGACTGCGCCAAGATCCTGGCGCAGGTGGGCGTGGGCGAGGTTGTCTACCTGGACAATAAGTACGCCGACACCGACGACGGCCGCATCAGTCGCCGCATTCTCGACTCCTGCGGCATCAGCTACCGCCAGGTTATCGTCGATGTCCACATCGGCACCGGGGAACAAACTCAGCAGTAGCGGCAGCGTGTGCTAGCGCCGGGCGTCGGCAAAAGCAGCTAAAAAGCCCCGTCCCAAATTGACTGCTCGTGAAAGTCGTGTCCGCGCGCATGGACGGCTCGTGAGCGGGTACATGGCTGTAGTAACATAGCTCTGTCCGCGGGCGCGCCCGCGTTATTGTGAGAAAGGAGCCCCTGTGGCTGTTAACGAAGAGCTGCTTAAGAAGGTTCTTGAGGAGATCCGCCCCAACCTGCAGGCTGACGGCGGCGATATGGAGTATGTGGGCGTCGACGACGAGGGCGTCGTCCAGCTTGAGCTTCAGGGTGCCTGCGCCGGCTGCCCTATGAGCGCACTGACCCTGTCCATGGGTATCGAGCGTATTCTCAAGGAGCACGTACCCGGCGTTACCCGTGTCGAGCAGGTCAATGCCTCCGGCGAGACCGAGGACCTGTACGACGAGTACGCGCCGTTCTAAGATGCGAAAGCTGCGGACGGCGTACTCCGCATAGACGTTACGCCCAAATATGCGGCTGCGAGCGCAAGGCCCGCGGCCGCATTTGTATGTAGGGAGCAGGGGGACCGATATGCTCAACGACCTCTACCATATGCTTGATCCCGTCGCGATTTCGGCGGGGCCCATCACCATCTACTGGTACGGCTTGGCCTACGTGGTCGGCGCTCTGCTCACGGCGGTCGTCATGTATCGCACGCAGCGTCGCTGGGGTTTCGACATTACGGTCGACGACCTGACGAGCGTCGTGGTCGGTGTGGTCTTTGGCCTTATCATTGGCGCCCGCCTGTTCTACGTCATCTTTTACGGTGATGGCTACTACTGGGCGCATCCGCTCGAGATCTTCGCCACCAACGAAGGCGGCATGAGTTTCCACGGCGGCCTGGTGGGCGGCATCATCGGTGGCGTGCTCGTGTGCCGTATGTACAAGCTCGATGCCTGGACTATCGCCGACCTTGCCGTTATCGGTGCTCCGCTGGCCCTGTGCCTGGGGCGCTGCGCCAACTTTGTCAACGGCGAGCTGTGGGGCAAGCCGACCGATTTGCCCTGGGGCGTGATCTTCGGCGGCGCCGCGGGCGATATGCCGCGCCATCCCTCCCAGCTCTACGAGGCATTCCTAGAGGGCATTGTGCTCTTTTGCATCTTGCAGGTGCTCAGCCGCAAAAAACCGCTGCTGCCCCAGGGCACGTTTATGGGCGTGTTTGTGATGGGTTACGGCATCGTCCGCTTCCTCATTGAGTTTGTGCGCGTGCCCGATGCCCAGCTGGGCTATCTGCTGGGCGGCGTCATCACCATGGGTCAGCTGTTGAGTCTGCCACTCGTGATTGCGGGCCTGGCGCTTGTCATCTTTGCCCTCCGCCGCAACCGTCCCCAGCGCATCTACCTCGACGCCTAGCCACCACATACCACCACAAGGGGGACAGGCACCTTTGTGGTGGTTTTGTCGGGCAACGATGACAGAACCGTAACGTTTCCCCAGATAAAACCTGCCAAAATAAACCTGTCCCTTTTTGGCAGGTTTCTAGAAAGGCTATTCGGACTGTGAAGGATTCCGACCTCTCCGCAACGGCTGCGCGCGACGCCGCCCGCATCGTTTGGTTTAAGCGCTATCCCGCCAAGCAGACGCTCATCGCATTTTTGCTCGCCCTGCTGGCGACTACGGCGTTTTCCATCGATCCCGCCCCGGTGTCGAGCAATGCGGTCCTGGCGATCGACCCCAAGGCGACGGGCACGCTCTACGTGTGCTACGAGGTACTTCTCTCGTTTGCCGGCCATACCGACGCAGTGATGCTGCTCGCGCTTGCCTGCTTGCTCACGCTGCCGTTTCGCTATGTGTTCTTTGGCCGCGGTGACGCTTGGCGCCCGTCGGTCGTGCTGCCATCGCTGTTCTTTGCCGTTTGCATGGTGTTCGGCCGTAGCTACGACCTTACCGATTCGGCAGAGATTGTGCTGGGCGACAAGGCACGCGTTATCTGCGCCTGGATTGGCGGCGCGGGCTGGATGCTTCTGGCGATTGTGGCCTTCTATCTGGCTTTTGAGTTTTTGGATTGGTTGAGCTCCCGCCGCATTCCGTTTTCGGAGACCCACTTTGGTCGCGTGTGGCGTGTTGCCCACGCCTTGCTCTCGGTCCATCCCTTTGTCGGGCCGTTTCTTGTGCTCATGATTGTCTGGGCGCCCACGCTTATCGCCTCGCTGCCCGGCCTTTTTATGGGAGATACGGGTGCGCAGATTCGCCAGTGGTTCAACTACCCCAACGGCACGAGTGACTACCTGCGTCTGCTCAATCCCAATGTGTTGCTCAACGGACATCACCCCGTGGTGCACACGGCTATCATCGGTTCGTGCGTCCAGCTGGGGCTTTCACTGTTCAACAGCGCCAACGCAGGTCTTGCCATCTACACCTGCGCTCAGTTCGTCATTACGGCCGCCTGTATGGCCTATTCCATCTCGTCGCTGCGCAAGCTAGGCGTGAGCCTGCCGGTCCGCGGCGTGATCTTGCTGTTCTTTGTGTTTATGCCCATGTTCTCCAACTACGCGGCCCTGCTTACCAAAGATGTGCTGTTTGCCGACGCGTTTTTGGTGCTGTTGGTGCAGACCGTGAAGCTTGTGGCATGCGGCCTGCCCCGTCGCGATGCCAATGCCGAGCGTGCGGGCGAACAGAGGCCCGTGCTCTTTGCGCGCCATGACTGGCTGCTGCTCGCTATGGGCGCCATGGGTTCCACGTTTCTGCGCAACGGCGGCCTGGTGTTTCCCCTGGCGGCATGCGTAATCGCGGCGGCGTTTTGCGCATGGGACGCGCACGTGGCCCGTCGCGTGGCCAAACAGCCTGGCGTCACGCCCTCGTACGCCACGCCACGCTTCCGCTGGGTCGGCGTGCTCGCAGTGCTTGCGCTCTGCCTTGTCTCCAACATGTATTTCACCAAGGTCTTTATGCCGGCGCACGATATCACGCCGGGCTCCAAGCGCGAAATCCTCTCGATTCCGTTCCAGCAGACGGCTCGTTTTGTCCAAAAGCACGACGGCCTCAACTCGGGCGTCAACCCCACGGTTAAGGAGGACGGCACCATCGTGGAGGCTCCTTGCGACGGCTTGGTGACCGACGAAGAGCGTGCCGTGATCGATCGCGTGCTTAAGTACGAGAACCTGGGCCGTCGCTACAACCCCGACAAATCGGATGCCGTCAAAAACTGCTTCAATGAGTACGCCTCGCAGGAGGACATCAAGGCCTATTTTAAGGTGTGGGCCCAGATGTTCAAAAAGGACCCCGAGTGCTATATCTCGGCGCTCGTCAATAACTACTACGGGTACTTCTATCCGAGCGCTCGCGATGCGTGGGTCTACAGCACGGCGCGCAGTGCCGAGATCATGGCGAAGCCCGATAACCTCAAGTACTTTGACTTCCATCCGGTCGACAGCAAAGCCGTGCGCTGGTGCGACCACCTGATTAACCTGTACCGCGTGGCGGTGCAGCGCATTCCGTTTATCTCGCTCACCATGAGTTCGGCCACCTATGTGTGGATCATGATCGTCGTGGTGGTCTACCTGTTGCGCCGCCATTCGTGGCGCGCGCTGGCCATCTGGATACCGCTGCTGGGTGTGCTCGCTGTGTGCCTGATTGGTCCATGTAACGGGTCGACCTACATGCGCTACCTGTACCCGGTCATTGCATGCATGCCTTTCGCCATCGGCGCCACGATCACCCGCAGCGACCGCCTGTGGACCTAACCAAAGATTGGCGCATTGGGGTCAGGCTGCTTTGTGCCAAGGGGCTGCATCATCACGACGCCTTCATTTTTTTGTTTATCTCACAGGCCAGTAGGTATATCATTTATAGCGTTTGTTTATATTGCCCGAGCATTCGCGCTGGGCTTTAGGTCGAAACCGATAGGAGACACGTATGTCCGGACACTCTAAGTGGGCCACAACCAAGCATCGTAAGGGCGCGCAGGACGCCAAGCGTTCCGCCCTCTTCTCCAAGCTCAGCCGCAACATCACCGTTGCTGCCCGTCTCGGCGGCGACCCGCTGCCCGAGAACAACGCCAGCCTCGCCGCTGCCGTCGCCAAGGCCAAGGCTCAGTCCATGCCTAAGGACAAGATCAAGTCTGCTATCGACAAGGCCTTTGGTTCGGGTGCCGATGCCGCCGTCTACGAGAACATCGTGTACGAGGGCTACGGTCCCGCCGGTGTCGCCGTCTACGTCGACTGCCTGACCGACAACCGCAACCGCACCGCTGCCGACGTCCGTTCCGCCTTCTCCCACGCTGGTGGCAACCTGGGCACCTCCGGTTCCGTCGCCTTCCAGTTTGAGCGCAAGGGCCAGATCGTCGTTGCCAAGGAGATCCTGGACGAGAACGCCAAGAAGGAGACCATGATCGCCAACGGTGCTGCCGGTGACGAGGATGAGTTCATGATGGCCATCGCCGAGGCCGGTGGCGAGGACTACGAGGACGCCGGCGAGGAGTGGATCGTCTGGACTACTGCCAACGAGGTCATGGCTGTCTCCAAGGCGCTCGAGGAGCAGGGCGTCCAGGTCAAGGGCTCCGAGACCACCATGGTCCCGACCACCCCGACCGAGGTCTCCGGCGCCGACGCCAAGAAGGTTCAGCGCCTCATCGACCGTCTTGAGGAGCTCGACGACGTCCAGGATGTTTACAGCACCATGGACATGACCGACGAGGTCATCGCTGCCCTCGAGGAGGAGTAGCGCCCGCACGGGTTAAGCCGTGCATATCTGGGCATAATGAAGCGAGCATGCAAGCCTCGTGGAATAGATGAGCCGGATCCGCGTGCATGAGGCACCGGACCCGGCTCTTTTATAATGATGCGAATCGTTTTGCATTCTGTGGATCGAGATTTGAAGGGAGCGCTGCATGCGCGTGCTCAAACGAGCCCTGGCGATCGTGTATTTTGCCGCCGCCGTCGTGGCGCTGGGTACGTTAGTCTGCCAGTTTTGGGGGCCATATACCTATCGCTTTATGCTGCTGATGCGCGATCCGCTGCCTCGCATTGTTGTTACGGCGTGCGGCGGTGTCGTGGCGCTCGGCGTGCTCGTGGGTTTCTTCCGCCTGATGTTTGCTCGTCGCGAGCCGTCCTGCGTGCATCCGGCGGGGGAGCGCAATATCGAGGTCACGCTCGCTGCCCTCTCCTCGTGTGCTCGCACCGCGGCAGAGCGCGACGACCGCGTGATGATCGAGCATGTCGAGGCGCGCGTGCAGGGCTCCGACGAATCGCGCGTCCGTTTTAAGGTTGACGCCATCGCACTCGACGACCGGGACGTGGCATCCCTTGCAGCCGCGATGCAGCAACGTATCGAGGAGGCCTGCGACACCATGCTCGGCACGCCGGGCACGACCGCACGCGTTCGTTTTTTGCCGTCCAAGACTACCGTCCAGACCGTGGAGGTTTCCGGTGAGTGATACCAATCAAGACAAGACCGTCCGCACCCCGCGCCTGACTATCGATCAGAGCGCCGCGCCGGCAGGCGAGGTCGTCGATCCCAAGGTGGAGGGTACCGAGTCACATGACGCGGCCGCCGATGATTTTGATGAGGCCATGGGTCTCATCAAGGGTACGGGGGCAGCCATCTGGAGCTATGCCGTCCGTCATCCCAACACCACGCTTGGAGCCGTCGCTGGTTTTGTGATCGCCGTGCTGGTGCTCACACTCGGCCTGTGGGATACGCTCGTCATCGCTTTCTTTGTGCTGATTGGCGCCGTGATTGGCCAGATCCGCGACGGCGAGAACGGAATCGTCAACTTCTTCGGCCGTCTGTTTAGCGGCCGCTAGCATGTATTCGACCGCCGCGTGCGCGGTGGGCATAAGGAGGAACCATGGCTTTTAACACGAAGGTCGATGTGGCCGATACCGAGCTCGAGGCGGACGAGACCGTCGCTGCCGAGGCCGAGGACGTAACGCTCGAGGACGAGGCGCTCGTCGAGGCCGAACCCGCCGACGATGTGGATGAGGATGACGAGGAAGCGGACGAGTCCGAGGACTCGCTGACCTATTCCAACGGTGTGATCGAAAAGATCGTCGCCATGGCCACCCGCGAGGTACCGCACGTCCTGGGCATGAAGGGCAACCTCATGCACTTTGTGCAGGAGCAGTTCGGTGCCGAGAATCTGACCAAGGGCGTGACGGTCGAGGTCACCGATGACAATCGCGTGGTCGTCAACATCTCCGTCATCATCGAGTACGGCGCCTATGCGCCCGCGATCTTCGACGATGTCAAGGCACGTGTCACCGAGCGCCTTGCCGCGATGACCGGCCTTGAGGTGGCGGGTGTCAACCTGCGTATCGAGGACGTCATCACCCCCGAGGAGTACGAGCACCGCACCAGCCAGCACGAATAACCTTCCAAAAAGGGACAGGTTTGTTTTGGCAGATTTTATCTGCGAAAACGTTAAACGGCCGACCGCGCAAGCAAAAGCGTGGCCGGCCGTTATTTGTATGCCCCCCGATGTAGGCATACCGCTCGTCTAACTAGGGGTTGCAATCGTCGCGTTCCGCGTTACCCTAATGGGCGCATTGTTTCCAAATTGTTAACGAGGGGTTGCCGTAATGGCCGACGAGCACGAAACAGAAAGCAAGGCATGGGCGATTGAGGCCGCCGCGGCAGAGGCGGCATCACGTGCTGCCGAGGAGATGCATCGTCCTCCCGTGGTGCCGATGGAGCGCGTGGTCGATCGCACCGATATCGAGCGCGGCGAGCGTGCCGGTCAAAAGCGCAGCCAGGAGCCGGGCTTCCCGCGCTTTTTTGCCGAGCTCAATCTGGGCCTGATTCTTACGGCCTTTGCCATCGTTGCGTTTAAAACCCCTAATCACTTTGCTTTTGGCGGCACCTCGGGCGTGTCGGTCATTCTGTCCACGCTGTTCCCGACCCTGCCCGTCGGCGTCTTTATGTGGATTATCAACGCGGTTCTCGTCGTTTTGGGCTTTATCTTTTTGGAGCGCAAGGCAATCCTGTGGAGCGTCTTCGCCTCGTTTGCGTTGTCCGCCTATGTTTCGCTGTTTGAGCTCTTTATCCCGACCGATGTCTCTCTGACGGGTGATATGTGGCTCGACCTGTGCTTTGCCGTCATCTTGCCGGCGCTCGGCAGCGCTATTGTCTTTGACATCGGCGCCTCGACGGGTGGCACGGACATTCTCGCTATGATCCTCAAGCGCCGCACGACGCTCGAGATTGGCCGTGCCCTGCTGCTGGTCGATATCGGCATCGTGACCATCGCGGCCTTTTTGTATGGCCCGCGTGTCGGTCTGTATTGCGTGCTCGGCCTGTTTGCCAAGACACTCGTGGTCGACAAAGCCATTGAGAGCATTCACCTGCGCAAAGTCTGCACGGTCATTTGTTCCGAGCCCCTTAAGGTCGAGGAGTTTATCGTCAAGCATCTCAACCGCACGGCGACCATCAGCCGCGGCTACGGTGCCTTCTCGGGCAAGTGCGTGACGGTGATCATGAGCGTGCTGAGCCGTCGCGAGGCCGTGCAACTGCGCCGCTATGCGCGCGAAGTCGATCCGGGTGCCTTTATCACGATCGTCGACAGTTCCGAGATCGTCGGCAAGGGTTTCCGCGGCACGAACTAGCGCGGACACACTCATCAAACAATCGAAAAGCGCCTCGCGCGTTGCAAATGCGTCATCTAAGAGTATTTGTCCTCACATTGGGTGATAATGATGCCAAAGACATCGTTTGCGATCCAGGTGATTCGCTCTAGATACGAAGGGATGATTTCGATGTTCTGTTCGCAGTGTGGCGCTCCTATGGGCGATAACGACAAGTTCTGCGGCGTGTGCGGTGCTCCTAATGCTGGTGCTGTAGCTTCCACCCCTCAGGGTCAGCCTCAGCAATATGTCCCTCAGCCTCCCATGAGCGCGTCCAAGGGCTGTGTGGCTCAGGCGTTTGAGGATATGACCAAGACTCCGGGCGTGCTGCAGCGCGTGTGCCAGATCGCTTTTTTGCCGGCGCTTATCTGTGTCGTGTCGGTGCTCGTGCTGTTCATCCCCGTTATCGGCGGTATTGCGGCTGCCATCGGCTTTTTGGCTGCCTACGTGGCGAGCGTATGCGGTTCGGGCTTTGGCATCGAGTGGGGTCGCGATCTGTCGCTTAAGATCGATGACGGCATGGATCGTCCGTTGATGCGTTCCACGTCGTTTGGCCTCGGAGTCTTTTCGAGCGTTATCTCGGTCGTGCTCGAGGTTATCGCTGCCATTCCCGTGATCGGTGTAGTGCTTTCGCTGGTGGAGGGCGTGGTAATTGGCGCGGCGGGCTCGTATTCGTATTACGGCTCTTATGCGCTCGAGGCTGCGCTGTTTGGCTCGCTTGGCTTGCTCGTTCTGGCTATGATTGCCACGGCGGTCCTGGGGGTCTTCTTTAAGATGTTCGCCGACATTGCCGTGATGCACTTTGCGGTGACCGGGCGCGTCGAGAGCGCGTTTTCGCTCGATAAGGTCTGGGCGGCCTTTAAGCACAACAAGACCAAGCTGTTCTGTGCTTCGTTCCTTCCCGAGTTTTTGACGGGCCTGGTTTCCAACGCCATTACGTGGATCTTGACAGCTGTCTTTGGTGCCATCGCCGGAATTGGCGCGTACGGCTATTACTATCGCCCCACGGGTATCGAGGCGATTGTTACCGCCGGTGGTGTCACGCTCGTATTGTTCCTGGTGCTGATTGCATTCGTCACGGTGTTCCTTACGGTCTTTGGCAAGATGCTCAAGCACCGTGCCGTTGGCTATTGGGCTGCACGTTATGCAAGCGAATGGGCCGATGAGGACAAGGACGACGTTTTGACTTTTGTGCTCCCGGGTGAGAAGAAGCCTGCTCCTGCGGGATTCAATCCCACGGCAGCCACTGGTGCTGCGCCTGCCCCGGCGCCCGCGCCTGCACCTGCCCCGGCACCCGCGCCTGCCCCTGCCCCGGCACCTGCCCCTGCCCCGGCACCGGCGTCCGAGGCGACGCCTGCGGAGCCCGATTGGGATGCCGTTGCCACGCCGGCGGATGAGCCGGGCGATAATCCTGCTGCCGAAAACAATCAAACCGAATAGCCGGTCGAGGCGCCCTGGGCAACTGAGCCCGGGGTGCCTTTTTCTACTGCGAAAGCAAGAAAATGCCTGGGAAAACGGTTGCAGCAAAATTTCTCGGAAATTGGTCAATGTTGCGCAACAACGTCGCGGCTATTGTTGAGAACGTAGACGTGTAAGGTTTGAAGGCGTGCGACGCCTTAGGAAAAGGAGAGGCTCATGTTCTGTCCCACTTGTGGTTCTCCCATTTCGGATGATGCCAAATTCTGCCCTGTTTGCGGATCCGCCGTTGGTGCCGCTTCTGCCGCTGCGGCCCCGCAGCCCCAGCCCGCTCCGGCCCAGGCTATTCAGCCCGCGCCCCAGCCTCAGCAGCAGTACACCGGTCAATACGCCCAACAGTCCGCATCCGCTCCGATGGGCTATGACCCCATTAAGGCTGACCGCAGCCTGATCGGCTGGCTGCTGCTCTCTCTTGTGACCTGCGGTATCTATTCGTTCTACTTCCTGTATTGCTTGGCACGCGACGTCAACACGTTGTGTCAGGTTGACGGCGATTACACGCCGGGTCTGGCGGAATTCATCCTTCTATCGTTTGTGACCTGCGGCTTCTACGCGTACTACTGGTATTACAAGATTGGCAACCGCCTGCAGGCCAACGCTCCTCGCTACGGCCTGGTGTTCCAGGAAAACGGCACCACCGTTCTTCTGTGGCAGATCTTCGGCGCGCTCCTGTGCGGCCTTGGTCCCATCTTCGCTATGAACATCGTCATCAATAATACCAATGCCATGGCAACGGCTTACAACACTCGCCTTGGCGCTCGTGCCTAACAATAAGGGCGGCGTGAACAGCTTCCAGGGACATAGGGGCACGGCAGAGCTCCTTCGCCGCGCCCTTTTTTGCACCGGCGCGCTCTTTGTCGCCTGGCTCGCGCTCTACCTGCTCGACATTGGCTGCATTTTTCGATTGATGACGGGCATTCCTTGTCCGGGATGCGGCATGACGAGGGCGTGGCTGGCGGCGCTGCGCCTCGATTATGCGGCTGCCTTTGCCTACCATCCGCTGTTTTGGGTGGTGCCGATTGCGTTTGTGCTCGCGTTCGTGCGCGAGGAGGTGGCATCGAGCAAGCTAAAGCGTGGTATCGACATTGCGGTCACCGTGTTGTGCGTGCTGGTCGTCGTCGTATGGATCGTGCGCCTCGTCAATCCGGCAGATGCCGGTCTGCTCTTTGGCGGCTATGCGCCCGCCGGAGTTCCCGACGATATCATCCACCTCGAACCCCCACGCTGGCTCACCATCCTTCGCTCTTACCTGGCGTGACGGAGGACGCGCTAGAAAAACGGTCGACACATAAGCGGGGGCGAACGTTGAGATAACGTCCGCCCCCGCTTTGCTTTAGCCAGGCTGTTATGGATGGGCGTGACGGCTACTCGTCGCGCTTTTCCTCGTGGCGAGCGGCAGCCCGCGCATCGTGGATGCCCTTGATTGCAGCATGGCGGGCGGTGCGAGCATCGTGCATGGCGTCGCGCGCCTCAGCGGCCGTGGCCTTGGCAGAGCGCAGCTTGGCGGCCAAGTCGGGGTTGGTCTCGGCAACCGCGGCGATCGTGGGGCCGTCGAGCTCCTCTTGCGTGGGCTCGGCCAAAAAGTCGATAGCATACTGGGCGGCCACCATGGAGCCCTTTGCCAGCACGGTCTCGTCAATCTTGTAGAAGCAAGAATGTTGGGCGTACGTGGCGCCAATCTGGGGGTTGCGCGTGCCAACAAAGGCGAGCACGCCCGGCACGCGGCGCAGGTACTCCGAGAAGTCCTCGCCCGAAAGCGTGCCGCGATAATGGCCTTCGCCCGCGGGGCCCAAGCACTTGACCACGGCCTGACGACAACGCTCGCTCGAGGCGACGTCGTTTTCGACCTTGTAGTTGGCGATGGTGTAGTCGGTAAGTTCGGCCTCTGCGCCCAGGGCTGCCGCGGTGTGCTCCACGATGCGGCGCATAAGCTCGGGCATTTCCTCGTGCGTCTTGTCGCCATAGGTGCGCACCGTGCCGGCGAGGTAGGCCGTGCCGGCGATAACGTTGCGCGCGGTGCCGCCGTGCAGCTCGCCGACGGTGATGACAGCCGGCTCGTAGGGGCTGATCTCGCGCGAGACGATGGTCTGCAGGGCGTTGACGATCTCGGCAGCCACCATAACGGCGTCGTGGCCGCGCTGGGGCATGGCGCCATGGCACGAGGTGCCGCGGACATCGATGCGGAACCAGTCGGTGTTTGCCATGCGCGGGCCGGGCTCACAGCTCACGGTGCCGGCGTCGACTTCGCTCCAGATATGCGCGGCGTAGGCACCATCGACGCCGTCGAGCACGCCCGTGCCGATCATGAGCTTGGCGCCCTGGCCGTTTTCCTCGCTGGGCTGGAAGACGATGCGGACCTCGCCGTGGATGTCGTCGGTCATATGGCGCAGGATCTGCAGCGTGCCGAGCATCATGGCGATGTGGCAGTCGTGGCCGCAGGCGTGCATGCAGCCCTCGTTGACGCTGGCAAACTCCTCGCCGGTCTGCTCGGTAACGGGCAGGGCGTCGATGTCGGCGCGCAGTAGGATACGGCGGCGCGGCGTGCCGTCCTCGCGATAGGCGTCGGGCGCGGTGCCGCGAAGGGTCGCCACCAGGCCCGTCTTGAGGGGACGCTCGTAGGGGATATTCATGGCGTCGAGCTGGTTGGCGATGTCGGAGGTCGTGCGCTCCTCGGCAAGGCTCAACTCCGGGTGCTTATGGAAGTGGCGGCGCTGCTTGATGATGTAGGGCTCAAACTCGGTGGCGATATCTCGGATGGCCGCGGTGACATCGTCTGCCGCGCGAGCCTCGGTCGCCGCCATAATCTGCTGTGCCTTGGTCTTCGTCATGGTCGATTTGCTCCTTGCTGGGTTGATCGCAAAATCGTACAGGCTCTCTCCAGTATGCCACCTGCCGCTAGGGCTGGTAAAGTTGCCGTTTGCCGCTTGGGGTTTTGTAACAAGAGTGGGGGAGTACACTCGGGGGTGTTGAATTTCCTGCCAGAGATGGGGATGCCCATGCAGCATATCGATCGGATTATCCGCTCCAAGAACGTCTTTACCGCGCAAGACGGCATCGATACCGCCCGCGAGCTGGCGATTGCCATCGCAGGCGACCGTATCGTCGCAGTCGGTGCGCCCGATGACGTGATTGCCGCCGCTCCCGCCGCCACGCCGGTTATCGATTACGGCGAGCAGTTTGTCTGCCCCGGTTTCCATGACGCTCATCTGCACTTCTTCCATACCTCGGTTGGCTCCTCGCCGTACATGCTCATGGATATGGGCACGTCCGAGGCGGCACTGGTGCAACATGCGCTCGAGTTTTCCCAGGACCTGCCCGACGACGCTTGGGTTGTGACGCAGGGCTGGCGCGACTACCGTTGGGACCCGCCCGAGCATCCTAGCAAGGCGTCGCTCGATGCGGCATTCCCCGATCGTCCCTGCGTTATGTACTCGGGCGACGGCCACACGCTGTGGCTCAACAGCTGTGCACTCGAGGCGCTCGGCGTCACGCGCGACAGCGAGCCGCCAGCGGGCGGTAGCTACGACAAGGACGCAAACGGCGAGCTCACGGGCATTGCTCACGAAGCGGCTGCCATGCAGCTGTTGCCGCGCTGCCTTGAGTGGCTGGGCGAAGATCGCACCGCAAGCGCTTACGCCGATCAAATGAGGCGCATGGCCGAGCAGGGCATCACCTCGATCTGCGACATGTCGCTCATGCCCATGCCGGGATGCGACTTTATCCGCGACGATGTCTATGACAAATTGCAGACGGCCGGCAAGCTGGGCATTCGTGCCCATCTGTTCCCCACGCTGCTGGATGACCAGTCGCGTCTAGAAGAGCTCCAGGTACGTTACGCGAACAACGCGCTGCTTTCGGCGCCGGGTTTTAAGCAGTTCTTCGACGGCGTGTCGAGCGAACACACGGCATATCTCACCGAGCCCTATACCAATCCGCGCTTCCCGGGCGACCAGGGCCGTCTGACGGTCCCGGCTGAGCGCATGCGCAAATTGGTTCTGGCGGCCGCGGAGCGTGGTCACACCGTGCGCATCCACGTCATCGGTGACGGTGCGATTCATGCCGCGCTGGATATCTTCGAGGAGGCCGCCGACCTGTACGGGCTGCCCCAGCACGGCCATAACACGCTCGAGCATCTGGAGAACCTCCTGCCCGAGGACATCGATCGCTTGCGCAAGCTCAACGTGGTTGCCTCGAGCCAGCCCTGCCACATTACGCTCGACCCGGGTGGACCGGAGCGCGATCTGGGCCTTGAGCGCAGCCGCATCATGTGGCCGTTCGCAACCTATAAGCAGCGCGGCATTCGCCAAGCCTTCGGTACTGACAGCCCTATCACGCCCGTTACCAGCATGAACGTGCTCTACACGGCTATCACGCGCCAGGACCCCAAAAGCCACTGGCCCGAGGGCGGCTGGTTGCCGAGCGAGCGCATCGATGCGGCAACAGCCCTGCGCAACTACACCCTGGGCAGCGCCTATGCAGCGGGCGACGAGCAAAACCTCGGCAGCTTGGAGCCTGGCAAGTACGCCGACCTGGTAGTCCTGGACCAAAACCCGCTCACCATCGACCCCCAAGAGCTCCAGGCCACCAAGGTTCAGGCCACCTACCTGGCAGGTAACGTAATCTACGAGCGCTAGCCTCATACCTCACTCATAGGGGGCACGTTTCAGCAACGTGCCCCTTTCTTATTCGCACCATCTGCATCGCCATTTTGCTGCACTGACTTTCCTGAATGCCGGGGCCGAATTAGTCAACCTGGCTCCCGGGGCGGACCGGAGGGCATGAAGTTTGTCGCGAGTTCCGCACGCAAAGGAAAGCACTTAATGTGCTTTCCGTCTTGCGCAGGACTGTAGAGCAGCAAACTTCATGCCCTCCGGTCCGCCCCGGGAGCCACTGCTAAGTTATCCCCAGGCATTCAGAAAATCTAAGTGCTAAAAAATAAGATTTTTTGACTCTGTGTTGTATAACCCGCCATTCGTGGGTACCATTCAACGCGTACGCAAACAAAAAGGGTTAACCCGCGCGGCATGACCGCGCGGCCCACAAAGGAGGAAACAAGCATGTCGTCTTTGAAGCCGCTTGCAGATCGCGTCCTGGTCAAGCCCGACGAGGCCGAGCAGAAGACCGCTTCTGGTCTGTACATCGCCAGCAACGCTCAGGAGAAGCCGCAGCGCGGCACCATCGTTGCCGTTGGCGCCGGTAAGGTCAACGACAAGGGCGAGCGCATCCCCATGGACGTTCAGGTCGGCGACGTTGTCATCTACGGTAAGTTCGGTGGCAACGAGGTCAAGGTCGACGGCGAGAAGTATCTGCTGATGCGCGCCGACGACATCTACGCCGTCGTCGAGGCCTAGTCTCGTCAGAATCTCTGATTCGTCTTTGAACGCGTCCGCCGCATAGGACTCGGAAGCGGCGACGCGAGTCACATTTCTTTTGGAGGATTACCTACCATGGCAAAGAACATTACGTTCAACACCGATGCCCGCGCCAAGCTCGCAAAGGGTGTCAACACTCTGGCCGACGCCGTTACCGTCACCATGGGCCCCAAGGGCCGCTACGTTGCGCTGCAGCGCACGTTCGGTGCCCCGACCATCACCAACGACGGCGTTTCCGTCGCTAAGGAGATCGAGCTCGAGGACAACATCGAGAACATGGGCGCTCAGCTGGTGAAGGAGGTCGCCACCAAGACCAACGACACCGTGGGTGACGGCACCACCACCGCAACCCTGCTCGCTCAGGCTATCGTCAACGACGGTCTGCGCAACGTCGCCGCTGGCGCCAACCCGCTGGCCATCCGTCGCGGCATCGACAAGGCCGTCAACGCCGCCGTCGCCGAGATGAAGAAGCAGGCCAAGCCGGTCGAGACCAAGGAGCAGATCGCTTCCGTCGGCACCATCTCCGCTGGTGATCCCGAGGTTGGCGAGAAGATCGCCGAGGCCATGGAGGTCGTGGGCAAGGACGGCGTCATCACCGTCGAGGATTCCCAGACGTTCGACATTACCATCGACACCGTCGAGGGCATGCAGTTCGACAAGGGCTATGTCTCCGCTTACTTCGTCACGGATAACGACCGCATGGAGGCCGTGATGAAGGATCCGTACATCCTCATCACCGACCAGAAGATCTCCAGCGTCCAGGACATCATGCCTGTTCTCGAGGCTGTCCAGCGCGCTGGCCGTGGCCTGCTCATCATCGCTGAGGACATCGACGGCGAGGCTCTGCCGACCCTGGTCCTCAACAAGATCCGTGGCGCCCTCAACGTCTGCGCCGTCAAGGCTCCGGGCTACGGCGATCGCCGCAAGCGCATCCTCGAGGACATCGCCGTCCTCACCGGTGGCCAGGCCGCTCTGGACGAGCTGGGCGTGAAGGTCGCTGACATTACCGCCGATATGCTCGGTACCGCTAAGTCCGTCACCATCTCCAAGGACAACACCGTCGTCGTCGGCGGCGCTGGCTCCAAGGAGGCCATCGACGCCCGTATCGCTCAGATCAAGGGCGAGATGGAGAACACCACCTCTGACTTCGACCGCGAGAAGCTCCAGGAGCGCCTGGCCAAGCTCTCCGGTGGCGTTGCCGTCATCAAGGTCGGCGCTGCTACCGAGTCTGAGCTCAAGGAGATCAAGCATCGCGTCGAGGACGCCCTGCAGGCTACCCGCGCTGCTGTCGAGGAGGGCATTGTCGCTGGCGGCGGCGTCGCCTTCATGGACGCTGCTCCTGCGCTCGACGCTGTTGAGATCGACGACCCCGAGGAGAAGATTGGCGTCGATATCGTCAAGAAGGCTCTGACCGCTCCGGTCGCTACCATCGCCAAGAACGCTGGCTTTGAGGGCGCTGTCGTGGTCGACAAGGTTGCCGAGCTGCCTGCTGGCCAGGGTCTCAACTCTGCCAACGGCGAGTGGGGCGACATGATCGAGATGGGCGTCCTCGACCCCGTCAAGGTCAGCCGCGTCACCCTGCAGAACGCTGCTTCTGTCGCCAGCCTGATCCTCATCACCGAGGCCACCGTCTCCGATGTGCCCAAGAACACTCAGCTTGAGGACGCTATCGCTGCTGCCACCGCTGGTCAGCAGGGCGGCGGTATGTACTAAGGCCGACAAGGTCTAGAACTCCCACCGGGAATCCGGGGGCGGGATGGGGGTTTCTCTCCGGAACGTCCTCGGACATGCAAAGAGGCTCCGCATCGCGCTTCGCGCTGCGGAGCCTCTTTGCGTCCTGACGCTCCTATTTGGCAAGGTGTTTTTTAGAATCCATTTTGCGC
>CBCTZJ010000021.1:0-35258 GCA_965151385.1 uncultured Collinsella sp. | reverse complement strand
GTAATTGAAAGAAGTGGGGTTTCGGCCCCGCTTCTTTTTTGTATGGATGGAGGTGCCGCAATGGTCAAGACCAAGACCGAGCAGGCGATCATCGACGCGCTCGAGGCCGTCGCTCCCCAGCACGATGTCGATATTGTCGACGTTGAGCTCGTGGGCGCCACCAAGGCCCCCTGCGTGCGTGTGCGTATCGAGGGTGCCGAGGGTCAGAGCCTGTCGCTCAACGACGTCACGGCCAATACCAAGTGGGTCGGCGACGTGATCGAGGAGCTCGACCCCATTTCTTCGAGCTACACGCTCGAGGTGTCGAGCCCGGGTATGGCGCGCCCGCTGCGCCGCCCGCGCGACTTTGCCCGTTTTGTGGGCGAGGACTGCGAGCTCACCTCCACCGCCACCGAGGGCCGTCGCAAGTACTCCGGCAAGATTGCCGCCGCGACCGAGACGAACGTGACTCTCGGGCTCGAGGACGGCGAGTTCGTCACCCTCGATTTCTGTGATGTTAAAAAGTGCAAGTTGAAGCCCACCTACGACTTCAAGCCCGCGAAGGAAGGAAACTAACATGGCAGCATCCGACATGATGTCCGCCCTGATGGAGCTTTGCCAGGAGAGGCACATCGACCAGCTCTACCTTATCGACCGCCTGGAGCAGTCGCTCGCCAAGAGCTATGCCGAGATCCTGCATCTTGAGTGGGGCGCCAAGGTGACCATCGACCGCACCACCGGCAAGATCTACGTTTACCGTCTGGAGCCGATCGACGATTCCATGGACGAGGAGGGCAACTTCACCGAGTTCGAGGAGATCGACGTCACCCCCAAGAACACGAGCCGCATCGCCGCCCAGCATGCCAAGGCCGAGATCAACGCCATCGTGCGCAACTCCGCCCGCGAGCAGATCTATGAGGAGTTCTCCGGCCGTATCGGTGACCTCATCAGCGGTACCGTGCTGCAGTCCACGCCCGACTTCACGATCGTCAAGATCCGCGATGGCGTCGAGGCCGAGCTGCCACATTTTGACCAGCGTCGTTACGAGAACGAGCGCAACGAGCGTCCGATGGGCGAGCGCTATCTGCACAACCAGCACATCAAGGCCGTGATCATCGACGTCCGCGATCCCAACTCCAACCTGCAGCCGGTTCGCGGCGAGCACAGCCGTCCGCCGATTGTCATCTCCCGTACCCACCCCGAGCTCATGCGTCGTCTGTTTGAGCAGGAGGTGCCCGAGATCTATGAGGGCACCGTCCAGATTAAGTCGATCGCCCGCGAGCCCGGCCAGCGCTCCAAGGTCGCCGTCCACTCGCTCGACGACCGCCTGGATCCCGTGGGCGCTTGCGTCGGCCCCAAGGGCAGCCGTGTCCGTGCCGTCGTGGGCGAGCTCCGCGGCGAGCGTGTCGACGTCATCCTGTGGGATGCCGATCCGGCCGTCTACGTCGCCAACGCCCTGTCGCCCGCCAAGGTCACCCGCGTCCTCATCGACGAGGAGAAGGCCTATGCCGGCGTCATCGTGCCCGACGACCAGCTTTCGCTCGCCATCGGCAAGGAGGGCCAGAATGCCCGTCTCGCCGCTCGCCTGACCGGCTGGCACATCGACATCAAGTCCGAGACCCTTGCCGCCGACATCCTCAAGAACGTCCCCGTTCACGAGGAGCCCGCCGCCGACCTGATCGGTGACGAGGAGGACGACGACGTCCGTCGCTGCGAGTACGTGTCCGAGGACGGCGTCCAGTGCCGCAACCAGGCCCGCCCCGGCTCCCGTTTCTGCGGTGTCCACGACACCGACGCCTTCGATGATGCGGAGGACCTGATCTAGCGCGCGGTCGCGCCGGGCGGGTCCCGGCGCATCTCCCACGCTCGTTCAGTCTCTAGGCACCCAAGGTGCCAGAAAGGGTAGGTGAAGTCATATGGCAAAAGTCCGTGTGTCCACCCTGGCCAAAGAGTTCGGCATGACCTCCAAGGAACTGATGGGTCATCTCGCCGAAATGAAGATTCCCGCTAAGTCCGCTTCCTCCGCCCTGGAGGACGCTTACGTCGCCATGGTCCGCAAGCAGCTCGCCTCGGTGATCGAGGCCCGCGCCAAGGAAGTCGAGGCCGCCAAGCAGGCCGAGGAGGAGGCAGCCGCCGCCGAGGAGGCAGCGCGCGCTGCCGAGGCCGAGCGCGAGCGCATCGCCGCCGAGAAGGCACGCGAGGAGGAGCGCCGCCAGTTCGCCGCGGCCCAGGCTGCCGAGGAGGCTGCCCGCGCCGAGGCCGAGGCCAAGAAGAAGGCCGAGCAGGAGCGCCTTGCCCGCGAGAAGGAGGAGGCTGCCCGTGAGGCCCAGCGCCGCGCCGTCCCCGCTTCCGACTCCGGTTCGCGCTTCCGTTCGCTGCTCGACCAGATCGCCGCACAGGAGACCGTTCTCAAGGAGAAGAAGGACGCCGAGGCGAAGGCCAAGGCCGAGCGCGCCGCCGAGCGCGGCAACCGTCGTGGCGGCAACAACGACCGTCGCGGCGGCCATCGTAACGACCGCAACGCCTCCGACAGCAACTCCGAGCGCAACGCCTCCGAGAGCCGTCCGCACAGCCATCGCACCAACGCCAGCAACAACGTCGCTGCCGGTATGGACTTTCCCAACCCCGATAAGCAGGGCAAGGGTAAGAAGCGCAAGGGCGGTCACGGCAACGATGAGGACCACTACAGCCGCATGGCTCGTGAGGCCGAGGAGTACAGTCGCGAGAAGGTGCTCGAGGAGGCTCGCGCCGCCGTCGAGGAGGCCTCTCGCGAGTCGACCGGTCGCCGCAAGAAGCGCAAGGAGAAGCGCGAGCGCGAGGCTGCTAAGGCTCAGGAGGAGCGCAAGATTGAGGAGGCGCTGGCCCAGGGCGTGAACCCCGAGGAGCTCGACGCCATCAAGGTCTCCCAGGGCGTTACCGTCCAGGAGCTCGCCGAGGCGCTCGACGTTCCGGCCAACGACATCATCAAGCGCCTGTTCCTGCTGGGCACGCCGCTCACGATGACGCAGTCCATGTCCGACGACCTCGTCGAGCTCGTTGCCGACGACCTGGGCCGTCAGATTAAAATCATCACCCCCGAGGAGGAGAACACCTTCTCGTTCTACGACGATCCCGCCGACCTTAAGCCGCGCGCCCCGGTCGTCACCGTCATGGGTCACGTCGACCACGGCAAGACGAGCCTGCTCGACGCCATCCGTCACACCGGCGTCGCTGCCGGCGAGGCGGGCGGCATTACCCAGGCCATCGGCGCTTCGCAGGTCATGATCAACGACCGCAAGATCACCTTCATCGATACCCCTGGTCACGCGACCTTTACGGCCATGCGTGCCCGCGGCGCCAAGGTGACCGACATCGTCATTCTGATCGTGGCTGCCGACGACGGCGTCATGCCTCAGACCATCGAGTCGATCAACCACGCCAAGGCCGCCGGCGTACCCATCGTCGTCGCCGTCAACAAGATCGATAAGCCGGGCGCCAACCCCGACCGCGTGCGCCAGGAGCTTACCGAGTACGGCATCATCCCCGAGGAGTGGGGCGGACAGAACATGTTCGTCAACATCTCGGCCAAGCAGAAGATCGGTATCGACGACCTGCTCGAGACCGTGCTGCTCCAGGCCGACGTGCTCGAGCTCAAGGCCAACCCCGACACCTTTGCCTCCGGTAACGTCCTCGAGGCTAAGCTCGACAAGGGCCGCGGCTCGGTCGCTACCGTGCTGGTGACCCGCGGTACCCTGCACGTGGGCGATACGCTGGTCGCCGGCCTTACCTACGGCCGCGTCCGCGCCATGCTCGATCCCAAGGGCAACGCCGTCACCGAGGCCGGCCCCTCCGACGCCGTCGAGATCTTGGGCCTGCAGTCCGTGCCCAACGCCGGTGACGAGTTCCGCGTGTTTGAGGACGAGCGCGAGGCTCGCGCCCTGGCCGATGAGCGTTCGCTCAAGGCACGTATCGAGGAGCAGAGCCGCGTGAAGCACGTCACGCTCGAGAACCTCTTCGAGACCATCGCCGATGCCGAGGTCAAGGAGCTCAACCTGATCATCAAGGCCGACGTCCAGGGTTCCATCGAGGCCCTTCAGGACTCGCTCGACAAGATGGATCAGTCCGAGGTCCGCATCAACACGATCCACTCCGCCGTCGGTGCCATCAACGAGACCGACGTCGTCCTGGCCGACGCCTCCAACGCCATCATCATCGGCTTTGGCGTGCGTCCCGACGGCAAGGCCCGCTCCGCCGCTGAGCGCGAGGGCGTCGAGATTCGTTGCTACGACGTTATCTACAAGTGCCTCGAGGAGCTCGACGCTGCCCGCATCGGCATGCTTAAGCCCACCGAGGTCGAGGTCTCCACGGGTACCGCGACCGTCCTTGACACCTTCAAGGTGCCCAAAGTCGGTATCGCCGCCGGTGTCCGCGTCGAGGAGGGCGAGATCGCCGCGACCGATTCCGTGCGCCTGGTGCGCGACGGCATTGTGGTCTTCAACGGCAAGATCGCCTCGATGCGCCACTACAAGGACGAGGCCAAGAGCCTCAAGAGCGGTTCCGAGGGCGGCATTGGCCTGGAGAACTTCCAGGACATCAAGCCTGGCGATCAGATCGAGGGTTACCGCATCGACCAGGTTGCCCGTACCGAGTAGGGGGTAGCGCTATGAAGCAAACGCAGGCAACCCGCCGTTTGGGCGAGCAGCTCCGCGAGAAGCTCGGTTATATCCTGCTCTTTGAGGTTTCCGATCCGCGTCTCGACCTGGTCACCCTGACTGCGGTCGAGGTCGCGGTGGACCGTTCGTTCGCACGCGTGTACGTGTCGTGCGATGCGAGCCGCTACGATGAGGTCATGGAGGCGCTTGCCAGCGCCAAGGGTCGTATTCGCAGCCTGTTGGCTCGCTCGCTCGATTGGCGCGTCACGCCCGAGCTCGATTTTCGCATCGATCGCTCGACCGATGAGGCCGAGCGCATCACGCGTGCGCTGGAAAACGTTCCGGCCACGCTTGCGATCGAAAAGGACGAGGACGGCTACCCCATAGCGGATGCCGTCCAGGAGGCAGCTTTAGATGACTAATTCCGCCGATCTCGCCTCGTGCGAGTCTGCAGGTATTAAACGACGCATCCTCGAGCTCATCGAGGGTGCGTCCTCCATTGCGATCTCGGGTCACACCTCTCCCGACGGCGATGCCCTGGGCTCCGTGTTGGGCCTGGGCCTTTCGCTTATGAAGGTGTTCCCCGACAAGGACATCGCCCTGCTGCTGGCAGATGACGATCCCGTTCCGCGCATCTACCGTTTTATGGAGGGCGCCGATTTGCTGGTGCCGGCATCTACCTACACCGGCAACCCGGACCTGTTCATTTCGGTAGACGTGCCGGTCGTCGAGCGCCTCAATAATTCCGCCGAGGTGTTGCGTCGTTCGGCTCACGTGGCGTGCTTTGACCATCACCCGGCACGCGAGGAGTTTGCCGAGGTCAGCCTTAGGTGTGTCAATGCCGCTGCTTGCGCCATGATTATCGACCGCTTTTTGGCCGATTGCGGCATTACTGCAAGCGACAGCATTGCGACCTGCCTGCTGTGCGGCCTGGTCACCGATACCGGTCGTTTTCAGTATCAGAACGCCGACGCTGCCGCGTTTCATGCCGCCTCGCGTCTGGTGGCGCACGGTGCCGATCCGGCGCGCGTCGCGCTCGAGGTCTATCAGAGCATGCGTGTCGAGTTCTTGCACCTCAAGTCCATCGTCATGGGTCGCATCAAGACGGTCGCGCACGGGCGCGTGGCATATAGCTACGCGTATGAGAGTGACCTCAAGGAATGCGGCGTCACCTCGGATGAGTGCGACGGCCTGGTCGATGTGGTGCGCTCGGTGATGGGCGTCGAGGTCTGCCTGTTCCTTAAGGGTATCGAGGGCGATACCAAGGTGCGTGGCAACCTGCGCTCCAAGGGCGATCTTGATGTTTCCGAGATTGCGGCCAACTTTGGCGGAGGTGGGCACCACGCTGCCGCCGGCTTTACCAACGCCGGAACGATTTCCGAGACGCTCACCGCGGCACTTCCCATGCTGGCCGAGCTGGTAGGGGAGGATCCCGCTTCGGTGACCGTCGAGCTCTAACTTTTTGGATGGTACATGGCTCGTCGTACACCTTCTCAACTTAATATGCTGCTCGCCGTCGATAAGCCGGTGGGCTGCACGTCCCACGACGTGGTTTCGCAATGCCGACGCGCCCTCCATGAGCGGCGCGTCGGCCATGCCGGAACGCTCGACCCCATGGCATCGGGTGTCATGGTGGTGGGCGTGGGCCAGGCCACGCGTCTGCTGGGCATGCTCACGCTCGATACCAAAAGCTACGTCGCCGACATCTCGTTTGGCGTCGAGACCAATACCGATGATGCGGAGGGCGAGGCCGTTCGCACGGTGCCCATTACTGCCGACTTGCGCGATCCGGCCTATGCCCGCGAGCGCCTGTGCGCCATGCTGGGCCCGCAGATGCAGGTACCGCCGGCGTTTTCGGCCATTTCGGTCAACGGCGTGCGCGCCTATAAGTCTGCGCGCGAGGGCAACGCCGTTGAGTTGCCCCCGCGTCCGGTCGAGGTGTACTCCGCTGACCTGATTGCCGTGAGCGGCGAGGGCGACGTTTGCGTTTGGACCGTGGCGTTTTCGGTGAGTAAGGGCACCTATATCCGTGCGCTCGCTCGCGACCTGGGTCGTGCCTGCGACAACGCGGCGCATATTTCTGCATTGCGCCGTACGGCCTCCGGTGTTGTTTCCATCGGTGCCTGCCATGCGGTCGAGGAACTTTCTGCCGAGTCCGCTGCCGGCTTTGCCTTAGATCCCCTCGCGGCGCTTGGCGCCACGCGCGTCGACTTGCCGGGTAATCTTGCCGACGATCTGCTGTGCGGACGTCGTATTCCTATTGAGCGCGCGCTTGCGGGCTTCGATGCCTCGAAGGCGCCGTTTGCGCTGGTACTCGATGGCGGGCTCAAGGCGCTCGCCCGTATCGAGGGCGGTCGCTTTGTTATGGAGCATGTCTTTCCGCAGGCGATCGGCGGTGTTCGATGATGCTGGCCTCCCACGAGCTCGCGCGTATTTTTTTCGCGGGCGAGTCTGATGAGGCCCGCATCGTCGCCGCCGATGCATTTGATGATTGCGCTTGCCTGGGCGCCGCGTCTATCGCCATCGGTGTGTTTGATGGCGTGCATCGGGGGCATCACGAACTGATCGACGCGGTCGTTCGCGATGCGCGTGACCACAGTTGCAAGGCGGTTGTTGTCACCTTCGATCCCGACCCGGACGTAGTGGTGAGCCCCGCGCCCGCCCAAAAACTGATGACGACGGACGACCGCCTGCATGCCCTGGCTCTCACCGGGGTCGATGCGGTCGTGGCCGTTCCCTTTACGCCTGCGGTGGCGGCACTCGACCACGTGGGCTTTTTTAAGCTGCTGTCGCGCGTCGTCGATATCCGCTCGATTCGCGTGGGTAGCGACTTTAGGTTGGGCCGCGGCGGTGCCTCGGGCGTTGCCGAGATGCAGGCATGGGGAGCCGAGCGCGGTGTAGACGTCTATGGCCACGAGCTGCTGTGCGTCGATGGGCAGACGGTCTGCGCCACCCGTATTCGTCAGGAGCTCCGCCAGGGACATGTTGAGCTTGCCGCCGAGCTGCTCGGTCGCCCATACATGCTGCGAGGTATTGTTGCCGGCGGTCGTCATCAGGGTTCCGACATGGGTTTTCCCACGGCAAACATCCAGGTGCCCGAGGGCATTCAGGTGCCTGCCGATGGCGTTTACGAGGGCCTGGTGCTGGTCGACGATACCGTATGGCCTGCTGCCGTCAACGTGGGGCTGCCGCCGACGTATGCCGACGATGCCGCCTCGGCGCATCTCGAGGCCAACTTGATCGGGTATGCGGGCGACCTGTACGGCGCCTCGGTGTCGCTGGCGTTTACGCGCTGGCTGCGCCCGTCGCGCGTGTTCGATTCGCTGGACGAGCTTATCGCGACCGTCGAGGGTAATATTGACGATATCCGTCATCATTTGGGTGAGCAGGGGGTGAGCATCTGTGATTAGCGATGAGGAAAAAGACCAGGTACGCGCTGCGTCCGATCTGGTTGCCATCGTGCAGGAAACGGTTGAGCTTAAGCCCCGCGGCCATGAGTTTTGGGGTTGCTGCCCCTTCCATGGCGAAAAGACCCCGTCGTTCCACATTATCCCCGCTACGCAGGTGTGGCACTGCTTTGGTTGTGGCGAGGGCGGCGACGTCTTCACCTACATCATGAAGCGCGAGAACCTGAGCTTTCCCGAGTCGATTCGCTACCTGGCCGACCGTGCCGGCATTGAGCTGCACGATACCGGCGCTTATCGCGAGCGCGGCACCAAGCGCGCCCGCATCTACGACCTGTGCGCTGAGACCGCCCAGTTCTATCACACCATGCTCATGCGCGGTAAGGACAGCCGTCCGCGCGAGTACTTTGCCAGCCGCGGTATGGGCGGCGATGTCTGCCGCCGCTACTGTCTGGGCTTTGCGCCGGGCCGCAACGCGCTGGTGTCGCATCTGTCGCAGGCGGGCTTTACGCCGCAGGAGATGATCGACGCCAACGTGGCCGTGAGCCGTGGGCGCGGGCAGCTCGCCGATCGTTTTTACGACCGTGTGATGTTTCCCATTTTTGACGAGCAGGGTCATAACATAGCCTTCGGCGGGCGCATTATGGGCGACGGCCAGCCGAAGTACCTCAATACCGCTGAGACGAGCGTGTTCCATAAAAAGCGAAACCTCTACGGCTTTAACTGGGCTAAGGAGTTTATCGTTGCGCAGGATACAGCCATCGTGGTTGAGGGATATACCGACTGCATCGCCTGCTGGGAGGCGGGGATCAAAAACGTCGTCGCCACGCTGGGTACGGCGCTGACGGAACATCATGTAAAGACGCTCACCCGTTTTGCCAAGCGCATCGTGTATATGTTCGACGGCGACGCCGCCGGCCAAAAGGCCGCGCGACGTGCGATTCAGTTTATCGAGCAGGATTCGATGGATCTGCGCTGCGTGGTGCTTCCCGACGGCAACGACCCCATGGAGTTCATTACCGCGCATGGGGGCGAGGCGCTGCAGGCGCGCATCGACGCCGCCGAGCCCCTCATGGACTTTGTGTACCGCTCACTGCAGGAGTCGAGCGACATCACCACGCCGGGCGGTCGTGCCAAGGCGCTCGAGGATGCGCTGACGCTCATCTATCCGCTGCGCGATAGCTACATGATCGATACGTACTTTATCCAGATTGCCGACCTGCTGGGTTTGGATTTGGAGACGGTGCGCTCAAGCTCGGGACGCGTGTTTCGCGATGTTGCCAAGCGCGAGGACGCCGAGCGTCGTCGCGAGCAGAACTACGAGCGCCAGCGGGCGCAGACCGAGCGCGCAGGCAGCGCAGGCGGTCGGGCGTCTGGTTCGCAGGGGGCGTCTCGCGGTGCTTGGGCGTCGGGGGCGACGCCGCCGGTGTCCACGCCGGTCGAGGAAGAACCGTACGACTATGTTCCGCTCGAGGCCTACGGGGCCGCGCCGGTCGAGGCTGTCGACGATATGCCGCCGATTGATGTGCCGGTTGGTATGGATGGCGCGGCACCGGTCGCCGATATAATGGGCGCGCCCGCGTCGCCGACGATGCCGATCGTGCTGACCGACCTAGAGCGAAAGTCTTTGGCGGGGGAGCGCGAGCTGCTGACGATGCTCACGAGCTACCCCGACCTGTTCCGCACGTATGCCGATCGCATCTGCTCGATCGAGTGGGTTGATCCGCGTCACGAGTCCATCGCGTGGGCCGTGCTCGCGACGCCGCCGGGCACCGACCCCACGGCGTGCATGGATGCGGCGCGCGCGGTGTGTCCCGAGGCAGCGTCGCTTGTCAGCGCCGGGCGCATTTCGTCTACGAGCAAACACCCCACCGAGACGAACATCGTGTTTATGCTCGATACCCTTGAGCTCTACACCATCAAGCGCCGCATGCGCGCCGCACAGGCCAAGCTTCGTCAGGACCGGTCGCTCGACGATGAGGCGCGCCGTGTGCTGACGATGCAGGCGATGCAAGATTCTCAGCGCCAGCGCGAGCTCCAAAAGTCGATCGGCGGCGTGGCAGACCCGTTCCGTTTGATCGGTTTGGAGACAGCGGGCGCCGATCAGGCCTAGATGTTGTGGTCAACCAGCGTATTTGCGCCTATATCCAGTCTGATTTTTGGGTATAGACGTCAATGTGTGTGCTAAAGTAATGAGTCCTGTGGACTATGAAGGGAGAATCTGTGCCAAAAAAGAGTGAGAGCACGGGTACTGGGCTGGAATCCTACGTTGCAAAGCTCATGGGCAACGGCTCAAACAGGACTTCGGTAACCGAGGACGAGATTCAGGTCGCCCTGAAGGATATCGATGTAACTGATGAGCAGCTCACCGCGGTGTATTCCGCGCTGCGCAACAGCGGCATCCAGATTATCTCCGCGAGCGGTAACGACGACGCCCCCATGGACGTCGACGATGACGATAACGATACCGATACCGACGACTTTGGTGACGACGAGCACGATTCCGGCTCGCTCGACGATCACGAGCTCAAGATGGCCCGTCAGGCCGATGCCGAGATGGGCTCCTCCAAGAGCAAGAAGAAGCGCACCGTGCGCACGTCCCGTTCGCGTTCGCGCGTGCGCGGTATCGACGCCTCCACGGTGATGCTGACCGGCGACCCCGTCCGCATGTACCTCAAGGAGATCGGCAAGGTCGACCTGCTGACCGCCTCCGAAGAGGTCGATCTGGCTATGAAGATCGAGGCGGGTCTCGAGGCCACTGAGAAGCTCGAGGCCTCCGAGGCGGGCGAGCTTGAGCTCACGCGTTCCGAGATGCGTCGTCTGACCCGTATCGAGAATGTCGGTCTTGAGGCCAAGCAGGCACTCATTAGCGCCAACCTGCGTCTGGTCGTTTCCATCGCCAAGCGCTATGTCGGCCGCGGCATGCTGTTCCTGGACTTGATCCAGGAGGGCAACCTCGGTCTGATTCGTGCTGTCGAGAAGTTCGACTACCAGAAGGGCTTCAAGTTCTCCACGTACGCCACGTGGTGGATCCGTCAGGCTATCACGCGTGCTATCGCCGACCAGGCCCGTACCATCCGTATTCCCGTGCACATGGTCGAGACCATCAACAAGCTCGTCCGCGTGCAGCGCCAGCTTCTTCAGGACCTGGGTCGCGACCCGACCCCCGAGGAGATCGGTGCCGAGATGGACATGAGTGCCGACCGCGTCCGCGAGATCCAGAAGATTTCGCAGGAGCCCGTGTCGCTCGAGACCCCTATCGGCGAGGAAGAGGATTCCCAGCTGGGCGACTTTATCGAGGACTCCCAGGCCATCGTTCCGCCCGATGCCGCCAGCTTCTCCATGTTGCAGGAGCAGCTCACCCAGGTGCTCGACTCGCTTGCCGATCGTGAGCGCAAGGTTATCGAGCTGCGCTTTGGCCTTGTCGACGGACATCCCCGTACGCTCGAGGAAGTCGGCCGCGAGTTTGGCGTCACGCGTGAGCGCATCCGCCAGATCGAGTCCAAGACCCTGGCCAAGCTCCGCCACCCCAGCCGCTCCAGCAAGCTCAAAGACTACATCGAAAGCTAGTCAAGCAAGAAGCGCCCTCAAGCACACCCGCTTGGGGGCGCTTTTATGTAGTCGTTGGGGACGCCCCCAATGACTAGGTCGGAAAAATTCTCAAAAAAGTTCTTGCCCTGAGCTGATTCGTCCGTATAATAATCTTCGTTGCTTGAGAGCACGCACCTATTCCTCGGTAGCTCAATGGTAGAGCACGCGGCTGTTAACCGCGCTGTTGTAGGTTCGAGTCCTACCCGGGGAGCCAGAATTTCTCAGCCCTTTCCGTTGGGCTTTAAATTCCTCGGTAGCTCAATGGTAGAGCACGCGGCTGTTAACCGCGCTGTTGTAGGTTCGAGTCCTACCCGGGGAGCCAGGTTGTAAAAACCCGTCGCTTATGCGGCGGGTTTTTTTCATGTCGCGATCGCCTGGCGCGAACGTTGTCATATCAACATTTCGTGTCGAGGATGTAATCCCGTGACCCACCACCTCAACATGGCGCGGTCGTTGTAGAATATTGCAATGATTGCTCCCACGAGATGGTGCCGTGAGCACCAGATAAGGAGATTCTTGTGTCTGAGACCATTAACGGCAGCCTGAGCGTCTCGAACGACGTTATTGCCGATATTGCCGGTTATGCCGCGATGACGTGCTATGGCGTCGTCGGTATGGCCGAGCAGCTCCAGGGCGCCGAGAGCGTGCGCTTGCTTGCCGGTCAGCGCCTTCGCAAGGGCGTGCTTGTCTCCGCCGACGAGAACGGCCTTACGGTCGATCTTCACGTCGTGCTCGAGAACGGCGTCAACATGAAGTCCGTTTGCCACAATCTTTCGAGCTCCGTTGCCTTCACCCTGCAGGAGATCGCCCAGATCGATCCTGCCAGCCTTAAGATCGGCATCCACATCGACGCGCTCAAGAGCCGTCTGAACTAGCATCCGAAAACGGAGATTCAAATACCCATGATTGCAAAGACCATTCGCACCTGTTTTCCGATCGCTGCGGCTGCCGTTTCCGACAAGGCCGAGGAGATCAACAAGCTCAACGTCTTCCCCGTACCCGACGGCGACACCGGCACAAACATGTCGCTCACGCTTGCCTCGGTGACCAAGGAGCTTTCCGCCCTTCCCGCCGATGCCGATATGGAGGCCATCGCCGGCGCCATCACCCACGGATCCCTGATGGGTGCCCGCGGCAACTCCGGCGTCATCACCTCGCAGATCCTGCGCGGCGTGGCCGAGGGCCTCGTCTCTGCCGACGAGCCCATCACGTCTGCCAACATCGCTTTCGCCTTCCGTCGCGCCGTCAAGGTCGCCTTCCAGGCTGTCCGTAAGCCCATCGAGGGCACGATCCTCACGGTCCTGCGCGATGTTTCGACCAAGGCCGATGAGTGCGAGAAGAAGAAGTTCTCGGCCGAGGACGCTCTCGATGCCATCGTCGTCGAGGCCTATCAGTCCGTCGCCCGCACGCCCGACCTGCTGCCCGTTCTGAAGGAGAACGGCGTGGTCGACTCCGGCGCCTTTGGCTTTGCCATCTTCCTGGAGAACTTTGTTGCCGCCGCGCTTGGTCGCAGCACCGTTGTCGAGGATTTCTCCGCCACGTTTGATTCCGCCGGTTCTGCCCGCGACGCGGCCCTCGGTCGCGTTGAGATCGAGGCTAACGACGATTGGGAGGGCTCGGAGTTTCGCTACTGCAACGAGTTCCTCTTTAAGGCCGACGCTCCCTTTGACGAGGATGAGTGCCTTAAGTTCCTGGGCTCCATGGGCGACTGTGAGCTGCTCGTGGGTGCCTACCCCGACTATAAGATCCACGTGCACTCCAACACCCCCAACCTGGTGCTCGAGCACATGCTGCAGCTCGGTCAAATCTACGAGGTCTTTATCCACAACATGGAGATGGAGGCCCACGACCGTACCGCCAAGATTCACGAGGACCAGGAGAAGGCTGCCGAGCCCGCCAAGGCGCTGGGCTTTGTCGCCGTTGCCGCTGGTTCGGGCGAGGCCGACATCCTCAAGTCCCTCGGCGTTGACGTGATCGTCTCGGGTGGCCAGACCATGAACCCCTCGACCGCCGACCTGCTGGGCGCGGTGGACCAGGTCAACGCGACCTCGGTCGTCATCCTGCCCAATAACGGCAACATCCGTATGGCTGCCGAGGCTGCCGCTTCTGCCTGCACCGACAAGAAGGTCGCCGTCGTTCCCACTAAGACCGTCCCGCAGGCGTTCTCCGCACTGTTCGCGGTCCTGCCCGATTCCGAGCTCGAGGATGCTGTTGCCGCCATGGTCGACGCCATCAGCGAAGTTCGCGATGGCGAGGTCACCCGCGCCGTGCGTGATTCCAGCGCCTCCGACGGCTCTCCGATTCACTCCGGTGACGTCATGGGCATTATTGCCGGCTCCATCGACGTGGTCGGCTCCGACGTGAAGCAGGTCACGCTCGACTGCATCAACCGCATGCAGGAGGAAGAGGAGGGCGACGCGCTGACGATTCTGGCCGGCGAGGAGTTGTCCGATGAGGCCTTCCAGGAGATCGTCGACGCCATCGAGGAGGCTCAACCCGACCTGGAGATTGATGCCCATCGTGGCGAGCAGCCGCTCTATCCTGTGATCTTCTCGATCGAGTAGGCAACTGCCCATGTCCGAGCTGTGCTCCGTGCCGCGCGTCTCGGAGCGCTTTGCCCAGAGCAATGCGCTCGACGAGGATATCGCGCGACTCAAATATGTTTCGGGTAAACGTGAGGAGGCCCTTCGCCGTCTGGGAATTCGGACGGTGGGGGACCTCCTTCTCCATATCCCTCATCGATACCTGGACTTTACGCGCTCCTGGTCCATCGAGATGGCGCCCATCGGTACCGTGTGCACGATTGTCGCCACGGTCGATCGTATCGTCCAAAAACAGCCCCGCCCGCGTATGCAGGTGACCGAGGTCTCGCTGGTGGACGAGACGGGCGTGCTGCAGGTCGCCTTTTTCCGTCAGCCCTGGATTGCCCAGCAGTTTAAGCAGGGCGACCGCCTGGCCGTGATGGGTAAGGTCGAGTTTGCCTACGGCTTTAAGCAGATGGCCTCTCCGCATTTCGAAAAGCTCGAGGAGGGGCGTGCCGCGGGCACCATTCTGCCGGTCCACTATGTGAGCGATGGCGTGAGCCAGGCGTGGATGCGCCGCATCGTAAGCGGCGCGCTCGAGGTCGTCGGCAATCCCTTCGATCCGATTCCCGCACGCTTGCGCGTCAAGCGTCGTCTGATGAGCAATGCCCGCGCGCTGCGCTCAATTCACTTTCCCTCGAGTATGGCCGAGCGCGATATTGCGCGGCGGCGTCTTGCCTACGAGGAATGTCTCTGCTTGCAGCTCGCGCTTCGCCTGCGCAACGATGGCGGTATGGTCGACGTAGCGCCTTATACACATGCCGCGGGCGAGCACCTGGCAGCGCTCAGGGAAGCCCTACCGTTTTCGCTGAGCGACGAGCAGGAGGCCGCGTTCCAAGACATCCTGCACGACATGTGCGATGGCGGGCGCGTGATGAACCGCCTGCTTCTGGGCGACGTCGGTACCGGCAAGACGGCCGTCGCCGCCTGCGCGCTGGCTGTCGCGGCCGATTCGGGCACTCAGTCCTGCGTTATGGCGCCTACGGGCGTGCTGGCGCGTCAATATGCCGATAAGACCGGCCCCTTGCTCTCGCAGGCTGGCATGTCCTGGGCGCTCCTGACGGGCGCCACGCCGGCGGCCGAGCGCGTGCAGATCCATGCGCAGCTGGAATCGGGCGAGCTCGACGTCCTCTTTGGAACCCACGCGGTCCTTTCGGACAACGTGGCGTTTAAGCATCTGTCGCTTGTCGTCATCGACGAGCAGCACCGCTTTGGTGTGGGCCAGCGCAATGCCCTGCGTGCCAAGGGGCCGGGTGCCGACCTGCTCGTCATGACGGCGACGCCCATCCCGCGTACGCTGGCGCTCTCGGTCTACGGCGACCTGGACACGAGCATCATCCGCCATCGACCTGTTCCGGGAGCGGGCGTTACGACACGCGTGCTCACCGAGTCGAGCCGCGACCTTGCCTACGGCGCCATTCGCGAGGCGCACGAAAAGGGCCAGCAGGCCTACGTGATTTGCCCGCTCGTGGAGCCGAGTGACTCGGCCGATGAGCTGGAAGACGTGCCCGGTATCGCCCGCGACGACGAGGGCCGCGTGACCGTCCCCGTGCCGCTGCACGATACGGCAACCGAGCTCGACCGCCTTCGCCTGGCGTTGCCGGGACTTACCATCGAGCGCCTTCACGGCCGCATGCCGGCGGGGGAGAAGGACCGCGTGATCGATGCCTTCAAGCGTGGCGAGATCGATGTGCTCGTATCGACCACGGTGGTCGAGGTGGGCGTCGACGTGCCCAACGCCACCGTCATGGTCATCGAGAACGGTGAACGCTTTGGCTTGGCGGCCCTGCACCAACTGCGCGGTCGCGTGGGCCGCGGCAGCGTGTCGGGCACCTGCCTGGTCATGACGCACTCCAAGGGCAACGGCGGCGCATCGGCGGCGCAAGACCGTCTCCAGTCGCTCGAAAAGACCTCGGACGGCTTTACGCTCGCCCAGATGGACCTGCGCCTGCGCCACGAGGGCGAAATCCTGGGCTACCGTCAGCACGGCGGCGTGACCCTGCGCTTTGTGGACCTGGACGCCGACGAGGATCTTATCGAGTGGGCCCATTTGGACGCGGTCGAGCTCTTGCGGTATGCTTGCAACCTTGACTCCGTGGCGACGCGCCCCTTGCGCGATGCGGTCGCCACGCGTTATCGACATATCTTTAAGGAGGTCAGCGGAGGATGAGAATCATCGGCGGTGAATGGCGCGGCCGCAAGATCGAAGAGCCGCGCGGGCGCGATGTCACCCGTCCCACGACCGATCGCGTGCGCGAGGCATGTGCATCCATGGTCATGTCGGCGTTCGATTTCGATTTGGACGAGGTCCGCGTGCTGGATGCCTTTGGCGGCTCCGGTGCCCTGGGAATCGAGATGCTCTCGCGTGGCGCTCGCTCGCTCACCACGTTCGAGATCGATCGCAATGCCGCCTGTCTGATTACCAAGAATATCGAGTCGCTGTGCCGCGATCGCTCTCGCTGGCGCATCGTCACCGGCGATGTACTGGCGAGTGCCTCACGCGGCCGTGTGCCAGGTGGTCCTTTTGATCTGGTCCTGCTCGATCCACCGTATGTCTTTGGCGCCGAGCCGGTCGAGGAGCTGCTGCAAAATCTTTCCCAGCAGGGTTTGCTGGCACCCGGGGCCTTTGCCCTGTTTGAGCACGCCGCATCCGATGCGAGCGCTCATCCAGCTGGTTTTGAGACCGTGCGGGAGAAGCGTTACGGCATTACCTCGGTTGACTTGCTGCGCTGGGCGGCCGAGGACGAGAACGAGCATGCTAACGACAGCGACAACGACGAGGACGTGCCATCGGAGGACACCCATGAATGACACCATCAACCGCGTGATCGTCCCGGGCACCTTCGATCCCATCACCTTTGGTCACATAGACGTGATTCGCCGTGCCCGCCGCATCTTTCCCAGCGTGATTGTCGCCGTGGCCGAATCGCAGGGTAAAAACGGCGTGGGTACCACCTTTATGCTCGACGAGCGCGTGGCGCTGGCCCGCGAGGCGCTCGGCGATTTGGACGGCGTCGAGGTGCTGCCCTTCACCGGCCTGCTGGTCGACTTTGCACGTGAGCAGGGGGCAGGTGCCGTCGTTAAGGGTCTGCGCGCCATGACCGACTTTGAATACGAGCTGCAGCAGGCCGACCTCAACTATCGTCTGGATTGCGAGCTGGAGTCTATCTTTGTCATGAGTGCTCCGCAGTACGGGTACATCTCGAGCTCGGTGGTGCGCCAGATCGCTTCGCTTGGCAGCGACGTATCGACGTTTGTGCCGCCCAACGTGGTCGCAGCGCTCAAACATCGCTTTTCGTGACGTTTTTTATTGCCTGGTGGCATGTGGTAAACTAACACGATGATATGTTACCTATGAAAGGAGACCGGATGCCGGGCGAGAATTTTCCTGGCGACAGGATCGTGAGTCTTGTCGACGAGCTCGAGGGGCTCATCGAAGAGGCTAAGACGCCGTTCGGCAAGAACGCCCAGATGAAGGTTATCGACGCCGACGTCTTCTTTAACATCCTCGATGAGATCCGCATGAGCTATCCCGAGGAGTGGCAGAAGTCCCGCCGTATCCTCAAAGAGCGCGAGGAGCTTATGGCTTCCGCCGCCGCACAGGCCGATTCCATCATTGCCGATGCTCAGCAGCAGGCGCTCACCATTGCCGGTGAGCAGGAGATCGTCCGCTTAGCCCAGCAACAGGCCGACGACATCCGCGACCGTGCCCAGCAGTACGAGCGCGAGACGCGTTATGCCGCCGAGGATTACGCCGAGCAGGTCTTTACGCACCTCGAGGAGAACCTTAAGAGTCTGACCGGCACCGTCACTCGTTGCCGTCAGCAGCTCAACGAGGGCGCCGCCCAGCAGAACGGTCAGTGGTAATGGCTGAGTTCCCGAGCGTAACCGTCGATCTTTCCGAGCAGCTCGAGTTTCCCGGAGACTCTTATCCGCTGACCGGCAAGGTCGATGTCGCCACCTACACGGTGGGCGAGAAGGAGTACCAGCTGCAGGACGGCATTTCCTACGACGTGGTCTTTACCAACGCCGGTACCGGTGTTCTGCTTTCGGGCATGGTCCGCGCTCACGCCACCGGCGAGTGCGATCGCTGCCTGGAGCCCGCATCGTTTGATATCGCAGGCGAGATCGAGGAGTTCTACCTCTTTAACGAGCCCGAGGACCCCGAGGCCTACGAAGACGGCTACGAGTTGCTGGGCGAGGATCGCATTGTCGATCTGGGCGAGCCCATCAACGACGCGGTCGTCATGGACACGCCGTTCGTTGTCCTGTGCAAGCCCGATTGCCGCGGCCTTTGCCCCACCTGTGGCATCAATCTCAACGTCGAGCAATGCGATTGCGCCGCCAAGGCGGAGGCCGAATGGGCCGCTGCCACGGAAAATCCATTTGCAGCATTAAAGAATCTCAAGCTTGACGAGTAAAACTGTGGTAGTATCGCTACTTGCGCGTAATCGCCACACTGGATAGTTCATAAGGAAGGTCACTATGCCCGTACCTAAACAAAAGCAGGGTCGTATCCGCACCCATACCCGTCGTTCCGCCAACATGAAGATCTCGGCTGCGGCTCAGTCCACGTGCCCCCGTTGCGGCGCTGTTAAGCTCCCGCACCACGTGTGCCCCAGCTGCGGTTTCTACAAGGACCGCGAGGTTATCGTTACCGAGTAACTGTATACTCTGGATACGATGCCGTTCCAACTGGAACCACAATGGCCGGCTCAATGAGTCGGCCATTTTTGTATAAGGAGCATATGAAATGAGTAACGTTCGCGTTTGTGTAGACGTTGTGGGCGGAGACGAGAAGCCCCAGGTTGTTCTCGATGGTATCGAGGCTGCGCTTGCGGCAGATTCCGAGATCGAGATTTTGGCCGTCGGTCCCGCCGAAATCGTCAACCCCTTTGCCGCAGCGCATGCCCGCGTGGAGGCTCTGGAGGCCCCCGATGTCATCAGCATGGAGGACGATCCCATCCGCGCTGTGATGACCAAGCGCAAGTCCTCGATCGTGCTTGCATGTCGTGCCATTAAGAAGGGCAATGCGGACGCGTTTTTCTCGGCCGGCTCGACCGGTGCCATGACCGCTGCCGCCACGGCCTACGTCACGCCATTTAGGTATTTGGCAGAGGGCAAGAAGCAGCCGGTCCGTCCGTGCTTGACCAACGCACTGCCCAATCGTGCCGGTGGCCTGACGGTGCTGTGCGATATGGGCGCCAATCCCGATGTCACGGTGGACGATATGGTGCGCTTCGCCCAGATGGGTGCTGCCTATGCCCGCGTGGTTTTGGGCATCGAGCATCCTCGCGTGGGCCTGCTTGCCAACGGCACCGAGGACGAGAAGGGCTCCAACTTCACCAAGTCGTGCTTCCCGGCCATGAAGGCCGCTGTTCCCGGCTTTGTGGGCAACTGCGAGGGCACCGATCTTACGTCGGGTAATTTTGACGTCGTGGTCGCCGATGGCATGTCGGGCAACATCGCGCTCAAGGCCACCGAGGGCGCTGCCAAGTTTTTGCTTCAGGAGCTCAAGGGTGCCTTTATGTCCTCGCTCGGCACCAAGATCGCCGCGCTGCTCATTAAAAAGCAGATGCGCCAGATTAAGGCTAAGCTTTCGGGCGATGCCAAGGGCGGTGCGATCCTGCTGGGCCTGCGCGGCGTCGTGTTGATCGGCCACGGTGCTACGTCAGTCGAGGCCGTCAAGAACGGTACGCTTGCCGCGGCTCAGGCCGTGCGCGTCGGGCTTGTCCAGGACGTTGCCAATTCCATGGACGGTATCGTTTTGTAAGAGCCCCGTTACGTGGCTCAACCTGTACCGTGTGGGGTAGAATCGGAGCCGTATTGCAACGCGGCTTCGATTGCCGTGTTGTGTTGTGTTCCATGACATACGAGAGGAAGCGCTATGGACCGCTCCGAAATCTTCGATAAGATCGCCGAAATTGCCGCTGACGTGCTGGGCGTCGATGTCGCCGACATTAGCGACGAGACCACTTTTGACGATCTCGATGCCGATTCGCTCGAGCGTCTGCAGCTGGTGACGGCCATCGAGGACGAGTTCGACCTCGAAATCGATGACGAGACCCTGCTGTCGCTCAACTCTGTCGCCGACGCCGTCGACGCGATCGAAAACGCCAAGGAGGCCTAAGTCTTGGCTTTGTCTGAACGACTCACGCGCGCCCAGGAGATTCTGGGCCATGAGTTCAATAACAAGGTGCTGCTGCGCGCGGCGCTCACGCATCCCTCGGCCGTCGAGGGTCAGCCGGTCTCTGCCAGCTATGAGCGCCTTGAGTTTTTGGGCGATTCCATTTTGGGCGCCGTGGTGGCCCGTTCGCTCTTTGAGTCCTATCCCGAGTTTGACGAGGGCAAGCTCACGCGGCTGAAGGTATCCCTAGTCTCGGGCGCCACGCTGTCCGAGGTGTCGCACGAGCTGGGTATCGACGACATCATCATCTTTGGCGCCTCCGAGACCGGTACCGGCGCGCGCGGCCTGCACTCGGCGCTTGAGAACGTTTACGAGTCGCTCGTGGGCGCGTTGTATCTGGATGCCGGTTGGGATGCGGCGGCGGAGTTCATCCACCGTACGCTTAAGCCGCACCTGGCCACCGAGCGTGCCGAGCACCCCGCGAACCCCAAGTCGTTCTTGCAGGAGTGCGTGCAGGCAGACGGCCACGAGCCTCCCGCGTATAAGCTGGTCGGCTCCGAGGGCCCCGCACATGCGCCCACCTTTACCGCTGTGGTGCTCATCGACGGTATTCGCCAGGGCCGCGGCACCGGTTCCTCCAAGAAGGAGGCCGAGGGGGCCGCTGCACTCGAGGCGCTCGACCGCATGGGCTACACCACCAACGGCGTGATTCTTAACAAGAAGCCTGTTTAAGCGAGGAACCGTGTATCTCAAGTCCCTCACGCTCAAAGGGTTCAAGTCGTTTGCCGACCGCGCCCATATGTCATTTGAGCCGGGCCTGACCGTCATCGTCGGTCCCAACGGCTCGGGAAAATCGAACATCTCCGACTCGATTCTGTGGGTCCTGGGCGAGCAGAGTGCCAAGCAGCTGCGCGGCCAGGCCATGGAGGACGTCATCTTCTCGGGTTCGTCGGCGCGCAAGCCGGTGGGCGTCGCCGAGGTAACGCTGGTGCTCGATAACTCGGACCATATGCTGCCCGTCGACTTTGACGAGGTCGCCATTACCCGTCGCATGTACCGCTCGGGCGAAAGCGAGTACCTCATCAACTCGAGCCCGTGCCGCCTGATGGACATTCAGGACATCCTGCACGATTCGGGCCTGGGCAAGGATACGCATTCCATCATCAGCCAGGGCAAGCTCGACGCCATTTTGCAGAGCCGCCCCGAGGAGCGCCGCGCCCTGATCGAGGAGGCTGCCGGCATCTCCAAGCATAAGCGCCGCAAGGAGCGTGCGCTCAAAAAGATTAAATCGATGGACGAGCACCTGACCCGTGCCCGCGACATCAATAAGGAGATCGCCCGCCAGCTGCGGCCGCTGGAGCGTCAGGTCGATCGCGCGCGCAAGTACAAAGAGCTGTCCTCGCGTGCGAACGAGCTTACGCAGATGCTGGCCGTCGACGAGCTTCGTTCGCTGCAGTCGCAGTGGAACGACCTGGAGAGCCGCTCCAAGGAGGGCGCTGCCGAGCTTGAGCTTGCGCAATACCGCTTGGGCGAAAAGGAGCGCGAGCTCGAGAAGCTCCAGGTCATGCTCGAGGAAAAGGGCCTGTTTGTGGGTGATCTGGGCGAGCAGCGCCGTCATATGCAAGACGTGGTCGGCCGCATCAACTCCGACATGCGCCTGCTCGAGGAAAAGGGCCACAACATGGTGTCGCGCCTGTCCGACATGCGCGGCCAGATCTCGAGCTCTGAGCATCAGCGTCGTCGCGTGGTCGAGGAGCTCGAGGATGCGCGTGCCCAGCTTGAGGAAGTGACCGGTGCGCACATGCAGGCCCAGGACGACGTTGATGCCGCCGGTCCTGCCGCCGCCCAGCTCCACGAGCGTCGCGTGGCGCTCGACAATCAGATTTCGCAGCTCACGCGCGAGCAGCGCGATGTGCAGCGTGTGGCCGATAACGCCGCGCTCGAGCTCGCCAAGGTGAAGGACTCGCTGAGCAACGCCGAGGTCGAGGACAACATGTACGCCTCGCGCCTGGAGCAGATCGACGAGCAGCTCGAGGAGGTTACGGCCTCGCTCGAGAGCCGTCGCGACCGCGCTGAGGAACTTGACGGTGCGCTCGATCAGGCCCGCCAGGCCCAGATTGATGCTCGCGAGGCCACCGAGGTCGCCCGTGCGGCGTTGAAGGACTTGCGTAATCGTGAGAGTGAGGCGCGCAACAAACTTTCCGAGGTGCGCTCGGAGCTTGCCAGCCAAAAGAAGCTCGATGCCCGTATGGCCGACAGCTCGCCGCTGGTGAGCCGTCTGATGGGCGCGATGGGCGATGATGTCTCGGGTCGTCTGGGCGACGTGCTCGAGGCTCCTCGTGAGCTCGAGGGCCTGGTCGAGCAGCTGCTTGCTGGCGATATCGATGCCTTGCTGTTTGATGACGCCGCTACGCTTGAGCGCGCCGGTCGTGCGGCTCTGGACCAAAAGAAGGCCTCGGGCGAGGCACTGCTGGTGGCGCGCGGCGTGAGCGGCGGTGCTGCTGCCAAGGGCGCTGCCGGTTCTCGTTTGGTCGACCGTCTGTCCGTGCGTTCCGGGTATGGCCCGGTTGTCGAGGCCCTGCTCGGCGGCTATTACGTGGTCGATGACTTGGCTGCCGCGCTGGCGGCACCAGTCGTTGACGGTGTGACCTATGTGACGCCCGATGGCGCCCGCGTGAGCTGTGGCGGCCTGGTGCGCGTGGGACTCGATGCCGGCGAGGCTTCGGGTGCCCTGGAGCGCAAGCGTCGCATTCGCGAGCTGGAGGGCCTTGAGCCCGATTTGGCTGCCGTGTTTGAGCATGTGTCGGATCAGGTCGTCGAGGCCAATGCGGCCGTCGAGGAGGCGCGTACCGCCGAGGGCGATGCCGCCGGCGAGATCGCCCGTCTTGAGGGCGAGCGCCGCTCGCTGCTCTCCGAGATCGGCCGCCTGGAGCAAAGCGCCAACAACGCCGAGGTCGAGCGCGTGCGCATCTCCAAGCGCCGCGAGCAGGCCGCCGAGGCTGTTCGCGCTGCGCGCCCGCGTGTTGACGAGCTCACCCGTTCGCGCGACGAGGCCCGTGCGCAGGCAAGCGACCTGGGTCTCCAGATTGCCGAAGCCAATGACGAGCTCGATCGCGTCCGCCGTGACGATTCCGAGGCAGCCGGCAAGCTCGCCGATGCCAAGGTCCGCCTGGCCCAGACGAGCGAGCGTCTGCGTTCGCTGAAGGGCCGTGTGCCCGATCTGGGGCATCGCCTGGAGGGCATCGACCGCCGTATCCGCGGAACGCGCCAGGCTTCGCGCTCACTCGAGCTGTTGCGCCTGCGCGTCGACCCCATGCACGAGCGCTATTCGGCCCTGCTGGAGCGCGCGTCGGATTGGGCCGCGCGTCTGCGTGACCAGGCTTCGCTCGAGGAGGCGGACTCGGCCTCGCTTAAAAAGACCATCGAAGACGCCAAGGCCGAGGTCTCCCGCGCCAAGGAGCGGGTCGATGCCGCCACGGCGACGCAAAATGAGTTCAAGGTCTCCCGCGGCAAGCTCGAGGTGCAGGTAGAGGCGGCCATCAAGGCCATTACCGCCGATGGCACCACGGTGCTCGAGGAAGCGCTTATGCTTCCTGCGCCCACCGACCGCGATGCCGCCGAGCGCGAGCTCAACCAGCTCGTGCGCCAGATCAACAACCTGGGCCCTGTGAACCAGGTTGCCATGGAGGAGTACGAGCAGCTCAAGCGCCGCGCCGATTACATCGAGGAGCAACTGGCTGATCTGGAGAGCGCGCGTAAGGCGCTCACCAAGATTACCGTGGCCATCGACCGTAAGATGCGCAAAGCCTTCCTGGTGACCTTTGAGAAGGTCGATGCGAACTTCCGCGAGATCTTCGCCATGCTGTTCCCGGGCGGCCAGGCACATCTGGAGATGACCGACCCCGAGCATCCGGCCGAGACGGGCATCGAGGTCGTGGCGCAGCCGCGCGGCAAGCGCATCACTAAGATGATGCTCATGTCGGGCGGCGAGAAGAGCCTGACGGCGCTCGCCCTGCTCTTTGCCGTGTATCGCACGCGTACGGTGCCGTTCTATGTGCTGGACGAGGTCGAGGCGGCGCTCGACGACGCCAACCTGTCCAAGCTCATCGGCGCGCTCGATGTGTTGCGTTCCGATACGCAGCTCTTGGTTATCTCGCACCAGCGCCGTACTATGGAGGACGCTGACGTCCTCTACGGCGTCTCGATGCAAGCCGACGGCGTCAGTCGCGTCGTCTCGCAAAAACTCGATCGCGAAACCGGAAAGGTCGTGAACGCATAATGGGATTCTTTGACGCTCTCTCGCGCGGACTCGAGCGCAGCCGTGAGGCCCTCAACGAAGTCTTTTACTTTGGCGGCGAGGTCGACGAGGATTTTTGGGAGGACCTAGAGGACACTCTCGTCATGGGTGACATGGGTGCCGAGGTCGCGATTAAGGTGTCCGATGACCTGCGCGATGCCGCGGCCAAGAAGAACCTCAAGACCGCCCCGCAACTCCGTCGCGCCCTGGCCAAGCAGCTCGAGCAACATTTTGTGCCCGCCGAGCGAGATCCGTTCGCCGACACGCCGAGCTGCGTGCTGTTTGTGGGCATTAACGGTGCCGGCAAGACCACCACGGTCGGCAAGATCGCGAGCGCCATGGCTGCCCGCGGCAAGAATGTCGTGATTGGCTCGGCCGATACCTTCCGCGCCGCCGCCATCGAGCAACTCGATGTGTGGGGCCAGCGCGCCGGTGTCCCCGTCATCAAGCGCGACCGCGGCTCCGACCCGGCAAGCGTTTGCTACGACGTGCTCGACGAGGCCGACAAGCGCGGCAGCGACCTGGTGCTAATCGACACCGCCGGCCGTCTGCACACGAGCTCCGAGCTCATGCGCGAGCTTGCCAAGGTGGTCAACGTGACGCGTAAGCGCGCCGCCAATATGGCCGCCGGCCCCATGCCCGTCTCGGTCGTCCTGGTAATCGATGCCGCGACGGGCCAAAACGGTCTGAACCAGGCGCTTGAGTTTAACGAGGCGTTGGGTCTGGACGGTATTATTATGACAAAGCTGGACGGCACGGCTAAGGGTGGCATCGCCATGGCCGTGGCCGAGAAGCTCAAGCTCCCAATCCTGCGCATCGGCGTGGGCGAGCAGGTCGATGACCTGCAAGAGTTCAATGCCAAAGATTTCTGCCGCGCCCTGGTGGGCGAGTCCAATTAAGGAGTGACTAGTGTTTGATTCTCTGAGCGATCGCCTCAACGACACATTTGACCGCCTGCGCGGCAAGGGTAAGCTGACCGAGGCCGATATCACCTCGGCCATGCGCGACATTCGCATGGCGCTGCTCGAAGCCGACGTCAACTTCAAGGTTGTCAAGGAGTTTGTCGCCAAGACCAAGGAACGCTGCATGACCGCCGAGGTCATGGAGTCGCTGTCGCCGGCGCAAAACGTCGTCAAGATCGTGCTCGACGAGCTCACCGAGATGCTCGGCTCCACCGAGAGCAAGCTTGTCTTTAGCAACCGCATTCCCAATGTCATCATGCTCGTGGGCCTTCAGGGCTCCGGTAAGACCACGGCGGCCGTAAAGCTGGCCTACCTGCTCAAGAAGCAGGGCCGCTCGCCGCTGCTCGCCGCGTGCGACGTCTACCGTCCCGCCGCTGCCGACCAGCTGGCCACGCTCGGTGGCGAGATCGGCGTGCCGGTCTTCCGCGGTGACGGCGAACACCCGGTCGATATCGCCAAGGGCGCCATCCAGGAGGCCGTCGACCACCTGCGCGACGTGGTCATCGTCGATACCGCTGGCCGTCTGCAGATCGACGAGCAGATGATGCAGGAGGCCGTGGATATCAAGAAGGCCGTCAAGCCCGATCAGGTGCTGATGGTCGTCGATGCCATGACCGGCCAGGATATCGTCAACGTCGTCTCGACCTTCGCCGAGCGCACCGACTTTGACGGCGTGATCATCTCCAAGCTCGACGGCGACGCCCGTGGCGGCGGCGCGCTTTCCGTGCGCCAGGTGACCGGCAAGCCCATCAAGTTCGTGAGCATGGGCGAGAAGCCCGATTCGCTGGAGCCGTTCTATCCCGACCGTATGGCCAAGCGAATCTTGGGCATGGGTGATGTTGTCGGCATCATCGAGAAGGCCCAGGAGGCGGCCGACGCCGAGCAGCTTGAGGCCGCCGAGCGTATGCTGCGCGAGGGCTTTACCATGAACGACATGCTCGACCAGATGAAGGCTGTCAAAAAGATGGGCGGCATGAAGGGCATTCTGGGTATGCTTCCCGGTGGCCAGCGCGCGCTCAACCAGATGGGCGGCAACCTGGACGAGGGCATCTTCGACAAGAACGAGGCCATCATCATGTCGATGACCAAGGAGGAGCGCCTGCGTCCCTCTATCATCAACGGCCAGCGTCGCGCGCGTATCGCCAAGGGCGCTGGCGTGACTCCCACTGAGGTCAATAGCCTTATGAAGCAGTGGGGTGAGATGAACAAGATGATGGGCCGCATGCGCACGATGGCCAATCAGGCGCAAGCCGGCGGCAAGAAGGGCAAAAAGGGTAAGAAGGGCAAAAAGATGCGCATGCCCAATATTCCCGGTCTGGATGCCATGGGTCTGGGCGGCATGGGCGGCCTGGGAACGGGCGGTCCTAAGTCCGATATGGACCTGCTGCGCCAGATGGAAGCGCAGATGCGCAATAAGAAGTAACGGCTTGATTGAGTCGACAACGGCGAAGGCCGCCTGGATGGTATTCCAGGCGGCCTTCGCCGTTCGTTCGCAGGTTGTCGCACGCGCGGAAGCGTGTTGACGCCGCGGTGCTTGCCACTAGTGGCAGCTGCAGCCCTCATGTCCGTCGTGGTCGTGATGGCCGTGGCAGCCGCAGGACTCGCCGTGCTCATGGGCGTGCTCGTGGTCGTGGCCATGGCAGTCGCAGGTGGCCTCGCCGGTCTGAGCGAGCGTGCCGGCAATGAGGGCCTCGACGCAGGCGTCGCAGCTGCCCTGGGCGCCCGCATAGACCGTGATGCCGGCCTGGGCGAGCGCGTTGATGGCCCCGCCGCCGATACCGCCGCAGATGAGCGTGTCGACGCCACCGTTGGCAAGCAGACCTGCCAATGCACCGTGACCGGTGCCGCCGGTGCCTACGACCTGCTCGTTGAGCACCTTGCCGTCCTGGATGTCATAGATCTTGAACTGCTCGCTGCGGCCAAAGTGCATAAAGATGTTGCCGTTGTCGTACGTCGTTGCCACCCTCATGGTGCCGACCTCCTTTGCTGGCCATGCGGCCGTCGTCGTGGTGATGGGGGAGTATGCGATATTGCCGCCTTCGATGACGATCGACCGTCCATTGACCAGCGCGTTTGCCACCTTGCGATGTGCGCGGCTGCAGATTGCCGCCACCGTGGCGCGGGCAATGCCCATGCACTGGGCGACTTCCTCCTGATTGAGGCCTTCCAGGTCGCATAGGCGCAGGACCTCGAGCTCGTCGACCGTCATGTCGATGGCATCTCCGCTGGCAAGGCCGTCGGGGGTAAAACCGCGATATTCGGGGATGATCCCTACGCGGCGTAGTTTCTCGCGTCTTCCTGCCATACACCCTCCAAATCTGACATATGTCAACAATAAGATAGCGCGCGAGCGGAACCGTGCAAGGCATTTTTGGCATATGTCCGAAAATGAGGGCTTATGTTTGGGCTGTGGGGTCGCGTGCGCCTGGGCTACAATGAATTTCGCTTATAGGCGACTGACAGGAGGGTCAATGAGCAAGGCTGATCAACAGTTTGTAACCATGTGCCGCGATATCTTGGACCATGGCACCACCACCGAGGGCCAAAAGGTCCGACCGGTGTGGGAGGACGGCACCCCTGCCTATACCATTAAAAACTTTGGCGTTACGGCTCGCTACGACCTGCGTGAGGAGTTTCCCGCGCTCACACTGCGTCGCACGGCGCTTAAGTCTGCCATGGACGAGATTCTGTGGATCTATCAAAAGAAGTCAAATAACGTCCATGACCTCAACAGCCATATTTGGGATGAGTGGGCCGACGAGACTGGTTCCATCGGCAAGGCCTACGGGTACCAGATTGGCCAGAAGAGCCATTATCCCGAGGGCGATTTCGACCAGATGGACCGTGTGCTGTACGACCTTAAGCACACGCCGTACAGCCGCCGCATTATGACGAACACCTATGTGTTTAGCGACCTGTCCGAGATGCACCTGTACCCGTGCGCGTACAGCGTGACCTATAACGTCACGCAGCGCCCGCAGGACGATAAGCCTACACTCAACATGATTCTCAACCAGCGCAGCCAGGACATTTTGGCCGCGAACAACTGGAACGTGTGCCAGTACGCCATTTTGCTGATGATGGTCGCGCAGTCGGTCGATATGATTCCCGGCGAGCTGCTGCATGTGATCGCCGACGCCCATATCTACGACCGTCATGTCGATATCGTCCGCGAGCTTATCGAGCGTCCGCAGTTTGCGGCGCCTAAGGTAACGCTTAACCCCGACGTGCACGATTTCTATGCGTTTACGACCGACGACCTGATTGTGGAGGGCTACGAGCACGGCCCGCAGGTCAAGAACATTCCCATTGCGGTGTAGGTGGCGCTCATGACGTGTAAGCTTTCTGCCATCGTTGCTGTGTGTGACGATTGGGGCATTGGGTGCGAGGGCGACATGGTGGTGTCCAATCGTGCTGACATGCGCCATTTTGTGGCGTGCACCAAAGGTTGCCCGGTCATTATGGGGCGCAAGACCCTGCTGAGTTTTCCCGGCGGGCGTCCGCTCAAGAACCGCCGCAATATCGTGCTTACCCGCGACGAGAGCTTTGCCCCCGAGGGCGTCGACGTGGTGCATAGTATCGACGAGGCGCTCGCCGCGGTTGCCGATGAGCCCGTTGCCTGGGTGATCGGTGGCGGCGAGGTGTATCGGCAGTTTTTGCCGTATTGCGCCGAGGCCGAGGTCACGCACAACCATTGCACTCATGCCGTGGACACGTACTTTCCCGATTTGGACGCCGATCCCGCGTGGGAGATTGCGTGGCGTGGCGGTGTTGCCACGATTGCCTCGGGCGAGGGCGACGAGGGTGTCGATTATGAGTTCGTGACGTATCGTCGCGTTGAGGCGTAAATCGCCTGGCGTGAACGGTATTATCGGGTTGATTGAATGTATGGGGCGGCGCTTAGCGTCGCCTCGTTTGGTATAGATGTGCTGCAAAGAAGGGTGCGGGCTGGCTGCTATGACTGATGCCGTTGAGGTTCTGCGAATCGATTCGCTTACGGATGAGCGGCTCGACGCCTACGTGCGACTGACCGAACGTGAGCTACGCTGCGTGCTGGAGCCGCAAAAGGGCATCTTTATCGCCGAGAGCGCCAAGGTTATCGAGCGCGCGGTGCGTGCCGGATACGAGCCGGTGAGCTTTCTTTTGGGTGAACGCTGGCTCGACCAGATGATGCCGCTGTTTGAGCGTCTGGTTGTGCGCGAGGGCGCAGGCCCGGTTCCCGTGTTCGTGGCCTCGATGGAGCTTATGGAGCAGCTGACGGGCTTTAACGTGACGCGCGGTGCGCTCGCGGCATTCCGCCGTCCACGTCAGATTCCGGTAGCCGAGTTCTTGGGTGGTGTCGTCGAGGCGGCGGGGGAGCGCCCGGTGCGCGTGTGCGTGCTCGAGGGCATTGTCGACCACACCAACGTCGGCGCGATTTTCCGCTCGGCGGCAGCGTTGAATGTCGACGGTATTTTGGTCAGTCCTACGTGCTGCGACCCGCTGTACCGTCGCTCGGCCCGCGTGAGCATGGGCACGGTGTTTCAGGTGCCGTGGACGCGCATTGGCAGCGAGGCTCGTGTGTGGCCGCACGATGGCCTGGCGGCACTGCACGAAGCCGGTTTTTCCTGTGCTGCCATGGCATTGACGGACGATTCCGTATCGCTGGACGATCCCGTGCTGCAGGAGATTGACCGCCTGGCAATCTTTATGGGTACCGAGGGTGCCGGCCTGGGTGCCAAGACTATCGCGGGCTGCGACCGGGCCGTGCGCATTCCGATGGCGCACGGGGTCGATTCGCTTAACGTGGCAGCGGCGAGTGCCGTCGCCTTTTGGCAGCTGTGCCCGCACGTGAGTAATGAGTACCACTACCAGCCGGGGCTGTATCACTAGGCAGATAGTTCGCACCGGGCTCTTATTCGGGGTGTTTCGGTCGACGCCGGTCGGTGCTAAGCTGGTATTGGCGTTGGCCTTAATTTGCTGTTTTGTCGGTTGACGCGCGCTTTTGGGGAGGGCGTGTGGCTAAGAAATCTACGGCTATCGATGTAACGCAGGGTGTTATTTGGCAGCAGCTGCTTTCGCTGTGCGTTCCCATCTTTTTTAGTTCGTTTTTTCAGCAGGCCTACACGCTCATCGGTACGTATATCGTCGGCCAGTTTGGCGGCAAACTCGCACTGGGTGGCATTCAAGCCACGATGGTGCTTACCGAGCTCTGCATTGGCTTTTGCGTTGGCGTTGGCGCCGGCTGCGCGGTCATTACCGGTCAGTATTTTGGCCAGCACGATGATGAGCGGCTGAGTCGTTCGGTTCATACGGCCATGACGCTCGCGTTGGTGGGCGGTATCGTTTTCTCGATTCTTGGCATAGTGTTCGTTGAGCCCATGCTGGTGCTTATGAACACGCCGCATGAACTGTTGGCCGAGGGCGTGGCATATGCTCGTTGCTATTTTGCCGCCATGGTTGCGGCGCTGCTGCTCAATATGGGAACGGCACTGCTGCGCGCCGTGGGCGACACGCGCGGACCTGCTGTGATTATCGCTTCCGGCTGCCTTGTTAATGCGGTGCTGGATGTCATCTTCGTTGCCGTGCTTCATATGGAGGCTCTGGGCTGCGGTATCGCGGTGGCACTGACCATTTGCTCTAACGCCACGATGATCGTGATTCGTATGATGCACGCACCGGGTGCGTGGCGGCTTTCACTGTCCAAACTCGGCATTGATCCTGGCATTTGCAAGAGCATGATCTCGTGTGGTCTGCCGCTTGGCTTTCAGTCTGCTGCGTATTCGATTTCCAACGTTTTGATTCAGGTGTCGGTCAATTCGTTTGGTGCCGATGTCACCACGGCGTGGGGTCTTTCGGGCCGCTTGGATGGCATCGTCTGGATGGTTACCGAGGCGCTTGGCGTGTCGATCACCACGTTCTCGGCACAGAACTTTGGCGCGCGCAACTACGAGCGCATGCGCAAGGGCTACCATACGTCGCTCGTGCTGTCGTTTATGCTCATTGGCGGCCTGTCTGCCGTGCTGCTGGTATTCTCGGGTCCGTTGTCGCGTCTGTTTGTCGACGATGCTTCGATTTCGGCGTATACCACGACGATTCTTCATTTCATTGCGCCGTTCTACGCGATTTTCTCGATTATCGAGAACGCGTCGGGCTCCATTCGTGGTGCCGGCGTGAGCTTGCAGCCCATGCTGCTCACGATTTTTGGCACCGTCGTGCTCAGGGTGATCTGGGTGTTTGCGATTATGCCGTTCGATCCGTCGCTTGAGCACCTGCTGCTGGTCTACCCTGTAACCTGGCTCATCACCGCCATGATGTTCACCGTCTACCATCACAGCGGCAACTGGCTAGGCCGCGCCACCGCCTAGCCATTCGGGACGTCCCCAATGATTAGTATTCGATGCCTTGACGGGCTAGGAGGCCTTCGTCGAAGTAGTGTTTGACGGGGCGCATTTCGGTGACTAGGTCGGCGAGGTCCGCGAGAGGCAGCAGCCCGCGGCCGGTGAGCACGAGCTCCGTGGTGGCAGGCTTCAGCGCGATCAGTCCCTCCACATCCTCGCGCGTCACGAATCCGCGGCGCATCGCTTCGCCGAGTTCGTCCAAAATCAGAACGTCGACCTGTGATATCTGCTCGCGTGCGAGCTCCATGATCTGCTCGGCGCAGGCCTCGGGTGTGTCGCGATCGGCCTGTACAATGCGCAGTCCCAGGCGCGGCGCGGCGTCGTGCTCGGCGCAGTGCAGCTTCTTGGCAAACTGCAGCATGAGTACGTCGAGCCCATAACCTTTGGCGCGCATCGCCAATCCCAGCGCAGCCGTGGTTTTGCCCTTGCCGTCGCCCGTATAGATCTGAACCTTGCCGACTTCAAGTGATGCCATCTCTGTCCTTTCGTGCCCGGCGTCGGTTTATCGCCGTCCGGGTTGGGTATTCTAGTTAGCATTATCAACCCCAGTAGATGGAGTTCAAGCAGATGGAGATGGATGACAACAAACGTAGACGGAATATGATTCTCTACGTGCTCATCGCCTTCGTCGTCTACCTCGTGCTCTCGACCGTTCTGTTCCCTAACATCGGTCACACGCAGCAGATTACGAAGACCGATTACTCGACGTTTGTCAAAGCGCTCGATAAGAAGAGCGTTGACAAGGTCGAGTACAACACGGACGATTACACGATTTATTACACCAAAAAGGGCGAGGACGAGAACATCGCCTACAAGACGACCGGCGTACCGAATGACGCGGGCTTTACCGATCGCGTGCTTGAATCCGGTGCGTCCCTGGAGTCGGTCGTTCCCGATAAAAACTCGGGTCTGATGACCTACTACCTGCTCACGCTCATCCTTCCTATGGCGATTTTCTTCCTCATCGGCTGGTGGCTCAACCGCCGCATGAAGAAGGCCATGGGCGATGACGGCCCGTCGATGAACTTCGGCGGCGGCTTTGGCGGTGGCGGACTGGGTAAATCCGGCGCTCGTGTAATCGCCTCCAAAGATGTGGGCGTGACCTTTAAGGATGTCGCTGGCCAAGAAGAGGCCAAGGAATCCCTCAAGGAGGTCGTCGACTTTCTGGAGAAGCCGCAGCGCTACGAGGAAATTGGCGCCAAGCTGCCGCGCGGTGCTCTCCTTGTTGGCCCTCCGGGTACCGGTAAGACCCTACTCGCCAAGGCTGTGGCCGGCGAGGCGGGCGTGCCGTTCTTTAGCATTTCGGGCTCTGAGTTCGTCGAGATGTTTGTCGGCCGCGGCGCCGCCAAGGTTCGCGACCTGTTTAAGCAGGCCAAGGAAAAGGCCCCGTGTATCGTGTTTATCGACGAGATCGATACCATCGGCAAAAAGCGTGACGGCGGCGGCTTTAGCGGCAATGATGAGCGCGAGCAGACGCTCAACCAGTTGCTGACCGAGATGGACGGCTTCGATAACCACAAGGGCATCGTCGTCCTCGCTGCCACCAACCGTCCCGACAGCCTTGACCCGGCCTTGCTGCGCCCCGGCCGTTTTGACCGCCGCATCCCCGTTGAGCTGCCCGACCTGACCGGCCGCAAGAACATCCTCGAGCTGCATGCGAAGAGCGTGAAGACGCAGCCGCCGATCGACCTGTCCGCGATTGCCCGCGCCACCCCCGGCGCCTCGGGCGCCGACCTGGCCAACATCATCAACGAGGGCGCCCTGCGTGCCGTCCGCGAGGGGCGCAAGCGCGCGACCCAGGATGATTTTGAGGAGTCGGTGGAGGTCGTCATCGCCGGACAGCAGCGTAAGTCCACGGTGCTGTCCGACCACGAGAAGCAGGTCGTTTCCTACCACGAGATCGGCCATGCTATCGTCGCCGCCCGCCAGAAGGGGTCTGCGCCGGTCACCAAGATCACCATCGTGCCGCGCACGAGCGGTGCTCTGGGCTACACCATGCAGGTCGAGGAGGATGAGCGCTTCCTGACCACGCGCCAGGAGGTGCTGGACAAGCTCGCTGTCTACTGCGGCGGACGTGCCGCCGAGGAGCTCATTTTTGGCGAGATGACGACCGGCGCAGCCAACGATATCGAGCAAGCAACCAAGCTCGCCCGCAACATGGTGACGCGCTTTGGTATGTCCGATGAGTTTGGCATGATGGCGCTCGGTACTGTCCAAAATGCGTACCTCAACCAGGATACGTCGCTCACCTGCGCCCCCGGTACGGCCGAGCGCGTGGACGCAATTGTCGCCAAGCTGATCGAGGATGCGCACGACCGCGCCCTGCAGATCCTGAAGGAGAACAAGTTTAAGCTCCATGAGCTGGCTCGTTATCTGTACAAGAAGGAGACGATCACGGGCGAGGAGTTTATGAATCTCCTCACGCGCGAGAATCCGCTGATGCCTAAGCAGCAGTAATACTAGTTGCGCAGTCTCAATCGCCCCATTTGAGTGTCCATCTCAAATGGGGCGTTTTGCGTAGGGAGGGTTGTATATGAAGATTGTGGTAAGTGCCTGCTTGATGGGCGAGAGCTGCAAGTATAACGGACTCGACAACTATCATCGCGAGCTGGTCGAGGCTTGCGAGCGCACAGGGACCGAGGTACTCCTCGTATGTCCCGAGGTTTTTGGCGGTCTGCCCACGCCGCGCGACCCGTCCGAGATCGTGGGCGGTGAGGTCCGTACCTGCGAGGGCATCTCGGTCGATCGCGAGTTTCGCCTGGGCGCTCAACGTGCGCTCGATATCTGCGAGCAAGCGGGCGGCCCTTCCGAAATTGTTGCGTGCGTCTTGCAGGACCGTAGCCCCTCGTGCGGTGCAGGTCGCGTCTACGATGGCACTTTTAGCGGTACGCTCACCGCTGGCAACGGTGTTTTTGTCGATCTGCTGCTGCGTCACGGGTACCGCGTGATTCCGGCTAGCGAGTTCGATCCCAGCATGTTGGAACATTGTCCACAGCACTCGAACCCAACACTTCCTCACGGGTGACCGTTTTGGCATCATCCGTGAAGTTGATATTGAGTACGACCCGGTCATCAAAGACGTAGACCGAGTTGACAGGCGCCGTACCCAGGCAGTCCCTCCCCGCGGCCCTCGCGCAGGAACGCGTACAAGGCCCTCCCGTCTCTTGCGCCCCTCCTGCCCCAAACCCTGCCAGGAACGAGTACAGCAAACTGGATTTTTCAAATCAGTCTTTGCAAATAACCTTTGAACCTTCACCATCAATTACAATTCCCTGACGATTGTTAATTGGGCATAGATTCAAATC
>CBCTZJ010000020.1:0-38873 GCA_965151385.1 uncultured Collinsella sp. | reverse complement strand
TTTGTTCAGTCCAAGTTTCGGGGCGCAGTTCACTGTCCCCTTTGTGGTGGTTTTGGGTCTGAGGCGACGCTAGTGGCGGAGCCCCAGCAGGCCGCGTCCGCGATGACGGGCGTCGGCGTGCACCTGAGCGTGCGGACCGGCGGCCTTGACGGACTCGGGCAGGTGCGAGTACTTCTTCTCGAAGTTCTCCTCGAACATCACGGCCAGGTTGTGCGCGGCCTCGTCGTAGCGAGCGGTGCTCTGCCAGTACTGGCGCGGCACCAGAACGCCGTCGGGCACGCCATGGCACGTGGTGGGAATGTCGACGTTAAAGATGTCGTCGTGCACGAACTCGCTGTCCTCGATGGTACCGTCGAGGGCGCGGGCCACCAGGGCGCGCGTGTAGGCCAGTTCGATGCGATGGCCCACGCCATAACCGCCACCAATCCAGCCGGTGTTGACCAGATAGACGCGGGTGCGTCCGTCGGCGATACGCTCGCCGAGCATCTTGGCATAGACCATGGGATCGAGCGGCATAAACGGCTCGCCAAACAGCGAGGAGAACGTGGGCGTGGGTTCGGTGACGCCGACCTCGGTGCCAGGAATCTTGGCGGTGAAGCCCGTCACAAAGTGATACATGGCGGCGTCGGCCGTCAGGCGCGAGATGGGCGGCAGCACGCCAAAGGCATCGCAGGTCAAAAACAGCACGACGCTCGGGGTGGTGCCCATGCCCTTGGTCCACGCGTTGGGAATATGCTCGACGGGATAGGCCACGCGCGTGTTGTGCGTGATCGAGACGTCATCGTAGTTGGGCTTGCGATTCTCGTCGAGCACCACGTTTTCGCAGATGGCGCCAAAGCGAACGGCGTTGAAGATCTCGGGCTCGTGGAACGCGTCCAGGCCCTCGCACTTGGCGTAGCAGCCGCCCTCGACGTTAAAGATGCCCATGTCGGACCAACCGTGCTCGTCGTCGCCGATCAGCAGGCGCGTAGGGTTGGCCGAAAGCGTGGTCTTGCCCGTGCCGGAGAGGCCAAAGAACACCGCGGTCTCGTGCGTGACGGGATCCATGCTGGCCGAGCAGTGCATGGGCAGCACGTCGTCCTCGACAGGCAGCAGGTAGTTCATAACGCTGAAGATGGACTTTTTGATTTCGCCGGAGTAACCGGTGCCGGCAACCAGAATCACGCGCTCCTGGAAGTTGATGACCACGGCAGCGCTGGAGTTGAGGCCCTTGATGGCGGGGTCGCACTGGTAGCCAGGTGCCGCGAGCACGAAAAAGTCCGGCTCGCCGGTGCGCGCAATTTCGCGGGCAAGCGGACGAGCGAGCATTTGCTTAATAAAGAGCGCCTGGCTGGCACGCTCGCAGGCGACGAGCAGGCGACGCGTGTGGTTGCGGTCGGCGCCCGCCATGCCGCGCGTGACAAACACGTCGCGCTCGTTGAGGTAGTCGACGATACCGGCCTTGATGGTCTCGTAGCTCTCGATCGAAAGAGGGCGGTTGACGGCGCCCCAGGCGATCTTGTCGTGAACATCGGGGGTGTCAACGATAAAACGATCGTTGGGTGAACGGCCGGTGCGCTCCCCCGTCTCGATCACCAGCGCGCCGTTGGATGCCATGCGGCCTTCTTCGCGGCGGATAGCGTACTCGACGAGCTCCGCGGCGGGTAGATCGACCAACAGGCGGGGCTGATTATCGGCGGGATCTTCGACCAGCGTAATGCCAAAGTTGGACAAAACTTCTGCAGGGGTAACACCAGGCATGGGGCCTCCTTTAAAAACGCGACACGCGGACGCAGCGCGCACTTTACTCACGTAAAGCCCGTTGTACCCGATATGCAAAAACGTTTTTGCGGCAACGGCGAAGCGCCCGCCCAACGGTCAAAAATCACAGGCAAGCGGCCCAGTCATCGGGGACGTTCTTAAACGACTAGCCGTTGGGGACACTCTTGAACAGGCAACAACCAAGGAGTGTCCCCAGATGCCGGCACTTAGGGACGTTCCCAGAGTGCCGGCTACAGTGGCAGGCCTTGGCCGAGCATGGCGATGGCGCTCATGAGGACCAGCATGCCGACGGCGTAGGGCAGCACTGCACCCAGGAGTTCGGCGTCCTTACCGCGCACGTGCACGGCGGCAAGGCCAATCGCGAGCGTTTGCGGCGAGATCATCTTGCCGGCGGCGACACCCAGGGCGTTCAGCGCAACCATCCAGTAGTCGCTCACACCCAGCGCCGAAGCGGCCTGGCTCTGAATGGGACCAAACAGCATGCCCGACGATGTGCCCGAACCGGTCACGAACGCACCGACGGCACCGATCCACGGGGCCAGAATCGGGTACAGACCACCGGCGACGGCAATGCAGAACGCACTGATCGAAGAGATCATGCCCGCATAGCCCATCACCTTGGCACAGCCCAGCACCGAAAGCATCGTGATTACCGTCGGCATCATCTGCTTCACAGTCGCGGCCAGCACCTCGCCCATCATGCGCGGCGAAGCCCCCTGAATGGCGCCGCCGATAAACGCGGCCAGGAAGATCCAAACACCCGGCGTGTTAATCCACGAAAACGTGAGCGTGCCGGGGTTCTCGCCGCAATACACCTGCACGCGACTCGCAAAGGGCGCAAGCGCGGCATGCACGGCGGGCACCAGGTTGGACGTACCCAACAGCAGTACAAAAATCAGGATGAAACACGACCAGGCAGAAAGCGCCGACTTAGCGGTGAGCTGCTCACCGGCCTCGATATTCATGTGAAAGCGCGCGTCCAGGTGACCGGACTTCTCGGCGCGCATGGCAAGCGCGGCGGTCAGCGCGAGCGACACGATGGAGCCCACGACCACGGCAAGCTCGGGGCCCACAAACATAGCGACGACCAGGGCAGCGCCGACAAAGGACGCGCCAGAGAGCAGCGCGATACCGGCCACGCCGTGCAGGCGCTCGCCTACGCTCGCAACATCGCCTTGATCGTCGGTCACGCGGTCCGCAACCAACACGATGAGCAGCGGCATCACCACAAAGAACGGTGCGAGCTGCACCAGCTGAACGGTCGCCAGGTGCGGGGAATCCAGACCCACCAGGTCGGCAACGGACACCGTGGGGATGCCGATGGAGCCGTAGGGCGTGGGCACGCCGTTGGCCAGCAGGCAGATCAGCACGGCAGGCACGGCCTCAAAACCAAGGCCCGCGAGCATGCCGGCGGGAATGGCGACAGCGGTACCAAAGCCAGCCATGCCCTCCATAAAGCCGCCGAAGCACCACGCCACGAGCAGCGCCAGCAGGCGGCGATCGCTGCTGATGGAGGTGATCATGCTGCCGATCACGTCCATGGCGCCCGTGCGAACGCAGAGGTTATACGTAAAGACGGCGGCGATAATCACCAACACGATGGGCCACAGCGCCATCAAAAAGCCCTCGAGCGAGGCCGTGGCTATCTGCGCCACCGGCAAATGCCACCACGCAAAGGCGAGCACGCACGAAAGAACAAACGAACCAATCGCGGCTTTCCAGGCCGGCCATTTAAAGCACAGCAGCATCACGACAAGCCAGATGATAGGCACAAGAGCCAGCAAAAATGCGGCGACGTCCATGGGTAAAAGCTCCTTGGTACCGCGAGGGCGGCATCGGGGGTGTCATAAAACTTGAACAGGATACCGCACGCTTACCGACAATTTTCTGCCGCCTGCCGAAATATTGAACAATCCGTTCAAAAACACGAGCAAACACCGCCGCGTCTATACTAGAGCGCAGCAATAGAAAGGACTCCGCCTTGAGCATCACGCCCCTCGATAGCATCCGCCGCGCCATCGCCCGCCGCAACGGCGTCACCGACCCCACCGTATCGGGCGGGGCGCACGGGCAGGGCGGACGCATCGAGAACGGCCTGTTCCCCGCATCGCACACCACCGAGGAGCTCGCACGAATCCAAGAGCTAAGCCAGCGTAACGCCGGCGGTCCCGACAGCAACCAGGCCACACGCCGTCGCCGCGAGCGCGATCGCCAACCCGGCCCCATCCACCGCATGGTCAATGCCTGGTGGAACCGCCTGCTCGGAGCCGTCTACGGCGGCGGCTTCTCCACGCAAGAAGCCGAGTACGAAGATCATGCCACCCGTCGCGACTACCTTTGGAATACCCTGGGCACCGCCGTATGGGGCATGGCGTTTCCTCTGCTCACCATCGTGTCCACGCAGCTCGTGGGCGCCGAGGAAGCCGGCAAGTTCTCCATTGCGTTTGTCACCGGCACGCTCATCATGATCGCGTGCAACTACGGCGTGCGCAATTTTCAGGTCTCGGACATCGACGAGAAGGCGTCCTTTGCCTCCTACCAGCTCAACCGCTGGCTTTGCGGAGCATTCGCGCTGGCCTGCGGCCTTGCATACAGCAGTGCCCGCGGCTACGACGCGCAGATGGCAACGATCGGCCTGGGCGTCTACCTGTATAAGGTGATCGACGGCGTGGCGGACGTGTACGAGGGCCGCCTGCAGCAGGCCGATAAACTCTACCTGGCCGGCATGAGCCAAACGCTGCGCTCCGTCGGCGTCATCGCGGTCTTTAGCGTGGCGCTGTTCCTTACGCGCAGCATGCCCATCGCGGCCATGGCCATGGGTGTCACCGCCATCGTCTCGCTCGTGCTGGTCACCGCGCCGCTGGCCCTGCTCGAAACCGAAAAATCACGTCGCGTGAGTCTGCGCGAGGTCGGCCACCTGTTTGTCCAGTGCGCCCCGCTCTTTGGCGCACTGTTCCTGTTCAACCTCATCGAGAGCATGCCCAAGTTTGTGATGGAAGGCACGCTGGCCTACAAATATCAGCTGTACTTTAATGCCCTGTTCTTTCCGGCGCAGGCTATTTTGCTGAGCATCGGATTTGTCTATAAACCGCAGCTTTTGCGTCTGTCGAGCATTTGGGCGAACCCGCGCAAACGCCGCCGTTTTGACTTGATTATTATTGCCGTTATGGCGCTGATCGTGGCCATCACCGGCGTATGCGCCGCATTTATGGCCGGCCCCGGCATTCCCCTCATGAGCTTTATGTACGACCTCAACTTTGAGCGCTACCGCACATTGGCGCTGCTGATGGTCGTCGCCGGCGGCGTAACCGCGGCCATCGATTTTATCTACGCCATCATCACGGTGCTGCGCCACGCTGGAGACGTCACCAAGATTTACCTCATCTGCTTTGCCGTGAGCGTGGTGCTCCCGGTGATCCTGATCAACCTGCTGGGCCTGATGGGTGCCGTCGTGAGCTACCTGGCTATCATGGCCCTACTGCTGGTACTGTTGATTGTCGAATACGCCCACATTCGCCAACGCATAGAACGCGACCGCAACCCGTACGGGGCCTAATTAGCTGCCTCCGGTCACCGGAATTTGCGATGGAATCACCCCGGCTGGGGTCTCGTTGCGGACAATATGCATCACGCAAAACTAAGTGAGTAGACTTTTACCGAATCCCCGACCACACCGACAAAGCACAATTCTGTGACCTGCGGTTTTATTGAGGCAAATATGTTGGGTGCTCGGCATTTCCAAAAAAGTCTACTCACTTAGCCAGCGGGCAGCCAAATGATCGTTTAATCCCCGTCCCAGAAAAATCATTTGATGGGCAGAAGGGCAAAAGTAGTCAAAAAGCCCGTCCCAAATTAGCTACCCTTTGCACCGATTACTCGCCAGGGAGAATGTTTGCGTAGAACTCCGCCCCGTCGTCCAGACGCAGGATTCCCACGCGGCCGAACTCGGAACCGGTGGCCGCCGCGCAGTCGATATCGATGCGATCGGGCACACCGGCGGTATCCTCGCCACCCAGGCGCACCATCTGCCCGCGGCCCGACTCCTCATCGAGCCCTGCCAGGCCGCCAACCTCGCAATAACGCCCCAGCGACACCGTGGGCGTGTGGCCGCTCACCACGACCGGGCCCTTGCCCTCGGCAGAAAGCAGCCCCGTCGGGGCATCCCAGTAGCCGTGACGAATCCACAGCAAGTCATCGGACGACTGCACGGCGAGCATTTGCTGCAGCAGCTCGCTATCGGCATCGACCGCTCCCCTGCCGTCGCCGCAATCGACACCATGCTCAAGCAAAAACGCACGCGCCGCCTCGGTCTGAACGCCGGCGTGCACCAGCAGATACGGTCGCTCGGCAGTCTCGACCACCGCGTAGAGCGGCAGGGCGGCAGCCCAGCGCACCAGCCCCTCGTATGCCTCAAATTCCATTTCGTTGAGCTGCTGACGCGTGGTCCAACCGCCATTGATATCCCAGGTCTCGGCATCGAGCGGGTCCTGGCCAATGATCGCGTCGAGCATGATCTGCTCGTGGTTGCCCTTAAGCACGCGAGCGTTGGGCAGCGACCGTACCAAGTTAATGACGCCGACCGGATCGGGACCGCGGTCGATCATGTCGCCTAGCACGTACAGCGTGTCGTCGGACGTCAGCGAGATCTTGGAAAGGGCCTCGTCCAGCGCGCGCACGTGCCCGTGAGCATCAGATGTCACATAGATCGCCATGGAACGCCTTTCCCTGCATTACGGCCGAAGCCCGATGCCACGACTAAAACTTCAAGTTGAACTTAAACGTTACCCATTGTACTCCGTTGCAATAAAGCTGGAAAGTGCCACCGCTGCCAACGGTCACAAGCGGCCGCCCGCACGCCCCAGAAATACCGCGCCACCATCATCAACGCCCCAACCAGCACCGCCCGCGCCCCCCGCCTCGTGTCGATAATGCGAACGCCCGCGGCTCGGCCCCATAAACCCACCATCTTTGGGTACAAATAACCGCAGACAACTGACCGTGCCACGCCAACCACCCAGGAGCGGACACTACCCATGAACCAGATACTTCTCTTTATCGGCCTCGTCATCATTTTGTGTCTGACCATCAAACCCGTCGGCAAAAAGCTCCCCTTCCCTACCCTGCTCATCTTTATCGCGCTCGGCATGCTGCTGGGCGTCAACGGGCCGGCGCACATCGACTTTAGCGACTACGCGCTTACCGAAACCGTCTGCAGTACGGCGCTGCTGTTCATCATGTTCTACGGCGGCTTTAACACCAACATCGACCGCGCCAAGCCCGTCGCCGCGCCCGCGGTACTGCTGAGCACGCTCGGCGTTATCGCCACCGCCGGCATCACGGGCGCCTTTGCGCATTTTGCACTAGGCTTCGACTGGATCGGCGGCCTGCTGCTGGGCTCGGTCGTGGCGTCGACCGATGCGGCGAGCGTCTTTAGCGTGCTGCGCGAGCACAACCTTTCGCTAAAGGGCGCGACTGACTCGCTGCTCGAGGTCGAATCGGGCTCCAACGACCCCGTCGCCTACATGCTTACCGCGGTGCTCGCGACCCTCGCGGCGGGCGGCGACATCGACATTCCCGTGCTGTTGGCCAAGCAGATCACCCTGGGCGTGGGACTGGGCCTTGCCATCGGCTGGACATCCAGCCGCCTGATTGAACGCGCGCACGCAACGGCCGAGGGCGCGCAGACCATCTTTTTGTTCGCCGTGGCGATCGTTGCCTACGCGCTGCCGAGCTACCTGGGCGGCAACGGCTTTTTGGCCGTATACCTGGCAGGCATTGTGCTGGGTGCAAGCGACATCACCGGCAAGGTCGAGATGGCCCACTTCTTTGATACCCTCACCGAAATGGCCGAGATGACCATCTTCTTTTTGCTGGGCCTGCTCGTCACGCCCGCGCGCCTGCCGCAAATGCTGTTGCCGGGCCTGGCGCTCATGGCGTTTATGCTCTTCGTGAGCCGCCCCATCGCCGTCGGCCTGCTGTTGGCGCCCTTTAAGACCAATCCTCGCCAAGTCGCGCTCGTAAGCTGGGCGGGTCTGCGCGGCGCGGCTTCGGTCGTGTTTAGCCTCTTTGCCGTGGTGGTCGGTGTTCCCGGTGGGCACGACCTATTTGACCTGGTCTTTGTGATTGCCGTGTCGAGCATTGTAGTGCAGGGCTCGCTGCTACCGGCAGTGGCGAAAAAGCTCGACATGATCGACGCGGAAGGCGACGTGCGCCGCACGTTTAACGATTACCGCGACGAGGACGGCATGTCGTTCGTTAAGCTCAAGGTAGGCGCGGGCCATCCGTTTGCCGGGCGCTCGCTCGCCGATATTGGCAGCGTCGCCGACATGCTCGTGGTCCTGGTGCTGCGCGACGGTGCGCACCCGGTGCTACCCAACGGCGATACCGTAATTGAGGAAGGAGACCTTCTGGTGATGGCCGCGCCGACGTTTGAAGAGCGTGCCGAGGTAACATTGCGCGAGGTCACCGTAACGCCCCACGGTCGCCTGGCAGGACTGCGTCTGCGCGACGTGCCACAAGGCAAGCACCCGTTTATCGTGGTGATGCTCAAGCGCGACGGCCAAACGATCATCCCCGACGGCAACACCCTCATATATGCCGGCGACGAAGCCGTCATCGCCACGCTAGCGTCGTAGCCATCTCCACCCATAAGTTGCGGTGAAATAGGGACTGAATAGGCCTTCTAACAGCCTAAACAGTCCCTATTTCACCGCAAGTTATTGAGGGGATAAGGTTGAGGGGTGGCTATGGCTACCAACCGTCGTCCGTATCGTCGCCTGTGGCGAAGACACGGAGGTCGAGGCCTTCGCGTTCGGCTCGGGCTAGGAGCTCTTGGGGCGACTCGTCCTCGATATCCATCACGTCGAGCATGGCGGCCGGAAAGCCCACGCCCGCCGCAGACCCCACGCGGTCGAGCAGGCTCTCGCGCAGCTGATCTACGTCAACTTCGATCTTCATGGTGAAACCTCCTACCGGCCAATCGCGACCGAACAAACCGCACACCCCAAATGATGTGCAATAAATCCCAGATACGGCCATAATAAAACAATGAACATCAGGGGGGTTGCGGACAATGGATAAGCTCGATGCCATGACGGAACAAGTCAGGGACTTTTGTGATGCACGCGACTGGCGCAAATATCACACGCCAAAAGAGCTTGCCATAGGCATGGCAACTGAGTCCTCCGAGCTCCTTCAGCTCTTTCGTTTTGTGAGCGACGAGCGCATTGCAGAAATGTTCGAAGACACCGAGCAACGCCAAGCTATCGAAGACGAAGTCGCCGACACGCTCCTTTTCCTTCTGCGTTTCGCAGATTTAAATGAAATCGACCTGCCAGCGGCGCTTTCGTCCAAGCTCAAGCGTAATGGCGAGCGCTACCCCGTCGATGCATCATCTAACGAATACAGAAAGGCGGACCATCATGAGTAATGAGTTCGCCCTTCGGCAATACACGCTTCCCCTACCCCAGCCCTTTGAGACAAGCGAATCGCTTCAGGACTTTGGCACGCCAAAGCCTGGAGCCCATCATGACGAGAGTTGGCCTGTCCTTTACATTCTTACCAACAGCAGAAACAAGACGGCATACATCGGCCAAACAACCAATTACCAGCGCCGTATGAAACAACACGCTGCAAACGTGGACAAGGACTTCGACCGGACCCTTCTGATCGACAATCCCACCTTCAACCAATCCGCAACGTTCGAGTTCGAGAATCGACTTATTGAGCTGTTCTGTGCCGACGAAAAATACCAGGTCACCAATGCCAACAACGGCTATGCCCAATTCGATTATTTTGAGCGGCCTCAGTATCGCCAGAGGTTCCGAGACCTCTGGACAAAGCTTCGCGAAGAAAAATACGCGATTCATCCGATTGAAGAGCTCGAGAACTCCGATCTGTTCAAGTTCTCGCCTTTCAAGACGCTTACGCCCGACCAATACGAAACGATCGAGACGATTTTTAAACGTCTCGAACAGGAGCATGAAGACGTAAAACATGGCGGCTCAAAAAGAGAACGTATAACCGTCGTGAATGGCGCGCCGGGAACAGGTAAAACAATCCTCGCCATCAGTCTCATGTTCAAAATCAAAAATGAGCCCAACCTTTCCGGCCTGCGAGTCGGTTTTGTCACCCCCATGGATTCCCTGAAGAAGACCCTCAGGAAACTCACGCACTTCCTTCCAGGGTTAAAGCCTGGCGATATCTTGAGCCCCAGTGACGTAACCAAAAATGATCGTTATGACATCCTACTTGTCGATGAAGCACATCGACTGGGTAATTATCTAAGCATGGGCTCCGGCATCAAGGCCTTCTATAGCACCTGTGATCGTCTCGACCTTCCGCATACGAGCAACCAAGTTGACTGGATATTCAAATGCTGCGACAAGGCATATCTGTTTTATGACCCCAAGCAGCAAGTCAGGGCATCCGGCCTCAATCGAGACGGTCTTGAGCGGCGACTTAACCAACTCGAAGAAGAGGGCATTGAAACTGAAGAGTTCAGCCTAAGCACGCAAATGCGAGTACGCGGCGGCGATGAGTATCTCGACTTTGTATATGATCTACTCGATAACAAAGCGTATATGCATGCCGGCATGAAATTCAAGAATCTCTTTTCATCGGAGCCTTACGATTCGCGAACCGGGGATCCGAACAGCGATACCCCCAGATACCAGTTTGGAATCGTCAACCAATTTGAGGATTTCTGTTCCCTACAGCAAGCCAAGGAAGAAGAAGTTGGTCTATCCCGCATGACGGCAGGTTTTGCGTGGAAGTGGGAAACGAAGAAACACAAAGACGCGTTCGACATCGTCATTGAGGGCATCCCTAAACGTTGGAACTCGAGTCAAAAGGATTGGGTTAACTCCCCCAACGCCGTCAACGAGGTCGGATGCATCCACACGGTACAGGGCTACGACCTCAACTACGGCTTCGTAATTCTGGGGCCAGACATTTACTACGACAACGACAAAGGGGGCGTCTGCGTTAACAAGGCAAACTTCAAAGATACCGTCGCAAAGAAAAAGGCAAGCGACGACGACCTACGAAAGATTATCGTCAACGCCTACTACGTTCTCATGACGCGCGGCATGTTGGGAACGTATCTCTATGTGTGCAATACGGCGCTCAAGGAGTATTTGTCACGGTATATCCCGGTGATATAGACCTAACGACCGCCCTCCCCCATGTAACCATCCTGCAAATCATAGCGGCGCACTCGAGTTTTACCGTGATGCGGTCGCGCCTGGCGCTCCACTGTGCTAAAGTATCCCGAACGTTCAAACGACTACGAGGGGGAACTAGAAGATGGCACGTGTGCACAACTTCTCAGCTGGCCCGGCCGCGCTGCCTACAAGCGTGCTCGCCGAGATCGCCGACGAGATGATGGACTACCGCGGTTGCGGCATGTCCGTGCTCGAGATGAGCCATCGATCTAGCATGTACCAGCAGATCATCGACGACGCCGAGGCAACCCTGCGCCGCCTGATGAGCATCCCCGACAACTACCGTGTCCTGTTTTTGCAGGGCGGCGCCACGCTGCAGTTTGCGGGCATCCCCATGAACCTCATGCGCCGCGGCCGCGCCGGCTACGTCGTGACCGGCAACTTTGCCAACAAGGCGTACAAGGAGGCCGCCAAGTACGGCGAGACCGTGCTGCTCGCGAGCTCCGAAGACACCAATTTCGACCGCATTCCCACCATGACCGATATCAACACGCGCATTGCCGCCGAGGCCGCGGGCGATGGGCTCGACTACGTCTACATCTGCCAGAACAACACCATCTTTGGCACCATGTACCACGGGCTGCCCGATTGCGGCGATGTGCCGCTGGTCGCCGATGTCTCGAGCTGCTTTCTGTCGCAGCCGCTCGACGTCGAGCGATACGGGCTCATTTACGCCGGCGCGCAGAAAAACGCCGGCGCCGCGGGCGTGACCGTGGTCATCGTGCGCGACGACCTCATCGCCGAAGGCCCCGCCTTTGCGCAGACGCCGCAGTACCTGGACCTCAAGACCCAGGCCGCCAAGGGCTCCATGCTCAACACGCCCAACACCTTTGGCATCTACGTGTGCGGCAAGGTGTTCCATTGGGTGGAGCAGACCGGCGGACTCGCCGCCATGGCCGAGCGCAACTGGGCCAAGGCCAACCTGCTCTATGACCTGCTCGAGCACAGCGAACTGTTCCATAGCACCACGCAGGCCGACAGTCGCTCCATCGCCAACGTTACCTTCCGCACCGGCGACACCGAACTCGACGCGGCCTTTGTCGTAGGCGCTGCCGAGCACCAGATCCAAAACGTCAAGGGCCATCGCCTCGTCGGCGGCATGCGCGCCAGCGTGTACAACGCCGTCACCATGGAGGACGTGCAGGCGCTGGCCTCGTACATGAAGGACTTCGAAGCGCAGCATAGTTTGAGTCCGCGATCTAACTAGCCCGCAACGCGCGGGCCGACCAGCCACCTCAGACCACCCTGTTTAGATCAAAACCTGCTAAGGAGTTTTTCCATGCGTAAGATTAAGACCATCGACGACATCACCAAGGACGGTAAGGTCGAGTTTGGCGAGGGCTACGAGTTTGTGAGCACCGCCGAGAAGGCCGACGCCATCCTGATGCGCTCCACCGACCTGCACGGCTACGAGCTGCCCGAGGGCATCCGCGCCATCGCCCGCTGCGGCGCCGGCGTCAACAACATCCCCATCGAGGAGTACGCCAAAAAGGGCGTCGTCGTCTTTAACTCCCCCGGTGCCAACAGCAACGCCGTCAAGGAGCTCGTCCTGGGCATGCTGGTGCTTTCGAGCCGTGGCGTGGTGCAATCGATGAACTGGGTACGCGACAACGCCGACGACCCCGAGATTCAGGTCGACGCCGAAAAGGCCAAGAAGGCCTTTGTGGGCCGCGAGCTCAAGGGCAAGCGCATCGGCGTCATCGGTCTGGGCAACGTGGGCTCCAAGGTCGCCAACGCCTGCGTCGATCTGGGCATGGATGTCTACGGCTACGATCCGTTCATTTCCGTCGAGCACGCGTGGGTGCTGAGCCGCGAGGTGCAGCGCGTGGGCACGCTCGAGGACCTCTGCCGCGGCTGCGACTACCTCACCGTGCACGTGCCCAGCAAGGCCGACACCATCGGCATGATCAGTACCGAGCAAATCAACCTGCTGGCACCCGACGCCGTGCTCATCAACTACGCGCGCGAGACCATCATTGACGAGGACGCCGTCGACGCCGCCCTGCGCGAGGGCAAGCTTAGCTGGTTTAGCTGCGACTTTGCCACGCCCAAGACCGTCAAGATGCCCAATACGTTTATCACCACGCACTCGGGCGCCGGCACCGGCGAGGCCGAGGCCAACTGCGCCGACATGGCGATCAGCGAGCTCAAGGATTACCTGGAAAACGGCAATATCGCGCACAGCGTCAACTACCCCGCCTGCAGCATGGGCAAGGCGCGCGCCGCGAGCCGCATCGCCTGCCTGCACGCCAACGTGCCCAACATGATCGGCCAGATCACGGCCATTCTCGCCAAGGACAACGCCAACGTGCAGCGTATGACCAACGAGTCCGCTGGCGAGAACGCCTACACCATGTTCGACACCGACGAGCACCTGAACAGCAGCACCATCGAGGCGCTCAAGCAGATTCCGTCGATGTATCGCGTGCGCGTGATCAAGTAGCGTCGGCGCCAAGCCTGCCAGACAGACCACGAAGTCCATTCGGCCCCCCGTTTTCACGAAACGGGGGGCCGATTTCGTTGCTCCGGCTGGTTTTGAAAATGCTACCCATAATAAGTTTTTTCGGATAATCGACAGTGAGGCCCTAGTCGCTAAGCACAACTGCTTTTACAAACAGCTTTATCAGGGGTTTTAGTAGGTAAAAATCGATCTCTATATGCCAAACTAATGTTGACTGTCCATTTTCCGAAATAACTTGCTCTAGGTAGCACTTTTCAAGCCAATTCCAAGGAGCAATTGAAGGCTATTCGCAACTAAAACCCTAGCTTCCGCGACCGTTTTCCACCCGCGCGGCTACATTCCCGCCCAATCGATAAAAATCTCCTCACGAAGTCGCCGTTCGAGCTCTTGCTGCCGCGGCGTCTTGTCTTTCAACGGCATATCGAGATAGGACATGATAAGCTCCATCACCACGCGGAAGGCATCGGAGTCAACCAGCTGACCATAGGTCATCAGAACGACGGGATATCCCATCGTCTGAAGGGCCGTCGTTCGATCGGAGTCCGAGATCTTGGATTCTATGGATCCGTGAATGGCTTTACCCTGGCATTCAACCAGACACTCTCGGCTGCCATCCTTATTTGACAGCAAGATATCGGCGTAGCGCCTATCAAGCCCCGAAATCAGGCGGGCGCTGCGCGTCATGCGAATCTCGACGTTATTGGTAAGGCGCAGACCTTCGCCACCGCGCAGCCTCGAAAGGCCAAACAGCATCGAAGCCTGGACCTCAAGCGGCGATGCCACAACCCCCGTAATGCATTTCGCGGCACGTGTGAACGATTTAGCACCGCGGAGTCCCTGGATCTTATTGGCGAACTCCGTAAGGTCAGAGAGCTCGATCAAGGGAGGTCGTTTCCACAAGTCCGTTGGATTCCCCGAGGCATCCTTTACGTTTTCCCAGCCCGACCGTGCGTCACCCCACCGGCTCCCATATGCCTGCTCAAGCGCCAACTTTACTTGAGGTGCAATCTTGCACACGGCAAAGGTGCCGCACATCTCAAACATGCACATGATCAGACGCTCGTTTGAAACCGAGGAAGCCAGGGTCAGCAGGGTAAAGAGCGGGGACGCGACATCAAGGCCAAACTCCGTCTGCTGCACGGAGCCAAACGGCCTCTCCCCGTTCCAAACATGTCTGACAATGCGACCGCCCTTACGTCCGCAGCCGCCCTGCGCCAACACATGTAACGGAGTGCGCAGGAAATGCTTGACGAGTGGATGTTCACAAAGGCGCTCCCTGCGCGGATCGTCCGCAGAATCGGGCAGGTCCGGCATTATCGCCAAGACCTGTGGGGGTATCCGGTGATACCGAAAGGCAGATATGTCGCACAGCATGTCGTCCATGGAGAGTACGTACCCACTGCGTCGTTTGTAAACCCGCCCGGACGGCAAACGCGATGGCTCGGCCTGCGAACGGTAAATGCTGCTACGTGCACGTCGCGAATCTTCCAGGTGGCTTACAATCGGTTTGGAAAGCAGGCTGATTGTGAAGTTGCATATGGTTGATGAGGACTTTGCCTGGCGGCTTGCGCAGGAGCTTGTGAAGATTGACAGCTCAGACCCCGGCGCGTATGAGCTCGAGATCGAACAACATATCAAAGACCTGGTCGAGACATATGTTGCCAAACTCGATTCGCCCGTGCTGGACACCGCAGAGATACGCGAGCTCGAAGTGTTCCCCGGGCGCTGCAACCTTATGATTACCGTGCCGGGCGCGAGCGGCGAGGCGCGGCTCGTCTACATCTGCCATATGGATACCGTCACCCTAGGCGATGGCTGGAACGCGGACACGACCGTCGGCTTCTTTACCGGCTGCACCGATACCGCCGTCATTGCCGGCAAGCCGGGTAACCGCAATTGCATGAGCTACGGCCCCGGCTCGTTGGTGCTCGCGCATAAGCCCAACGAGCCGGGGCCCATGCCGATATCGTTCGCTGCCAGAACGTACTCATCGCGCTTGTTGACAACACGCTCTGGGACGCAAGCGTCCAAGTTGGGGCATAATAAGCCGCGAACAAACCGACTCGCGCGTTAGGACCGCCCATGAAAGCACTTCCGTTTCCCTGCATCCGCCCAGCTCAGGACCGCGTGCTCGAAGCGCTGCCGCAGATGGGCGGTATCCTGAGCAGCAACGACGCCCTGCGCGACGCCATCGCCGACGGGCTTATGCTCAAAGATCCGGGCGCGGCGTATTACGTGTACGAGTGCTCGGGCGAACCGGGTCGCGTGACGGGTGTCGTGGCGATTTGCCCGGCCGGCGTACTGGCGGGCGACGGCGCGACCCCCGCAGGTGCGACCGCAGCCGCCCGCGCAATCGCCGAGCTTAAGGTCCAGCCGCGCCCTGTAACGCTCGCCTACGAGGCCTCGCCCGTCATGGATATCATCCTCGGCGCCGCCAAAGAGGGCGCGTCGCTCTATGCCGTCACCGACCCCGCCGGCATTACGCACCGCGTGTGGGAGGTCAAGCGCGAGGACGCCGTTGCCGCCATCCGAGCCATGCTCGACCAGGCACCGGAGCCGACGCCGGCTGACGATCCCACCTATGCTGCCGCGCTGGCAGGGGCGGCGCAGCTCCTGGCAGACGAGGCACGCACAGCCGGCACCTACACGGGCAAAGAGCCGTTCAACTTTACCGTTGCCGCGCTATTCCCCGCCGCGCAGGTCACCGGCGGCGCACCGCAGGTTCCAACGGGTCTGCTCACCCACCAGATCGCAAGGTTCTAACAGGGCGTAAACGCCCAGTACAAAGACTCGGCAGCTCAACAAACAAGGGGCGGGGATACATGCGCATGCATCCCCGCCCCTTTCACATCGAGCAATGACATCGGCGATCCGTATCGCCACGCCCGCGCTACCCGCGCTGCGGACCCGATGCCGCCACGAGCGGCTCAACCCCCAGCTCGCGCGCATAGTCTTCTTGCGTAAAGACTTCGACCAGATCAAACGTATCGGCTGCATCGTCAAATGCAAAATGCAGCACTGAGCAGTTGCCCGGCACGCGCTCACGCTCGTCGGCCGCCGCTCCCCTCACGTGGTCCAAAAATTCCTTGATGGCTGAGGCATGGCTCACCGCGAGCACGCACGAATGGTCCGGACTTCGCATAAGATCGGTCAACGTCGACACCATGCGCTCGCGCACCTGCATCTGCCCCTCACCACCAAACTGACGATAAAAGTCACGCCATGGGCGCTCGGGCATGAGCATCACGCGCTCGGCCTCAAAGTCGCCAAAAAACCACTCGCGCAGGCCATCAAGGCGCTCGTAGGCAAGGCCCGGCCACAGGTTGGCGATAGTCTGCTCGGTGCGATGCAGCGTCGAGGTGTAGGCGTGGTCGGGCTCGATGCCACGCGCTCGCAAGAACATACCGGCGCGCGCCGCCTGCTCGCAGCCCAACTGCGTGAGCGGCGAATCACTCCAGCCCTGAATAATGCGCTTGAGGTTAAATATCGTCTGTCCATGACGGACCAGATACAGGTCTTTATTCATAGGGGTCCTTTCGTTCGTTACCAGTCAAGGAGCGAAAACGCCCCATCACAATAGCTAAAATGAAGCACGGCACCGTTGTCGGGCTGTCCTCCCCCGCCGGCCACATACTCAAGAAACTCCTGACAGGCTGAGCCGTGGGAAACGGCCAGCACGCAGTCGTGCCGAGGCCGGGCCATAATACGAGACAGCGCCGCGACCATACGTGCGCGAAGCTCACTTTCCGACTCGCCACCAAAGGCGACCGGATAATCGCCCCAGGGTTGCGCCGGCATCTCGCGGTTTGATGTGCCCTCCAACGATCCCAAATGCCACTCGCGCAGGTCATCGACCAGCTCTATGGAACGGCCCTCGCCAACGATCAGCTCTGCCGTACACCGTGCCCGACCCAACGGAGACGAATACGCATGGTCAAAGGAGATGCCGCGCGCCTCAAACGCCGCGCGCGTCGCCAGTGCCTGCTCGCGCCCGCGCACCGTAAGCGGCGAATCGTGCCAGCCCTGCAAAATGTTCTGCACATTGAGCTCGGTCTGCCCATGCCGCGCCAAATACAGATCGGCCACATGCCCTCCCCTCGTACCACCACAAAGGGGACGGGCACCTTTGTGGTGGTTTACCGCCGGATCACGCCGGGGCGACGCTCAACTACACCAGTACGTCGGCGAGTGGACGCTTGGGTACGTGGTGTACCTGTGCCTCGTCACGCCAGTAATTAATAGAGCCGTCGGGGTTGGAATCAATTGCATCGATCACCTGTGTCTCGGCGGGAACGCCAAAGACCATGATCAGCTTGACCTCGTACTTGTCGCCGTCAAGTCCCATGACATCAATCGCACGAGGCGGAAAAGCCTTGAACATGCACGCCGCCACCTCGGGCGTAGCGCTGCGGGCGGCGAGCATCATCGTCTGCGCGGCGATACCAGCGTCTGCCTCGGTGATTGGCGCGGCAGGCTTGCCCGGAGCGGGACGCTCGGCAAGGATCGCGATATAGCCGGTCGGGCGCTCGCCCTCGACAGGACCCGACCAATCCTTGAGCGCACCAGCCCATGTGAGCTTTTCAAATAAGCTCGAACACTCCTCGGCGTCGCTCACCACATGAAAACGCAGACGCTGAGCATTAGCGCCGCAGGGAGCCAGGTGCGCCAGCTCTGCCAGCTCAAGCAAAAACTCGCGCGGTACGCGCATGGACTCGTCAAATCGACGGCATGTGCGGGCACGACGGACCAGCGCGTCAAACGATTCCAGACCGAGCTTTTCGCAACCTTGCTTTGCCATCAACTCCACGCTCAACGGCGCCGCGGGAACAGCTTCGTTCATAGAGACCCCCAATACAAGGCAATTGTTCTTAGAAAAATCTAACCTAAAACGCAGGCAATAACGAACAGGGCCGCAATGTTCTACACCTGTTGAATAGAAAAACGCGACATGGGGAACAACGAGAACAAATCGGGACCTTTGGGTTACACTTCGCCCTCCCCAACCCATACGCCGGTGCCTTTAGGCGATACTTGTTGTAGCAACTGCGGCATACGCCGCAAAAACAACAATGACGGCAAACGCCGTGCGGAAAGGAGACCTCATGGGCATCTTTAAGAACGACGACCAGCAGTCGAATCTGTTTGGATTTGACGAGAAAAGCATGGCAGGCAAGGCAATCAAGGCCGTGCGCTGGATCTACGCCGCCACGGGCGTCATCGCACTGCTTGCCGGCATCGCGCTGCTGTTTGCGCCCGCCAAGTCCCTCGTCTTCCTGACGACCGTCCTGGGCTTCTACTTTGTGATCACGGCTGGCGTCAGGCTGTTCACCGCCATTTTTGAGCCGCTGCTGCCCGCCGGCTGGCGCGTCACGAGCATCATCTCCAACCTGATCATCATTCTGGGCGGCGTCATAATCCTGCGCAACCAGGCCTTCTCGACCGCGACGCTCACCACGCTCGTGGTGGTCGTGGCCGGCTTTGGCTGGATTGTCGAAGGTGTCATGTCCATTCTGGAGTCCGAGCTTTCGTCTAACCGCGCCCTTGCCATCCTGAGCGGCGCGCTCTCCATCATCGCCGGCGTGTTCGTGTTTATCTATCCGCTGTGGTCGGCAAAGATGCTCGTCATCTTTAGCGGCGCCGCGCTCCTGGTGTTTGGCGTGACGCTGATTATTCGTGCTATCCGCTTTGGCAAGCTGGTGCGCTAGATGCCGCGAACGCTGTTTATTGATGGCGACGCCTGCCCGGTCACGCGTGAGTCGATCGACTGCGCGCGGCGGGCGGGCGTCGCCGTGGTTATCGCCGGCAACAGCACGCAGAACCTGGAACGCCACATTCGCCGCGACGATCCGCGCGATGCCGAGCACGCACGACACGGCTTTTGGGTCACGACGCTCGACGTGAGCGTGGGCGCCGATAGCGCCGACTTTGCCATTGTCGAGCGTCTGCAGGCGGGCGATGTGGTCGTGACGCAGGACATTGGCCTGGCGAGCATGGTGCTCGGCCGCGATGCCGCCGCCATCGGCGTGCGCGGGCGCGTGTACGACAAGGCGACCATCGACATGCAGCTGTTTATTCGCCACGAAGAAAAGAAGGTGCGCCGCGCTGGCGGTCGCACCCGCGGGCCGGCAGCCTTCACCGGCGAAGACCGCGCCCGCTTTAAGCGCAACCTCACCGAGCTGCTGCGCTAACCAAGGCAGATTTTTAGGCTATGCCCGGAAATTTGCCTTTTTGTTCTGACCGGTGTGAGCGCTCAGGATCCGTGGCTCAACAAAAAAACGGGCTTCAAAATGCCATGCGTCGCCGCATTGTGCAGGCGCCGGGCATGGCTATTTTGAAGCCCGTTTTGTTAGGCCTACTTAGAGGCCGAAGGCGGATAGGACGAGTCCCCAGCCGGCGCCGATGACGTACATCATGACCAGGAACACGGCATTTTCGCGAGCGCTGCGGTTGGTGCGGAACAGGACCAGGTAGCCCACGCCGGCGGAAATGAGCGTGCCGGCGAGCATCGGTGCCAGTTGCAGCGCGCCTTCCAGATACAGCTGCGTAATGACCACGCTCGCCGAGCAGTTGGGGATCAGGCCGACAAGCGCCGAACCCAGAACGGCGAGCGTCTCGTTGCCGCGCAGGAACTGCTCGATTGCGGACTCACCAAAGGTCTCGAGCACGGCGACCAGAATCAGTGTCACCAGGAAAATGAATACCGATACCTGCACGGTATGCGAGATGGCGCTGCGGATAATCGACAGGACGGGCGTACCTTCATGGGAGTGGGAATGACCGTGGCCGTGATGGTGTTCATGCTCGCCCTCATGACCGTGATCGTGGTCATGTCCATGTCCATGTTCGTGCTCGTCCTCGTCTTCATCACAACCGCAATGGTCGCGCTCGCACAGCTCATGGATGTGGTCGGCGCTCACGCCCGCCTCGGCCACCTCGTCGATGATGTCACCGCCGCTGTGGTCGTCATGCGCGCAGTTAACGTGCGCCGGATTGACAGTGGTCCCCAACACGGTACGGCGAATCGCCGCATGAGCACGGGCGTTGCGGCGCAGGCCGCGAATGGCAGCATCCACGATAAAGCCCGTGACCAGCGCGATCAGCGCTTTCGAAGCCAAAAGCATCGCCATAGTCTGCACGGGAACCTGCTCGGCAAGCAGCAGTGGCAGCATCTCGTCGGAAGTCGAGAGAAACACCGCCACCAGGGTGCCCAGCGTCACGACGCGACCGGCGTACAGCGTTGCCGCCATGGCCGAAAAGCCGCACTGCGGCACCATGCCCAGCAACGAGCCAACCACGGGGCCAGCGGCGCCGGCACGCTTGATGGTACCGTTGACGCGATCGCCTGCCACATGCTCGAGCGTCTCGAGGACCAGATATGTCACCAACAAGAACGGCACCAGCGAGAGCGTGTCCTTGCCGGCGTCGAGCAGAATATCAATCAGCAAATCCATGACGGATGGAACCTTTCGTGTCTTTCGGCAGCATTGTAAAAGTCCTAGCGGTCAACTAGGGTATTGTAATTGTCCTAGGCGTGATGCCAATAGTTGCCCATGGTAAACTATCATCTCGCCATAACTCGACAAACCCGAGCCGCGCGACGCGGCCCGTCCAAGGAGCAGCATATGAACGTTTCGCAAGCACTCGAATACGAGCGCCAGCCGTTTATCCCCATGTTTATCTACGGCGACCACGGCGCCATGGAATCCGAGCGTCAGAAAGGCGAAGAGGCCCTCAAGGTGCTCGAGACTGAGTACTTTATCGCCGAGGACGACCCCGGCTTCGACTTTGCCACCGTGCGCGACCTAGCCGACCGCAACCGCGACCTGTGCGACCAGATTGGCGAGGCGCGCCTGCGCAACGTGACGCCCGCGACGCTTTCGCGCGGCCTGTCCGACGCCGACACCTGCGCCGCCATCGGCAAGATGCAAAAGCGCACCGCCGCGTCCGTCATGCGCGAGATCCGCGGCGACCGCGACGCGCTCGGCGTCGCCTACGCCCGCAAGCCCATCCAGGGCACCGTGCTGGGCATCGACATCGAGACCACCGGCCGTGCACCCGAGCGCGGCTACATCATCAACATGGGTTGGGAGATCATGGACCTCACCAGCGACGCCGTCCCGCACGACGCCGAGGCGCACTACTGCGGCCTGCCCGATATCTACCGCGGCGAGGATGTGCCGTTGTCGAATATCCACCACATCACCTGGGACGACATCGACGGCAAAACGCCCTTCCGCGAGAACAAAGAGCTGCAAAAGCAGCTGCTCAAGCTTATGAAGAAGTACCCGTACATGGCGCACAACGCCGCCTTTGAAGACAGCTGGTTCAAGATCCACTTGGACGGTTACGCCGAGGCACGCCGCGCGGGTAAGATCATCGTCATCGACTCGCGCCAGATCTGCCGCAGCCTGGACGCCGATGTGCGCTCGCTCCCCCGCGAGTCCGCGCCCGCCGCGCTCGAGAACTGGGCGCGCCGCCGTGGCACCCTCGCCGCCGACGCCAACGAGCAGCACCTGGGCCTCGACGACACCGACCTCATGCTCCGTACCGTCCAGGCCGAGTTCAACCTCAAGAACCTATTTGCCAAGTAGATTGCCAAGCAGAGGCACCATTCGCGAGCGATACTCGTCGGGCCATAACGCCCCGCGCAAAAGCGACACGCCGAGGCGTCCCTCTCAAGCAACGCAATGCGGGCCGATATCCAAGTGGATATCGGCCCGTTTTTGCACGTCGCCAGGGTACCCACGTTGGCACCGGCGACCTTATCCGCGCCCACCAATGCCCTTAGCCGCCACCAGGACCAATCGATAGCAAAAAAAATCGCGAATTATATTGACATATGAACATGCGCTCATATACTCGGAAGTAAGTTATATGAGCGCATGTTCATATGAAAGGATATTGCAATGAGCGATCCCGCTGATGAAATAAAGTCCAGCGTCGACACCACCATCGTGCCCGACATCCCCACCACCTGCTCGCCCGAGGACCTTCCCGACGAGGAGCTGCTGTACGACCTTGCCGACCTGTTCAAGGTCTTTAGCGACACCACGCGCATCAAGATCCTCTACGCTCTCATGGGCCGCGAGCTCTGCGTGGCAGACATCGCCGAAGCGACCGAAACCTCGCAGTCGGCAGTATCGCACCAGCTGCGCACACTCAAGCAGTCGCACCTGGTTAAATTCCGGCGCGACGGGCGCAATATCCTCTACTCGCTCGCCGACGACCACGTCTACACCATGCTCAACCAAGGCATGAGCCACATCTGCGAATAGCAACCAACCATGGTACCAGCGCGGCCTGCACCCAAGCCGCAAGACAGGGAAAGGAACCCACCATGAAAAAGCAGTTCAAGCTCGACGAGATCGACTGCGCCAACTGTGCGCGCGAGCTTCAGGACGAGCTGGCCAAGCTCGAGGGCGTCAAATCCGTGTCCGTTAACTTTATGACCCAGAAGCTGACGCTCGAGGCCGATGACGCCGAGTTCGACGAGGTGCTCGACCGCGTCGTGGAGTTTACGGCCGACGCCGAGCCGGACTGCGAGATCATTCTCTAGCCCAGGTTAACGCCAACCCAAAAGGCCGCGCTTGCCGCGGCCTTTGCTCGCGAAATTATATGAGCGAGTGTTCATACATTCAAATGGGAGGTTTGAATCATGGCAGCCGCCGATCCCACAAAGAAAAAGAAGAAGCGCAAGAAGAAAGAGTCCCTTGAGCATAAGCGCAATCGTATCCTGGTAGCGCTAGGCATTTTTGCGGTGGTGTACGCCCTCGAGGAGCTCGGTACCCTTACCGCCGCATTCGGCACCCCGGGTAACGTCTACGCCAGCTTCGTGCTGTTCCTGGTGCCGTTCCTAATTGCCGGCTACGACGTGCTCCAAAAGGCATACAACAACATCCGCCGCGGCAAGGCCTTCGACGAAAGCTTCCTCATGGCCGTCGCGACCATCGGCGCGTTTGCCATGGTGCTCTTCCCCGACACCGATCCGCACATGGCCGAAGGCGCCGCTGTCATGCTGTTCTATCAGGTCGGCGAGCTGTTCCAGGCCTACGCCGTGGGCAAGAGCCGCAAATCGATCAGCGCCATGATGGACATCGCGCCCGATTACGCCAACGTCGAGCAACCCGACGGCACACTCGAGCAGGTCTCCCCCGATGACATCGCCGTCGGCACCGTCATCGTCGTCAAGCCCGGCGAGCGCGTACCCATCGACGGCGTCATCGTAGAAGGCGAGACGCAACTCGACACCGCCGCCCTTACCGGCGAATCGATTCCCCGCCCGGCCAAAACCGGAGACGATATCATCAGCGGCTGCATCAACATGACGGGCCTCATCCACGTGCGCACCACCAAGCCATTTGGCGAGTCCACCGTCGCGCGCGTCCTGGAGCTCGTAGAAAACGCCAGCGAAAAGAAGGCGCGTACCGAGAACTTCATCACGCGCTTCGCCCGCGTCTACACGCCCGCCGTCACCGGCGCGGCCGCGGTACTCGCGCTCGGCGGCGGCTTGGTCACCGGCGCCTGGTCCGACTGGATCCTGCGCGGCCTGACCTTCCTGGTCGTCAGCTGCCCGTGCGCGCTCGTGATCAGCGTCCCGCTGAGCTTCTTTGGCGGCATCGGCGGCGCATCCAAGCTGGGCGTCCTCATCAAGGGCTCCAACTACCTCGAGACGCTCGCCGAAGTGGACACCGTCGTCTTTGACAAGACCGGCACGCTCACCAACGGCACGTTTTCGGTCGTGGCGGTACACCCCGAGGCAGGTTATACCGAGCAGTCGCTGCTCGAAGTCGCGGCCCTTGCCGAGTCGTTTTCCGATCACCCCATCGCACGGTCCATACGTGCCGCCTACCAGGGTGAGCTCGACCAGAATCGCGTGAGCGACTCCGCCAATGTCGCGGGTCACGGTTTCACGGCAACCATCGACGGCAAGCGCGTCGTCGTCGGCAACGCCAAGATGCTTGCTGCGGCCGGTATCGACGCTCCCAATTGCGAGGTCGTCGGTACGATCCTCCATGTGCTGGTCGATGACACGTACGCCGGCCATATCGTAATTGCCGACACCATAAAGGCCGATGCCGAGCAGGCTATTCGCGACTTGCACGCTGCCGGCGTCAAACGCACCGTCATGCTCACGGGCGACCGCGAGGAGGTTGCAGCGTCTGTGGCCAAGCAGCTGGGGCTCGACGAGTTCCACGCGCAGCTCCTGCCAGGCGACAAGGTCGAGCGTGTCGAGGCGCTGCTTGCAACCGAGAGCGGCAAGGGCAAGCTCGCCTTTGTCGGTGACGGCATCAACGACGCACCCGTGCTCACGCGCGCCGACGTCGGAATCGCCATGGGCGCCATGGGCTCGGACGCCGCAATTGAAGCTGCCGACGTGGTGCTGATGGACGACAAGCCGTCCAACATCTCCCGCGCGATCCGCGTGGCGCGCAAGACCATGACGATTGTTTGGCAGAACATCATCTTTGCGCTGGGCATTAAGCTGCTGATCCTGGTGCTCGCGGCGCTCGGCATCGCCAACATGTGGCTTGCCGTCTTTGGCGACGTGGGCGTGGCGATCATCGCCATCCTGAACGCCATGCGCGCGATGGGTGTCAAGAACCTGTAGCACTCGTGGTCCCTCCGGCCGGGGTCGGGCTTGGTTTTGAAAACGTCCTCGACCAATGAAGCGCCCCCGTTCTGCTCCTTCGGAGCTACGAACGGGGGCGCTTCTGGTCTGCGGAATGTTTTCAAAACCAAGCCCGACCCCGGCCTGCGGTGACGTTGCTGGTGATTCTTGGGCATCGCTTGCTGGCGGGGTTCCTTGTCTGAGTTGGACTTAGTTGGTGGGGCTACTGATCCCGGTCGCTGGTTCGCGCTTTGCGCGAACTCCGCGCTACTGTGGGTCAGTTAGGCTTCTGTTGTTGAACCCGCTACATCTTCCCGGCCCAACATCGCCCGTAGCTTCTCGAAGCTCTCCTCGCTCAGGCAGTGCTCCATGTGGCAGCCCTCTTGCGACGCGACCTCAGCCGAAACACCCGCATCCTCCAGCAGCCCCACGAAAAAGCAGTGACGCTCCCACATTTGACGAGCGACCTCCAGCCCTCGCTCTGTCAGATGAACATCTCGTTTGCCCATTTCGACATAGCCGTTGCTTTCCAGCGTCGCCATGGCCTTGGAAACGCTCGCCTTGGTTACGCCGAGGTACTCCGCAACGTCGATCGAGCGCACGATGCCCTGACGTTCCGACAGAACGTAGATCGATTCGAGATAGTCTTCTCCGGATTCACGTAGGGCCATGGGCCGCCTTTCGCGATGGCTTCTAGTTAGCCTTTGGATACTTTTGCTTGAATTACTTTACCGCAAAAGTTGCCCATGTCTTACTACATTGTCTAAAAAGTTAACCGTGTTTCACAAAATGCGCGGAGCAAGCAGGGCGACACGACACGCAACGCGCAGGGAGTGTCCCCAGCTGCCGGCAGAAAAGGAGCGTCCCCAAGTGCCGAGCCGCAGCTATAACAGGCCAAAGTGCTTCGCGGCGTTGTAGATGCCGTCATCGTCCACGGCGGTCGTTACGTAGGTCGCCGCGGCCTTCACGGTATCCTGCGCGTTGCCCATGGCCACACTTGTGCCCACGGCGGAAAACATCGACAGGTCGTTCTCGCCATCGCCAAAGGCAATCGCCTCGCTCGCGTCGATGCCCAGGCGCTCCAGCGTCGCCGCCACGCCCAGGTCCTTGCCGCCGTTGGCCGGAATAATGTCGCAGAACAGGTCGCACCAGCGCGTGGTTGTAGAATGCGACAGGACATCGGTAACTATGCCCTGGTCGGCCGGGTCCACAAAGGCACAGAACTGGTAAACCGGTGCATCGAAAGCATGCTCAAAAGGCTCCTCGTGATACGAGATTCCGGCATTGTCGGCAGCCGCCACCACGCGCTTGGACAGACGGTTCACAAACGAATTCTCGCCCTGCATGCACAGTGAGTCGTAGCGTCCCTGCGCCACCTGGTCCACAATCACCGCAACGTCGTCCGGATCGATCGGGCAGCTGCGATAAACGCCCTTGGCATCAAAACAGTGCTGACCCGAAAGCGTAATGTACGCATCCCAACCCAAGTCGAACAGCCAATCCGGCATCTGGTAGGTCGGGCGACCCGTGGCGATTATGCACGCAATCCCCTGCTCGCGAAAGCTGTCGAGCACCTGCTGCGCCGACGCCGGAATCCGATGGGTCTTAAAGCTCAGCAACGTGCCGTCGATATCGAAAAATGCGGCCTTGATCATCCTTGCCTACTCCTCGCCCTCGAGCTTCTCGCTCGCCTCGAGCCACGCCATCTCCAGCTCGTCCATGGCGGCGTGAGCCTCGTCAATCTTTGCCTGCTGCTCGCCCAGCGCCGTGTAGTTGGTGGGGTCGACCTGGGCCATCGCGGCCTCGGCCTCCTCCACGCGAGCGCGCTGCGTCTCCATTTTGCGCTCAAGCGAGCTCACCTCGCGGCGGAGCTTCTGGCGCTCGGCGTTGGAAAGACCATTGGGCTGGCCGCTCGACTTGGGCTTTTCGGCCGCAGTTGCCGCGGCACCGGTGTCAAACGTGCCGGTCTTGGCGCTCGGCGCACCCACGGGCTCACCCTCGGCGGTGGCGTTGCACAGGCGTAGGTACTGGTCGACGCCGCCGGGCATATGCGTCAGGTGGCCGTCGAGCAGCGCCCACTGCTGGTCGGTCACGCGCTCCATCAAGAAGCGGTCGTGCGTCACCAGGATCAGCGTGCCGGGCCAGCCGTCGAGCAGATCCTCGACAATCGCGAGCATGTCGGTATCCAGGTCGTTACCGGGCTCGTCCAGGATAAGCACGTTGGGCTCGTCCAGGATCGTCAGCAACAGCGACAGGCGACGGCGCTGGCCGCCCGAAAGATCGCCGATGCGGCTCCAGAGCTGCTGGGTCGTAAAGCCCAGGCGCTCGCAGAGCTTCTCGGGCGAAGTCTCCTTGCCGTCGATGACGTAGTACTTCTTATAGTTGCCGAGAACCTCGCGGATCGTGTCGCCCATGTAGGGCTCGAGCTCCTCGAGCTGCTGCGACAGCACGCCAAAGCGCACCGTCTGGCCAATCTTCACGCGGCCGCGCGTGGGCTCAATCTTGCCCTGAATCACGTCGAGCAGCGTCGACTTGCCAGCGCCGTTCTCGCCCAAAAGACCATAGCGGTCGCCCGCTCCGATGAGCCAGGTCACGTCGGAAAGTACCTGCTTGGGCGCGCCATCGGTATCCGCATAGCCAGCGTCCACGTCGACCACGTCGATGACCTGCTTGCCCAGGCGGCTCACCGCCAGGCGCTTGAGCTCCAGCTCGTCGCGTACAGGCGGTACGTCGGCGATGAGCTCGCGAGCGGCGTCCACGCGAAACTTGGGCTTGGTGGAGCGCGCCTGGGCACCGCGGCTCAGCCACGCGAGCTCCTTGCGCGCCATGTTGCGGCGGCGCTCCTCGGTAACCGCGGCCATACGGTCGCGCTCCACGCGCTGCAGGATATATGCGGAGTAACCGCCCTCGAAAGGATCGACCTGGCCGTCGTGGACCTCCCACATACTGGTGCAGACCTCGTCCAAGAACCATCGATCGTGCGTGACCACGAGCATGGCGCCCTGACCGCGCTGCCAGCGGGCCTTTAAGTGACGCGCGAGCCAGTTGATGGTACGCATGTCCAGGTGGTTGGTAGGCTCGTCGAGCATGAGCACGTCGTAGTCGCCGATCAGCAGGCGCGCGAGGTCCACGCGGCGGCGCTGGCCGCCCGAAAGCTCGCCCACCGTGCCCTCCCAGGGCACATCGCTAATAAGGCCGGCCAGGATCTGGCGTGTACGCGGGCTCGAGGCCCACTCATACTCGGGCGTATCGCCCACGACGGCATGATGCACGGTGTCGGTATCGGCCAGGTTGTCCTTTTGGCCGAGCAATCCGATCGTCGTGTCACGGCGATGCGTCACGCGGCCGTCGTCGGGCTCCAGCGTGCCGGCGAGCACACTCAGCAGCGTCGACTTGCCGTCGCCGTTTTTGCCGACAATACCAATGCGGTCGCCCTCGCCCACGCCGAGCGTCACGCTATCGAAAATATGCTTGGTGGGAAACTCTAGGCTGATGGAATCGCATCCCAAAAGAATCGCCATATGCCCTGCTCCTTCGTAGAAATACAACGTTGTCCATGATAGCAGCGAGCCCCACCCCAAACCACCACGAAGGTGCCTGTCCCCTTTGTGGTGGTCATTTCGGTCGCAGAGCAAAAGGCGGGCCATCTCGCAAAAGAGATGACCCGCCTCTCCAATCAGTCCCGCGGCAACCGTGGCCGCCGCGGGCCTCAAGCATGTCCCGGACTAGGAGAACATGCCGGTGAGGTAATCATTCAGCCGCTTATCCTTGGGCCGTTGGAAAATCTCGTCAGTCTCGTCGTACTCAACCATATCGCCCATGTAGAAGAACGCCGTGCGGTTGGACACGCGCGACGCCTGCTCCATGTTGTGCGTCACGATGACGATGGCACGGTCGGCAACGATCGATGACATGAGGTCCTCGATCGCCAGCGTCGAGATGGGGTCGAGCGCCGAGCAGGGCTCGTCAAACAGGATCACGTCGGGATTGAGCGCCAGCGTGCGCGCAATGCACAGACGCTGCTGCTGGCCGCCCGAAAGCGCGTAGGCGCTCTTGTCGAGCTTGTCCTTGACCTCGTCCCACAGCGCCGCACCACGCAGACTTTCCTCGACCATACGATCAAGCTCGTCGCGGTCGGTAATGCCGTGACGCCTGGGCGCAAACGTAATGTTGTCGCGAATGGACTTGCGGAAAGGGTTGGGCTGTTGGAATACCATGCCAATGGAGCGACGCAACTCGTAGGTGTTCTCGGTCTTGGTGTTCACGTTGCGCCCGCGGTAGTTGATCTCGCCCTCCACGCGGCAGCCGCGAATCTCGCGATTCATCAGGTTGAGGCTGCGCAAGAAGGTCGACTTACCGCAGCCAGAAGGCCCGATGAGCGCCGTGATCTCGCCCTTGTGGAAGTCGAGCGACGTGTCGTGTAGCGCATGGTGGTCGCCATAGTACACGTTGACGTCCTTGGTGGAGAGCACGACCTCGTCGCTCACGGCCTTGCCACTCACGCGAACACGCTTCTCGCTCTCCCCCACGCTCGACAGGAAGTCCTGGGTGTCGGACGATGCCGCTTCGGTTGCGGGCGTTGCATTTATCTCGCTCATTCGGCCGTCATCTTCCTTGCCAGTTGTTTGCCCACGATACGGGCGACTACGTTAAACAGCAGCACGCAAATCATCAGCAGCGCCGCGGTGCCCCAAACGATCTGCTGGGCCTCGGGGCTGCCCTCGCCATAGATCTTGTAGATGTGCACGGCGAGCGACTCACCGGGGCGGAACACGTTCCAGGCGCAGGTGGGGCTCGACAGGTTAAAGCTCAAGAAGTTCAGACGCACCGACGAGCTCATGCCTGAGGTAAAGAGCAGTGCCGCCGCCTCGCCAAACACGCGGCCGGCCGAAAGCACGATGCCCGTCACGATGGCAGGCATGGCCTCGGGGATCAGGATGTGCAGCGTGGCCTCCCAGCGAGTAAGGCCCATGGCCAGGCACGCATCGCGCTGGGCCTGTGGCACGTCCTCAAGCGCCTGCTGGATCACGCGCACCAGGATGGGGATGTTGAACATGGTGAGCGCGACGGCGCCGGAGATGATGGAGTACTTCCAGCCCAGCTGCACCGAGAACACCAGAAAGCCGAACATGCCGACGACGATGGAGGGCAGCGAGGACAGCGTCTCGATAGCGGTGGAGGCGATGTCGCGGATGGGCCCGTCCGGCGCGTACTCAACCAAAAAGACCGCGCCACCCAGGCTGATGGGCACCGAAATAATCAGGGTGATCAGCAGCAGATAGAATGAGTCGAACAGCTGGTAGAGCACGCCGCCCTGGGTTCCGTTGGCGCGCGCTGGCTGCGTGAGAAATCCCGGCTGGAACAGCGTCGAGATGCCCTCGAACAGGATATAGGCCACCATGGAGACGACGATGAGCATGACGATGGCGACGATCGCCGTCAGCACGCCCGTGGCGATGCGGTCCTGCTTTTGGACGCGCCCGAGTCTCGCCTCGTCGATATGGATGCGCGTGCTAGCCACGAGCCTTCGCCCCCTTGCGGCCGATAAGGTGGATGATCAGGATGAAGATGAGGCTCATGCCCATCAGCAGCAGACCGAGCGCCCACAGAACATCGTCCTGGGCCGAGCCCTCGGCATAGACCGCCATAGACGTGGTGAGCGTGGTGGTAATGGTGGACGCCGGCGACAGCAGTGACGTCGGCATGGCCTCGATGCCGCCGATAACCATGCGCACGGCGAGCGTCTCGCCAAAGGCGCGGGTCATGCCAAGGATGACTGCGGTCATGAGCGACGGCATGGCGGATTTGAGCACCACGTGCCAGATGGTCTGCCAGCGGGTGTAGCCCAGCGCGAGCGAACCCTGACGGTAGCTGTCGGGCACGGCGCGCAGGCCATCGACCGAAAGCGTGGTCATCGTCGGCAGGATCATGACGGCCAGCACGATGGCGCCGGGTAAGATGCCCAGACCCGTGCTCACATGGAAAACACTCTTCATAAGGCCGACAACCACGTGAAAGCCGATCAAGCCAAAGACGACCGAGGGAATGCCGGTCAAAAGCTCAATAAGCGGCTGAAAGATCTTGGAACCAAACTTAGGCTGGATCTCGACCGCAAAGATGGCAGAGCCGATGGCGATGGGCAGCGCGATGAGCGTGGAGAGCACCATGACTGCAAACGAGGTGACGATCAGGGGCAGGGCGCCGGTATAAGGCAGGCCGTTTTCGGCCGTGTTGGCCAGGTCCCACTTGGTGCCGGTAAAGAACTCGACGACCGAGACGCCGTCCTTGATAAAAGCCGAGAGGCCCTTTTGGGCGACCATAAAGATGAGTGCGGCAACGACAAGCGTCACGAGCGCAACGCACGCGCCCGTGACGCCCAGGCCCACGTTCTCAAGGTCGCGCTTTGGCAGCTGTTTTGCCATTGCAAACCTTTCCGGGGCGATTACTTATTTAGCGGAGACCTTGCCGCTGGCGTCCTTGACGACCTTCATGGCAGAGACGGGGATAAAGCCCTGCTCCTCGACGAGCTTGCCCTGGACGTCATCGGAAAGCATGAACTCCAGGAAGGCCTTGGTGGCCTCGTCGGCATCCTTAGCGCAGTACATGTGCTCGGTAGCCCAGATCTTGAAGGAGTCGTCGGTGACGTTTGCGCTCTTGGGCTCCACGCCCTCGACCTTGATGGCGTTGAACTTGGAGTCATCGAAGTGCGAGAAGTCGAGGTAGGAGATGGCGTTGTCGGTGCTGGCCATCTGAGTCTGGACATCGCCGGACTTGTCGAGCTCGGCGTCGCCCTTAAAGTCGACGGCCTCGTCACCAAAGACGGCGGCCTCGAAGGTGGCACGGGTGCCGGAGCCGGCCTTGCGGTTGAGAACGACGATGGTGGCGTCGTCACCGCCGACCTCCTTCCAGTTGGTGATCTGGCCGGAGAAGATGCCCTTGAGCTGCTCAAGGGACAGGTCGTCGACCGTCACGTTCTTGGAGACGACGGGACCCATGCCCACAACGGCGACCTCGTGGTCGACGAGGTTCTTGACCTGGTCGGCCTCGAGCTTGGTCTCGGCGAAGACGTCGGAGTTACCGATGGTAACGGTACCGGCGGCGACAGCGGTCAGGCCCTTGCCCGAACCGTTGCCCGAACCGGAGACGGAGACGTCCGGGTTGGCGTCCATGAACTTCTCGGCAGCGGCCTCGACGAGAGCCTGGAACGAGGAGGCACCGTCATAGGTCACCTCGCCGGAGACGGACTCGGCAGCAGCGGCGCTACCCTTGTCGGCGGCGTCGGATGCGCCTGCGCCACCGCAACCAACGAGACCGAGACCGACGATACTGGCAAGACCACCAGCGAGGCCGAGGAACTGACGACGAGAATAAGCCTGATCGAGCATGATCTTCCTTTCATACATGCGAATCGCGGGCACCCTGCCCGCTTTGCTGTTTGGAAAGATACGGCCCCGACCGGGCAGCGCTCGCGCCAACTGCGGTTTCTTACGGGCATCTGATAGACCCTTACCGCAAGCGCGGCTCGGCTTTACAAACGAATAACATTCCCCGCCCAAGCATGGCGCGCTTTTTACACCAATAAAAACAAAGTTGCGGTGAAATAGTTCCTGCTTGTCCGTCAAATGGCCCATTCTAGGAACTATTCCACCGCAACTTAGATTGGAAAACCGCGTAACCTTAAAGTTCGAGCTCGTTGAGGCGCAGGATCGCCACGATATAAATCTTGAGCGCCTGTTTGAGCTGCTCCTCGTTGGCGCACTCGTTGGGGCCGTGCATCTGGCCGCCCCATGCGGGCAGCTCCAGGCCGGTCTCCTCGGGGCCAAACGAGACGGCGCGGGCAAAGTTGCGCGCATACGTGCCGCCGCCCATGGCAAAGGGCTCGGCATGCTTGCCCGTAAACTCGTTATAGGTATCGATAAGCGCCTTCACGGCCGGATCGTCGGCAGACACCGAGAACGGCACCTTTGCGCGACCCACGCGATACGTCACGCCAAAGCGGCCCACGAGCGGCTCGAGCTGCTCGCAGATGGTATCGGCACTGGTGCTGTCGGGGAAACGCACGTCGATGACCTGCTCGATGTGGCCATCCGCCACACGGATGACGCCGGGGTTGCAGGTGAGCGGGCCAAACGCGGGGCTCGTCGCATCGATACCCAGGCCGCGGCCATAGGCGTCCGCATGCACAAAGGCCAGAAACTTGACAAACTCGTGCTCGGCAGGCGTCAGTAGGCGCTCGTCACGGGCGCCAAACGCGTCCTCGGCCTCGCGCAGATACGCCACGATGAGGCCGACAGCATTGATCGTTCCCTCGGGCATCGAGGCATGACCGCCAATGCCGTGGGCGAAAATCTGCGCATGCCCGTTATCGAGCGTCGTGATCTCCAGGCGGTCGGCGTTCTCAACGGGTGCCGGAAGCTCATCGGCGGCAATCGCGAGCTCGCAGATAGACTGCGACGGAATGGCGTTGCTCGCCTCGGCACCGCTCCACGATACGATGCGCCCACCGTCGATCTTGGGGCTCACAAACGTCGCCCCAAACTGGCCCTTCTCGGCATTGCAGACCGGGAACTCGGCATCGGGCGTAAACAGAAAGTCGGGGTTCGCGTGGTTCTCCAGATAATGGTGAACGTCGGACATGCCCACTTCCTCATCGCAGCCCAACAGCGCGCGGAAGGTATAGCGCGGCACAATGCCGTGCTTGAGCAGGTAGGCGCCGGCGTAGAGCGACAACACCGCCGGGCCCTTGTCGTCGATCACGCCGCGGCCGAGCAGCCAGCCCTCGCGACGCTCCATCGCAAATGGGTCGGTATTCCAGCCGGGGCCGGCAGGCACCACGTCCACATGGCAGATGGTCGCAAGCTGCTTATCGCCGCAGCCCGGGATATCGGCAACACCCACATAACCCTCGTCATCGCTCGTCTGGTAGCCGAGCTTTTGCGCGATACCGAGTGCGCAATCGAGCGCATCACGAACCGGGCGGCCAAACGGCGCACCGGGCTCCGCATCGGCAGCAACGGCCACAGACGGATAGCTCACCAGCTGCTCGATATCAGCGACGACATCTTCCCAGACCTCGTCGACATACTCGGCAACGCTCTGCTCCACCTGATTCATGGACGACCTCCTTACCAATGAGCAGCGGGCACGCCCGCCCCTCACATCACGTCATTAGATAGCGAAAAGTTTAGCAAGCTCGGCCACCGAGTGCACCACCGCATCGGCGCCCGCGGCCTCGTGCTCGCCCGGCGCCGCCGCGCCCGAATAGATGCCAATGCACGGCACGCCCATCGCGTGCGCGCCCTCGACGTCGTTAAAGCGGTCGCCAATCATCACGGCATCGTCGGCCGTCGCACCGAGCGCCGCCAGGGCATCGCGGACCGAATCGGCCTTGGTCTCGCGTCCCTGCGGCGGATTCATGCCAACCACGGCTTCGAACTGGCAAAGCCCCAGCTCATGAACCATATCGATGCACTTCGCCTCCATGCGAGACGTCGCCACGGCCATACGCTTGCCCTGGGCGACCAACCCATCCAGCAACTCGGGGATCCCATCGAACACGGGGTACTCCTCCGGCCCCAGCTCATCAAAAAAGGCGCGGTACTCGTCGGCCACCACAAGCGACTCCTCGCGGGAAAAGCCGTAAAAGTCGTGAAAGCTCTTCCACAGGGGTGGCCCGATCATGCGGCGCAGATCACCCATCTGCACCTCCGAAAACCCGCGCGCAGCCAGCGTCTCGCACGTCGAGGTCATCACCGCCCGGCCCGTATCTGCCACCGTGCCGTCAAAATCGAACAGCACGACCGGCCGTTTGCCTATCTCCAACGCCTCCATCGGCATTCCTCTTCCCCAGTTGACGATTTCCACACCGACACTTCAAACTGTTGACTATTCAACAATTGAAGCTAGTAATGTGGAACGACTCAACTATACTTGTCGCACTTTGCTCTCAGAAGGCGGCGCGCAAGCGCCCCAACGAAAGGTGCAATTATGTCTTTTGCCATCATAACCGACTCCACGTCGGACATCTCCCCCGCCCGCGCCCAAGAGCTCGGCATTTACGTGATTCCGCTGCATGTGATTATCGAGGGCGAGGACCTGCTCGACCAGGTGCAAATTACCGCCCAGGAGTACGTCGCGCGCATGGCCGGCTCCGAGCAACTGCCACACACCTCGCAGCCGAGCGCCGGCGAGTTCAAGGCGCTCTTTGACCGCGTGCTCGCCGACGGCCACGACAGCGCCATCTTTATCTCGCTGTGCAGCGAGTGGTCTGCCTGCTACGCCAACGCATGCCAGGTTGCCGATACCCACGAGCTCGACGTGCGCTGCATCGACTCGCGCACCGGCTCGGCTGCCGAGGGCCTGCTGGTGGAGTACGCGCTGGCCATGCGCGAGGACGGCCGCAGCCTGGACGAGACCGAGGCGCAGATCCGAGCGACGCTACCCGACGCCCACCTGCTGCTGATTCCCCGCACGCTCGAGAACCTCGTTAAGAACGGCCGCGCGCCCAAACTCGCCGGCCAGCTCACGCAGATGCTCAACATTCGCCTGGCCGTTTCGCCGGAGTGGAAATCGGGCGAAATCAAGGCCATCAAAAAGGGCCGCGGCGCCAAGCGCATCGTCGCCAACACCATGGCCGATTGCCTCGCATTTTTGGCCGAGCATCCGGGCTCCAGCGTGCGCGTACTCACGACCGGCGCCGCCGAGGAGCAGGAGCTCGTCAGCCAAGCGCTCACAGGCCAGGACTACGTGAACGCCGGCACCGGCCCCATCGGCTGCACCATCGCCACCCACGTGGGCGTCGATGCCATAGCCATCAGCTACTGCCCCCGTTACCAGCCCATCCACTAGGGGCACCTTTACCATTTGCGGTGAAATAGGGACTGTTTTTGGCTTATCAGCCGCAAATCAATCCCTATTCCACCGCAACTTAGAAATCGGCAATCAGCCCTGCGGGCCCCGGAACAGTTCCTCATGCGAGCCCATTCTGACCAGTCGGATCACAGGATTAGTCTTATGCGGCAAGTAGAGAACGATCACATCGACCAAGCCATCGGATAGATGGAAATCGATGTGGCCGTTGTAATTGCCGCCCGGGTTTGAAAGCTCATGGGCGCCATATTCCGCGGGAAGCGAGCCGCGAGCTGCAAGCTCTGCGACTGCCGCCTTAAACTCGGTTTTTAGCTGCGGATGGATGCGCGTCGTCCGTTTGTAATCCGCCTTAAACTGAGCCTCGACTTTAATCTCAAACATCGCTAGTCCTCATCGAGGAACGATATAAGCTCATCAGCGTTATTGAATGACGGGCTGTCGTCTGGCAGAATCCCCAACTCATGAGCCTCGGCAATCACCATGGCGCGCCTCGTCGCCTCGTTGGGAACTTCGGGCCGACCCACAATCTCAAACGGAATCTTTCGCTGATTTACCAGCTGCCGAACAGCAAGGTTGAGATACGAATTGAGACTCAGGCCAACTGTATCCAAGAACTCAGTCGCCTGTTCCTTGAGCCCCTCTTCGATGCGAACCGTCGTAGGCTTAACCGTTGCAGTAGACATACGCGACCTCCTCGCTCTCGTCTTTTGCATCAGTATACCCAGTTTAGAAGGCAGACTGATGTTAAATAGCATCAGTCTGCCTTCTCATCACTACAACGACAGGCGCGCTCGCCCTACATCAGCCCGCTCAGGGCGATGTCGACGGCTTCGTTGAGGTCGTCGGTGATGTGCACCAGCTCCGGATCGAGCGGGCTAATCATACCGGCGTCCATCACCGGGCCGTTGAGCCAGTCGAACAGGCCCTGCCAGTACTCGGTGCCCACCAAAACGAGCGGCATACGCTTGACCTTGTGCGTCTGCACCAGCGTGAGCACCTCGAACATCTCGTCGAGCGTGCCAAAGCCGCCGGGAAACACGATGGCGCCCGAGCTGTATTTGACGAACATGGTCTTGCGCACAAAGAAGTAACGAAAATCCATGCCGAGGTTCACGTATTTGTTGAGCCCGTGTTCGTGCGGAAGCTCGATACCCAAGCCGACCGACTTGCCGTTCACGCTCGCCGCTCCCCTGTTAGCCGCCTCCATGACGCCGGGGCCACCGCCGGTGATAACCGCCACGCCGCGTTGGGCGATTTTGCGACCGACCGTGCGAGCCGCCTTGTAGAGCGGATCTGTCTTGGGCGTGCGGGCACTGCCGAAGATGGTCACCGCAGGACCAAGCTCGGCAAGCGCGCCAAAGCCATCGACGAACTCTGCCTGAATGCGCAGCACGCGCCAGGGGTCGGTGTGCAACCAGTCGGTCGAGTCCTCGGGTGCCAGCAGGTTGGCGTAGGTGTTGTCCTTGGGAATCATGGGGCCGCGCATGACTACGGGACCGCGCCGGTACGTCTCGTCGTAAGCCGGCTCGCCCTCGACGTTCTCATTCTTAATCATGGGCACTCCTATCGAAAATAGAAACGGGCGGGGTCGACGCCATGCGTCAAACACCCGCCCGAACATCAACTATTCGGTATGGTACCCACGATGCATCAAGTGCTTGCAAGGCATCGGTCAGCGGTCGCGCAACCGATGCCAGCGCATGCGATGCCCGGCGCCGGCTGCGTGCGGTCGATTGGCACGTGGCCTCGACACCGCGCGAGCGCGCCCGCAAGCGCGCCCGCGGCTCTTAGTAGTCCACCGCCGCAGGACTGTTCATCCAGTCGCTCACAAACGCGCCGTAGCGGCCCTCGATAATGGCCTGACGGGCACGCTGCATAAGGTTGAGCAGGTAGTAGATGTTGTGCATCGACAGCAGAATGCCGCCGAGCATCTCCTTCTGCGTGACCATGTGGCGAATGAGCGCGCGACTGTAACCGCCCGTGCACACCGGGCAGGTGCAGGTGGGATCGATAGGGCCGTCGTCATGCGCAAAACGCGCGTTGCGGAAGTTGAGGCGACCCTCGCTCGAAAACGCCGTGCCCATGCGGCCGGTGCGTGTCGGCAGCACACAATCGAACATGTCGATGCCCACACCCACGCCGCGCACGAGAGTGGTGGGGTTGCCGACACCCATCAGGTAGCGCGGCTTGTGCTTGGGCATGTACTCACTCGCGAGCGGTGCCAGCGTCTCGAACATGGTCTCGTGGTCCTCGCCCACCGAGTAGCCGCCGATGCCGTAACCCGGGAAGTCGCCGCACTCCTCCAGATGGCGCAGCGAGCGCAGGCGCAGGTCCAGGTGCATGCCGCCCTGGACGATGCCAAAGAGCGCTTGGTCATCGCGGGTATGCGCCTTATAGCAGCGCTCGGCCCACATGCTCGACAGCTCAACGGCACGCTCGACGTAGGCGCGCGTGGCAGGATAGCCCGGGCACTGGTCGAGCTGCATGCAGATGTCGGAGCCGAGTTTCATGGCGATTTCCATGTTGTCCTCGGGCGTCCAGAACACGTGGCGGCCGTCGTAGTCGTTGACGATAAAGCGCACGCCCTCGTCGGTGAGCTTGACGGCGTCGTTGTGGCTGAACACCTGGAAGCCGCCCGAGTCGGTAAGAATGGGGCCGTGCCAGTTCATAAACTTGTGCAGGCCGCCCAGCTCGGCGATGGTGTCCTCGCCGGGACGCATGGACAGGTGATAGGTGTTGGCAAGCACGATCTGGGCGCCGAGCTGCTTGACGGTCTCGGTGGGGATGCCCTTGACGTTTGCCTTGGTGCCCACGGGCATAAAGATCGGCGTCTCGATGTCGCCGTGCGGGGTGTGCAGCACGCCGGCACGCGCATGCGTCGTCGGATCCTCGGCGATCAGGTCGAATTTAAAAAGGCTCTGGTCCATAAACTGGAACTCCTTGGTTGCGG
>CBCTZJ010000019.1:0-40812 GCA_965151385.1 uncultured Collinsella sp. | reverse complement strand
CGCAGACGCTCAAGCAGGAATACCTCGATACATACGAGGGAGGTGAATGACATGAAACTATTTGAACAGCTGAAGTCCAATGCGTCGCGCATGGCTGTCTACGCCATCCTCGTGGCAACGGCTTTATGCGGAATCGCGGCACCCGTCTATGCGCTCAACGGGGAGAAAGGCGATGTCGAACCCGCGTACATGGCTTCGACGGTTAAGGACCGGTACAAAGCCTTCTCTGGAGACACGTTTTACGTAGCAGAGTACGACACGACCTAGCGTCAGCTTCGCTACAACAAGGGCTACGACTATCTAGGCGCAGAGGCAATCAGCTATACGTCGGGTTGGTACCGCTCCAACTATGGACACATAACCCAGTTCAAGTGTAACTACCGTGTGTACAACTAAAGCAACCGGCCGGGACGAGGGGTGACGCAAAAGCGTCGCCCCCGTTTTTAACCATGTCAACTGAACCTAGTTCAGTTTGGTTGATTTCCGATCTCAGCCGAACACATTGAGCGGAAAGGCCGTTCCCGCAGTCAGTCGAACGTCCCCGGGGCCCTTCTCAGGCCCCGGGGACGGCATTTTCCCAGTTGAAGGAACGGTGGAGATGTGTTTCGATGGGTCAGATTCGTGTCGTTCCGAAAAGACCGTGAACCTTTTGTGGGACACGCGGCGCCGTGGTACCATAGCCGAGTTTGTTGTCTTGGTCGGAAACCAAGACGCCTTATGCGCTGATCGGTAACCAGCGCCTGACCAATAAGGAGTCCTACCATGAAGCAGGGTATCCATCCCCAGTATGTCGAGTGCACGGTGACGTGCTCCTGCGGCAACACCTTCAAGACGCACGCTACCGTGTCCGAGATGAAGGTCGAGCTTTGCAACGAGTGCCACCCGTTCTACACCGGCCAGCAGAAGTTCGTCGACACCGGTGGACGCGTCCAGCGCTTCGCCGACAAGTTCGGTGGCGCCGCTGCCGCTCAGCTCAAGAAGGCCGAGGAGGCCAAGGCTGCCAAGGCCGCCAAGGCTGCTGAGGCCGAGGCCGCTCGCAAGGCCGCCGCTGAGGCTAAGGCTGCCGAGAAGGCTAAGCGTGCCGCTAAGTTTGCCGAGGAGGCTGCCAAGCAGGCCGCCGAGGCTCCCGCAGAGGCTCCCGTCGAGGAGGCCGCTGCCGAGGCCGAGACCACCGAGGCTGCTGAGTAAATAGCTCGCCGAGGAATCGCTCGCATTCATGGCAAAAGGGCCGTGCATCCGTTTGGGTGCGCGGCCCTTTTCTTTTTATTGGTGCAGGCTAACCCGTTCCCATTGCACCAGATTGGTGCGAAGGGGACGGGTTGGTTTGCACCAAATGGCAGAGTGACGGCGTTTTCCCAGATAAAACCTGCCAAAATAAACCAGTCCCTTTTTGGCAGGTCGGTCGGGTCGTAGTTATTACGTGGCGGTCGAGGTCGACCGTATAGGCCGCGCCTTGTTTGGCTAAAGTACAATCATCTGTGTTTAACTCGCCCGCAGCTGCACGGCGTGGGCGATGGCCAAAAAGGAAAACCACATGGGATTCATGTCAAAGCTGCTGTCCTTTGGATCCGATAAGGACCTTAAGCGCTACTACAAGATCGTCGACCAGATCAACGGTCTTGAGCCCCAGTTTGAGAAGATGACCGAGGAGGAACTCCGCGCCCAGACCGATAAGTTCCGCGAGCGTTACGCCAACGGCGAGTCGCTCGACGACATGCTTCCCGAGGCCTTTGCCACCGTGCGCGAGGCTTCCAAGCGCATCACGGGCATGCGCCACTTTGACGTACAGCTCATCGGCGCCATGGCGCTTCATGAGGGTCATATTGCCGAGATGAAGACCGGCGAGGGCAAGACGCTCGTCTCCACCTTGGCCGGCTACCTCAACGCTATCGCCGGCAAGGGCGTGCATGTCGTTACCGTCAACGATTACCTGGCAAAGCGCGACTCCGAGTGGATGGGCCGCATCTACAAGTACCTGGGCATGACCGTCGGTCTGCTCCAGAACAACATGCCGCTCGAGCTCAAGCGCCCGGCCTACCAGGCAGACGTCACTTACGGCACCAACTCCGAGTTCGGTTTCGACTACCTGCGCGACAACATGGTCACCCGTCCCGAGCAGCGCGTGCAGCGCGGTCACAACTACGCCATCGTCGACGAGGTCGACTCCATCCTGATCGATGAGGCCAGGACGCCGCTCATTATCTCGGGCGCCGGCACTAAGTCCGCCAGCACCTACAAGGACTTCGCGCGCGCCGTGCGCGGCCTGGAGCGCGGTGAGGACGTGTCGCACGACATGCTCACCGCCACCGAGGACGTTGAACCCACGGGCGACTACGTCATGGACGAGGCCAAGCACACCATCGCCGCCACCGAGCGCGGTCTTAAGAAGATCGAGCGCCGCCTGGGTATCGATGACATCTATGCCGATCTCTCCGGCCAGCTGGTCAACCACCTGCAGCAGGCGCTGAAGGCCCAGTACATGTTCCACCGCGACAAGCAGTACGTGGTCACCAACGGCGAGGTCAAGATCGTCGACGAGTTCACCGGTCGTATCATGGAGGGTCGCCGCTATTCCGAGGGCCTGCACCAGGCCATCGAGGCCAAAGAGGGCGTGCTCGTGCGCGAGGAGAACCAGACCCTTGCCACCATCACCCTGCAGAACTACTTCCGCCTGTATGACAAGCTCTCCGGCATGACCGGTACGGCGCTCACCGAGGACGCCGAGTTCCGCGAGATCTACAAGCTGCCCGTCGAGGTCATTCCCCCCAACAAGCCCGTGCAGCGTGTTGACCACGAGGACCTGGTCTACCGCACCATCCAGGCCAAGTACAACGCCGTTGCCGACGACGTTGAGCGTCGTCACGCCAAGGGCCAGCCGGTCCTGGTGGGCACCGTCTCCATCGAGAGCTCCGAGAAACTGTCCGCCGCCCTCACTAAGCGCGGTATCGCGCACGAGGTCCTCAACGCCAAGCACCACGAGCGCGAGGCCCATATCGTGGCCCAGGCTGGTCGCTATGGCGCCGTGACCATCGCTACCAACATGGCCGGCCGTGGTACCGACATCCTGCTGGGCGGCAACCCCGACGAGCTGGTACGCGAGCGCCTGGAGTACGAGGGCCTGACCATGGAGGACGTGACGCCCGAGCAGCTCGAGCAGTTTAACGCCGAGGCCAAGGAGACCTGCAAGGCCGAGCGCGAGCGCGTGCTTGCCGCCGGCGGCCTGACCGTTATCGGCACCGAGCGCCATGAGTCCCGCCGTATCGACAACCAGCTGCGTGGCCGTTCCGGCCGTCAGGGCGATCCGGGCGAGACCCAGTTCTACCTGTCGCTCGAGGACGACCTCATGCGCCTGTTTGGCGGCGACAAGATGGACCGCGTCTCCAAGATGATGGTCACGGCCGATATGGGCGATGACATGCCGATCCAGCACAAGATCATTTCCAAGGCCGTCGAGAGCGCCCAGCACAAGGTCGAGAGCATCAACTTCTCCATGCGTAAGAGCGTTCTTGAGTACGACGACGTCATGAACAAGCAGCGCCAGGTCATCTACGCCGAGCGCAACAAGATTCTGGACGGCAAGGACCTGACCGACCACATCACCGAGGTCATGCACGATACCGTGTACCGCTGTGTTCAGGAGTTCTGCACCAAGGACAGCCACGAGGGCGAGCGCGATCTTGAGGGTCTGCGCAAATGGGTCGTCGAGCTGACCGGGCATATCGATACCCCTCAGTTCCCCGACGAGGACTTTGAGGCCCTGGCCGCCGATGTCTTGGCTTATGTTGAGAAGTGCTACAACATGAAGGCCGAGCGTCTGGGCGAGGACCTGATGCGCGAGCTCAATACCCAGGTCATGCTGCGCGTCATCGATACGCGTTGGATGAACTACCTGCAGGAAATGGACTACCTCAAGACCGGTATCGGCCTGCGCGGCTTTGGCCAGCGCGACCCGCTGGTTGAGTACAAGACCGAGGCCTACGGTGCGTTCCAGATACTCGTCGATACCATGTACGAGGATTACCTGCGCACTGTTCTGCGCATTGAGCTCAAAGCTGCCCCGCAGGCTGTGGAGCACAAGGAGGACCCCGCCCTTAAGGGTGCGCGCTTCTCTGGTCCCGCCGAGGTCGATGGCGACAACAGCGATTCGGTACTGCGCAAGCAGGCTCAGGTGCAGGCCCGCACCGCCGTCCAGGGTGGTCCGGCTGCCGTTAACAACGGTGGCAAGGTGACGACCTACCGCAAGTCCGAGAGCGATGACCCCTATGTCAACGTGGGCCGCAACGACCTGTGCCCTTGCGGTAGCGGTAAGAAGTTTAAGTACTGCCACGGCAGGAATCGTTAATGGCCGAGACTCTAGAGGTAACTCCCGCCGAGTTGGACGCGTTTGCGGACCGACTCGGCGAGGTCGAGTCGTATCTCCATTTGGACGAGAAGCGCACCCGCGTGGCGGAGCTCGAGGCCAAAAGCGTCGCCCCGGGCTTTTGGGACGATGCCGATGCCGCTCGCGCCACGATGGAGGAGATTGCACGCGCCAAGGAGGACATCGCCGCCGTGGATACGGCGCGCGGTGAGCTTTCCGATGCTCGCGCCGCGCTGGAGCTTGCCGAGGAAATGGGCGCTGACCCCGATGCTGCCGCGCTGCGTGAGGAGGCTGCCGCCACGGCGGAGCGCCTTTCCCGCGCCATCGACGAGCTTGAGCTTGCGAGCTGGTTTACCGGGGAGTTCGACCATGGCGACGCGATTGTGACCATCAAGCCCGGGCAGGGCGGTTTGGAGGCCCAGGACTGGACCTTCATGCTCTTTAAGATGTACATGAAGTACTGCCAGCGCCGCGGTTGGAAGGTCACCATCAACGATTGCCCCGCGGCCGAGGTTATCGGCATCGATCGCGCGACCTTTACCGTCGAAGGCAAGGATGCCTTTGGCATGCTTCGTGCCGAGGCCGGTGTTCACCGCCTGGTGCGCATTAGCCCCACCGACGACAAGAAGCGCCGCCAGACTACGTTTGCCGGCGTCGAGGTCATTCCGGTGCTGCCCGACGATATCGATATCGAGATTAGCCCCGATGACATTCGCGTCGACGTGTACCATGCAAGCGGCCCGGGCGGCCAGGGTGTCAACACCACCGACTCAGCCGTGCGTGTGACGCATTTCCCCAGCGGTATCGTGGTCACGTGTCAAAACGAGCGAAGCCAGATTCAAAACAAGGCCGCGTGCATGCAGATCCTCAAGGCGCGTCTGTACGAGATTGAGCTCGAAAAACGCGCTGAGGCCCTGGACGAGCTTCGCGGACCCAAGACCACAATTGGTTTTGGCAACCAGATCCGCAGCTACGTGCTCTACCCGTACCAGATGGTCAAGGACCTGCGCACGGGCGTGGAGACCAGCAACGTCGAGGCAGTCCTTGACGACGGTGACCTGGATCCGTTTGTGATTGGCTATCACCGTTGGGCTACCGGAAACGCTGACGCGGAGGCCCCGTCTGCCTAAACCGCTCGGTTTATGTGGAAATGGATTAAAACCCTCCGAGCAGGGCGGTTTTGTATCCAGAACAAACCCCGCGCAGGGGTGGTATTTGTTGGGCGAATCGGTAGAATCGAATACAAGAAGAAGTTCAAAGCGCATCCGATGGGGTGCGCTTTTTTGAGGGAGGCAGCATGGCATATCGTCTGGACATCAAACGCATTCTTTCGATGAACTTCTTTCACGATCTGCCCCAGATCATGTTGGGGTGTGCCTTGGCCGCCATCGCGACCGACCTGTTTTTGATTCCCAACGGTCTTGCAGCCGGTGGCGTTACGGGCCTTGCGACGATTATCCAGGCAGTCGGCGCAGCGCGAGGCGTGTCGCTTCCCGTCGGTATCCAGACCATCGTGATGAATGCCTTGCTGCTGCTGATCGTTATGCGCGAGGGCGGCATGTTCTATGTAGTGCAGACGGCGACGGGCTTTGTGCTGCTGGGCTTCTTTACCGATCTGTTTGCCCCGTTTGTAGCGCCTCTGGCGCATGCGGACCTGATGCTTCCCGCTATGTGGGGCGGCATTATCACGGGCATTGGTTACGGCATGGTGTTGCGCGCCGGCGCCAACACCGGCGGCTCGGACACGATTGGCCAAATCATCTCGCGTAACACCTCGCTGCCGGTGGGCTCGACCGTCATGGCAATCGACGTTGCCGTATGTGCGGCATCTGCTCCGGTATTCTCGCTCGAAAATGCTCTATACGCAGGACTTTCGATGGTGATTAGCGGCTATGTGATCGATGCTGTGGTCGATGGCGGCAATAAGCGTCGTATGGTGCTCATCATCTCGGATAACTTTCCCGATATCGCGGCCGACATCATGTATGGTCTGGGCCGCGGCTGCACCAAATTAAAGGCGACCGGTATGTATTCGGGCGTCGAGAAGCCGGTGATCATGGTGATCGTTAGCCGTCGAGAGCTCAACACCCTCAAAACGATCGTGCGCGAGCGCGATCCTCACGCCATTGTGACGGTCGCCGACGTTACGGAAGCCTTCGGTGAGGGATTCAAGGACATTAACGCGTAGGCTGAATTTCGGTTTGCGGATCATTTTTTGTGCCGGGGCGAGAGGTAGCCACCGCATCCAAAAGACGTTCACATTGATAAACCGTTTCATCAGCGGTTCTGCCTGCTAAATTGTTCAAATAATGATAAAAACTCTGGTAAAGCCATCGGTTTCCAGCATAATGAATGACGTACGTGCATTGCGGCTGTGTTGGGATTACCTTCGGTGCCGTGCGCATCTTGTCTTAAGAGGATGAAAGGAAGGCACAATGAGCGACGAAGAGCTCAAAAAGGTTGCCAACGAGGTAAGGAAGGGCATCGTCACCGGCGTGCACGCTGCCAAGTCTGGCCATCCGGGCGGTTCGCTCGGCGCTGCCGACATCATGACCTATTTGTACTTTGAGGAAATGAACGTCGACCCGGCCGATCCCCGCAAGGCCGATCGCGACCGCTTTGTGCTCTCCAAGGGCCATTGCGCTCCGGGCCTGTACGCCGTGCTCGCCGAGCGCGGGTTCTTCCCCAAGGAGGACCTCGAGACGCTGCGCCATATCGGCAGCCACCTGCAGGGTCACCCCAACATGAACGACACCCCGGGCGTCGACATGTCCACCGGCTCGCTCGGCCAGGGCATTTCCGCCGCCGTGGGCATGGCCGTTGCCGCTAAGCACTGGGGCGATACTTACCGCACGTACGCCCTGCTGGGCGATGGCGAGAGCGAGGAAGGCCAGGTCTGGGAGGCCGCCATGTTTGCCGGCAACCAGCAGCTCGACAACCTCTGCGTGATCGTCGACCACAACGGCCTGCAGATCGATGGCCCCGTCGAGGAGGTCAACGACCCCATGCCGCTCGCCGACAAGTTCCGCGCCTTTAAGTTCCACGTGGTGGAGCTTGCCGACGGCAACGACTTCGATCAGATCCGCGCCGCCTTTGCCGAGGCCCGCGCCACCAAGGGTCAGCCGACCGCCATTATCGCCGAGACCACAAAGGGCAAGGGCGTCTCCTTTATGGAGAATCAGGTGGGTTGGCACGGTAAGGCCCCCAACGATGAACAGTTTGAGCAGGCCATGGCAGAGCTCACGGCCGCCGGAGAGGAGCTCTAGGATGGCAGATGTCAAGAAAATCGCCACGCGCGTAAGCTACGGCGAGGCCCTCGTCGAGCTCGCCAACGAGCACGATGACTTTGTGGTCCTCGACGCCGACCTGGCCGCCGCCACGCAGACCGGTAAGTTCAAGGCAGCCTGCCCCGACCGCTTCTTCGATGTGGGTATCGCCGAGAGCAACCTGATGGGTGTTGCCGCCGGTATCGCGACCACCGGCCGCGTTGCCTTCGCGAGCAGCTTTGCCATGTTTGCCGCCGGCCGCGCTTTTGAGCAGGTCCGTAACTCCATCGGCTATCCGCACCTCAACGTCAAGATCGGTGCCACACACGCCGGTATCTCGGTGGGCGAGGATGGCGCCACGCACCAGTGCTGCGAGGATATCGCCCTTATGCGCGTTATCCCCGGCATGACCGTGATCGTTCCCGCTGACGACGTAGAGGCCCGCGCCGTGACGCGCGCCGCCTACGAGTGCGACGGCCCTGTGTACATGCGCTTTGCCCGTCTGGCCTCGCCGGTCATCAACGACCCCGAGACCTACAAGTTTGAACTGGGCAAGGGCATCATCATGCGCGAGGGCGCCGACGTTACCATCATTGCCTGCGGTCTGATGGTCGGCGAGGCCCTCGAGGCTGCCGAGCAGCTTGCTGCCGAGGGTATCGACGCCGAGGTCATCAACATGCACACCATTAAGCCCATCGACTCCGACCTGATCGTCAAGAGCGCCACCAAGACCGGCCACGTCGTGACCGTCGAGGAGCACTCCGTGATCGGTGGCCTGGGCAGCGCCGTTGCCGATGTCCTGTGCGAGCAGTGCCCGACGCCGCTCAAGAAGATCGGCGTCAACGACACGTTCGGCGAGTCCGGCCCGGGTGCCGAGCTCCTGCACAAGTACGGCCTGGACGCCGCCAACATCGTGGCGACCACCAAGGAGTTCTTGGCATAAGGCAAGGCGGATCTCAAAGACCGCTTCGCCAGTACTATGGAAACCCGGCAGGGGCGCTCTCTTGGAGGGCGCCCCTGTTTCAGTTGCGGTGAAATAAGGACTGTTTTGCCAGCCTAAAGGCTCAATTAATCCGTATTTCACCGCAACTTCGAAGGCGTTCCCGCTTGTGCTGGCTCCGCCGCGACGATTGATTGCGGCTTGGCACAGTGCGGCGACATCGGGGGCATCGCTGCCTCTGTATGTCATGGCGAGCAAAGCGGCATCATAGATTTCGTCATTGGTTACATCGGCGGCATCAATGGGGCAGAAGGTGAGAATCGAATCCTGTTCTGCAAGCTCGGCCAGATCGATCGTTTCACCCATGGCAAAGGCGTCATCGAGGACGAGTGTGGCTCTCGTGCATGGAATTTGATAGATGGTGCCGTCCGCAGCGATAGGGGAACCTGCTGCCTCGAGCGTGTATACACCTTGCGTGAGATTGATGCCAGAGCCATCGGAGGCGACGAACTCAATCCTGTCGACCGTTATTCCGTCGATGGTCTTGCCCGTAATATGTATCGGAACGCGCGATGCCCCGTTATCGGTGTCCCAGCCCGCAGCCGCGACATCCAGCACAATGGCGTGCTCCGAATGGGCGGATACGAAGTGCGACAACACCTGCCGCAGATGAAGGCCCATACAGCTACCGCCGACAATGCCAATTACCAGCATGCAGGTAAGGATGGCCGCAACGTGGTTCCGAGGCTTTACCCGAAGCTCAGAATCAGCAGAGATGCCATTGACGGCAGCCCCGCACGCTGTGCAGTACCTCACGCCATCGCGCAACTCAGCTCCACAATAAGGACAATTCATACTGGCCCCCACAACCATAGGCGTTCCCATCGAGGCCACTGTAAATCGACAATCCAAATCCAAGTTGCGCAACAATCAAATCAAGCCCATTTCAAGCAAGAGCTTCCTCCGGGAAACGGGCCCATCCCAACAAAGTGCAATTCAGACCCTCCCAAGCATGCATTTGCTGCACCTAATAGAAACGCGGCGACTCCTTAGTAGCCGCAGGCCACGCGCAGGGTTACCCCCCAAATCTTTCCGCAGGACGGAGGAGTCCCCGCAGCGCGAAGCGCACAGCGGGGACTCCGACATGTCCGAGGACGATTTGGGGGGTAACCCTGCGCGCGGCCGGTGAGACCAAAACCCCGCCATGCTTCTTATGTGCAGTAAAGCTAATGCTGCTAAAATACAAAGCGCTCATGTAGTTTAAACGTACGACGATAAGGAGCACCAGTGGGTAACCACTTCCGTACCTCCGGTGCGGGCGATGACGCCCCCAAGACGCAGCCAGGCGCCGCGGGCACTCGTTTCGCCACCCCGGATTCAGAGGATCAGCCGTTTAGCCCGATCCCCGCACAGCCGGCAGATCAGGCACAGCCGGCGTCAGATCCCTTTGCCTACAATCCCACCAATGATGTCGAGCTTTCCGAGGCCGCGGGTTTTGAGCCCGTGCAGAAGGTGACCGCTCGCGTGGATCAGCCCCAGGCGGACGCTGTCGCGCCGCAACCTGTCATGGCCGGTATTCCCGATCCTATGGCTCCTGCGACTCCGGCGCCACAGCCTGCGCAGTCCGGTCTTTTTGCCGGTATTCCCGATCCTACGCAGCCCGCGGCTCCCGTAGTCGAGAGCGATCAGGCCGCCGAGGTCGCAAGCCTCGACAATGCGCTCAACAATCCCGACTTTACGTCGGTGTTTGCGCCCATCGATCCGCAGGCCAGCCGCAAGAAGATGGCCAAGCAGGCCGGTGTCGAGCCCGTCATCCTCATGGAGCACGTCACCAAAATCTACCCGGCACAGCCCAACAAGCCCGCGCTCGACGACATCAACATCGAGATCTATCCTGGCGAGTTTGTCTTCCTGGTCGGTCACTCCGGCTCGGGTAAGACCACGCTGCTTTCGACGCTCAACCGCGACGTCAAGCCGACGAGCGGCCGCATTTTGGTCGCCGGCCAGGACCTCATGAAGATCAAGAACCGCAAGGTTCCGTTCTTGCGTCGCCAGATCGGTGCCGTGTTCCAGGACTTTAAGCTCCTGCCGCAGAAGACCGCCTACGAAAACGTGGCGTTTGCCCTGCAGTGCATTGGCAAGCCCAAGGGCGTCATTCGTAGCCAGGTGCCCGAGGTGCTTCGCCTGGTCGGTCTGGCCGATCAGATGGACTCTCTGCCCGATCAGCTGTCCGGTGGCGAGCAGCAGCGTGTCGCCGTTGCCCGCGCTATGGTCAACCGTCCGCCGCTGCTTATTTGCGACGAGCCCACGGGCAACCTCGACCCCGCGATTTCGCTGGGCATTATGAAGCTGCTCGAGCGCATTAACCGTACCGGCACCACCGTGATCGTCGCCACGCACGACCGCGAGATGGTCGATAGCATGCACCGTCGCGTGATCGCCCTCGAGGGCGGCCACGTAATCCGCGACCAGGAGAGGGGAGGTTACGGCAACTATGGCACCAACTAACGTGGGCTATTCGCTCAAAGAGGCTATCAGCCACTTCTTCCGTAACTGGACCACCTCGCTCGGCGCCGTCATCACGATCTTCCTTTCGCTGTTTATCATCGGCCTGTTTATTATGGGTTCCGCGATGCTGAACTCCGTGATCGGTACCGTCGAGGATCAGGTTGTCATCAATGCCTTTATTAGCGATGACGCCGATCAGGCAGACGTCCAGGCCTTTGAGGCCGAGCTCAAGACGTGGAGCAACGTCAAGTCCGTGACCTATAAGGATAAGGACGACGCGCTGGCCGAGTACACGAGCAAGATGTCGGGCAACGCCGACGCCACCATGAGTGCGCTCGACGGCCAGAACCCGCTGCCCGCCTCGTTTGCGATTGAGATGGACGATCCGTCTCAGGTCGAGAGCACGGCCAAGAAGCTCAAGAAGAACGCCGACTTCCAAAAGATTGCGGACGACGGCGACGTCAACGCGAGCGTGCTGTATGGCCAGGAGGAAGTGAGCCGCCTGTTCCAGGTGACCAACTACATCCGTATCGCCGCCGTGGTGCTCGTCGGCCTGCTGACCTTTATCGCGTTCATCTTTATCAACAACACGATTCGCCTGTCCATTACAGCGCGTCGTCGCGAGATTGCGATTATGCGCCTGGTGGGCGCCAGCAACGGCTTCATTCGCGGGCCGTTCATTACCGAAGGTGTGCTGCAGGCCATTCTGGGCTCGCTGCTTTCCATCGGTGTTTTGGAGCTGCTGCGCAATCTGATGATTCCGCGCCTGCAGGCGAGCGTCGGCTGGATGTCGTTTGCGCTGCCGATGCAGTACTATCTGGTGACCTACGCCGCACTGATTCTTGTCGGCGTGCTCATCGGTCTCTTTGGCTCTGCCATCGCCATGCGCCGTTATCTGCGCGTGTAGGCGCTGCGGATATGCCGTCTGCAACGGGTCGTCTCTTTTGGGGGCGGCCCGTTTTTTGATCCCTAGGGGATGGAGGAAAACGGATCATCGCGGCGCTGGTCTATCTATATGATCCGTTTTCCTCCGTCCCCTAGGGATCATTTGGGTAGACTCTTGGGGTGTAAACGGCTATCGATAGTAAGGAGGCGCCATGGGGCGCAATAACAAACATAAGCGTAGCGCACGCAATAAACGCGGGCCGGTGCGCAGCGAGCGTCGCCCGAGCATGACTGGCCGCGTGCAGCTCCATGAGCACAGCGCTTATGTCGTGACCGACAACGGCGATTACAAGGTCATGGGTCGCGGTAAGCGTGAGATTATGGACGGCGATACCGTGGCCGTAAGCATCAAGGCGGGACCGCGCGGGGATCGTCGCGCCGTGATCGAGGGCGTCATCGAGCGCGCCGCCATCAGCGTGGTGGGTACGTATCAGACGGCCGGCCCGCTTGGTGTGATCGAGCCGCTCGATTCTCGCCTTAAGGCCGATTTCTTTATTTTGCCCGAGGACACTTCGGCGGAGCGCCTGGGTGTGCATCCTGGCGATGCCGTCGTCGCGCGCATTCTGACCTACCCGACGCGCTTGGAGTCAGGCACGGTGACTCTTGAGCGCCGTATCGGCGGTGACGATGCGCCCGATCTGGGCGTCCAATATGTTATGGCGCGCTATGGCTATACCGACAGCTACCCCGAGGCGGCGCTGGCAGAGGCAGAGGCGCTTTCGCTCGATGTGGCTGCAGCGCTTAAAGACCCGCTTCGTCGTGACCTGCGCGATCGCTTTGTCATCACCATCGACCCGGTTGATGCGCGCGACTTTGACGATGCCATCTCGCTCGAGCGCACGCCCGAGGGCGGCTATAATCTGGGCGTGCATATCGCCGACGTTTCGCATTATGTTGCCTGGGACGGGCATATCGACCTGGAGGCCCGCCATCGCACGACGTCGGTGTACCTTGCCGACCGCGTGCTTCCCATGTTGCCCGAGCGCCTGTCGAACGATTTGTGCTCGCTGCGTCCCGACGAGGACCGCCTGGCGTTTACCGTCGACATTGAGCTCGACGCGCAGGGTCGCGTGCGCCATTACGATCCCTATCCCAGCGTGATCCGCTCGCGCGTGCGCATGGACTACGACGGCGCCGAGGCGCTGCTGGTACGTGCCGGTGCGGTGGAGTATTCGGTGCTGGAGGGTGCCGCCGAGGATGTTGCCGCGGTTGAAGCGTCGCGCGAGGAAGCGCTCGAGCGCGGGCTTGCGTGCGAGGAAACCGCTCGCGGCTATAACGTCGATTTGGGGGATTTCCTCATAGCTGCCAACGAGCTCGCCGAGCTTCGCCGTCGTATTCGTCGCGCACGCGGTTCGGTCGACTTTGATACGGCCGAGATCCGTGCACTGTTGGACGAGGACGGTGTGCCCGTGCAGATCGTGGCCCGTGAGCGCTCGTGCGCCACATCGCTGATTGAGGAAGCCATGCTGCTGGCCAACGAGTGCGTGGCGGAGTGGCTGGCCGACCGCGATATCGAGGCCTGCTATCGCGTGCACGACGACCCCAGTCCCGACAGCCTGCACGGTGCCGCCGTGGCGCTGGCACAGCTGGGTATCATCGATGACCGTCGCGCGGCAGGCATTGCTCTGGGAAGCCCCGACGAGCTGCAGGCGGCGGTTGATGCCGCAGCCGGTACGGCCAACGCGCCGCTCGTCAACACGCTCCTTTTGCGCAGTATGCAGCGTGCGTTGTATAAGCCTCGCAACGAGGGCCACTTTGCGCTCGCCGCGCCGTGCTACTGCCACTTTACAAGCCCCATTCGCCGTTATCCCGATCTGGTGGTGCATCGCGTACTCAAGCTGCAGCTGGCATACGAGCAGCTGGGTGGAAAAGACGCCTTGGTGCGTACGCCGAGGCTGATCGGAAAAGGCCGAGAGTCGCTTCCGCGCATCCTGCCGCAAATCTGCCGCGCGTGCAGCGATGCCGAGCGTGCGGCCGACGCTGCCAGCCATGCGACGCAAAAAATCAAGATTGCGCAGTACTACGAGGATCGCCTGGGCGAGCGCTATGCCGGAACGGTCTCATGGGTCAGCAGCATGGGGCTATTTGTGCGCCTTGATCTAACGCAGGTCGAGGGACTGGTTTCCATTAAGAGTTTGGGTAACGAGTGGTTTGAGTTTGACGAGGACGCGCTCACGTTGACGGGTGCCGACACGGGGCGTCGTTTTGAGTTGGGGCAGCGCGTGATTATCGAGGTCTCGCGCGTCAACACTACTCGCGGACATTTGGACTTTAAGCTCATTCATTAACCGGCACGGAGTGAGTATCGGCAGAGCGTAGAGGGCGGTCTTTCGGGGCCGCCCTCTTTGCGTGTCTCTTGATTACCCTGCCATGAGCTCGGCCTCTTCTTCATATGCTTTTGGGAGATAGGACCTACCAAAACAAACCTGTCCCTATTTGGCAGGTTTACGAGAGAGCGGGGATGTTGTGGCAACGGTATATGGGTATGCGCGAGTGAGCTCGCGCGATCAAAATTTGAATCGCCAGTTGGATGCGCTGAGCGCCTATGGCGTGGAGCCGGCGAAGGTCTTTGCCGACCGTGCGAGCGGTAAGGACTTTGATCGCCCACAGTATCGGGAATTGCTTCATGCCTTGGCTTCCGGCGACGTGTTGGTGGTGCTTTCCATCGATCGGCTGGGCCGAAACTACAGCGAGATACTCGAGGAATGGCGTCGTATAACCAAGGAACTTGGTGCGGCCATCGTTGTGCTGGACATGCCGTTGCTCGATACGCGTGCGAGAGATTGCGGCGGATCGGATGTGACCAGCACGCTGATCGCCGATATCGTTTTACAGTTGTTGAGCTATGTGGCGCAGGTGGAACGAGAGAACATCCACCGTCGTCAGGCGGAGGGAATCGCGGCGGCGCGGGCGCGCGGCGTGCGTTTCGGTCGACCTCGCAAGCCGTGCCCTCCGCAATTTGAACGAGTGCGCGATATCTATGAGGCGGGCAATATTACCCGGAGTCAGGCGGCAAAGCGCCTAGGTGTGTGCGTGGGGACCTTCGATCGCTGGATGCGCGAGACGGAGTAGGGGAGCCGGGGATGCGGACTCAGCGACCACCGCCGCCCGTCCCGACCCGCTTGCCCCCGTTCGCATATGGATGGGCACCAACATCCGTCGTGTCGCCCATACCGTAGAGTTCTTCTTTGTTGGGCTGTTTGTCTCGTTGGCGGCGGTGTGCTTGGATAAGCGCACGACCTGTCCCATTGGCGCCCGCGCGAGACGCTGTTAACAACCCTGTTACGAATAATGCGACCTTGATGAATCATTTTGTGTCGCGCGTATTTCCGAGCGGTCGGATTTGAGGGGCGAGTGGTAGAATGCCCGCCCTTTGTGCGCCATGATGCGGCACAATGTACCGTAAAAGCTGTTTATATCCGGTACGAATCGTTCGTTGGTCTTTAATTCTTCTCAACGGAGGTGTTTGAGATGGCAAACGGATTGCTTTTAAGGCTTCGCGAGCGCGAGCTCAGCGCAAGTCCGGCGGAGCGCAATGTCATCGCATACGTGAGTGCTCATCCGCATGAGGTGGTCGGGCTGTCCGTCCGCGGTCTTGCCGATGCCACGTTCTCCTCGCCCTCGAGCATTTTGCGCTTTTGCAAGCGCTTGGGTTTTGCGGGCTACAAGGAGTTCCAGCGCGAACTGATTGCCGAACTTGCGCTCCTGGGCGACAGAAAGGACGTTGCCCTCGAGGACATCTCCGTGGATGACAGCGTCGAACGTATCGTGGGGAAGGTGATGAAAAGCAACGTGCGCACGATCGAGGCGACGGCGCGAACACTCGATTACACCGTTTTGGAACGATGTGCAGCCTATCTTAAGCGGCCGCGCATGGTCAATCTGTTCGGTATTGGTGCTTCTCGCTTGGTTGCACACGATCTGGCACAAAAGCTCATGCGTGTCGACAAGGAATGCCATCTGTACGATGACTGGCACGACCAACTCTTGTGCGCCAAGAACATGCACGAAGGCGATATCGGCATTGCTTTTAGCTACTCGGGCTTAACGCAAGAAGTACTGGACTGCACCGCCGAGGCCCAACGCCACAACTGTCCCGTTGTGGCCGTGACCAAAGTAGATGGATCGTCCAAGCTTGCCACCATGGCCGATGCCGTGCTCGGCGTTGCTGCAAGCGAGCCCTTGGTCCGCAGCGGTGCCATGGCCTCGCGTATGGCTCAGCTTATGGTTGTCGATGCCCTCTACGCTGCTTACGTTGCGAGCGATTACGAACGGGCGACGCATGTCATCAAGCAAAACTACATCGAGAAACAGGAAAGATGAGGTGAACAAAATGCTCGATTTAACAAAATTCACGACAGAACAGCGAAATCAAAAGTCAATGGACCTCGACACGATGACATCGCTGCAAATCGTCACGACGATGAACGATGAGGATCTTCGCGCCGTCCAATCGGTCACGAAAGTGTTGCCCCAGGTTGCCACGGCAATCGACTGGGCTGCCGAGGCGCTCGAGCGCGGCGGACGCGTCTTTTATATGGGCGCGGGCACGAGCGGTCGTTTGGGCGTGCTCGACGCGTCGGAGTGCCCACCCACGTTTGGCGTATCGCCCGATCTGATTGTCGGACTCATTGCCGGAGGCGAGAGGGCGTTTATCAAGGCTGTCGAAGGTGCCGAGGATAGCGAGGAACTTGGCGCGAGTGACCTGCGGGAACATGGGCTCTCCTCCAAGGATCTCGTCGTTGGTTTGGCGGCAAGCGGTCGTACCCCCTATGTGGTGGGCGGCCTCGCGTACGCCAAGGCAACCGGGTGCAAGACCATTGCTATCGCCTGCAACCAGGGGTCGAGGATCGGGGAGGACGCAGATCTTGCCATAGAGCCCGTGCCCGGCCCCGAGGTGCTTACCGGCTCAACGAGGCTCAAGGCGGGAACGGTCCAAAAGCTCATTCTCAATATGATTTCGACCGGTGCCATGGTCAAGATCGGCAAGGTATACCAAAACCTGATGGTCGATGTGCAGCAGACGAACGAGAAGTTGGTGGTGCGCGGCCAGAACATCGTGATGGAAGCGACCGACTGCACGCGCGAGCGCGCTGTTCAGGCGCTTGCGGATGCCGGCGGCCACGTAAAAACCGCTATTGTCTCGGTGCTGCTGGACTGCGATGCCGAGCAGGCTGCGGTGGCTCTTGAGCGGGCGCGCGGCCATGTCCGTGCTGCGGTGAGTGGCCATGAGAAGAGCAATGCCGATGCCCAATAGGTGCACGGCGTGAGCAGATATGACATCAAGAAGAGATACCCAATACAAGGAGGAGTTATGACGAACAAAGAGCTGGCTCAAAAGCTGCTGGACCTTTTGGGCGGTAAAGACAACGTGCTGGCAAACGCGGCGTGCATGACGCGCCTGCGCGTGACCGTCAAAGACGCGGGCAACGTCGACACGGAGGGTATTAAGGCACTCGACGGCGTGATGGGCCTGGTTGAGGACGACACGATGCAGATCGTGCTGGGTCCGGGCAAGGTGAATAAGGTGCTCGAGGAATTCTCCACGCTCACCGGCCTTGCGAAAGGCGTTGCTGACGAGAGCGTGGTTGACGCTGCGGCCACAAACAAGGCCGCGCAGAAGGCCAAGTACGAGTCCAAGCCGGTTCAGGCCTTCCTCAAGAAGATTTCCAATGTTTTCGTCGCCCTGCTTCCCGGCATTATTGCGGCTGGCCTCATCAACGGTATCTGCAACGTCATTAATGTCTCGACGGCCGGTGCGCTTGCAGGCGAGTGGTGGTACCAGGGCATTCGTTCCATGGGCTGGGCCCTGTTTGCCTATCTGCCCATCTTGGTGGGCTATAACGCGGCACGTGAGTTTGGTGGCTCCGCTGCGCTGGGCGGCATCGCCGGCATGATGTGTATCGCCAACAGTGCCATGCCCCTGCTTGCGCCTGGCGCGGCTGATCCCAGCACCGCTATTCTGCTACCGCTCACCAATGCACAGTACAATCCCGCCGCGGGCGGCATGATCGCAGCTCTCATCGCAGGCGCATTTTTCGCCTGGATGGAGCGTCAGATTCGCAAGGTCATGCCCAACGCGCTCGATACGTTCCTGTCCCCGCTGCTGGTGCTCATCATCGGCGCCTTTGCTTTGATGCTTGTCATCCAGCCGGTTGGCGCTTGGCTGACGACCGCGATCTTTAGCGTCCTCACCTTTATCTTTGAGAAGCTGGGCGTTCTGGGCGGCTATATCCTGTCGGCAGGCTTCTTGCCGCTGGTGTCCGTTGGCCTGCATCAGGCACTTACGCCGATCCACGCTATGCTCAACGATCCCGACGGCGCTACCAAGGGCATCAACTACCTGCTGCCCATCCTTATGATGGCTGGCGGCGGCCAGGTCGGTGCCGGTCTGGCGCTGTACTTTAAGACCAAGAACGCCAAGCTTAAGAAGTATGTCGCAGAGTCCATTCCCGTTGGCATCCTGGGCGTTGGCGAGCCTCTGATGTATGCCGTTACGCTGCCGCTTGTCCGCCCGTTTGTGACGGCCTGCCTGGGTGCCGGATTTGGCGGTGCGCTCGCGGCACTGCTTCACATCGGCACGGTTTCTCAGGGCGTTTCCGGTCTGTTTGGCCTGCTGATTGTCGTTCCCGGCCAGCAGCTCGGCTACGTTGCCGCTATGCTGCTTGCCTATGCCGCCGGCTTTGTCCTGACGTGGTTCTTCGGCGTCGACGAGCAGAAGATCAACGAGTTCTTTGGCGAGTAGTTTGATATCGCGAGCCGTGTTGCTCAGGGCTCGCGGCGCGCGGCAGATTTCTTGATGATATGGTTGTGCCGGCGGGGCTAACTGCTCCGCCGGCCTTTTTTAAAGGAGCGTTGAAGCGTGAAAACGGGTATTTCGATCTATCTTTCCAGCCCTCTGCAGGATATTGAGCGGACGATTGAGCGTGGTGCCGCGGCGGGTGCGCGCTATGCGTTCACCTCGCTGCATATTCCCGAGGATGGGGGAGCGGCGTATGCCGATAAGGTCCGTCATGTGCTGTCGCTGCTTTCCGCCCGCGGCATTGCGCTCATTGCCGATGTGGGGCCTCGCACGTGCGATTTGCTCGGGCTTGAGCGCATCGAGGACCTGCGCGATCTGGGGTTGGAATACCTTCGTTTGGACTATGGCTTTAGCGCCCAGCGGGTCGCGGAGCTGTCCGGTGTATTTCACATCGTGGTCAATGCATCGACAGTGAGTTCTGATGAAATCGCATCGTGGCGTGAGGCCGGTGCCGATGTGACTCGTTTTGCCGCCTGCCACAATTTTTACCCCAAGCCTTATACCGGTTTAGCTCTGGAGGACATTGCTCGGGTGAATCTTCGTCTTGCGGCGCTTGGATTCGAAATCATGGCTTTTGTGCCGGGTGATGCTAACGTTCGCGGGCCGGTATTCGAGGGACTGCCGACGGTCGAGGCGCAGCGCGGTCGCGCGTCAAAGGTTGCCCTCAATATGCTTGAGCTTGCACATGGCGCCGATTGCGACATTGTGTTGGTCGGCGACCCCGATTTTTCCGATGCGGGCTGGGCGCAGTTTGCTCAAGTTTCCGCCGGATACGTGGACCTGCAATGCGAGCTTGAGCCCGGGTATGCCTATGTGCGCGGGCAGATTCATCACGACCGGCCCGACTCGAGCGTCCTCATCTTTAGGTCTCAGGAGTCACGTACGAAGTTTAAGCCGGATTCCGTGCCGACGGATGCCGGAGCCGGCCTGCCGCGAAAGGCGGGGTCGATCGCTGTAAGCAATAGCGGATATGGGCGCTACGAAGGCGAGCTTGAGATTGCGCGGGTTGATCTTCCCGGTGACGAGCGCATGAACGTTGCGGGCCATATCACGCCCGAAGCAATGGAACTACTGCCGTTCATCAAACGCGGATTCGGGGTACGGTTCGTTTAGCGTGTGACCCGCGGGCTACAATTGGCCCATCATACGAAGGCGCCTCGTGTGGCGTGTGCCTGCGTTGGCCGATCTATATTCGGAGGATTCCCATGACCGTACTGCTTGTTGAATATCCCAAGTGCTCGACGTGTAAAAAGGCCAAGGCCTGGTTGGACGAGCATGGGGTTGAGTATGTCGATCGCGATATTGTTACAGACAATCCTTCGGCTGAGGAACTTGCGACCTGGATTGCACGTTCGGGGCTGCCGGTGCGACGCTTCTTTAACTCGTCGGGTATGAAGTATCGAGAGCTTGGCCTGAAGGCGCGCCTGGACGCGGGGATGACGGATCAGGAATGTTACGGGCTGTTGGCGACCGACGGCATGCTGGTTAAGCGTCCGCTGCTGGTGGGCGATGACTTTGCGATTCCTGGCTTTAGGGAAGCGGCCTGGGCCGAGGCGCTGCTGTAGCAACTGCGGAAAGTGCATCCCGTTCTGGATGGGGATTCTGGGGTGTACTTTCCGTCGGCGGGTTCGCTCCGGTCAGTCCTCAAGCTGTGCCCACTTATGCGGGTCGTAGATCTTTACCTGCTTGTTGGGCTTGCCGCTCCAGTACTCTTCGTCCATAAAGGGCAGGTATGCCTGAATGCCGGGGCAGATGAACGGAATCCGCTGTCGCTGCAGGCGTTCGCGCTGTCGTCGCCCCAGATGCGTCTCGGATATGACGGTCGGCATGCCGGATAACTTGACGAGGCTCGCCTGGATGCGCTTGAGGTCGGGGAGCGCCGCGTGCCATGACGTCCGCATAATTAAAAACGAGGCGTGACGGTATTCCGCTTGCATCACCGTGATGGCGGGACGGAGCGTGGGGTGGATTTTGTCCCGGTCGGGCCAAGGTCTGGCGGATATCTCGAGGCCCAGGGTCTCCCATAGGTAATCAAGCTCTTCATCCATGTCGCCTCGATGTCCGCGCGATAATTGGCATCCTGATTGTGTCACTATTGACGGCGACCAGAATGCAGCAATCTGCCAACGGTAATTACGGTGCGCTTACGGCATTTTGCCCCTTGCATGCGGTCTGGCTTCACAGGTCCTTCATGGGTCGGAGCAAATTGGCCGATTTTCAAAAAAGTTAAAAATGGGGCTTGCGTCACCGTAGAACTTCCCGTATATTTCTTTCTTGCGCAAAGGCACAGCCGAGCGCAGCGATGCAGTCATTGGGATGTCGTCTAATGGCAGGACAGCGGATTCTGGTTCCGTCAATGGGGGTTCGACTCCCTCCATCCCAGCCATTGCATTTGCTACATATGGCCCGTTCGTCTAGCGGTTTAGGACGCCGCCCTCTCAAGGCGGAGATCACCAGTTCGAATCTGGTACGGGCTACCAAAATTGAACGCCCGGGCCTCGTAAGAGACCCGGGTTTTGTGTATTGACCGTATATACGGCGCCTGCCGTGTTTCGCTCAGATCGAGGAGTAGCCATGGATCTGCCCATCAGCTTGCAAGACATCACGCATGCCGAGAACTATCTGGCGCAGGGCGACCTAGCTACGGCGACGCCGCTGCTGGAGCGTCTGGTGGAGCTCGCCGAGGAGTATATCGACGCCGAGTGCAAGACGGAGGAGAAGCGTCAATACTTTAGCTTCGATAGCAAGTTTGAGCGCTTGGCCTATCGCCGCGTGGAGAAGGATCCGCGCGAGCTGGTGCAGGTCGAGGTGCCCTTTGATCGCCTGTATTCCGACATGGCGTATGCCTACATTCGCCAGCAGGATTATGTGAGTGCTCGCAACGCCTTGATGCAGGCCGTGCGCTGGGACCCCATGAACTGCAACTACCGCCTGGATCTGGCCGAGCTGTTCCGTGCGCTCGAGGACAAGCAGGAGTGGGCATCGCTTTCGTTTTCGGTGCTAGAGCGTGCGAGCGACGGCAAGTGCGCCGCCCGCGCCTACGCCAACTTGGGCCAGTATTTCCTTGAGCCCGAGACCGAGAACGTCTCGGCGGCTGTGGGTTGCGCGCGTCTGGCGCTGCGCTTGGCCCCTGGCGACGCGCATACGACGCGCCTGCTCAACAAGATCCATACTGCCTATCCGGATGCCGCCGATGAGAGCGACGACCACGTGATGGGCGAGCTGAGCCTGCAAGGCGTGCCGACCTCGCCTTCGGCCGAGATTGCCATCTGCCTGATCATGTGTGCGACCGATGCTGCAAGCGACGGCGACAAGCAGGAGGCGACGCGCCTGACGGTCCGTGCCCGCGACCTGGTGGGCGAGGAGGCATGTGCGGCGATCATTAAGCTGGTGCGCGAGAGCGATGCCGAGCTCAACGCTGAGCGCAAGGCAAAGCGCGCAGGCGCCGACAAGGGAGCCGACGGCGTCAAGGAGGCCGGCGATGCCCAGTAAGCGCGAACGCAAGCTCATTTCCAAGAATCGTTCGGCGCATCACGAGTACTTTATCGACGAGACGTTCGAATGCGGCATTGAGCTGAGCGGTACCGAGGTCAAGTCGATTCGCGAGCGCGCCTGTCAGATCACTGACACCTTTGCGCTGATTCGCGGCGGCGAGTGCTGGCTGGTGGGGTTGCATATCCACCCTTACAGCCACGGTGGCGTGTGGAACCGTGACCCCGATCGCCGTCGCCGTCTGCTGCTGCATCGCAAGGAGATTGATTTTCTTGACGGCAAGCTGCGCAACCGCGGCTATGCGCTGGTTCCGTTGGAGCTCTACTTTAATACCGATGGTCGCGTAAAGTTGCTGTTGGGTCTGGGCCGCGGCAAAAAGCTCTACGACAAGCGCGAAGACATGGCCAAGCGCGACGTTCAGCGCGAAATCGATCGCGCGCTCAAGGAGCGCAACCGCTAGGCGCTCTGTATAAGTTGCGGTGGTATACGGACTGTTTTGCCTGTTTGATGGGCTATTCAGTCCCTATTTCACCGCAACTGCGGGCGTCTCATGTTCCTCACGGTTATGACACCTATGTCTCAAAGGCGGCGTCCGGTATGGGCGCCGCCTTTTTGTGGGTACATACTTCCGTGAGGTTCCAACCCGGGTTAGGGGAGTGGTCGTTATGGACAAAACTGCGTTCTTTACGATGCCGAGCGGCCTGTATGTGGTGAGTGCTGCGGCCGACGGGCTGCGTGCCGGCTGCATCATCAACACCGCGGTGCAGGTGACGTCCATGCCGCCGCGCATTTCGGTTGCCGTGAACAAGGAAAATGTCACGTCTGGTGTTATCTCGTCTGCCAAGGCCTTTGCGCTGACCGTGATCGATCAGACGGCCGATATGCTCTACATTGGCAACTTTGGATTCCGTACCAGTAGCGACTATGACAAGTTTGCCAAATACGAGACGCGCGAGACCGCACTGGGCATGCCCTATGTTCCCGAGCATGCGGCGGCCTTGTTTAGCTGCCGTTTGATTGACACTGTTGACGTGGGCACACACCTGCTCTTTATTGGTGAGGTCGAAGATGCCGAGCGTCTGAGCGGCGAGACTCCGTTGACCTATGACTACTACCACAAGGTGCTGAAGGGCAAGACGCCGCCCAAGGCGTCTTCGTACCAAGGGTAGAAATGCTGCAAAACTACTTGCATAATATTATTGAGAATATATACTAATAAGCAAGTACACCAGCAGTCACGTTCGAGAGGAGAACATCATGGCTGAGGAGAAGAAGACGTATAAGTTCGTTTGCGTCGTTTGTGGTTACGAGGTTGAGGTCGATACGCCCGAGCTGCCCGAGGATTACGTGTGCCCGGTGTGCGGCGTCGGCCCTGATCAGTTTGAGCTCGTCGAGGAGTAACTCGCAGGCACACGGCGAAAGCCGAACATAGCTCTGTCCAAGGACCCCGGTCGGATATCCCGGCCGGGGCCCTTTTGATCCCTTGGGGACGGAGGAAAACGGATCACCCGGTGTCGTCGGTGTGGCGGGTGATCCGTTTTCCTCCGTCCCCAAGGGATCACGGCTGCTGTTAGCCAATCCTGTCTGTCGTGAGTCCGGCCGACCTTTTGTCTCAATCTGTAACATCTAGCAGTGAAAACGGGGTCTACGTGTTACAGATTGAGACAAACGGAGCTGTCCCTCGGAATGATCTTGATCTGTAACATCTAGACATCAAAAGCGTGTCTATCTGTTACAGATCAAGACGTTTGCCTGGGTAGGTGCCCCGCCCCATTACATCCCCGCTAGCAGCACGACATCGAGAATCGTCACGATGGCACCGATCCCTACGAGCAGCGCGTTGAGCGGGCGCGAGTTGGCGTATTTGCCCATGACGCGGGGCGAACTGGTGAGTCGTATGAGCACAAAGACCGTAATCGGCAGCTGAAGCGACAGCAGCGCCTGACTCCAAATGAGACCCTCAAAAGGATTCGGGACGACCAGGCACGCCGCCACTGCGCCGACGAAACAGGCCGCCACCCCGATCGAGGAATGTCGGTCGTGGATGTCGTATTCCTCGTCGAACATGCCCGCGGTGATGGTGCCCGCCGCCATGCCCGCCGTCACGCTGCTCGATATGCCCGCAAACAGCAGTGCCACCGCAAAGATGATTGAGCTTGCCGGGCCCAGAATGGGGGAGAGCGTGGCCGCTGCGACGGCGAGGTCGTCTACGACAATGCCGTGCGCAAAGAAGGTCGTTGCGGCCAGGATGACCATGGCCGAGTTGATTGCCCAGCCCACGCCCATCGAAAAGAGCGTGTCGAAGAGCTCGTAGCGCAGACGTTCTTCGATAACTCGCTCGCCTTGGCCTTCGAAGTGCATGGATTGGATGACTTCGGAGTGCAGGAAGAGGTTGTGGGGCATAACGACCGCGCCTAGGACGCTTACGATAATCGCGGCCGAGCCGGTGGGCATACTGGGTGTGATCCAGCTTGTGGCGGCTTGCGTCCAGTCGACCTTGACTAGTGCAAGCTCGGCTAAAAACGAAAGTCCCACCACGCCCACGAAGGCGATGATCCATCGCTCGGCGCGTTTGTAGGAGCTTGTCATGAGCATGGCAATCGATGCCGCCGCGACGATGATGCAGCCGGCGCGCACGGGCAGGCCAAAGAGCATTTGAAGCGCGATCGCACCGCCCAGGACTTCGGCCATGGCGGTGGCGATGGTCGCAAGATAGGCACTGGCGAGCACCGTGCGCCCAACGAAGCGGGGGAGGTAACGTGTCGTGGCCTCGGCAAGACAGGCGCCCGTGGCGATACCCAGGTGTGCAGCGTTGTGCTGCAGCACGATGAGCATGATCGTGGACAGCGTGACGATCCACAGCAGCGCGTAACCAAACTGCGAGCCCGCGGCCATATTGGAGGCCCAGTTGCCCGGGTCGATAAAGCCGACGGTCACGAGCAGTCCGGGGCCGATATGCCGTGCTATGTCGAGTCCTCCGTGGCCACCGGTGCGCGGGGAGCCAAAGTGTTGTTTGAGATGGTTGATCATGGTGCGCTCCTGCGTGCCGTTTGCTTGACGCCGCAAAGGATACCCGTTTTAGGCTCAAAAGTTAACCAAGACTGACAAAATTGCTGTATTTGAATAGGATGGTGAAAGGGGACTGCCGAAATGTCTTGATCTGTAACAACTAGGGATGGAAATTGGGCCTAGGTGTTACAGATCAAGACAGGAAGAAATGGTCCTATGGAATATCTCGATCTGTAACAGCTGACCGCCAAAACCGGTCCTTCGTGTTACAGATTGAGACATTCGGAACCGTCTCTCAAAAACATCTCAATCTGTAACAGTTAGTCGTCGAAATTGGGTCTTCCTGTTACAGATTGAGATGTTTGAAGCGGTGAGCTTACGGGCCGAACCTGGGGTCCTTGTTGTCGCCCTTGAGGTCGGCGGTGTCCACTCGTGGGGCGTGCGTTACGCGATTGTTTCGAAACGGGTGGGAAACACAACGGGCCGGCGATGCACCTAGTATGCCTAGTCAACTGACTGTCTAACACCTAGGGGAGGATCGCGATGCAGGCAGATTCCGCTCAGCAGCAGGGCCTTTATCGCCCCGAATTCGATCACGATGCATGTGGCATCGGCGCGCTTGCCGATATCAACGGTGAGCGCCATCACCAGATTCTGGACGACGCGCTGTCCATTCTGGTCAACTTGGAGCACCGCGGCGGCACGGGACTCGAGAAGAACACCGGCGACGGCGCTGGCATCCTGTTCCAGGTTCCGCATCACTTTTTCCGTAAAGAGGCTCAAAAGTGCGGCCAGATTCTGCCGGCAGAGGGCGACTATGGCGTGGCCATGCTGTTCTTCCCGCAGGACGGCAAGGGCGTAGAGGATGCTCGCCGCGTGTTTGAGGAGGGTTGCGCCGAGGCCGGCGTGCCGCTGCTCTTTTGGCGCGAGGTGCCGGTCGACCCGCACGACCTGGGTGAGACGGCCCGTGCCTGCATGCCTACTATCCTGCAGGCCTTCCTGGGCCGTCCGGACGACACGCCCGCCGGCGATGCCTTCGAGCGCCGCCTGTACGTGTGCCGCCGCACCATCGAAAAGAAGGCCGACGCCGAGTTTGCCCTGCGCGACAAGATCTTCTACGTGTGCTCCATGAGCTCGCGCACCATCGTGTACAAGGGCATGCTGGTCGCCACGCAGATGCGCCGCTTCTTCATCGATCTCAACGACGCCGCCGTCAAGACGGCCGTGGCGCTCGTCCACTCGCGCTACTCCACCAACACCACGCCCAGCTGGGAGCGCGCGCACCCCAACCGCTTTATCATCCACAACGGCGAGATCAATACCCTCAAGGGCAACGTCAACTGGATCCGCGCCCGCGAGCCCAACCTGTACAGCCCCGTGCTGCAGCATGATCTTGAGCGCGTGATGCCCATCATCAACCGCGAGGGTTCCGACTCCGCGATTCTGGACAACGTGCTCGAGTTTTTGGTTATGAACGGTCGCCCGCTTACGCGTGCCGCGTCCATGTTGCTGCCCGAGCCGTGGGACCATAACGACAGCCTGAGTGAGGAGCGCCGCGCCTACGACGCTTACCAGTCCATGCTCATGGAGCCGTGGGACGGCCCTGCCGCCATCGCCTTTACCGACGGCCGTACCCTGGGTGCTGCTCTCGACCGCAACGGCCTGCGTCCCGCCCGCTACTATGTGACGCGCGACGGTCGCTTTATGCTGGCAAGCGAGGTGGGTACCATCGAGGTGCGCCCCGAGAACATCCTGACGAGCGGCTGTCTGGGACCGGGCCAGATGCTCGAGGTCGATTTTGCCCGCGGCCGCGTCATCTACAACGACGAGCTGCGCGCCCGTTACGCCAAGGAAAAGCCCTACCGTGATTGGATTGCCGAGGAGACGCTGACCGTTGACGCGCTCGATGAGCCCGTTGCGACAATGCCCGCCGAGGACGCCGAGGTGCCCGCCGCCGTGCGCATGGCCAAGCTCGGCTACCACTGGGATGACGTCGACGAGGTCGTGCGTCCCATGGCCCAGCAGGGCAAGGCCCCGCTCGCCTCGATGGGCATCGACGCGCCGCTGGCCTGCCTGTCCAAGAAGACGCGCTCGTTCTTTGACTACTTCTATCAGCTGTTCGCCCAGGTCACGAACCCGCCGATCGATGCCCTTCGCGAGCATATGGTCACCTCGACCACGCTCTACCTGGGCAACCACGGCAACCTGCTCGAGGACTCCCGTACGGCCTGCCAGCTGGTGCGCCTGGAGCGCCCGCTGCTGAGCGAGGAGGAGTTCGACCGCATCTGCGCCATCGACCGCGTGGGCTTTAAGACCCGTCGCTTCCGTGCCGTGTACCGCCGCGATGCCGGCGAGGGCGCGCTGCAGGCTGCGCTCAAGCAGCTTGCAGAGGACGTTGAGGCTGCGGTCCGCGACGGCGTGAACATCGTGGTGTTGAGCGATCGTGCCGCTGCGGGCGAGGTGCCCGTGCCGTCGCTGCTCGCTGTGGGCTGCGTGCACAACCACCTGATCCGCGCCGGCGTGCGTACCTTTGCCGACATCGTGGTGGAGTGCGGCGACGCTGTGTCCCCGCATGACTTTGCAGCGCTGGTGGGTTACTCCGCTAGTGGCATCTATCCGTACAACGCACATGCGTGCATCAGCGATCTAGCGGCACACGGCGACCTGGACGTGACAGCCGAGCAGGGCATCGCCAACTACAACAAGGCTGCGACAGCGGGCATCGTCTCCATCATGTCCAAGATGGGCATCTCCACGGTGCAGAGCTACCATTCGGCGCAGATCTTCGAGGCCGTGGGCTTTACGCCGGAGTTCGTCAACGCGTACTTCGCCGGCACGGTGAGCCGTGTGGGCGGTATGGGTGTCGAGGACGTCGAGCGCGAGCAAAGCGAGCGCTACGACGCTGCGCTCGCTATCCTTAAGAGCCCGGCTCCCGAGCAGCTGCCCACGTTGGGTCTGACCAAGTGGCGCCCGCTCGGCGGCGAGGATCACCTGATCGACCCTCAGACCGTCTACCTGCTGCAGACCGCTTGCCGCGAGGACAGCTACGACACCTTTAAGGAGTACAGCGCCCGCCTGCACCGCACCGGCCGTGCCGTGCGCCTGCGCGACCTGCTGGACTTTGATGCCAGCGGCCGCACGCCGGTTTCGCTCGACGAGGTGGAGCCCGCGCTCAACATCGTCCGCCGCTTTAACACCGGCGCCATGTCGTACGGCTCCATCAGCAAAGAGGCGCACGAGTGCATGGCTATCGCCATGAACCGCCTGCATGGCCGTTCCAACTCGGGCGAGGGCGGCGAGGATCCGCGTCGCGAGACCCCGCTGGCCAACGACGACTCCAAGAACTCAGCGATCAAGCAGGTGGCAAGTGCGCGCTTTGGCGTGACGAGCCGCTATCTTTGCAGCGCCTTTGAGATTCAGATCAAGATGGCCCAGGGTGCCAAGCCCGGCGAGGGTGGCCACCTGCCCGGCAAGAAGGTCTACCCCTGGATCGCCGAGGTCCGTCAGTCCACGCCTGGCATCGGCCTGATCTCGCCTCCGCCGCACCACGACATCTACTCCATCGAGGACCTGGCGGAGCTTATCTTCGATCTTAAGAACGCCAACCCCGGTGCGCGCGTGTCGGTCAAGCTGGTCAGCGAGGCCGGCGTCGGCACCATTGCTACCGGCGTGGCCAAGGGTGCCGCCGACAAGATTTTGATCAGCGGCCATAACGGCGGCTCGGGTGCCGCGGCGCGCGATTCCATTTGGCACGCCGGTCTGCCGTTGGAGCTCGGCCTTGCCGAGGCCCAGCAGACGTTGCTGCAAAACGGCCTGCGCTCCCGCGTGGTGCTCGAGGCCGACGGCAAGCTCATGGACGGCACCGATGTTGCCGTCGCCTGCTTGCTGGGCGCCGAGGAGTTTGGCTTTGCAACCATGCTGCTCATCTCCATGGGCTGCCTCATGCAGCGCGACTGCCAGCAGGATACCTGCCCGGCCGGCATCGCGACGCAAAACTGCCGTCTGCGTCACGGCTTCCGCGGTAAGCCCGAGCACGTTGAGCACTTTATGCTCTTTGTTGCCGAGCAGCTGCGCGAGGTCATGGCGAGCCTGGGCTTCCGCACCGTCGACGAGATGGTCGGCCATCCCGAGTGCCTGCGCCAGATCGAGGTGCCGGGCAACCGCAAGGCCAACCTGCTCGATCTGTCGCCCGTGCTGGCGAGCGCGACCTGCGAGTTCGGTGCCCATATCCCGGGTGCCGACGGTCGCCACTTCCTGCCGCAGATGGCCGCGGACAGCGAGCTCGACAAGACGCTCGACTCCACGTTGTTCGTGCCCTATACGGCCGATGCCCGTGCGCACCTGCGTCCGATTCGCTTCCGCGCCGATATCGCCAACGTCAACCGCTGCGTGGGCACCATCCTGGGCAACGCGGTGACCAAGGCACATCCCGAGGGCCTGCCCGCCGGCTCCATCACCATCGATTGTGATGGTTCGGCCGGTCAGAGCTTTGGCGCGTTCCTGCCGCGTGGCATTACGCTCAACGTGTGCGGCGACGCCAACGACTACTTTGGCAAGGGCCTTTCGGGCGGCGAGGTGTCGGTGCGCCCCAACCCGCATGCGACCTACAAGTTCGACGAGAACATCATCGTGGGCAACGTTGCATTCTTTGGTGCTACGAGCGGCCGCGGCTTCATTAATGGCTTGGCCGGCCAGCGCTTTGGCGTGCGTAACTCCGGCGCCACCGTGGTGGTCGAGGGCTGCGGCAACCATGGCTGCGAGTACATGACGGGTGGTCTGGCGCTCATCCTGGGCGAGGTCGGGCAGAACTTCGCCGCCGGTATGACGGGCGGCGTGGCCTATGTCTTTGACCAGTACGGCACACTCGATGCCCGTGTGAACCACGAGAGCGTTGAGCTCAAGGCCCCGACGGCCGGCGAGCTGGCACAGATTCGCGAGCTCATCCAGGAGCACGTGGACGCGACGCAGAGCCCGCGCGGCATTAAGCTGCTCTACAGCTTTGAGACGATGAGCAAGCGCTTTGTGAAGGTCATTCCGACCGAGTACGAGCGCGTGCTGGCGATTGTCGCGGCGGGCGAGGCTGCCGGCAAGACGCATGCGCAGGCAGAGGAGCTGGCGTTTGACATTGTGACCGGTCGCGCGAGTGCCGCGGATGTCGCTCGCTTCGATGTCGCGGGCGGTGCTGCGAGCACTGCGTTCGTGGCTGCCAGCTCTGTTGCTTCGACCAAGAAGGAGGCGTAAGTGCCATGGGTAAGCCCGGTGCTTTTCTTGATATCGATCGCGTGACCCACGAGCTGCGCCCTGTGGAGGAGCGTAGCCGCGATTTCGATCCGCTGTACGTGGAGCTCGACGACGATGCGCGCCGCGCCCAGGCGAGCCGCTGCATGATGTGCGGTGTGGCGTTTTGCCAGATGGGCGCGAGCTTTGGCAAGGCACGCCCGAGCGGCTGCCCGCTGCACAACCTGATTCCCGAGTGGAACGAGCTGGTGTACCGCGGTCGTTGGAACGAGGCTGCCGAGCGTCTGTCGCTCACCTCGCCCATGCCCGAGTTCACGAGCCGCGTGTGCCCGGCGCTGTGCGAGGCCGCGTGCAACCTGGGCTCGGTCGACGGCCAGCCCACGACGATTCACGATAACGAGCGCGCAATCAGCGACCACGAATGGGCAAACGGCGGCCCGCGTCGCTTTGAACCGGCAGGGGAGGACGCGCCCTCGGTCGCCGTGGTTGGTTCCGGTCCTGCTGGTCTGGTGGCAGCATGGGAGCTCGCCCGTCGTGGCGCTCGCGTGACGGTGTTTGAGCGCGACGACCGCCCGGGCGGTTTGCTCATGTACGGCATTCCCAACATGAAGCTCGAGAAGTCCGTGGTCGAGCGTCGCGTGGCGCTCATGCGCGAGCTGGGTATTGTGTTTGAGCTGGGTGCCGATGTGACGGACCCTGCGGTGGCAGCCAAGCTCGATGGCTTTGACGCTGTCGTAGTGGCTGCCGGTGCTCGTGCGCCCCGCGGTCTTTCGGCTACGAATGTGGATGCCCCAGGCGTGGTGTATGCCGTGGACTATCTGACGGCTTCGACCGTCTCGGTGCTCGATGGCGGTGAGCCCGCGGTGAACGCGCGCGGCCTGGACGTTGTGGTCATTGGCGGCGGCGATACCGGCAACGACTGCGTGGGTATCGCGGTGCGCCAGGGTGCGCGTAGCGTGCGCCAGTTTGAGTTTTTGCCAGCCGCGCCCGATAAGCGTGCGGCGAGCAACCCTTGGCCGCAGTGGCCCAATGTTAAGAAGACCGACTACGGTCAGCAGGAGGCTATCGCTGCCATGGGCGGCGAGATGCGTGCCTGGGGCGTGGACACGCTCGAGGTGCTGCTGGACAAGAAGGGCGCGGCAGCGGGCCTGCGCGTGGTCGATCTAGATTGGTCGGCCGGCAAGCCCGAACGCATTGCGGGCTCCGAGCACGAGGTGCCGGCGCAGCTGGTGCTCATCGCCTGTGGCTTTACGGGTCCCGAGCATGGCGTGTTCGATGCGGTGAGCGTGCCTGTTGCCACCGCTGGTCGTCCGCTGCCGGTGATGGCTGCCGAGGGCTCGCACCTTGCGGCTCGCACAGAGGGTGTCGCCGCGGATGCCGCGCCGGTGTATGTGGCCGGCGACGCCCGCAACGGCAGCTCGCTCGTTGTGAACGCCATGGCCGATGCCCTGGCCTGCGCAGCCGAGGTCGCCGAGACCTTGGGGCTGTAAGGCAGTCATTCGAGCGCGTCCCCAACGACTAGTCATTGGGGACGCGCTTTTTTGTCTAGTCGTCGGGGACACTCTTAACGTCTGACTGCTCATTTGCTGACGTGCGGGCTCGCGGTGCCTTGCTGTTTTCGTGATGGCTGCGGCTGGCAAGCTTAAAATCCCTGTTTATTTGCCTATGTTTAACTGGGGTTTTGTTTCGGTATAACGTATCGGTCAAGCGTTCCGTCAAGTATTCGGTCAGCATCTGGTTTGCAGCCTGATACCCATTTCGCCCGTGCTGGCGGCGACCACCGGCCCTCCTCGTAAGCTCAAATTGAGGTTCATCAGTTTGAGGAGGATGCCATGGCTGATCATGTTTGGGACCGGGGACGTCTGGCCGAGGCTGTCGGTAACGATATTGCCGACATGGCCCAGTTTTGGATGCTGCGCAAGTTTCAGTTTTTGGAGTCGGCGCGCACACAGTTCGAAGTGATAGTCGATCCATGGCTCAGCTATTGCGAGGAACCATCGCAAAGTGAAATCATGGCCTATAACATGGCATTTACCGATTGGCTGCTGTTCGAGCGTCCCTATTACCATGGCAAGACGCTGCTTGAGCTGTATGTTGACGAGCCGCCGGCGTCGCTTTCGCCTGCTTCGCTCAGGCGGCTCGAGCAGGTGCGCGACACGCACTATTTCTCGCGCTTTGGCATTTTGGACAAGGACCCTGCGACTGGTATGGTCGCGCTGCGTGACACGCGCACCGACCGTCGTTTTGATGTCTACGACCCACATATCGTGCAAAAAGAGCACTGGCGCGATGGTGCGATTGCGGTGCGCATCGCGTGCGTCGACGATGCCTGGCTGACGGCGGGGCAGCTCTACCTCTACGACATTGCACGCCTGAGCGATACGGCGGTCGACGGGCCCGGCGCGGTGCATCCCGAGGACCTAGAGGACGGTTTCGACACCTCGTGTATCAGCTTCTTTTTGAGGTTGGTCCGCGACATCATGGGTGCCCAGGGACGCTACGTAAAGTCCCTCAACATCTACGAACAGGAATGGGAGTAGGGGATGGGCAGTTGTTGCCTGCCTTGCCCTCTGCCTTTTGTCTCGATCAGTAACGTCTAGAGACCATTTGGACCCGTAGTTGTTACAGATCGAGATGAACAATGCAGACTCGACTGAATGTCTCGATCTGTAACAACAAGGGGCCGTTTGGCCATCTAACTGTTACAGATCAAGACGGAAGGTTGGCGCCTGCCGAAAGATCTCGATCTGTAACGGGAAGGGGCCAAAATTCGACCTACCTGTTACAGATCGAGACAAAGGTTGGACGCACGACTGAAAATCTCGATCTGTAACAACTAGAGGCTCAAAGACTGTTTTCCTGTTACAGATCAAGACATTTGTCAGCGGAGGCAACGGTGACGATGGCCCATTTGTCTGACGTGGTGGTGATGAAAGTGTCTAATACCGATTTTAAACACAAGCATGCAACACGTAACACCTTGGCGCGGAATAGGATGCTTGCCAGGCTCACGGAGGCGGCTGAACAAGACGTGCTGCTTGTGACGCACGACAATGCCGAGCTCATGTGGCTGCGGCGCCATGTGGGCACAGACGATATTGCGGAGCCCGAATCGCACCTTTTTTGTTTTCAGTATGAATGGGATGCATTGACACCGCCGGAGCGGGCGCGGTGGACCATCAAGGGACTTGCGGAGTTTCATCCCGATTGGGCGTTTTGGGGGTATGACGCCGCGCTGATATGGGGTCTGGAGGTGCCGAATGATCTGCTCGGGCCGCGTTACTTGGTCAAAACGGGTTGTTCGGTGGCGTTGAGTACGGGGTGTAGGCTTCTACGTCCGCAGGCGGCGGGTGCGCTTGAGCGCGTCGATGGCGTGCGGGTGACGCCGTTTTGGCGCACGGTGGAGGATTGTCTGCTGCGTGCGCCGTTTTCGTATGGTCTGGCGATCGCCGATTCTGCATTGCGGGCGAAGGGCATGTCGCGCGACGACCTCTGCGAACGGCTCCAGGCCGATTGCGAGGGCAGGCGAGGGTATCGCAGAGCTCAGGTGATTGCGTCGCATGCGGACGGCCTGTCCGAAAACGGTGGCGAGTCTCGGTTCCGAGCGTTCTTTATTGCATACGGTTTTCCGGTGCCAGAGTTGCAGGTGGAGTTTCGCGATCCGCTCGATTTGAGCCAGGTGTTTCGGGTCGATTATTTCTGGAGGCTCGAGGACGGGACGTGCGTCATCGGCGAGCTCGACGGAAAGGGGAAGTATGCCTTGCAGAACGGCGAGGGCCGGGAGTCGGTCGACCCGTTCGTGGCAGAGCGTCAGCGGGAATCTCATCTGACAATGCTCGGGCACAAGGTACTTCGGCTCACGTTTGATGAACTCAAGAACCCGGGGAAGCTGGTTGAAAAGATGAGGCTAGCGGGTATTCCGCGACGGGCCGATTTGGCTGAGGAATGGAAGCGTCAGTGGTGTGGGCACTGAAGCGGACTGTCTCAATCTGTAACATTTAGAGGCCGAAAACCTGTCTACCTGTTACAGATCTAGACGTTTGACGACGGGGCTGGAGAATGTCTCGATCTGTAACATCTAACGGCCAAAAATCGGTCTAACTGTTACAGATTGAGACAAAGGCTGGAGGCACGACCGAAAATCTCGATCTGTAACATTTGGAAGGTTAAAGACGGTCTATCTGTTACAGATCAAGACGTTTTGCTGGAACGACCGAAGCATCGCTGCACTGGTCTGTTTATCCTCACGCCCTTCTCTTCCTCCCGTTAGCCGATATGTCCGCAGCAACGCTGCCGTGCTGGGCGATAATGGACAAATGTTCAAGTTAATTGTGAGGGAGGAGCTCGATATGGCGTCTGCCGATCGTTCCACGTTGTTTATCAATGCGACCGTCTTGGATGGTTCGGAACATATGGAGCCGCAGCCCGACATGGCCGTGGCCGTTGAGCGCGGTCTCATCACGTGGATGGGGCTGAGTGCTGTGGCGCAGGCGCCTGCAGGTGCCGAGGTCATCGACCTGGCAGGGGCGTATCTCATGCCAGGCCTCATCAATATGCATGTGCATCTGTGCGGTTCGGGCAAGCCGGTTTCGGCGGGCGATGCGGGCGCGCTGATGAAGAAGCTCGATAATCCCGTGGGGCGCGCCATCGTGCGCCACATTCTTAAGGGCAGCGCCCAACAGCAGCTGGCAAGCGGCGTGACCACGGTGCGCGGCGCGGGCGACCCGCTGTTTGCCGATCTTGCCGTGCGCGATGCTATCGATGCCGGCAAGTATCAAGGTCCTCGCCTGGTGGCGCCGGGAACGGGCGTCACGGTGCCGGGCGGCCATGGTGCGGGCTTGTTCGCCCAGGTGGCAAACAGTCCCGCCGAGGCAGCCGAACAGGTGCGCGACCTGTATGCGCGCGGTGCCGACGTCATTAAGCTGTTCGTAACGGGCGGTGTGTTCGATGCGACCGAGGTGGGCGAGCCGGGCGTGCTGCGTATGCCGGTGGAGGTTGCCGCGGCGGCGTGCAAGGCGGCGCACGATATGGGCCTTCCGGTCATGGCCCATGTCGAGAGCACCGAGGGCGTGAAGGCCGCGCTTGAGGCCGGCGTTGACACGATTGAGCACGGCGCTCCGTTGACACCCGAAATCTTGGAGCTGTATCGTGGCGCCGCGGGCACACAGCTCGAGGGGCGTGCGCCGAGTGTGACCTGCACTATCAGCCCGGCGCTGCCGTTTGTATTGCTCGACCCGAAAAAGACCCATTCTACCGATACGCAAAAGAAGAACGGCGACATCGTGTGCTCGGGCATCATCGAGAGCGCCCGTGCCGCACTGGAAGCTGGCGTTAAGGTGGGCCTTGGCACGGACTCGAGCTGCCCGTTCGTGACGCAGTACGACATGTGGCGTGAGGTGGCCTATTTTGCCAAGTATGTCGGCGTGGGCAACGCCTTCGCGCTGCATACGGCCACGCAGGTCAATGCCGAGCTACTGGGGTTGGGCGGCGAGACCGGCACAATCGAGTGCGGCAAGGCCGCCGATATCCTGGTGACGCGCAAGAATCCGCTCGATGACCTGTGCGCACTGTGTGAGCCGACGCACGTGATGTGTCGCGGTGATCTGGTGCGCAAGCTCAAGGTGAAGCGTATTCCCGAGGTGGACGCCGAGCTCGACGCGATTATGGCCATGCCTGCCGAGGCGTTGGCCGAGGAGCTTGCCCGCGATGGCGTGGCGTAAGCGCGCGATATGGCGATGCGACAAAGGGACAATCCTTTTGTCATAATCAGAAAAAGCCGAGGTCCCAGTGCGAGGCCTCGGCTTTTATTTGTCCCATGGTATGGCGGCTATGAGCGCGTCTCCATCTTGGCATGGCACTTGGGGCAGGTGACGCGGATCTTGCCTTTGCCCTTGGGAACGGAGAGCATCTGGCCGCAGTTGGGGCACTTGAGATAGGCCGTGGTCTTGCGGCCCTTCCACATCTTCTTGGCTGTGCGCTTGGCACGTTCAAAGTCTTCCTTGCTAGTACCGGCTGCGCGCGAGGCGTTGGCCGCTGCAGCTCCGCCGCCCAAGCTAGCTACAAACTTGCCCAAGCCGGGTACGTTTGCAGTCGCGGCGACAAAGGCCTCGTTCTCCTTGTGACGTGCGTCGATATTTTTGGACAGGCCGCGCAGCACGCCAATCACGATTACGGCGATGGCAATCCAGCTGAGCCACTGGATGCGGGCTATCGATCCGATCATCGCGATGACGATGCCGGCAAAACCCATCACGATGGTGAGTTCATCGGCACCATTGCGACCCTTCATAAAGTCATTCATGCAAATTGCCTTTCGTTCGATATGCTGCACGCCTTTATACCCGATTTAGAGCAAGGGGGACAGGTTAATCTGCACCAATGTGGTGCAAACATACCTGTCCCCGGAATACCAAGACGGTGCAAAGAAGTCTGTCCCCAATGCCCCAATTACTTGGAGAGCTTGTCGACGACGCGTTCGATCTCGGCGAGCTTGGCGGCTTTGAGGTCTTCGTCGCCCGATTCGATTGCCGAAGTCACGCAGCCCTCGATATGCGCCTTGAGCACGTCGGCGTTAATGCGCGCGAGGAGCGCCTGTGTTGCCATGAGCTGCGTGGAGATGTCGACGCAGTAACGGTCCTCCTCGACCATTCGCAGGATGCCGTCGATCTGTCCGCGTGCCGTCTTGAGCATACGGGTCACCGATTTATGGTCTGCCATCATGGCGGGTCCTCGTTTCTGGTCGGGGGAGGGGTGCGTTCAGGTCGCTACGCGGCGGTCACAGACAGGGCGTGGAATTTCTCGCCCGCGGCCTCGACAGCGGCGGCGAGTTGCTCGGCGGTTACGGTGTCGGCGCACTCAACCTGGACGGTTTGGGTCTCGTGATCGGCGTCGGCGTCGGTCACGCCGGCCACGTTGAGCAGCGCCGTCTCGACGGTGGCATCGCAGTGGCCGCACATAAGGCCGGAAGTCTTGATCGTGTAACGCATGGGTATTCCTCTCTGTTGTGTCGGCTTTCCCGGGCACCCGATCTTGACCTTCAAGTCGTCGCTCGCGTACCAAAGTACGCGTCGCTCCTCTTTCAGGTCAATCTCGGGCACCTGGAAAACCCGTTATAAATGGACTTAATGGTGAGCCTATTTTGCCACTTTAGGCTTAAAGGATTTTAGGCGCAGCGCATTGCTTACGACGCAGACACTCGACAGGCTCATGGCCGCGGCGCCAAACATCGGCGAGAGTTGCCAACCGGTGAGGGGGAAGAACACGCCCGCGGCGAGCGGAATGCCGATGCCGTTGTAGAACAGCGCCCAGAACAGGTCCTGCTTGATGTTGCGAATCGTGGCGCGCGAAAGCTCGATGGCGCGGGCGACGTCCATGAGGTCGCTGCGCATGAGCACGACATCCGCCCCCTCCTTGGCGATGTCGGCGCCGGTGCCGATCGCAAGGCCCACGTCGGCGCGCGCCAGGGCGGGGGAGTCGTTGATGCCGTCGCCCACCATGGCGACCTTGCCGCCCGCATCCTGCAGCTCGCGGACGTGGCACTCCTTGTCGGCAGGGAGGACGTCGGCGATGACCTGCTTGCTGCTCAGTCCCACGCGGCGGGCGATTGCTTCGGCCGTCACACGGTTGTCCCCGGTGAGCATGCGCACGTCGACGTCGAGCTTGTGGAGCGCGGCGATGGCCTCGGCGCTCGTCTCTTTGACCTCGTCGGCCACGGCGATGGTACCGACAAGCTCGCTGTTCTTGGCAAAGAACAGCGGTGTTTTGCCCTCGGCGGCGAACTGTTCGGCAAGGCCGGCGGGAACCTTCGCGCCCAGCTCGTCCATCAGGCGTACGTTGCCGGCTGCGATGACATTTTGTCCCTCGCGCGCCGTAACGCCACGACCGGGCACGGCGGCAAAGTCCTCGACCATGCGCGCGACAATTCCGCGCGCCTCGCACTCGGCCATAATCGCCTCGGCCAGCGGGTGCTCGCTTGGGCGCTCCAACGCGGCGGCCAGCTTGAGCAGCGCCTTTTCGCTCATGGCGGGCGAGCCGTCGGCGCGCGTCGCTACTACGATATCGGTCACGGCGGGCTTGCCGCGGGTGACCGTGCCCGTCTTATCGAGCACCACGGTGCCCACGCTGCGCAGGTTCTCCAGCGCCTCGGCGCTCTTAAACAGAATGCCCATCTCGGCGCCCTTGCCGGTACCTACCATAATGGCGACGGGCGTGGCTAGGCCGAGTGCGCACGGACAGCTGATCACCAACACCGCCACGCCGGAGGTGAGTGCCTCGTTTATGCTGCCGGTCAGCGCCATCCACACCGCAAAGGTCACGGCCGAGATCACGAACACCACGGGCACGAACACACCGGCGACCTTGTCGGCCATGCGGGCGATGGGCGCCTTGGTTGCGTTGGCGTCCTCGACGAGTTGGATAATCTTGGCGAGCGATGTCTCGGCGCCCACACGCGTGGCACGGAAGGTAAACGAACCGGTGCGATTGACCGTGGCAGCGTTGACGGTATCGCCGACGGTTTTCTCCACGGGGATGGACTCGCCGGTGAGCGCGCTCTCGTCCACGGCGGAGGCGCCCTCGAGCACCACGCCGTCGACGGGGATGGACTCGCCGGGGCGCACGCGCAGCACCTGGCCGGGAAGGATGCTGTCGACGTCGACGGTGGTCTCGCTGCCGTCGTCGGCAACGACGGTCGCGGTCTTGGGCGCCAGGTCGATGAGCGCCTCGATGGCGCCGCCGGTTTTGGACTTGCTGCGCGTCTCGAGGTATTTGCCCACGGTAACGAGCGACAGGATCGTGCCTGCGCTCTCAAAATACAGATTGTCCATGCTCGTCATCATGGCCTCGTGGACCTGACCCGCGGCTAATTGGTCGGCCATGATGAACATGGCGTAGAGCGACCAGGCGATGGAAGCGGTGGCGCCCACGGCAATAAGGGCGTCCATGGTGGGCGCGCCGTGCGCGAGCGATTTAAACCCGTTGATAAAGTACGCGTCGTTGACATAGACGATGGGGATGAGCAGGACGAGCTCGGTGAGGGCGAGCGTCATGCTGTGGGTATGGTCGGTGAAGATGCCGGGCAGCGGCCAGCCGAGCATGTGCCCCATGCCTATGTAGAACAGTGGGATGAGGAATACGATCGAGACGATGAGGCGGGTGCGCATGGCAGAGGCGGCGGCCTCCAGCTTTTTGGTTGGCGACTCCATATGGGCGGCGCCAGAGCTGGCTCGCGTGCTGCCGTTTGAGTCGGCGGCACCGGTGCCTGCATCGACGGGCGAGGCCGAGTATCCCGCACGGTCGACGGCGGTGCAGATATCGTCGGGGGAGACCTGCGCGGGGTCATAGTCGACCATCATGGAACCGGCGAGTAGGTTGACTGCGACGTTCTCGACGCCGTCGAGCTTGCTCACAGCACGGTCCACGTGCGCCTGGCAGGCGGCGCATGTCATGCCGCCCACGTCAAACTTATCTTGAGCCATGGCTTCTCCTTTCTGTGGCGTGGTGTTGGAAATGTTAACCTGCCGATACTATACACCCATACCCCCTGGGGGTGTCTAGTACAGAATAAATGTATGACATCTCGCTACAGATGAGGGTAGTTGGTTGACCGATGGACCGTCCCAATCAATCATCTCAATCTGTAACATCTGGACCGTTTTTTGAGCCGTAACTGTTACAGATTTAGACAAACATTTCAGCCGAAAGCTAACGTCTCGATCTGTAACAACCAGACCCCGTTTTACCGAGTATTTGTTACAGATCAAGACAAACAGTTGGCAGCAAACTCAATGTCTCAATCTGTAACATATAGCAGGGAAAATGACCTCTAACTGTTACAAATCAAGACAATTGCCGGGGAGGGGTCCCGTCACGGCAAGACGCCCGCTGTCTAGATGCAGAATCCGGGGATCACGCAGGTTCGCTTGTTTGGCTTTTCCGCAGGCGTTGCGTACGTAAAGACGTCGCCGTCGTGTCCCACGCGGTTCATATAGAGTGTGCCTTCGCTCTCCGATGTGTCAGGACTCGCCGTTCGTTCCCACCAACAGGTGTCCTTGCCTTTCCACTGGCGAACCAACATTTCGTTCGTGGTATACGGACTTACCTTGAGCTCACGGAAGAGCTGGTACTCCTTGCCCTCGCCGTTATAGATGTCGGCCAGATAGTGAAAGCCCTCGGCAAATGACTCGGGCGGCTGCACTCCGCACAGCTCGACCATGGCGGGCAGCCAAAGGGTTGCGGGCAACTCGCTCAGACA
>CBCTZJ010000018.1:0-41360 GCA_965151385.1 uncultured Collinsella sp. | reverse complement strand
TTGAAAATGGTAGGAATACAGGTCTCCAAGAATTGATATATCGATTGACGAGCTATCCGAAGCGTCGAGCCTTCTTGATGGACATGACTATTCGTCACAAATCATTCCGTGCATCGCCGGGGTTCCAGTAATACTCGATATATCAGGATGCCCTCATTCCCCTTTCTGAAGGTCCCAAAAAGACTGCACGTGTGGGTTTGGCTAGGTTCGGGTGCTGTCCGTGCCGTGGGGTAAAATCGTTCAGTCAGAACACGAACCCGCATCGGAGCTCATCACATGGCATTCGTCCATCTGCACAATCACACTGTTTTCTCCATGCTCGACGGCGCAACCCGTATCCAGGATATGGTCAACCGTGCCGTTGAGCTGGGCATGCCCGCCGTGGCCATCACCGACCACGGCTACATGTACGGCGTGCCCGACCTGGCGCTGGCCTGCGACGCCGTCAACCACAACACGCCCGAGTACAAAACCTGGAGCCACGACAAGGCCTTCTTGGAAAAGGACCGCCGCGACGAGCTGGTGGAGCCCGATCCCGAGGAAAACCCGCGCGAGCATGCCCAGTATGTGAAGGACATGGCCATGTGGGACGAGAAGGGCAACATCGACGAGCTCAAGCCGCCCCTGGTCATCAAACCCATCTTTGGCTGCGAGGTCTACTTTACGCCGGACGAGACGCTCGCCCGCGACCACAAGCCTGAGCTCTACCACATGATCCTTCTGGCCAAGGACCAGGAGGGCTACGTCAACCTGATGCAGACGGTCTCCGAGGCCGCCGTACAGGGCTTTTACTACAAGCCCCGTGTGACGCTCGACAACCTGCGCCGCCACGCCAAGGGCATGATCTGCACCAGCGCCTGCATCGCCGGCATCATCCCCAAATACATCGACCGCGGTGACATGGAAGGCGCCATCAAGTGGGCCGAGACCTTCCGCGACACCTTCGACCCCGGCGACTTCTACATCGAGATCCAGGAACACGGCATCACCACCGACAACGGCCTGACCGACGAGCAGATGGACCGCACGCTCATCGATATCGCCAAACAGGTGGGCGTCAAGGTCATCGCCACCAACGACTTCCACTACCTGCGCCGCGAGGACGCGCCCGTGCAGGACGTCATCATGTGCATTGGCATGAACGCCAAGGTCGACGACCCCAACCGCATGCGCATGACCGGCTCGGAGTTTTACATGAAGACCGAGGAGGAGATGCGGGCGATGTTCCCGTATTGCCCCGAGGCCTGCGACAACACGCTCGAGATTGCCGACAAGTGCTATGTGGAGCTGGACTGGGATTCCATCATCCTGCCGCGCTTCCCGTTGCTCGATCCCGGCGAGACGCACGAGAGCCAGTTCCGCCGCGAGTGCGAGAAGGGCCTGCGCCAACACTACGGTGACGACTGGGCCACGCGCGAGATCTGTGGCGTCAACATCAAAGAGCGCTTTGAGTACGAATACAAGGTCATCTGCGACAAGGGCTTTGCCGCCTACTTTTTGATCGTCGCCGAGTACGTGCAATGGGCCAAGGACAACGGCATCGGCGTCGGTCCCGGCCGTGGCTCGGCCGCCGGTGCTATCGTCGCCTACGCCATGAACATCACCGCGTTCGACCCGCTCGAGAACGGCCTGATGTTCGAGAGGTTCCTGTCCCCGCAGCGTACCGAGATGCCCGATATCGATATGGACTTCGACGATGAGCGGCGCCTCGAGGTCGTGGAGCACGTTCGCCAGCTCTACGGCCCCGAGAAGGTCACCCACGTCATCACCTACTCGACCATTAAGGCCAAGCAGGCCATCAACGACGCCGCGCGCGTGCTGGACTATCCGGTCTACATGGGCCAGCGCCTGTCCAAGATGGTTTCGAGCGACCCCAAGGTCAAGCTCAAGCAGGTGCTCGAAAAGCAACCCGGCAAAGAGGATCTGTTTAACCCCGACTTTGCCGAGGCCTATAAAAAGGATGACGACGCCCGCCGTATCATCGACACGGCGCTCTCGATCGAGGGCCTCACCCGTGGCGAGGGTGTGCACGCGTGCGCCGTCCTGATCTGCCGCGATCCCGTCAACGAGCATGTGCCCACCAAGCTCGATACCAAGGGCGGCGTCGAGATTACCCAGTACGAGGGTCATACCGTTGCCGACATGGGCCTGCTCAAGATGGACTTCCTGGGCCTGCGCACGCTGACGGTTATCTCCAAGGCCAAGGCAAACATCAAAAAGAACTTCGGCATCGACATCAAAGAGGAAGAGATTCCCTTTGACGACCCCGAGATCTTTAAGCTCATGGGCTCCGGTCACACCGCCGGCGTCTTCCAGGTCGAGTCCGCCGGCATGACGGCCACGATCAAGAACATGAAGCCCACCGAGTACAAGCACGTCGTGGCATTGATCGCTCTATACCGCCCGGGCCCGCTGGGCGCCGGCATGGTTTCGTCCTACATCAACCGTATGAACGGCAAGGAGCCGGCCGTCTCCTACGACGATCGCCTGGACGACATCCTGGGCGAAACCTACGGCACCATGGTCTACCAGGAGCAGGTTATGCTCATCTCCGTTGAGATGTGCGGCTTCTCCAAGGGCGAATCGGACTCGCGTATCCGTAAGCCCGTGGCTAAGAAAAAGATCAAGTTGCTCACGTCGACGGTGCTCCACTGGGAGGATGGCTCGGACGAGACCACCTACGACCACTGGATGAACGGCGCTATCAAGAATAACTACACGCGCGAGGTCGCCCAGAAGATTTGGGACGATGTTCTCGAGTTCGCATCTTACGCCTTTAACAAGTCGCACTCCGCCGGCTACGCCATCCTGGTTATGCAGACGGCATGGCTCAAGGCGCATTATCCGCACGAGTACATGGCGGCCGTTCTGACGTCCTATACGGGCAAGACCGACAAGATCGTTCACTACGTCTCGGCGTGCCGTCACGACGGCATCCCCGTGCTGTCGCCAGATGTCAATGAGTCCGGTACCGAGTTCACGGCTACCAAGGAAGGCGTGCGCTTTGGTCTGGCTGGCATCCGCGGCGTGGGCACCGGCGTGGCGCAGGCGATTATCGCCGAGCGCGAGGCGGGCGGTCCGTTTAAGACGCTGCACGACTTTGTCGAGCGCGTGGACTCGAGCCAGGCTAACCGTCGCGTGATCGAATCGCTCATCAAGGCAGGCGCCTTTGACTCCACGGGGTATCCGCGTCGCCAGATGATGCACTTTGTGGACAAGAACAACCCCGAGAACATCATCGATGCCGCCGTGAAGCGCCAGAAGGATCGTGCGAGCGGCCAGACGTCGTTCTTCGATATGTTTGGCGACGTTGAGGGCTCGGGCTTTGAGGTGAGCGTGCCCGATCCGGATGGCCAGGAGTGGGACCGCCACCTTAAGTTGAGCCAGGAGAAGGAGGTTCTGGGCATCTATGTCTCGGACCACCCGCTGCGCCCGTTTGAGTATGCGCTAGCCAAGGCACGCGACTTCTCGTTCTCGCAGATCGATACCGGCTACGAGGTGCAAAACCCCACGGGCGGTACCATCAACCAGGAGATTCCCGAGGGCAAGGCGCTGTGGTGGGCCGGCATGGTCTCGAGCGTGTCCAAGCGCGTGACCAAAAACGGCGACCCCATGGGCATCGTGCAGCTCGAGGACATGGAAGGCGAGGCCACGGTCGTGGTGTTCCCCAAGACCTACAAAGAGGCCGAGGGATACCTGTACGGCGAGGTCGATCCCGAGACCGGTGCTCAGCTGTCCGATGCGTTTGTGCGCATTAAGGGCAAGCTCGAGCGCTCGGACCGCGGCGACCAGATCATCGCGCAGGAGATCGTGCCGCTGGAGCTTAACGAGGAGAGCAACAAGCCCAAGGTGTTTGAGGTCATGGTGCCCAACAGCCGCTTTAGCCAGGGCAATATGGCGCGTCTTGCCACGGTGCTTACCGCCAACCCGGGCGGCGACCGCGTGGAGATCTTTATCGAGCAGGTGGACGGGCGCGTACTGCGTGCCGAGGTACCGGCCAAGGTCAACGCACGCTCGATTCCGCTGTTGGCAGAGGCAAAGGCCATCGTCGGCAACCAAGGCCGCGTGACGGTGATCTAAAATGATTTTTCTGGGACGGGGATTAAAAAATCAATTTGGGTGACGTGTGGCGGAAGACCAGTTTTTCTGGGACGGGAATGATTTTTTCATCCCCGTCCCAGAAAAATCGTTTGGCGTGCGAGATTGGAGGAAGTGATGGCACAGGGGACGTTTGCGCAGGCGCTTCGTAAGGAGGCGGCGCTCAGCAGTACCTTTATGAAGGGGCGCTCGCTCATGCTCAACGGCGCCGTGCTGTCGTTTGAGGACTCCGGCTCGCGCTTCTCCAAAAATGTGACTATCGAGGGCACGGTGCGCGGCTCGCGCGGCGACCTGTACAAGACGCACGTGGCGCTCGACATGGACGAGCACGAGGTTATCGACTACGACTGCGATTGCCCCGCCGCCTTCCGCTATTCCGGCATGTGCAAGCACACTATCGCCACGGCGCTGGCGTATCTGGATGCCAGTGGCGCCGAGCCCGTCGAGGGCTTGCGTACGCCGGTCCGCACGTTTACGGCACCGCCCGCACAATCCAAACAGCCCACACGCCCCGCGCCCACCGCATCTGCGGTCAACCCCAACTTTCCCTTTCCGGCACCCGTCCCCACGAGCCCGAGCCTTGTGGCGGCGCTTTCCGATCTTTCGGACGCGCGCATGGACGAGCTCGTGACCATGCGTCGCAAGCTCGTCGGCACCATTGACCCCGATGCGCCCAAAGCGGTGCTGGAGCCCTCGCTGGTGCCGTACTACAATCCGCTGTTTGCCGATCGCTTTAACTGGGCGCTCGAGTTTCGCATTCGCTGCGGTTCGGTGTCCTACGTGGTTAAGGATATCGACGGCATGGCCGATGCCTATGTGCGTGGCGGTACGTTCTCCTATGGCAAGAAGCTTACGTTTGTTCATGTGCCCGAGGCTTTCGATGACGTGTCGACAAAGCTGCTCGACTTTATCGCAATGACGGTCGCCTACCTAGGCGATATTACGAGCTCGCGCTCGGCATCGTATGACTTTGCCCGCAGCGGCTTTGTCGCCGAGCGTCAGTTGCCGGTATCCGAGTATTCCGTCGTGTCCGTGCTGGACCTGCTGCGCGGCAGGGTCATGTCTTTTGAGCCTGCTTGGTCGCGGGGGACGACGACGCATCGTTCCTACGAGGTGGCAGTCGAGTCGTCGCCGCAGGGGGAGGGCGAAGTCCCGGCTAAGCGCCCGCCGCTCCTTGCCGCCAAGATTGCACCGGCGGCGGGAGGCAGCTATGACTTGCGCCTTCCGGCCGATACGTATTGCTTTGTCGCGGGCGACGCGGCCTATCTGGTCGATACGCGCCGCGCGCGCCGTACCGACACGGCGTTTGCCCAACATGCGGCGCCGTTCCTATCGCACTTGTTGCCCTGCCGCACGCCGCTCCATATCGCCGCCGACCAGGTGGGTGAGTTCTGCCGCATGGCGTTGCCGATCCTGCGCGACTACACCGACCTGACCGCTCCCGCCGTACTTGACGCCGTGGCGCCCGAGCCGAGTTTTGCCATGGCGATTGGCGTCGACGATGGCCTTGTGACCTGCAAGATTACGGTGACCTACGGCGATTGGTCGGCAGATCTCTTTAGTCTTGGTGCTCCGGGCAGTCCCTTCGAAGAACAGCGCTCCGGCGTTCCGCCCCGCGATACGGTGGCGGAGTTTCGCGTTATGGACACGGCGGCCCTGTACTTCGATTTCTACGAGGGCGGCCTGGCATTTGAGGAGCGCGATGACGCCCGCCTGTTCTGCCTGCTGACCGAGGGGCTGGCGGCTTTGTCCGAGCTGGGAGAGGTCATGCTCAGTGATCGTCTGCGCCAAATCTCGGTCCGCCCTGCACCTAAGCTTTCGGTGCGCGCAACCGTCAAGAGTAACCTGCTCGACGTCGAGCTGGGCGCGAGCGGCCTTTCGGCGGCAGACCTTGCCATCTATCTTGATTCGTACAAGCGTCACCAGACGTTCGCTCGCCTTACGTCCGGCGACATCGTGCGCCTGGATGAAGGTGCCCGCGCTGCGTTTGGCCTTGCTGAGGACTTGGGCGTTGATGCCGTCGACCTGCTCGACGGCGTGTCGCTTCCCGCGTCGAGCACCCTTTTTGTCGACAGCATGCTCGCGCGCACGCCGGCGCTCGAGGCCGATCGCGACGCCGCGTTCCGCCGCACCGTCGAGCGCCTGGACACGCTCGGCAAGATGGACTTTACGGTGCCAGTCTCGCTCAAGGCCACACTGCGCGGCTATCAGGTCGACGGCTACCAGTGGCTCGGCTCGCTCGAGCACCTGGGCCTCGGCGGTATCTTGGCCGACGATATGGGCCTAGGCAAAACGCTGCAGATGATCGCACATATCCTGGCGCGCGTGGAGGCGGGGGACACTAAGCCCACGCTCGTGGTATGTCCTGCGTCGCTTGTGTACAACTGGACCGCCGAGCTGGAGCGCTTTGCGCCTTCGCTCGATGTGTGTGCCATTGTGGGCGCCAAAGCGCAGCGCCGCGTGCAGATAGCCGGAGCCGACGAGCATAACGTGGTCGTGACGTCGTATGACCTCATGCGCCGCGATATCGACGAATACATCGAGCAGGACTTTACCCGCGTGGTGCTCGACGAGGCCCAGTACATTAAAAACCCGCTCACGCAGGTAGCGCGCGCCGCCAAGCGCCTGCCGGCCGGCGTGCGCTTTGCCCTGACGGGCACGCCTATCGAAAACCGCCTGTCCGAGCTCTGGAGCATCTTCGACTTTTTGATGCCGGGCCTTCTGGGCACGCGCGACTCATTTGCCAAGCGCTTTGAAAGTCCCGTCGAGCATACCGAGGGCGATAGTGCCGCTCGTCTGCAGGCGCTCGTATCGCCGTTTGTGCTGCGTCGCGTCAAGGAAGAGGTGGTGGCCGACCTGCCCGAGAAGATCGAGGATACGGTGATGGCGCAGCTTACCGGCGAGCAGCGCAAGCTCTACCTGGCAAACCAGGACCGCATCGCCCAGCAGGTTCAGCACCGCGAGGCGGGGGAGTTTAAGAAAGATAAACTCAAGGTACTTGCCGAACTCACCAAGCTGCGTCAGATCTGCTGCGACCCGCATCTGCACTATGCGGACTACAAGGCGGGAAGCGCCAAGCTCGATATATGCATGGAGCTCGTCCACGGCGCGCTCGACGGCGGTCATCGCATCTTGCTGTTCAGCCAGTTTACGGGCATGCTCGATATCATCGGCAAGCGTCTGGCCAAGGAGGATATCGCCTTTCTTAAGCTCACGGGCGCATCGTCCAAGGAGAGCCGCGCCAAGATGGTTGCTCAGTTCCAGGCGGGCGAGGTACCGGTGTTCTTGATTTCGCTCAAGGCGGGCGGCGTGGGCCTTAATTTGACGGCTGCCGACGTGGTCATCCACTACGACCCATGGTGGAACGTGGCGGCGCAGGACCAGGCGACCGACCGCGCCCACCGCATTGGCCAACAGCACACCGTGACCGTGTACAAGCTCATCGCCAAGGACACGATCGAGGAACGCATTATGCAGATGCAAGAGTCCAAACGCGATCTGGTCAACAGCGTGCTCGGCGGCGATGGTATCTCGTCGGCGCTGTTCACGCGCGAAGATGTTCTGGCGCTGCTCGGTGGCGACGGTCGCTAGCTGCGCGCGGGATGAGGTTGCCGGGGCGGATAGTACGCGCCGCCCCACCGTTCCCGCCCGTTATGTGTTCATTTGCCATGCCGTGGATGGTTTGCCTGCCTTTGGGCATAAGAACCATCGAGAACATCGGCACATCAGCAAAGGAGAACATCATGGCGAAATTCTTTAAGGACTCCGACGGCAAGCTCATTGCCGCCCTTGGCGACGGCGTTGCGACCCCTGCCGGCTGCACGGAGCTGACGGCAAACACCGAGGATGCGGCGCACGAGAAGCACGTGCCTGTTGTCGAGATCGAGCGCGACGGCCACGTTATTCGTGCGCGCGTGGGCTCGACGGAGCACCCCATGCTGCCCGAGCACTACATCGAGTGGATCGCGCTTGAGGCCGAGGGCCGCCTGGAGATCCATTACCTTGAGCCCGGCATGAAGCCCACGACGTTTTTCGCTGGCGGTTCCAAGACCGGTACCGTCTATGCCTACTGCAACCTGCATGGGCTGTGGTCCGCGACGTTCTAGGAGCGCGCCCCCGCTCGGGGTATCATAGCTAGCATATGCACATGCGAGCGTCGGCTGCATTATGCGGCCGGCGCTTTTACTACGACAACGACGATTTACGACGGAAAGGGCTGGGCCATGAAGCTCGCACTTGCACAGATCGATATGCGCCTGGGTGATATTGAGGGCATCTGCGGCCGCATCGAGGACCAGGCTCGCCTGACTCATGAGCGCGGCGCGCGCATGCTGTGCGTTCCGGCTCCACTCTTTATGGGCGCCATGCCCGGTGGCCTGGTGGGCGCTGCCGATTTTGAGCACGATATGCTGACGGGTCTGACGGGCGTTGCCGAGCGCATCCAAGAGCTCGACATGATCTGCATCGTGCCCGCTGCGGTTTTGTTTGAGGGCCAGCCCCTGCTTGACTATATGATGCTCAAAGACGGTCGCGTGGTGCCCGCGCGCACAAGCATCGCCCTGCAGCGTGGCGAGAGCAACGACGCGCGTTGGGCGCCTCCGGTGTTTGACGTGGACGGCGTGCGCATCGCCGTGGTGTTTGACCTGGACCGCGAGCTCGAAATGCTGCCGACCGGTGTCGACCTCATTGCCTATTTCCAGTTCAACGCGTTTGACATGACCGACCACGAGACAGCTGGCGTCGCCGCCGTGCGCAGCGGTGCCTACCGCAAGATCGCGTCCAAGCGCAGCGTATGGTTTGCCTGCATGGCGCCGATCGGTGCCTATGACGAGTCGGTGTATACCGGCGGTTCGTTTGTGCTCGACGACTGCGGTCGCGTGGTGGCCCAGGCGCCGTGTTTTGAGGAGAGCCTGCTGGTTCAGGAGATTCAGCGCGGCGTGATGCTCGATGCCCTGGAGGACCATGAGCTGCCCCAGTTTCGCTCCGAGGAGTGGCTGTGGCAGGCGCTGGTGCTTGCCGTGCGCGACAATGCCCGCGCCCGCGGTGCGTCGCGTGCCGTGGTGGCGCTCGAGGGCGATTTGCCGTCGTCCCTGTTGGCGGCACTTGCCGTCGATGCCTTGGGTTCGCGTAATGTGATTGGCCTGGTGCTGGGGCGCAATCGCATCTTTACGCCGGCGCAGGAGGAGGCCGAGGCCGCCCGTTGTTCCGCTGTTCGCTCAATCGCCGAGCGCTTGCACATTCGCACTGTCGAGCGCGATGCGCCGGATGCGGCGCGCGTGCTCGATCGCGACGTGTCGGCGGGCGATGCCGAACGCCTGCGTTCGCGTGCGCTGGGCCTGATGCTCGAGGATACGGCGCTCGAGCTGGGCGCTATGGCGCTGAGCCCGCTTTCCAAGACCGAGTACGCGCTGGCGGCGCCCGCGCTTTGCGGTGGCTACCAGGGCGATTATGCGCCCTTTGGCGATGTGTATCTGTCGACGCTCGAGTTTGTGGCACGCGTGCGCAACCGCGCCTCGGCCGTGGTGCCCCAAGAGCTCGTGACGCTCAACGCGGTAGAGGATTGCATGGATCGCGTGCTGGCGCAGGCGCTCTCGACGCTCGCCGGTCCGGTTGACATGCTCGATCGTGCGGCACAGCTGCTTGGCGGGCTTGAGCCGGGCGAGGTCGATGGTGCGCTTGAGTCGCACGTAGACCGCAATCGACCTTTCGACGACATCCCGATGGCCGCCACCAAGCCCGAGGTCTGCTCGCTGCTGCTGATGCTCGTGCGCCAGGGCGAGGCTGCTCGTCGCATGCTACCGACGGCGCCGATCGTCTCGGCCCGTTCATTTGTCGAGCGCTCCTGGCCGTACATGCTCGCGTGGTCCGATCTGGGGCTCAACGGTAAGGAGCGCATGACGGTTGATTCGCTGGCACGCGCCGAGGTGCGCCGCTTTGCCGACGACGACACGAGTGACCGTATGCGCGGCGAGATGATGGGCATACTGGGCGAGCTGCTGGGTATTTCGCCCGAGCAGATGGAGGAGCTGCGCTCCGAGGACGGTCAGCGTCGTTTGCACGAGGGAATGAAAAAGTTCGAGGGCGAGGTCCAGGACGCCATCGACAAGATGATGGGCGGCCAGGGCGGACCACAGGGTGGGCCCCAGGGCACGCCGATGCCGCATCCGCCGGTTGACCCGAGGCAGTTCCCATTCTTCAGCCAAAACTAACTATGGGATGGGATTCGCTTCCAACCCCGATACTTCAACTAAGCGTCTTGGCCCCGTTGTGTTATTCTAGAACAGACGTTCGTGAATGATGCGCGGGGCCTTGCCTTGCGCTGTGCTTGTGACGAGGGGAGGTCGGCTTGGTCATTTTGGGTATCGACCCCGGTTTGGCCCATACGGGCTGGGGGATTATCGAGGAGCGACGTGGCGAGGTTCGCTGCCGTGCCTACGGTTGTATCGAGACCAGCGCGGGCAGCCCGCTCGCGGTGCGCCTGTCGCATATCGCCCGCGACCTCAAGGGCGTCGTCGAACGCTACCGTCCCGATACCGCGGCTATCGAGAGCATCTACTTTGGCGCTAACGTCCGCTCGGCCATCCCCACGGCGCATGCCCGCGGTGCCGCGCTCGTGGCGCTTTCGGAATGCGCGCTCGAGATTGGCGAATACACGCCCATGCAGATCAAGCAGGCCGTGGTGGGCACGGGCGCTGCAGATAAACGGCAGGTTGCCTACATGGTGCGTACGCTCACGCAGCTCGATCACGACCCTCACCCAGACCATGCCGCCGATGCGCTGGCCTGCGCCATCTGTCACGTTAACCTAAGCCGCACCCGGGCGCTTACCGGCGGCGAGTTCTATCAACAGAGAGGAACCGGATACTGATGATCTCCCAGCTCCATGGAACGCTTGTCGAGGCCACGATGAGCTCTGCTGTCGTCGATGTGTCGGGCGTGGGCTTTGAGCTCGGTATTTCGGGCAGCACTGCCGCCACGCTGCCTACGCCCGGCGGTGAGGTTCGCCTCTATACCCGCATGCAGGTGCGCGAGGACGCCATGACGCTCTTTGGCTTTGCCTCCAAGGACGAGCGCACGATGTTTGACCGACTCGTGTCCGTGTCGGGTGTTGGCCCGCGTCTGGCGCTTGCCGTGCTTTCCACCTATACCGTGGGACAGCTGTATTCCCTGGTAATGGCCGAGGATGACAAGGGCATGGCCAAGGTGCCTGGTGTGGGCAAAAAGACCGCTCAGCGCCTCATCTTGGAGCTCAAAAGTACCTTTGCCAAGGACAAGGGCTTTGTTCCGGTCGACGTGATTCCCGGCCAGGTTGCGATGCCGGTCCCTGCCGCCGCTCCCTCGGCGATCGACGACGCCCGCGCGGCGCTCCTCTCCATGGGCTTTAGCCCGCAGGAGACCGAGGTTGCCCTGAGCGGGTATGATGGGCAGGATATGCGTGTCGAGGATCTGCTCGGCGCGGCGCTTAAGCGACTCGGAATGGATGCGTGATGTGGGAAGCCGATGACTCTCAGGACCTGTGGGCGACGCCCGCCAACTCGCCGGCGGCATCCATGGCGCACGGTGAGCGTATGGTGGGTTCGGAACTGACGGCCGAGGATCTCGATGTCGACCGTACCCTGCGTCCCCAGCGCCTGGACGACTACTGCGGTCAGGAGCATATCAAGCAGAGCCTTCGCGTGCTGATCGAGGCGGCGCAGAGCCGTGGCGAGACGCTCGACCACGTGATTTTCTCGGGCCCTCCGGGTCTGGGCAAGACCACGCTGGCCACGGTTATCGCCAACGAGCTGGGCGCTCAGATCAAGACGACGAGCGGCCCGGCCATCGCGCGTACGGGTGACCTGGCGGCTATCCTTACCAACTTGCAGCCAGGTGACGTGCTGTTTATCGACGAGATCCACCGCCTTAACCGCTCGGTCGAGGAGGTCCTGTATCCCGCTATGGAAGACTTTGCGCTCGATATCGTTATCGGTAAAGGCCCGGCCGCTCGCTCGATTCGCCTGGATATCCCCAAGTTTACGCTGGTAGCGGCAACGACCCGCTCGGGTATGCTGACCGGCCCGCTGCGCGATCGCTTTGGCATTTCGTATCGCCTGGACTACTACACGGTCGAGGAGCTCGCCCAGATCGTGACGCGCTCGGCGACCATCTTGGGCGTGACGATAGACCATCCGAGCGCGCTTGAGATCGGCTCGCGCTCGCGTGGCACGCCGCGCTTGGCCAACCGTCTGCTCAAGCGTGTGCGCGACTATGCGCAGGTGCGCGGCAACGGTCCTATTGAGCTTGATATTTGCCGTCAGGCGCTCGAGTTCTTCGAGATTGATGAGCTTGGTCTGGACTGGATGGATATTCGCATCTTGGAGACGCTTGCCAAGACGTTCTCCGGCCGTGCCGTGGGCCTGACGACCCTTGCCAGCGCGGTGGGCGAGGACCCGGGTACGCTCGAGGATGTCTATGAGCCCTATCTGCTGCAGTGCGGCTTGATGATTCGCACGCCCCAGGGCCGCCAGGCAACGCTTCGCACCTTTGAACACTTGGGCATCGAGCCAGCCGTTTAGAGACGGGTTTGTTTTGGCTGGTCTGTAGGCTATCGCTGAGCATTGGATAAACATATCGCCATTCATCGGTTACGGGTGTTTTACTATTGCGCGCCCGTGCTATGCTGAATTGGTCTTTTTCTCATCCGGTAACGAAAGGACCGCCCATGCCTACTGACATCGAAATCGCACGTTCCGTCACGCCGCTGCCCATTACCGAGGTGGCTAAGAACGCCGGCGTCGACGTAAAGCACCTGATTCCGTACGGCTTCGACAAGGCTAAGGTCGACTATTCGCTGCTTAACGAGCCGACCAATCACCAGGCCAAGCTCGTCCTCGTGACCGCCATCAACCCCACGCCCGCTGGCGAAGGCAAGACCACCACGACCATCGGTCTGGCCGACGGCCTGCGTCGTCGCGGCGTCAAGAGCACTGTGGCCCTGCGCGAGCCTTCGCTCGGCCCCGTCTTTGGCGTAAAGGGCGGTGCCGCCGGCGGCGGTTGGGCCCAGGTCATCCCCATGGAGGATATCAACCTGCACTTTACCGGCGACTTCCACGCTATCGGTGCCGCCAATAACCTGCTGGCCGCCATGCTTGACAACCATATTCAGCAGGGCAACCAGCTCGGTATCGACGTTAAGCGCATCACCTGGAAGCGCGTTGTCGACATGAACGACCGCCAGCTGCGCCACGTTATTGACGGCATTGGCGGCAAGGCCCAGGGTGTGCCGCGCGAGGATGGCTTCGACATCACTGTTGCCTCCGAAGTCATGGCGATCTTGTGCCTGTCCACGAGTATCAACGACCTCAAGGAGCGCCTGGGCGAGATCGTCGTCGGCTACAGCTATGCCGGCGAGCCCGTTCGCGCCCGCGACCTCAAGGCTCAGGGCGCCATGGCTGCGCTGCTTAAGGATGCGCTCAAGCCCAACCTTGTGCAGACGCTCGAGGGCACGCCCGCGTTTGTCCACGGCGGCCCCTTCGCCAATATCGCCCACGGCTGCAACTCCATCATGGCCACGCGTATGGCCATGCGCTTTGGCGATGTCGCCATTACCGAGGCAGGCTTTGGCGCCGATCTGGGTGCTGAGAAGTTCCTCGACATTAAGTGTCGCATGACGGGCGTTCGCCCCAGCGCCGTCGTGATTGTCGCCACTGCCCGTGCGCTTAAGTACAACGGCGGCGTTGCCAAGGCCGACCTTAATGACGAGAACCTCGATGCCCTCAAGGCCGGCATGCCCAACCTGCTGCGCCACGTCGACAACATTCAGAATGTCTACGGTCTGCCCTGCGTGGTCGCCATCAACCGCTTCCCGACGGACACTGAGGCCGAGCTTGCGCTCATCGAATCCGAGTGCCAGAAGCTCGGCGTCAACGTTAAGCTTTCCGAGGTCTGGGCCAAGGGCGGCGAGGGCGCGCTCGACCTGGCCGATGAGGTCGTGCGCCTGATTGAGCAGCCGAGTGAGCTCAAGTTTGCCTACGAGGACGGTGCCGATGTTGCCGATGCCCTCGAGGCCGTTGCCACCAAGGTCTACCGCGCCGACGGCGTCGACTTTACGCCAGCTGCCAAGCGCCAGCTCGCCGAGCTGCGCGAGAACGGCTTTGGTAACCTGCCGGTGTGCGTCGCCAAGACGCAGTACAGCTTTAGCGACAACGCCAAGGCCCTGGGCGCTCCCGAGGGCTTCCGCATCACCGTGCGCGAGCTCAAGGTTTCTGCCGGCGCCCACTTTGTGGTCGCGCTGACTGGCAGCGTCCTGACTATGCCGGGCCTGCCCAAGGTTCCCGCGGCAGAGAACATCGACGTCGACAACGACGGCAACATCACCGGCCTGTTCTAAGCCTGCTGACTATAGCTGCTAGCCCGCCCCGTCGCGCCTACCAAGGCTCGGCGGGGCTTTTTGATCCTTAGGCACGCGCATGTCTTGTAGATACCGGCGGGCTTTGCCCATCATAGGCTTTTGCGCGGGTAGAATGCATGGATAACTTGATGCTTGCAGGCGACGGAAAGGAAACGTTGCATGGACCAGGACAAGACGACCGTGATGGGCGGATATGGCTCCGCACAGGCTGGCGATAGCGCCGATGCGACTCGCGTTGTTTCCAACCCCGGTTATACCGACCCCGCCGCGACGCAGACGTCTGCCGAACCCACACGGGTTATAGGCTACGGCGATACACCACGGGATCCGTTTGATTATGCACCGCAGGACCCGTATGACAATGCGGCGCCGGACCCGTATGGCAATGCCGCGACAGATGCTTATAACAACCTGCCGCATAATCCCATTCCGCAGCCTCAGCAGACGACGTATATGCCGCGTACGGCGCAGGTCCAGTCTCGTTATGAGTCGCGCGATCCGCATGCGTGCCAGCCGTATCGCGAGTATCCCAAATCGATTCCGCAGTATGGTGAGGACGAGGAGAAGGCACCGTCGCGTTCGTCGAGCGTGATCAAGAAAATCCTGATTGTGCTGGCGACCTTCTTTGCCTTGTCGATCGTGTTCGCCATCGTGTCGGGCATGCTCAACAAGCGGGGCGCCACGACCGATGCCACGACCGAGCAGGCCGAGACCACCCAGTCTGCTGCCGTCGACCTGAGCGATATCCCGGGACAGTACTGGTCCAACGCCAAGAAGCTCCTCAAGTCGCGCGGAGCCGACCTTTCGAACGCCGTGATTCTGACCGACGATGGCTCAACGCCCGTCATCGATTCCAACTGGGTTGTTACGAATGCCTACTATAACGACAACGGCAACCTGGAGATTCAGCTCACGCACAAGAACAGCTATGGCAACTCGTCCGGCGGCCAAAGCGGTACCGACAGCTCGAGCTCCAATACGCTGGAGGACTTGAGCAACAAGGCGCAGGAGTTGGGAGATAAGGCGCAAGAGCTGGGCGATACGGCACAAAACCTGGGTGATACTGCTCAGAATCTGGGCGATATGGCTACCAATGCCTGGGACGCTCTGCAAAACGGCATTTCGGGCGCACAGGGTAACTAGCTGTTAAGCGGGCTACAGCTGCTCTGCCGGACGGTCGGGCGAGCTAAAGCCCGAGTCAAACGTAACGACGCATGATGCATCGGGCCGGCGCTCGTGCACGATGCGCGTGACGAGCTCCAGTAGCTCCTCGTCGGATATGTCAAAGCCGTCGGGACGCACCAGGTCAAACGAAACAAAGCCGTCGTGCTCGTGCAGGTCGTGGATGGAAAGCGCAGGGTCGATCTGCGCTACGCCGCGCTTTACCCAGCCGCGCAGGTCGTCACCGGTTGTTGCAATGGGGTCGCAGTGCAGCGTAATGCCAATGCCCATCTGGCGTTTGATGTCGTGTTCGATGGTGTCCAGAATCTCGTGGTGCTCAAAGGCATCGCCCTCGCCGGGCATTTCCACGTGTGCGCTGGCAAACTGACGGCCGGGGCCGTAGTCATGCACCATGAGGTCGTGCGTGCCTAGAACCTGGGGGTATGACATGATCCTGTCGCGGATTTCCTGGACGAGCTTGGGGTCGGGCGCTTGCCCCAACAGCGGGCTGATGGCGTCGCGCACCAGGCCCATGCCGCTGATGCAAATGAAGATGCCCACGCCCAGGCCTGCCCAGCCGTCGAGATCAAAGCCGGTCGCTTGCGAAATAAGCGCCGCCGCCAAGACCGAGCCCGAGGTGATGACGTCATTCTTGGAGTCCTGTGCCGTGGCGATGAGCGTCTCCGAGTCGATGCGATCACCCAACGTGCGGTTGAACGCGGCCATCCAGAGCTTAACGAGCATGGATGTAGCCAGTGCCGCAAGGGAAACAAGCGTGTAAGCGGTGGGGGAGGGCTTGATGATCTTGGTAACGGACTCGAGCACCAGATTGATGCCGACAGCACAAACGAGGACGGCGACAACCAGACCGGCGAGGTATTCGTAGCGGCCGTGGCCATAGGGGTGGCCTTCGTCGGCCGGGCGGCTGGCAAGTCGGAATCCGAGCAGGCTCACGATGTTGCTCGAGGCATCGGAGAGGTTGTTGAAGGCGTCGGCGATAAGCGAGACAGAGCCGGCGAGCAGACCCGCGATGCCCTTGGCCAGACACAGGGTGATGTTGAGGCCAATGCAAATGAGGCTTGCGACAAAGCCCGCGTTGGTGCGGCAAGCCGTATCGACCGGCTCGTCCTCGCTGCCGGGAACAAGCGTATGTACCAGCCGATTTACAAATAGCATGGCAATCGTCCTCACAATCATGGTTAAGGGGATAGTGTAGCTCGCATGGGCGCACCGTGCGCCGATGCTCAGAAAATGCAGCAATGGTCTGCTGGAGCTAACGAGCGGCCCTTCTTGTCCGACCAGGTGCTCCATTTTGGGCCACATGGGTATGGTCATGTGCTTGCCTGCCCGACATACTTAATGTCGACAGCCCCTGCGCAAAGGAGGATGTATCCATGGACGAGATGTTTGCCATTAAATGCCAAAACTGCGGCGGCCCCATGTATTCGCACCAGGCAAAGCGCAGCTTTGAGTGCGCCTATTGCGAAACGGTTATTCTGTGGCAAGCGGACGCCGGGGAGCCCAAGAGCGCCCTGGGTATCCGTCATACGCCGCTGACAGTGGTTGACGGGCTGCTCAAGCTCACGCACGTCTCGCAGCTCGAGCGCCCGGAGGACCCGGACTGGTATTTCTTTAATTCACACTGGCGCAATCAGTCGGTTCTGGAGCATCTGCTGTGGGAGGACCGCGGCACGGCGCAGGAGTTCCAAGAAGCCACGCACGTGAGCATTCCCTGCCCCTTCTGTGGAGCGTCCTTTGAGGGCGAGTCAACGCAGCGTGTGTTTGAGTGCCCGTCCTGCGGCAACAAGATCGGCATTGCCGACCTGCTCAAGCCGGGGACGTTTAGCAAGCGCCTGACCTTGGGCGTTGGTGCGGAGTATGTACCTGGGCAGGGTATTCCCTGCGAAATCTCGCCGCAGCAGGCACGTGCCAACGCACTGCAGCTGGTGCGCCAGTACCCCGACGCCTTTGCCGGGCACGACGTGGAAGATGCGATCCAAAACGACATGATGCTCTTCTACTTCCCCATGGCGCTCGCGGATTTGCGCATGATGGCGTCCTTCCCGGGCAAGGGCATGAGCAAGGAGACCTTGGTGTACTACGAGGTGCTTGACTGGGCATATCCGCGGGCAAACTACCTGGACGTTCGCCTCATGGGCATTTTGGAACCGTGGGACTTTGCCAAGGTCGGCCCGTTCGATCCCGCCATGCAGGAAGGCGACTTCCGCGTTGTCTCCGTCGATGCGTCTACCAAGGACCAGGTGGTCATTGATAAGCTGGCGCTCGACATTGCCGGCAACGATGCCGAGGCGGTGCTGGGGCTCAATAAAAAGAGCATCCGCACCTGGGCGCGCAAGGCTCGCAAGCATAAGGACGGCCTGGTGATGGTACCGGTCTACTTTGTCGATCGCCCAGCGACGGACAGCCGCGATGGCGAGCAGGTGCGCATTGCCGTAAACGGCCAGACGGGCCGCGCGGCCGCGGTGGTGTTTGGCAACAAGCGCGAAACGCATATCGTGGCGCCGCTCAACCCGAGTCTGCATCTGTCCGGAGAAAGCACCGTGCACGCCACGCCCATCGAGGTCAAATACGTTAAATCGCCCTTCCTCTACCAGATCGTGCGTAAGGGAGGCGGCGAGCAACCGCGCCAGGTGGCAGCGGTTGCCGAGGGTTCCTACCGAGAAGAAAAGCCCAAACGCAAGGGCTTGCTCGCTGCGATCTTTGGGAAGTAGGGGAGTAGTGCCGGTCGGCGCTGCGATCCGATAGCCAGAGGAACGGGGCAGCTCGCAGGAGTGCGGACTGTCGTCTGATTGTTTGAGGGTGCCAGATGTAAATAATCGGTGGAGCGGCTGCAAAAGAGCCGTCTCGCTGGGTAAAATCAGGATGTGCCGCGGAACCCGCTCCTCAGCTAGTCACACTTCGGAAGCGCGGGCAACGCAGGTATTATCGTCTAAAGGGCCGGCTGCAACCGGTCCTTTTTATGACTCCCTTCGCTATCCGTTACTGCTTATATTCCCGCCAGATCGAGTAGAGGTTCCGGGCAATGCCGGTCACATACATCGAGAGGCGCAGGATTTCAAGAAACAAGTTCATAGGCTTCACCCCAATCGGAGATCGGAGCGTTGCCCGCAGGCGGATTCCGCGGCAGTCAAGATTTTACCTCACAGGCCGCGGTGGGAGACATCCTGCCCATTCCATGGTTTGGAACAGTGTCGATCTAACGGGCAATCAAACCCCTAGCACTCTTTGAATTGAGCAAGCATCTGCCCGAAGAAGCTGAGCCCGGATGGCTCATAAATGAGTGAGCCGCCATCTTCGGTTCGGTAGACCCCGCAGGGGAGGTAACGCCCGTCGGGGAGAACATAGAGGTTGGCTTCTTCCTTCAGTCCTGCTGGAAATAGCGGAATCCCGTTTTCGTCCACTTGGAACTCGTCTATATTTGCGATCTTTCTTTCCGTGGTGCCTCCTGGTCAGTTTCTATCGTAAGTGCGCCCTAAAACAAACACTGCTCTATCAGCTCTTTACCGCGCAAGGCGTCGGTCCACTCCTGCGGAATTGCGTCGATGCCGTATACCGTGCCGGCGAGGGCGCCGGCAACGGCTGCGGTGGTATCGGTGTCGTCGCCCAGGTTGACGGCGACAAGCACGCAATCTTCGTAGCTGGTAGTGTTGACGAAGCACCAGGTGGCTGCCTTAAGCGTGTCGCGCACGAAGCCACCTGACCTGATTTCCTGCTCAGGCACGCCTTTCAGATGGAGTGCCCGCGAGGGGAGCGCGCCGTTCATCACATTCCTCATCAGCTCAACAAATATGATGCATGCATCGGTTGATGTTCTGTGGGCGTGCGTGATTGCCGAGACCTCGCGGATCTCGTTGTCCGTCGCATCGGTGAACGCTAGGGGAGCGATGCGCATGAGCGATCCGTTGCCGTTGTCGCGCTCGCCGGAGCCTCCTTTGCCGGTGTGCAAAGCGCGGGCGGTCGTGCCGCCGTAATCGAAAACGCCGTCGATCGTATACTCGCCACGGGCAATCCAGCGTACGAACTTGTCGCGCATGTCTGCGGCGTCGATGTGCCCGAGCTCCCTAATCGAGTCACAGGTAGCAAGCGTCATGGACGTGTCATCGCTCCAGGTGCCGGCGGGCTGCCCATGCGTGCCGTAGCCGATCATGTCCGTGCATTTGAACGTGCCGCGGGGCCTAAACTCGTAAGGAACGCCCAGCGCGTCGCCGACGGCAAGCCCGTAAATGCAGCCGCGTAGCGCTGGTTTCGACGTATGCCCACGTTTCGTTGTAGGGGGCGCTGGCGAGATGAGCCGAAATCCCTCTGAATCGCTCTTGCGTCGTGCGGCCATGTCCTCGGCAGAACGCACTTTAGGTGCGCTTTCGGTGATGGCCTGATTGATGTCTGCCATGGGAAACACCTCTCGTACTTTGGATTGAGGATGCGCGGCTACCTGCGGCAATGTGTCCAGCCCAATTCGGGACGCAGTGAGTCCCGAATTGGGAGAGCTTGTCAGCTAATCTGACAAATGAAAAAACCCGCAACGCTATTGCTTTATACAGCAATAGGGACCTCTTTTGGGCGCCCTGCCTTTGGAGCGTCGGCGAGTCGTGCCTCGATGGAAGATTTGGACACCATGCGCTTGGTGCCATCCTTCCATGAATCCAACAGTTCAGCATTTATAAGTTGCGATACTCTTGCCGAGCTAACGCCAAGCATGCGCGCGGCATCCGCTGCGTGGACGGAGGGGATATCGTTGAGTTCGCGACTGACGGCCACGGCGATAATCTTGCCACCGCGCTGCGGCTCGTGGCCAAAGTTCGGCGCATGCATGGTCAACGCCGCCCATTAGGTGGTCATCGACCATGCATGCGAGAAAATCAGCGGCGCTTTCGACGGCGTCGTTTAGGTCGGATCCGAACGTTCCACCTCCGCTCAGCGAGCCACATGGCACAGCGTTGATAACGCCGTCCGAATCAAAGAACTCGAATTCCCATGCGTAAACCAGGAAAGACCTCCTCTAATGGCGAATAATACGAGGCGTACTCCTAGAAGCATTGCCAGTCGCATCGATGCGGCTAATCATGCCTATCTTAAAGCCTCGCGCGGACTCGAATTTCAATGTCGCTTTGCGCCTTCGTGCAGGATTCCCGAAGTGACTAAAATGTGACCATAGAGACAGTTTTAGCGAACCCCACGGCAGTGACGCGTATGGACAACAACACGCTGCTGTTCCAGGACAAAGGTTCGGGTAGGTTTAAAGACGTCAAGATCTACCCTAACCGCATTGAGGTACTCAAGAAGGGCATTTTTGGCGGCAAGCACACCGAGATTGTCTACCTTAAGGACATCACGGGGGTCAGCAGGATCAAGGGTCGCGACGTTTTCCTACGTAACAGGCTGTTGACTGCCTGTGTCTTTAGTCTGAGCAGCCGCTCCCAAGCTCAGGAGTTCGTGAATGCGCTGAACATGGTGATGTAGCCGATAACGGTGTTCGGGCTAAGGTAAAAATCGGGGCGCAGAACGGTATTCTGCGCCCCGATTGAGTTAATGCGCCCAAAAGGCCGGCTTGCCTATTCGCTAGCACCTTCGTTGTCTTCGCGGTCACTGGCAAGCATTGCTGCACCTGCGACCGTTGTCGCCACGGCGGCAGCGGCGAGCCCGGCAGCGATGCCAGAGCCGTCGCCCGTGTCGGCGAGTTTTCCGGCCGAGCCCTTGCTCTTGTTGCCCTTGCCGTTCTTGTCGGCGCTGTCCGCGTTGGTACCGCTGTCGGTGCCGGTGCCGCCTGCACTGCCCGAAGTCGTCACAGTAAAGCTTGCGGCTCCGTCGGTGGCAAGCGTGTAGTTTTGCGCCGCGTCGCCCAACAGGCCTTTCGCACGCACCCAATACGTCCCCGCGGCAAATGCCTCGCCCTCGGCCATCGCCGTTCCCGGAGCGCCGTTCGCGTCGTGCACAAACTCGAGCTGGGCCGTGCAGGCATCGGTTTCGAGCTTGCCCTCGAGTGATGCCACAATCTTGGCGCGCACGTCTTCGCCGGCCTTAAGGCCTTCGAGTCCCTCAAAATGGGGCGTCAGCGCGCGTGGATCGATATCGATGGGCACGGAGCCCCGCAGCTCCGTAACGGTCTCGTTGCCCAAGGCGTCGACGTCCACATATTCGATGGCAAACGCATGGCCCGAAGCCGCCACGTTGAGTACGTTGCTGCTGTTGACAAGGCGGAAATGACCCTCGCCAACGGTCTTGCCATCTTGGAGTGAGGCATCGCTCAGCGAGTCGCCGTATGTCATGTGCATGCGGGTCGGGAGGTAGTACGAAGCTGTCTGCTTGTGCTGTGCGTAATTGCGCTGGTAGATGCTCCGCGCCAGTGCCGCATCAACAAAGTCGGATGCGATGATGCCAATGTGCTTGAGGCAATCTGACTTTGTTTTATCGCTGCCGCTGGGATTGATGTACTGGCTCTTGTACAGATGCTCGTTGACCACTCGCGCCGCGGTAAAAGGATTGCTTCCTTGTTTGTAATTCGTGCAACTGGTGTAGTTGATAGACCAGCAGCGTTCCAGGACTTGTACCTTGGCGCCATCATTGTCCTCGACGTCCACCTTGTTGCGCGTGAGATTGGTCGTCTCTCGCAGCGCCATATCGACCCAGCTAATCTTGTCGGTTCCGGTGCATTCAAAATGGTCCTGGGCGTATACCTTGGTGCAATAGGGCTCTTTGTCGCCCGCATTGCCCGTAGTCTCAAAGCCTCGCGCGTCTTGGACGAGGCACATCGACTGCCCGGAATGCGCCTTGATTTTGTCGTCCCATTGGGTGAGATCGAGGCCCCACGTGTGGCTGCTTACGCTGTCGCCGGCGAGTTTAAATCGACGCAGCAGGACGATCTTTCCGCGCACCTCGTTCAGTGTGGGGACATGGCTCGACGTATAGAACAGATCGGAGTTATTGTCCATAACATTGGCGAAAGCCGTCGTAACACTGTCGTCGGTGGCTTCGTCGTTGCCTCGTGACACCAGCATGATGAGCGCTTCTGACGGGTTTTCGTTCAAAAATGTTTTGAAGTAACCGATGACATCGGAGAGATGTATAAAGCCCCCGTCTTTTTTGAGCAGGTAGCATATTCCATGGTCGATGCCGGGGTCGCCGTTCTCGTTGTTCTTTCCAAGTCGGATATCAAAATAGCGAATGCCTTCGAGCAGCTGCGTGGGGATGTAATCCTGCTGGCACTTTGCAAGCGAGGTTTGGGGCTCGGTGTCGTTGTCGACGCTGCAGGTGCTTGAATCATGCGTGCCCGGGATGCTCAGCTCGTCGAGGTATTTGTTGCCGTCGACGTATTTCATCCAGCATGGTCCGTCGACGTAGCTGCTATACTTGATCCAGTCGATACTTCTAACCGTGGTATTGATCTCGAACTTGTCGTAACCGACAAGTTCGAGCTCCCACGGAATGCTCTTCCTCTTGTGGCAGATCTTGTTGTTGTCTTGGTCTTTGCCGTCCTTTTCTATGGCCAGGTAATTAATGTCTTTTTTCTCGTTTGTGCGGTCTCGGATGATGTAGGTTCCGTTTGGCTGGCGGTCGAACGCAAAAGAGCGGCTGGCCTTGCCGTCATGCTCGCCACTCCATACGTGGATGACCTTTCCATCTTTGTCCGAGTCGCCATCGACCGACCAAATGCTGTAGCCCGTCTTCTTGTGCTCTTCGAAATTGAGCAGGGTGCGGATGGCATACCAGTTTCTATTTTCTGTATCGGTCTCTACGTGCTCAAGGATGAGCTTGCTGGACGTGCCGTCATTAAACAGGTGGCAGACGTTGCCGATGACGTTGCCGTCTTCGTTGACGCTCGCGGTGCGAAAATAGCCCGCGGGGCGAAGGCGAATGACGAACTTGTCGAGGTTGACCGCCGATGTGGGCGTGTCTTCTGCAAATGCCGCACGCAGGGGAATGCCCGGTACTGCGGTTTCGGGCAGGCTTGCAAGTGGCGACAACGCTGCAAGTCCAAGGCCCAGCGTAAACGCTCGGCGGCTGATGGCGTGGTGTTCGGTCATAACTTCTCCATTCGCAGAGTGCGGTTATGCGATAGTTTTGGTCACTATACTGCCCAGATGTTTAAAGACGCCGGTTTAATTGTCTGCGCGGCGCAATAAATCGGCGGGTGGACGTGTTGGGGTGTTTGTCGTGTTCGTACTGTTGCCACATTTGGGGCGGTTCCGGCGTCCGGCGTCCTCGCGTTCGTCGGCTACCGGCATAAGAAAAGGAGGGTCGGTTTACCGGCCCTCCCTTGGTACGAAGCGCTGGGATACCGTCGCTTGTTTACGCTGCGCCCGTGTTTCCCGCTGCGCTCGCCAGTCGCTTAGCGTTTAATCTCGATATCCTCGACCTTAACGTCCATGGCCTCGGTCTTGGCCTTGGCGATGTCGTCGGCAAATTCCAGAGACTTCATCATGGTTTCGACGGCGTCCTTGTGCTCTTCGACGTTGTCGATACGCACGTACACACTGCCGCCGTCAACGTCGGTGAAGTATTCGGTCGTTACGCCGCCCGAGTGCGTGAAGTAGGCACTGCGCCAGGTCTTGCCGTTGTACTTAACGGGATCGCTCTCGGTCCATCCAGAGTTGGCCTTCCATTTGGCCTCGTAGTCGAACAGCTCGTCGGCGTTCTTGTCAGAGTCGAAGACAGGGATGAAGCGATCGCTGGCGTGCTCGCTCTCGGTGAACTTAAACTGGGCCCTGTCGGCGGTGTCGCCTGCGACGTCGGTGATCTCGACGCCCTCGGGAACCTCGACCTTAAACCAAACGAAGTCGGTCCTCATATCCACGGCTGGCTTTTCAGCTCCGCCGCCACCGCCACTTCCGGTAGCGCCGCCGCTGCCACCGCAGCCCACCAGGGCAACTGCGGCAAAGAGGCTGATGCAGAGGGTGAGAATCGCAAAGGCCTTCTTTTTCATGGTCGTGTCCTCCTCGATCTGTAACCGCCTATGGATTACCTGTCTTTACTGTACGCGCGAGCGGCTCGTTCGGGTGGGCCATGTGTCCCATTCTGAGGGCCGGATTTGCTCCGACAAGTGGCAATATGCCCGGGCGTAAAAGAGGGGAGGGCCGGCCGATCCGATCCTCCCCTGGCTGGGCGTCCGATCATTTAATGACTGCGCATGCGATGCTGCGTGCGATCCCCTAATGCTTGATCTCGATGCTCGAAATCTCGACTTCGCGTGCCTCGGCAACTGCCTTCGCCATGTCATCGGGAAACTCGATGGAGTTGAGGAGCGCCTCGGCTTCTTTCTTATGCAGATCGAAGTTCGAGATGAGGACGTAGACACTTCCCGGCTCAACGTCGGTAAAGAGGAGGGTTGAGACGCCGCTGTTGTCCTCGTACGTTCCGACGAGCCACGTCCTGCCGTTATACTCGACGGACCCGCCATCCTTCCACTGGAACGTATCACCTTTCTTTTCTGCCTGGTCGGCGTGGGATTCCTCTGCCGTCAGCGCTTTTTTCCAAACGGGGATAAAGCGATCGGCCGAACCGTTCTCGTCTTCGGGGAAGGTGAACTGGACCCTGTCGGCATTCTTGCCAGCGGAGTCGCTTACGCCAACGCCCTCGGGCATCTCGACCTTAAACCAGATAAAGTCAGTCTTCTTGGCAACGGGGGCCTTTTCTTTGCTCTCGCTCTTAGCGGCGCTGCCGCCCACGCCCGATGCGCTCCCGTCGCAGCCGACAAGGGCAAACGCGGCAAAGAGGGCGATGCACAGGGAAAGGATCGATAGGGTCTTTTTCTTCATGGTGGCGTCCTCCTTGTCTGCCGATGACATCACGGCGCCGCATGCTGTTGGGGTACTGATTGCGCTGGCGGCGGATGTCTCTGTGTGCTGTGCGGCTTATGCCTCCGTTCATCGCTTGTGGCCGTTGCGCGGCCGTGCCCCAACGGGTTCCTTACTTATAGATATGCCCCAGTTTGTGCCGTTCGGGAGTCTCGAAAGGTGGGCCATGTGTCCCATGTTTGCGGCGCCGACGCCTATCGTTCGTCATAGAAATCCGTGATGGCCAGGTGTGCTGACGCTCATGTGCTTATGGGCTAGACTTAGCATCATTACGTGTTTGATGCGGTTGGTCGGCAGTTGCCGCCCGACCGATCTATATGACTTGAAGGTGCATACGTATGAGCCAAGAGATGATGGACAAGACCTGCCGTGGGTTTGCCGAGGCGCTGGCCGCGCGCGAGCCGGTTCCCGGCGGCGGTAGCGCGAGCGCCTTTGTGGGCGCGCTGGGCGCCTCGCTTTGCGGGATGGTCGCTCGCTACGGGGCGACCAATCCCGCGCTTAGCGATCGGGCGGACGATCTGACGCGTGCATTTGCCCAGGCAGACGAGTTGGCGCAGGAACTAGTGGGTCTGGTTGCCGAGGATGTTCGTGCATACGGCCAGGTGTCCGCGTCGTACGGCATTCCGCGCGAGGACCCGGCTCGACCCGCGGCGATTCAGGACGCGTTGCGCGTGGCGGCCATGCCGCCGTACCGGATCATGGATGCCTGCGGGCGCGCGCTGGCGCTGCTCGAGGACATGGCCGACAAGGGTTCGCGCCAGTTGCTGTCCGACGTGGCATGCGGCGCCGTGTTCTGCCGCGCCGCCATGCAAGGCGCGAGCCTGACGCTCTTTGCGAACACCACGTCTATGAAGGATCGTGCCCGCGCCGAGGAGCTCGAGGCTGCATGTGACGAGCTGCTCGATACGTGGCTGCCGCGCGCCGATGCGCTGGCGCGCCGCGCCGCTGACGCCGCAAGGAAGAGGGGATAGCCATGGCAGAGCTGTTGAAGGGTGCTCCCGTTGCCCGTGCTTTGACTGAGGAACTCGCTGCTCGCTGCGCCGCCCTGCGCGAACGGGGCATCGTGCCGTCGCTTGCTATCGTGCGCGTGGGCGAGCGCGAGGACGATCTATCCTACGAGCGCGGTGCACTCAAGCGCTGCGAGAAGGTTGGCATTGAGGCTCGCCGCGTATTGCTTCCCTCCGATGTTTCGCAGGACGAGCTGTTGGCGGCCATCGAGGACATCAATGCCGACCCCGCTGTTCATGGCTGCCTGATGTTTCGTCCGTTGCCCGCTGGGCTTGACGAGGATGCAGTTGCCGCGGCACTCAATCCTGCCAAGGATGTTGACTCCATGACGCCGGCCTCGCTGCTTACCACGCTTTCGGGGCGAGGCGAGGGCTTTGCTCCTTGCACGGCCGAGGCCGTGCTGGCGTTGCTGGACCATTACGACGTTGAGCTGGATGGGGCCAAGGTCGCGGTCGTCGGTCGATCGCTGGTGATTGGCCGTCCCGTTGCCGCCATGCTTACGGCTCGCAATGCCACAGTGACGACGTGCCATACGCATACGCGCGACTTGGCTGCCGAGTGCCGTTCTGCCGACATTGTTGTTGCCGCGGTTGGACGTGCGCGCACGATTGGCGCGGATGCGGTCCGCGAGGGCCAGACGATCGTCGATGTGGGCATCAACTGGGACGAGGCCGCCGGCAAGCTGATCGGCGACGTCGATTTTGATGCTGCGGAGCCGATCGTTAACGCCATCACACCCGTGCCGGGCGGCGTGGGGGCTGTGACCACTGCGATTCTCGCCAAGCACGTGATCGAGGCGGCGGAGCGTGCATCGAAATAGGCGTTTTTGACCACAGGGGTTGCCGGGGCGGCTGTTTCGCCCTTTTTGCGCCGAAGCGATACACTGTTGCCGTTTGATTTCTTCGCTCAAGGAGGATGCGCATGCCGTGCACAACGATTTTGGTTGGTAAGAACGCGAGCTACGACGGGTCGACGCTTGTCGCCCGCAATGAGGACTCGTCCAACGGGGTGTTTGAGCCCAAGCGCATGCGCGTGGTGCATCCCGACGAGCAGCCGCGTGTCTACACGAGCGTCCTGAGCCACCTGACCGTTGAGCTGCCCGACGATCCCATGCGTTACACAAGCGTCCCCGACGTTGTCCCGGGTCATGGCATTTGGGCTGAGGCCGGCTTCAACGAGCTCAATGTTGGCATGTCCGCTACCGAGACGCTCACCACCAACGAGCGCGTCCGCGGCGCCGATCCGCTCGTGGACTACGTGCCCGCCAAGGGCAACGAGGGCGAGGACGGCTATGTTCCGGCGCAGCCCGGTGGTTTGGGCGAGGAGGATATGGTGACCCTGGTGCTGCCGTACGCCAAGTCTGCCCGCGATGGCGTGCGCATCCTGGGCGACCTGCTCGAGCGCTACGGCACCTACGAGAACAACGGCATCGCCTTTAGTGATGTTGACGAGATCTGGTGGCTCGAGACCATCGGCGGCCACCACTGGATCGCCAAGCGCGTGCCCGATGATGCTTACGTGACCATGCCCAACCAGCTGGGTATCGATAGCTTTGACCTGGACGACGCCGAGGGCGCCCAGGTCGACCACATGTGCTCCGCCGACCTGCGCTCCTGGATGGCCGAGTGGCATCTGGACCTGACGCTGGGCGTCGAGGGCGACGGTCCCGCCGCGGTCTTTAACCCGCGCGAGGCCTTTGGCTCGCACAGCGACAGCGACCACGTCTACAACACGCCGCGTGCCTGGTATATGCAGCGCTGTCTCAACCCCAGCGATGTGTGGGACGGTCCCGAGGCCGACTACACGCCCGAGAGCGACGATATCCCCTGGAGCCGCGTGCCCGAGCGCAAGGTGACCATCGAGGATATCAAGTACGTGCTTTCGAGCCACTACCAGGGTACGGAGTACGACTGCTACGGCAGCAAGGGCACGCCCGCCACGCGCGGCGCCTATCGTCCCATCGGCATCAACCGCAACAGCCAGCTTGCCGTGCTGCAGCTGCGCCCCTATGCGCAGCCGGCGTATCGCGCCGTGCAGTGGATGGCGTTTGGCTCTAACTCGTTTAACGCGCTCGTGCCGCTGTACGCCAATGTCGAGACCATGCCCGAGTACTACGCCGACACGCAGGCTCGCGTGACGTCCGAGAATTTCTATTGGGCAAATCGCCTGATCGGTGCCTTGGCCGATGTTCGCTTCCACGAGTGCGGTCGCGCGGTCGAGGACTATCAGGAGAAGGTCGGCGGCATGGGCCACAAGCAGATTCACGACGTTGACGCTGTCGTAGCCGCGCTGCCCGAGGCCGAGGTGCCTGCCGAGCTCGCCCGTGCTAACGAGGCCTTTGCCGAGCTTGTGCGCGTGGAAACCGATGCTCTGTTGGGCAAGGTGCTCTACACCACGAGCTGTGCCATGAAGAACTCCTTCGCGATGAACGACAACGTAAGGTAAAGACGGCCTTGCGGCGAACGAGCGGGACAAACGCCGTCAAAGGCTTTGCCCCGCTCGATTTCTATCCCGGGGATAAAACGATTTTGTGTCGTTCACCCAATCTTGGGTACAAGAAGGCCAATGCAGTTGTTCATGATTGGAGCCAACCATGGTTATGAAATTCGATCAGCTTGTTAACGGTGCCATCAACGTGGGCTTCGGTGCCGCCGCCGTTGCCGTCGAGGGCGGCAAGAAGGTCCTCGACGACCTCAATACCAAGGGTGAGCAGGTGCGCAAGGACGCCGGCACTCCCGATATCGCCCGCAGCGTGTCCGACATGTTCGAGCAGGCCGGCGGCACCATCTCCGACCTGACCGAGCGCCTGGGCATGCAGGGCGAGACTGCGGCACAGCGCGTGCTCGACGAGCTCATCCTGGCCCGCGTCCGCGTTATGACCGCCCCCGAGCGCACGGCCTTTTTGGCCCATGTGCGCGACATCGTCGATTCGGTCGAGGACAACGTGACTTCGGTGCCCGTCGAGTCCGTTGAGCCCGACGATGCAGAGGACACCGAAGAGGCCGAGTAGCAGCGCAGATGGCAGATTCCACCACCGATTACAACAATCTAGATCCCTTGGGTGACGAGGCGGCGGTTGTCGATGAGGTCGATGCCGCCGTCTCGGGCGCTCGCAAGAAGCCGCGTGCTGTCGATATGGTTCCCGAAGAGCCCGACGCGATGGCGCCGGACGAGGAATACCAGCTCACGCCGGCAGGCCGCCGCGAACGCATTGGGCAGATCGTTCGCCTGATCAAAAAGTACCGCGTATGGGATAACCTCACGCCGGTGCGCCTGCGTCGTCTGCTCGAAGAGCTTGGCCCCATGTTCGTCAAGATGGGGCAGATTCTGGCTAACCGCTCCGAGATTTTGCCGCAGCGGTTTTGCGACGAGCTGCGCCGCCTGCGCTCCGACGTAGACCCGGTGCCGTATGAGGTAGTGCTCCGCTGTCTGGAAGAGGAGTACGGCCAGCGCCTGGGGCAGATGTTCGACGCGATCGACCCCAACCCGCTCGGAAGCGCGTCGCTCGCGCAGGTACACCGTGCCCGCCTGGTGACGGGCGAGGACGTGGCCGTTAAGGTGCAACGCCCCGGCGCGCAGCAGGTCATGGCGCAGGACATAGACATCATCCGTTCGGTGGTGCGCATCGTTTCCAAGTTCGTCAACACCGATCAGTTTGTTGACCTGCACGGCGTGGTCGAAGAGCTGTGGACCTCGTTTCGCGAGGAGACCAACTTTTTGGCCGAGGCCAAAAACCTCAACGATTTCTATGACTTCCACAAAAGCGTGCATGGCGTGTCGTGCCCCAAGTCCTACCTAGATCTTTGCACCGAGCACGTGGTGGTCATGGACTACATCGACGGCATCTCCATTGCCGATCCCGAGCGCCTGGTGGCCGAGGGCTATGACCTGGAAAAGATCGGTGCCGCAATCGTCGAGGACTACTCGACGCAGGTGCTCGACGATGGCTTTTTCCATGCTGACCCGCATGCGGGAAACATCATCCTCAAAGACGGAATTGTCTACTTTATCGACCTGGGCATGGTCGGGCGCATGTCGAGCCACGACCGCGGTATCGTCAAGGACATGATTTTCGCCGTGGCCGAGGGCGACGTGCCCAAGCTCAAGGATTCGCTCATGCGCTTTGCCGTGACGCGCGGCGATTCGGCCGAGCTCGACCATTCGGCCTTTTTGTCCGACTTGGACTTTATCGTCGCCGACTTTGCGGGTCTTGATCTTAAGGATCTTGATATCGGCGAGTTTTTGACCTCGCTGCTAAACCTGGCGCGCAAAAACGACGTTGAGCTGCCGAGCGTGGTGACGATGTTCGCCCGTGGCATGGTGACACTCGAGGGTCTGCTGACCGAGTACATGCCCAACGTCAACATGATCCAGATCATCCAAGCGCACATCAAAAACGAGAAGAGCGCCTATGCGCGCGTCCGCGAAATGGGGCGCGATCTTGCCGCGAGCAGCTATCGCGCGGCAAAAGGCTCGCTCGAGGCGGCCGAGTATCTGGGCTTGGCGTCGCGTATGCTCACGCGCGGTCAGCTTAAGGTAAACACGCAGATCATGAGCAGCGATAAGGCGCTGCGACAGCTGGGTGGAATTATCGACCGCATGTCGATGGCAATTGTGATTGCCGGCCTGTTTATCGGCTCGTCGGTGGTGTACTACGCGCGCATCGAGCCGGTTGTGTTCGGTATCCCGGTCATTGGCTTTATGGGCTACGTGAGCGCGCTGGTGCTGGCGCTGATGCTGGGCCGCGAGATCTGGCGCAACAGCCACGGCGGCAAGCGGTAATGACCCCTGGGGGACGGAGGAAAACGGATCATTTTGCTCAGCGATCCATCCATGCCCTAATCTATCGCAAACCATAGCTTTTACCTTGGGCTTCGCCTGTGTGCGGGGCCCTTTTGCGTGCTACCATACTGACAGTAATAATCGATGGCCTAGATGGTGGTGCGGAGACGCACGAATGCGCGATTTTCCTGCGCGTTTGGGAGAATCGGGGTGCAAGTCCCCGGCTGTACCAGTAACCGTAATTCCTCTTGGTCCGGGATGGTCGCGTCGCAGATCGGACGGCGCGCCCGGGTCGTTAAGGTTAAGTCGGATCGCCTCCCATCTTGCGCGCGGCCGCGGCGCATGCTGCCGGTACGCGTTGGGCTCTGGAGGGAAGGAGGACCCCGATGGGGGTACTCGAGCGCAATGTGCGCGATGACGTGGGGCAGCCGCATGGTAACGCCTCAAGTACAGACAATGGGGGACAAATGGATATGTTTGAGGACGAGCGCAAGCGCGCCTCGTTGCGTCGCCATGGGGCGATCGCGCGCGGCGTAGCCAAGCGCGGCCTGGTGGCATTCCTGGCCTTCGCGATGGCATTCAGCACCACGCCGGCCCAGCTTTGGGCCGATGGCGCCGAGGGCATTGCCGAGGCCGTGGCTCAGGCCACAACGCCGAGCGAGGGCGCGCAGGCCACGGACGGTGCTGCAGATACTACCGCGGCTGCTGCTGACGCAAACGATTCGGCTGCAGGTGGCTCCTCCGAAACTGGGGATACGGGTTCGGCCGCGCCTGACAACGTGAGCGATGATGCATCGGACGACCCCGCTGCGTCAGACCCTGCTTCGGCCACCCCGGCGAGCGAGGCGTCTGACACCACCGCCGAGACCGGCGACGCGACTGCGGTGGCCAGCGAGCCCAGTGTTGCCAAGGCCGCGTCTCGTGCCGCTGCTACGTTTTCCTCGAATAATGGTGTCAGCGTCGGAAAGAGCCAGTCGCCTTCTCGTTGGGCTGGCTCTAACTTCACCGCTTTTATCCAGAGCAATACTACGCTCTATGCGAATGTTTGGACTTCGTCCAGCAAGCGCGCCAGCGCTTCGGGCTGCACCTATCAGTGGCTTGCTGCCGACATCAGCAACAAGAGCGATGCGGACAATTCCGCGTTTGTTCCTGTCGAGGGTCAGACGGGCGCATCGATCGTTTTGGACGATGCCCTGCGCACTCAGCTTAACGGCAAGTGCCTGCGCGTACGCATTACCGATGCCAGCGGTAACGTCATCTACGGCCCGACTAAGGGCGCCAACAACCAAAAGCTGACAGCGACGAACACCATCAAGGCGCCCGTTCCTACCAAGACGGCACTGGATGCAAAGTCTTATGTCCTCATCCAGTCTTCGGCAGACGATTCGAGCTCGTATTCGTCTGTTAAGGCCGAGATGCTGAACCCTGGCACTACGCTTTGGGCGAACGCCTACGACGGCGAAGCGGTTCCCAATAAGCGTATTGCGACACAGGCCGGCTGGACCTATCAGTGGCTTGCGTCTGACGTGCGCGATGCCGAGGATTCCGCCTATCAGGCAATTCCGGGCCAGACCGCCCAGTCGCTGACGATCACGGACGAACTCGCTTCGCAACTTGCGGGCAAGTACATTCGCGTTAAGGTTGTCGGCGATGGCCAGGAGCTGTACGGTCCGAGCAACTCTTTCGGGACGCCCGCGTCTGTTGGCTACAATACGCCGGGTCCTGTTGCCGCGAGTGACCAGATCGCGTTAGGCCATATCGTTCTCGCCTATAACGGCGCCGAATTTGGCGACGATTATGAGAACGTCCCCAACGCTAACGTCGGTGACACGATTAAGGCTGCCGCCTACTACCTTAACTACGACACGCCGACTGACCTCTATGGCTCCGACAAGGTCGATTTTTCTTGGTGGGTGGCCGATTCTGCTGACGGCACGTTCGAGCAGGTTGCAACTGGTGATACCTTCACGGTTACCAAGGAGTGCGCGAACCGCTACCTCAAGGTGGTCGCTAAGGCCAAGAAGGGTATCCCCGGCTCCGATAGCTGTGAGACCAAGGCGGGCCGCATTCTGCCCAAGGGCGCGACGACGCTCGATTCAGTTGCATTTACCAATGCGAGCAAGGGCGCCAAGGACACTGGCTCTACGATTGAGGCGTGCGCCTACAAGGCGGTCGATTACTCGTCTGAGCCGGTTACCGAGGGCGTTACCTACACGTGGCGTTGGTCCTCTGTCGACCCGTCTTCCTCTGCGCTTGATGCGAAGACCGACTGGCATGTGGTCGAGGGCAAAACCGACAGCAGCTTTACGATTCCCGATGACTACGCCAAGCGCTGGGTGAGCGTGTCGGCCACTGCGGGCGATAACACCGTAGAGGCGACTACTGCTGTGGCCGTTAAGGCCGCAGGCTCGCACGAGCTGTTCCTGACGTATCTCAAAAAGATCGTCGGCGATCAGAGCGATGACGCCAAGTTTGTCTACAAGAGTGGCGAAAAGATCGGTGTTACTGCATTCGAGAAGACGTCTGCAGGAACAAAGGGTGCCGAGCTTACATCTGATCAACTGACGTATACGTGGCAGATTGCCGATAGCGCCCGGGGTCCGTTCACGACGCTGACGGATGAGAACGCGCACAGGTCGTCGTTCGTAATTTCGCAAAAGTACGTCGGCAAGTACCTCAAGTGCATCGTCGACGGTGGCTACAACACCGACTATGCCTCCACGCGTTATGCCATCGTCAAGGGCGAAGATGCCAAGGCGTATACCCTGACATCGGTTAATGTCGCTTCGAGCGGCAACCTTGCACAGGTCGGCGGAACGCTTACCCCTACTGCCAATTACATGGCAACGGGCGATTGGGGCGATTACGAGACGGCACTCCCCGAGGGCTCCCTCGTCGATTACCGCTGGTATCTCGCCGATGACGCTGAGGGCACAAATGCCCACGAGCTGTTTGGCGCCGACGAAACGACCGGCGCGATCACGCTTCCCGCCTCGGCTGAGGGCAAATACGCCTATGTCGTGGCAAACGCCGGCAACAACGATGTCAAGAGCACCGCTTGGCTCGTTAATTCTTCCGACGAAAAGTCTCTTTCTGTTAACGTCAGGGTTGTAGGCGTAAGCAAGCACGATGTCGGTCAGTCCTATGACCTTGTGGACTGGGTGCCGACGGCCTCGTTTGAGTGGTCGAGTACCCAAAAAATGTCTGCCTGGGACATCTTTGCCAAGGTGCTTGACGACGCCGGCTATAGCTATAGCACGGACGGCGGCGTTCCCTATTCGGTTACGAACCCCGATAAGTCCCAGACGCTCGCGATGGAAAACACGGCGTCCGGCTATAAGTACTGGCGTTTTGATATTAATGGCAAGGCGGCCAACTCTTATGCCACGGGCTACTACCCGAGCGATGGCGACACGCTCGAGCTGGTGTACGAGGATCCCACGGGCACGGTTTCCACGCAGGTTTCCGCGACGTGTTCGGTCGTCGGCACCGACGCCAAGGGTGCTCAGCAGACCTGGGCCGCCGCTCAGAGCATTACGCTGAAGAAGGGCTCGACCGCGGCCGACCTCTCCGAGCAGCTCTTCAAGCAGACCGGCCTCAAGGCCGACTACGACCCCAACGGCTCCTGGGGCTGGGCGCTCAATTCGATCACGTCGCCCTTCGACTCCGGCCGCACGCTCGCCTACGACCCGACGACCGAAGCGTACTGGCAGCTGTTCATCAACGGCAAGTCCTCCATGGTCGGCGCCGGCGGCTACACGCTCAAGGCCGGCGACTCCGTCGTCTGGTACTACTCGAAGTACAACGACCCCGCTCCTGCCGATCAGCTTTCGGTAAGCTGCACCGTTATCGGCCAGGATGCTTCGGGCGCCCGGCAGACGTGGGCACAGCCTACGACAGCTCTCGTGGACGAGGGAACAACCGCTGCTGACCTTTCCGAGCAGATCTTTAAAAAGTCTGGCATTGGCGCCAAAACGGGGGAGAGCTCGTTTGGCTGGTATCTCGAGTCGCTGACCTCGCCGTTCGAAAAGAACGTGACCCTCTCGAGCGAGAAGGTTGACGAAAACACCTGGAAATATTGGCAGTTCTTTGTCAATGGCAAGCCTGTTGATGTTGGTGCGGGCGCCTATACGCTTAAGGCAAGCGACGAGATTGCTTGGGTCTATGGCTCCGACGGCACCATGCCTGGTCAGGTCTCCGTTTCGATGGAGATCATCGGCAAGAAGGACGATAAGGCTCAGCGCTGGACTGATCCTTCGATGCAGGTGTTCGTTGAGGGCACGACGATTAAGGATGCATCTGCTGCCTATTTCGATGCCCTGGGCATTGATTCCGTGATGCTCAATGATGGCGGCTATTGGAATGTCCATAGCCTCGTGTCCCCGCTTGATGGCACAAAGCTGACGGGCTCCTGGTCGTTCTTTGTAAACGGGGACCCCGGGACTCAGCTCGATGGTGACTACGCGCTCAAGTCGGGCGACAAGATCGTCTGGGCATATGCTGCCGGCGACACGGTGCCCAATCCTGACGAAATCGTCGTGGATCCGAGCGCTTCGCGCCCGACCGATTGGAAAGCCGACTGGAACGGCAATTCCAATGCGGTGGTCGAGAACGTGTCCACCCCTACGGGCGCGCTGGCAAGCTCTTGGACGTTCGATTGGAAGGCCTACTCGGGCGCCATGTATCCCAACGCGAGCGAGCCGATTGTCGTAAACGGCAACGTGTATCTCGCCGTCAACAAGCGCTTGCTTAAGATCGACGCAGAGTCGGGCAAGGTGCTTGCCGAGTCGAACCTTAAGACTACGATTGGCTACACGACGCGTCCGATTTATACGAACGGCTTGGTCATCGTCCCGCTCGATGGCGGTGCGGTCCAGGCTCTGACGGCCGATACGCTCACGACGGTTTGGGTTACCGACCCTGTGAGCAAAACTGCTCAGTCGAATTCTCAGCTGACGGTCGATGGCAACTATCTCTATGTCGGCACCGTTGATGTCGACTATGGTAAGGGCGTGTATAACAACGGCCATCTGACGCGCATCAATATCCTGACCGGTGCCGTTTCCTGGCAGCACGTCAACGCCGATGAGGGTTATTACTGGACGGGTGCTACCGTGGGTGACGGCTTTATTCTGGTTCCCACCAGCGCCGGTACCGTTGAGATGCTCGGCAAGTCTTCGGGCGCTGTGCTTGGAAGCGTTTCCGTTGGGGCTATCGTTAACTCCTCCTGTGTGCTCTCCGCCGACGGTAGCCATGCTTATCTGATTTCGCGCGATGGCAAGCTGCACGTTTTGGCGATTTCTGACGGTAGTTCGCGTGGTGCGGATGCCGCTTCGCGCATTTCCGAAGAGCGCGTCGTCGACCTGGGTCTTACGGGATGCGCCTGCATGCCTACGCTGTATGGCAACAAGCTGATTGTCGGCGGCGAGGTTTCCGGTGGCTCTGCGCTGGCGATTGTCGACCTTGATAATGACTTTGCTACGACGTTGGTTTCGTCTGCTGATGGCTCCGCGCTTCCCATCGGCGGCATCAAGGGTGCACCGCTCGTGAGCGCCCAGGCAGATGGCACGTATGTCTACTTCACGGTTAACTACGGTGCGACTTCCGACTATGTGAACTACACCTCGGGCGGCGGTGTCTATCGCTACAAGCTGGGTGACGCGCAGGCGACCGGTGCGTTTAGCGCAACGGGACACAACAACTACTGCGACTCGCCGATTGCCTGCGACGCCAAGGGCAACCTCTACTACATCAACGATTCCGGCACGTTGTTCAAGCTGAATGGTGGCGTTAAGGTCTCGTTCGAGACTGGCGATGGTTCCAAGGTCGATTTCCAGACTACGGCCGACGGCAAGCTGGTTAAGCCTGCCGATCCGACGCGTGAGGGCTACACCTTCGGTGGCTGGTACACCGATGAGGCTTGCACGGAGGCGTATGACTTCAGCACGCCGGTGACGGCCGATATGACGCTGTATGCCAAGTGGACCAAGAACGCCGTTAACCCTGACGGCAATGGCGGTTCTGGCTCTAACGGTGGCAGCGGCTCCGGCACTGGTGCTGGTACCGGCACGGGCGCTGGCGCGGGCACTGGCTCCGGCTCGAAGGGTGGCGCTGTCGCCCCGGGTCAGAAGCCGGTGACCAAGACGACGGTGTCGACCAAGACCGGGACCAAGGACAACAAGTCCGACAAGAAGGACTCCGACAAGTCCGACAAGAAGGACGAGAAGAAGTCTGACAAGAAGGACGGCAAGTCCGACAAGAAGTCCGACTCCAAGTCCGACAAGGCATCCGCTTCCACGACCACTGCCAAGAAGTCCACTGAGGCTTCCGCGCAGGAGTCTGGCCTCAACCCGCTCGCTATTGTCGGCATCGCGGCCGGCGTGATCGGCCTCGCGCTCATCGCCGTCTTCATGCTGACCAAGCGCGGCAAGGGTGACGGTAATGCCCGATAAGCCCAAGGAGACCAACGGGCAGCAGCCCGACTCCTCGTTTATCCAGCTCGACGATGCAAAGCAAAAGGGCGCCGCTTCGGCGGCGTCCGCCCCGCGGCGCAAGGCACTTGTCGGCGTTTTTACGGCTGCTTGCGTTGCCCTGATTGTCGTCTCGCTGGGGTTTGTCCATCCCTCCACAAGCGGTGCCTGGTCCATCGACTGGATCGTTCAGGCCGTGACGGGGGAGAGCGTCGTTGCCAACGACGCCAGGGGAGCTGGCTCGGCTGCTGCTTCTGGCAAAGCTGACTCTAAGAACTCCAAGGCTTCGGGCGATGCGAAAGATAAGTCCAAGGACTCGGGTGACGCCAAGGGCGATTCCGAGTCTTCGAACAAGAGCTCGGATAAAAACTCGGATGGCAAAAAGTCTGAAGACCAGCGTGGCAAGAAGTCTGGCGATGTATCGGCTGCTCAGAATACCGAAACTGCCGATACTTCTAACACGTCTGGTGGTACCTCTTCGGGCGGCGGCCAATCGTCTGGCGGCGCCTCTGCTTCTAACGGCGGAACCGCCTCCTCGGGCGGCCAGGGCGGCACGCAGGAGCCCAGTTACGTCACGGTGACGGTTGCGGTCACATCGAGCGCCGTGGGCAATCCTGTGTCCGCCGGCGGCACCTATACCTTTAACGAAGGTGCCACCGTCTACGACGCCCTATGCGCGCTCGGGCTTTCCGTCAACGCACACGGCTCATCGTACGGCACGTATGTCGCCGCGATCGGCGGTTTGGCCGAGAAGCAGTATGGCGGCACGAGCGGTTGGATGTACTCTGTCAACGGCTCGACGCCCATGACGGCCTGCAGCAACTACGTTCTCTCCAACGGCGACAACGTCGTCTGGTATTACGTAACAGGCTAGGGATCTCAACATAACGCACGGAACGGGCAGCTCGGACAAACATCCAGGCCGCCCGTTTTTTGATGCGAATGGGACGGAGTTTCCCAATCGAGGCTCAACCGGAAAGCGCGTCCCACTCTGGAGGCGGATTCCGGGATGCAGTTTCCGCTTCGATGGCCATTGGGAAACCGCGTCCCGTTCCGAGGTCGGATTCCGGGATGCACTTTCCGCTTGAGTGGCGTTGCGGAAACTGTGTCCCGCTTTGAGGCCTCAATCTGGGACGCGCTTTCCGGAACGGCGCCCATGGGGAAGGCGCGTCCCATTTCGGCACCGTGGCCCGTCCCGTACGTCTTCCTCGACAGCCTCGTCAAACAAAAAAACCGGCTGGAACGTGAATTCCAACCGGTTATATATTCAAGCAAATGTCGAATCGACTATGACTGCGCGCCTTCGAGGAAGAAGCGGCGGCTGAAGTAGTTGTACCAGGTGACCAGGAACGTGGCGATGGCCTTCATGGCCTGGTAGCCGATGCTCAAAAACGTGACGCCCACAAACATGTACAGGTCGTTGAGACCCAGGCCAATCACCGACAGGATGGTGAAGATCGTGAACTCGCGCTTGCGGCTCATGCCCTCGCGGTGGTCGAACACGTACTTCATGCTGAGCCAGTAGTTGACCACGACGGACGTGATAAACGAGATCGTGGTGCTCATCAAAAAGTCGAGGTGGAACAGCTCGACGAGTGCAATGAGCATACCCCAGTCGATGCCAAAGGAGATAAGACCCACGACAGCGAACTTGAGGAACTGCTTGGTATGAGGTTGTGCCAGTGCCTTGCGCACGTAATCACATCCAATGCGTTGACGAATCGAGCAGAGGATACTTTAGAGCTTTTGCAAGGGAAACGTAAGGGCTTTGCCAAGAACTATACGAACTCGCCAAATATTCAAGAGGTAATCCGCAAACGTTGCAAATCTTCCCGTAAACGAGCAAGGCCCACGAACAACGCAGTGCTCGACGTGCGTCATCCGTGGGCCCCGTAGCTGTGCGGGAAAGTCGAGCTACTTGGTCTCGTCGCCCTCCAGGAAGATCTTTCGGGTCACAAAGTTGTAGACCATAACAAGCGCGGTGGCGCAAATCTTGGCGATATTGGCCTCGAGCCCCAGGCCGGCGTTGAGCGCCAGCACGATACCGTCGTTGAGTGCCAAGCCAATAACGGACAACACGACAAAGATGATGAACTCGCGGCGGCGGCTCATGCCCTCCTTGTGTGCAAATACGTACTTCATGCTCGCGACGTAGTTAAAGATGAGCGAGACGATAAAGCCACTGGTGTTGGCGATCAGGATATTGAGGCCCAGGCCGTAGTGGAGCAGGTTCATGATGCCAAAGTCGATGACGGTGGCAATGACGCCGACGACGCCAAACTTCATGATCTGCGCAAGGAGCTTTTGCATGGTACCTGCCTTAGGGTGGCGCCGGGGCGCCGTGGGGATGACAAACTCAGCAAGTTTAGCCAATCCGCGCAGGCGGGGCTAGACGCGCTCCTCTATAGCACCGTTTCTATATGCATCGAGCAGTTGGCGCAGGTCCTGGATCTGGCTGCGAATCTTGACGCCGGTATCGGTGTCGCTCACCATGCGGCGCCGGTCGGCCTCGTCAAAGCGGTTGGTCTCGCTTTCGATGTCGATGTTGCGGGTGAGCGCTTCGGCAACCGTTGTAAAGGCCTGGTGCGACTTGAGGCGGCATCCGCGCGAGCTCGAGATGAGCGTGTAGCCGGCGATGCCTGTTTTGGGATGGTAGGCGCGACAGAAACCGCCATCGATGACCAGCAGCTTACCGTTGGCGCGGATGGGCTGCTCGCCTTTGGTGGTCTTGACCGGGGTGTGGCCGTTGATGATGTGGCCCGTCGGCGAGCAGGCCATGGGTGCGACGCCAAACTCGCGCATGATATCGTCGCAAACGGACGAGGACGTGGTGAGCGTATAGTACGGGTCCATCGGCTCGACCCACGTGTTCTTGTCGGCGATGTAGGCGCGCTCGAACGTGCGCACCACGCGTCCGCTGGCGGGTGAGTTAAAGCCGATCCACAGGTACCACATCCAGTCGAGGGCATCGCGGTCGCCGACGCGCCAGGCGCGGCGGGCGATATAGTCGCAAAAATCAAAATAATCGCGGCCGGCATGCCAGGTTCCCAGGCAGTTCATGCTGCTAAAGGTGCCGTCTTCGTTGAGCGGCACGCAGCCGTGGAAGAGCAGATTGCCGTTGGCGACCTTATACATGGAGCCGTGGGTATAGAGGAAATCGATGTGGCGATGCAAGTGATCGGCGGTGACAAACTCGGACACGAGCTTGTCGATGATGTGCTGCTCCTCGGGCGTGAGCGTGTAGGGGTCCGCCGGATCGACGGTGGGGAAGTCGTTGGTCGTGAGCGGCCACACGCTGCCGTCGGCGAGGGTGACTGTGCCGGCGTCATGATCGATCTTGTCGAGCAGCAGGCGGTCGGCCATATCGAACTCGGGGTGGCGCTGGATAATCTGGCCCTCGAGCTTAAAGAGCAGGACATTAATGGCTTTGATCAGCGGGCTTATCGGCTCGCCGGCGGTATAGGTGGCGTCGGCGAAGGCGACAAGCTCGCGCAGCGAGATGCCATAGTCGTTCTCGAGAATCTCGTAGTTGTCGTAGCGCAGGTTGTTGCGCAGCACCGTGGCGATGCAGGCGGGCTCACCGGCCGCAGCGCCCATCCACAGCAGATCGTGGTTACCCCACTGAATATCGAGCGAATG
>CBCTZJ010000017.1:0-42283 GCA_965151385.1 uncultured Collinsella sp. | reverse complement strand
TATCGACCACATAGATTTTTAACTTGCATTTCTACCCGCCCTTTTCGTAGAGTCGCCGATACGTGCTTAGCGCACCCTCGGCGCGTCCGGCAGGCTTTGCGAAATGGGATCCAGGAGACTTCGGCGCAGCATCATCTTGCGGAATGCTTCTAATGAGCCTCCCATCCTTCAAAAACAGAATCTCATCGCACAGCCTATCGACCGAATCCAAGATGTGGGATGACATGATGATGCACGTACCAGAATCGGCCAGCTTCCTGAGAATCTCGGAATGCAAGTCCACCCTGCTGGGGTCGAGCGCGTTCATGGGCTCATCTAATAGAAGGTACCGCGCACCCGTCGCATACGCAATCGCCAGGGTAAGCTGCTGCTTCATGCCCTGGCTCAGAGTGCGGATCCTCATCTTCGCGAACTCGCCTATCTGCGTTTGTTCCACTATCTCTTCGATATCGCGAGCATGCGGCCACATATCGCAAACCATCTTGAGGTGATCTTCCGCACGCAATCCGGGATACAGCAGCGTCCCCTCACCAGGTGCATAGAAGATCATAGAACGGACCTCTCTCGCACCCGTACCCTGCACCTCATCCAGAACGATGCTCCCGTCCACGCGAGGACCCGGCAAACCTGCCATCGCACGCAGCAACGTCGTCTTTCCATGCCCGTTCGGAGCGACGAGACCGTAGACCGTACCCGGGGCAAACTCAGCGTCCACCGAATCTACGAGCACCTTCTTTCCATAAGAGATCGTCAGCGTTTGAAGGCCAATCATCGAGATCATCCCCTTTCGATCTTTGGAACACTCAGGCGCACCATCAACGGAGATACGACGCCCAAAACCACCAGCAGAGCGCCCGATGCGCCGACGACCTCTCCAAAAGGCATCGCGTTCGTCCCTCGCCCAAGGAACCCAATCGTCCCCACCTGGGAAGCGGGATCAAACGAGGCGAATGGAGCCAGCAGCGCGACGCCCATGCCCGCGCTTTCAACATGAGCGCTCAACGAACCCAACACCAGGAGAACCGCGCAAACCACTCCGGTGACAACGGGGTTGCGGCTAATCGCTGCTGTCAACGCAGCGACGACGGAAATCACGCCGTATGCCATGACCAGCAACGGAATACTGCACAACACCGCCTCCCCCACCATGGACGTTGTCGAAGCTCCCGCCCGAATGAGAGCGACGGGATACTCCGAACCACCCGCACCGTTCTTAATCAAGGACACAACCGCAGCGGGAACCATCGACACCAAAAGCAGCGCCAAGCCAAGCAGGAGAGACAGCGCAACAGCCGTCAGAAAACGCACATGCGCTGTTGCGGGGACTTGGAAAACCAGAAGGGAACGGCACCGCAGGTGGGTGCACGCAAGCGATGTGACAACCACGGGCAACAGCCAAAACAAGGAAGGAAGCGCTGCCTGGAGATACGAAAGGAGGATTAATGGGGGCATCTTCGTACTTAACTCGTAAACCTTGGGGTCCGGCAAGCTCGCGATCGACTCGAGCAGAAGGGCGCGCGCCTCCACACGAGAAGGAGTCTCCGGCTCGATTCCGATCGATTGCAGGAGGGTCGCATCTGCCGCGCCCAGCTCGCCTCGAGCGCGCTCGTACGTCGCAAGGCTTCGAAACCCCTCCGCAGGCGTGGGCGCGTACACGAAACCCGAAAGAGCATCTCGCATGCCTTCCAGGGCCGCTTTGCCCTCGACGTCCATATTCGCAGCGTCCTGCTCTAGATACCGATCTATTGAACGGAGCTCCCCATCCCTATACCGAACAGCGGAAACGTCACCAGCGTCAGGAAACACCTCGACCAGAGCCGGGGCCAGCATCGCCGTCGACATTGCAATCGCGCATACGGCGAGGGCAGGAGAATGCAGGAGCAGCTTCCCCATCGTTCTTACATATGCAACGGCGGAGGCACAAGCGCTCGAACGGGCTGTCGTTCTCGATGCGGTGAAGGAACCTCTCTCAAGACAAATCGGGGACATCGGGCGCGCGCAGCCGCTCTTTCCAGCAACGCAAAGCAGGCTAATTGCCAGCACCTCGATCCCGATTGCGCATACGAGGGTAATCGCGCCACGCTCGAAGCAAAGTCCAGGCAGATTCACTATCTGCGTTGTCGGGTACGGGCTATAGGCGCCGACGGTCAACTCAGTGTTCGCATACGTAAGGGGATTCAACAGGGCGAACTCACGTAAAGCGATGGATCTTCCGTAATACCCGGGAACCATCGTCGCCCCCATCAGGGCACATACGAACACGATTCCAAGCGTAGGGTTATTGGCAATCTTCACGGCAAGGTGAACGACGAGCGAGATGAACGCCGCCACCAAGAATTGCAAGATGGCCGTCTGTGCGAACACCAGCCAAGCCGGTTTGATAACCGGAGTCGCATATTGAACGTAGCCTATCGGATAGAACAGCGAGCCCGGGCCATTCTTCACAAGTGCGGCGATTATCCCTGGAAGATTGACGGCGAAGACGGCAAGCATTGCAAAAACACTCGCCCATACGCTCGATGCAACAAGTCTACCCAGCTCGCCCATCGGTGCCTGGATGATGAGCTTTTCACGTTTGTTAAGACGCGCGGCAAGGAACGAGACGGCAACGGCCGTTGCGACCCATAGCAAGTACTCCTTCGATCCGTCATAATAGGTGTACTCTCCATCCGATATCTGCAGAAACGGAAGTAGGGGAGAGAGCGGTGCCAAGATAAGACGTCCCGCGGCAAGAGGGTACAGAAGCGCGGGCATGCTTGATGAAGAGGTATAGACACCGTCCTCCCCCGCATTCACAAGCGCATCCGCATAGGATGCTGACAATTCCTGCTCAACACGGGTTATTCCCGACTCGAGGTATTCGACCCGTCCGTCGATGCCAGCCGCGCTCCTGAAGACGGGCAGAGCACAAAGAACCATCAACGCAACAACGACAACACAGAGCGACCTGGAGGAGAGAAGCGACCTAAAGATCGCCTTCGAGATTTTGAGCATATTCATCGCCAACCTTAACCTCATCCAGTCGGAACAGAGGGGCCGAACAAAATGCTCGGCCCTTATTACTTGCCGGCAAAGTCAATTTAACATAAACTGTTAAAAAGTAACCTGAGTTTTTTAAATTCTTCGGAGGTTATTATGAGTTCCGACAATCGCACTCCCCGGCTTCATTCCTTCCGCATCGCATGTGCGATAGCCTCTGCGACCCTTTGCGCCACCGCCATCGCACAAGTGGCGTTCTCCTTAAAGCCAGCAATCGAAGTGCTCGACAACCCTGTAATTGCAGACTCCCCCGCGTATCCAGCCCTTGCGATCTCGACATTGGTCCCTGCCGTCATCGGTATCGCTACGACCATCCTCAGCGCCGTTCTCGTGTGGACGATCAAGAGCGGAGACCCCTTCAAGAAAGGGTCTGCGACATGCTTGAAGGTGCTCGGCATTCTCTTCGTTGTTCAAGCTGCCACCAGCCTCTACGCCGGCTCACTCAAAACCTCCGTTTCGATGTTTGGCGGCGAGGGGGCCGTCGGCGCCCAAGAGATCGCTTCATCATTCGATTGGACCTCTCTGGTTCTCGGCATCGTCCTGTTCATGCTTTCCCAGCTCTTCTTGTACGCCCGAGAGCTGTACCTCGACTCCGACGAGATTGCGTAAGGAAACGCCATGCCCGTAATTGTTCGCCTCGACAAGATCATGGCCGAGCGAAAGATTTCCTCGAACGAACTTGCCGAAAGGATTGGAACCACGCCCGTGAACCTGTCCCGTATTAAAAAAGGGCATATTCGCGGCATTCGCTTCAACACACTCGAGCAGCTATGCCTCGCCCTTCGTTGCCAACCCGGAGACCTTCTCGAAGTCATGAGCGAAGAGGATGCCCGAAAGGAGTTCGGACTCGATTGGTCCGCCGAGGATTAGAGGGCGGTCGTACTCGCCCTGCACACGGGGATGCGAATCGGCGAGGTCTGCGGCCTTCGGTGGTGCGATGTGGATTTCGAGACGGGCCTGATCTCGATCAGACACTCGGTGGCGTACGCGAAGGGAATGGGTTCGTTCATCAAGGACACCAAGACCCATGACGCCAGGGGTATCCCCATCGACCCGGTCGGCCTACTCCCCTTCCTGAAGGAGACCCACGAGATCGACTGCGGAAAGCTGCGCTTGCGCGGCCTTACCGGGGCGGTCGAGATCGGGGACTGCTACATCCTGTCGGAGCCGGGCGCGACCTTCGCGACGACAAGCTATATCCGCAGGGCGTTCAAGACGTTCTCGGAGACCAACGGCCTCATGGGCACCAACGACGAGCTGATCACGTTCCACGGCCTTCGCCACACGTTCGCAACGCAGTGGATCCGCCAAGGCGGCGATATCAAGGCGCTCCAATCGATCCTCGGCCACAAGGACGCCATGGCGACGCTCAACGTCTACGCCGACATCGAGCCCATCTCCAAAATCCATAACATGCTGCGCGCCACGCCGTGCCTTTGGCGCGGGCACCTCGGGCCGAGGGTCGATCCGGGTCCCATGTTCCAACAGAGGATCCAGGAGTCCATCGAGACGCTCCAGGCGTTCGGCTACGGCATCACCGAGCCGGACGACCGAAATATCGCCATACGCGACGTGAAGATGAACAGTTGGCTCTAGCTCACCGAGTACGCGGCAGTGCTGGGCCCATCCCAACTGAGGTCACGGTGGTCCGATAGGGGCGCCGCCCGCGGCATGCGCCGCGGAGCGGTATCCCCTACCGAAGGGCGGGGATGCCCTCCGCTTCCAGTTCGGAATCAGCCGTCGGAGGCGTTCGGCTGACTGCGGGAACGGCCTGTCCGCTCAATGTGTTCGGCTGAGATCGGAAATCAACCCAACACGAGCCGGACACGCGCCAGACGGCTCTTCCCCGTGCGGCCTTCCCCCTTACGCTCATGTTGCAGGCATGTAACGCCGCAGCGAGCGCGCCTTTTTTGCGCCAGACAGGTACAATGATGAACACTGTACCGTAGCGGAGCGCCCCCGCGCGCCGCAACCACGCGAAAGGGTTTCCCATGGCCGAGATCTCGTCCTCCCGCATCGTCATCACCGTCCTTGGCAAGAACCGTCCCGGTATCGTCGCCGGCGTCACCCGCGTTCTGGGCGAGGCCAACGTCGACATCCGCGACATCACGCAGTCCATTATAGAGGACATCTTCACCATGACCATGCTGGCCGACACCGCCGAGTCCAAGCTCGACTTCGCCGAGCTGCAGAAGGCGCTGGCCGAGGCCGGCGAGCTTTCGGGCGTCAACGTGTCCATCCAGCGCGAGGACGTCTTTAACTTTATGTACCGCCTGTAGCGAACAAGCCGCTCGGGGCCGCTTGACGTCATATCGTCCAAGCGCGCGGCCCCAAAGCGGACCGGAGAGGAGCGCGCATGGCCTACGACGCCAAGAAAATCTACTACCGCTTCGACGATCACCTGAGCCGCCTGGTTCTGGATTACGAGGCGAGCCGTCAGATTTCGCCCGAAAGCGAAAACCTCTACCACGGCCTGCCGACCGCCCCGTACGACGAGGGCCTGTTCGTAGAGCATAACGTCAAGCGCGGCCTGCGCAATGCCGATGGCTCGGGCGTGGTCGCGGGCCTTACCCGCATCTCGGACGTGCACGGCTACAACAAGGTCGACGGCAAAGTCGTGCCCGACCAGGGCAAGCTTACGCTGCGCGGCTACAGCATCGAGGACCTGGTCAACAACGCCCAGGCCGAGAATCGCTATGGCTACGAAGAGGTCGCCTACCTGCTCATCACGGGCTCGCTGCCCAACAAAGAGGAGCTCGACGGTTTTTGCGGACGTCTGGGCGCTTTTAGGCACCTGAGCGATGAGTACGTCAAAGAGTTCCCCATGACCACGGTGTCGTCGAGCATCATGAATGTGCTTCAGCGCGCCGTGCTGCTGCTCTACGCCTTCGACGCCGAGCCCGACGCCATTACGCCCGAGCACGAAATCGACGTCGCCATCTCCATGCTCGCCCGTCTCCCCCGCATCGCCGCCTTCGCGCATATGGCCTCGGTCGCCAAGCGCCGCGGCTCCGAGGTTCATGTACCGCACCCCACACCCGGTCTCTCCACCGCCGAGACCATCCTGCAGGTGTTGCGCGGCGGCATGGCATTCACCCGCGACGAAGCCATGCTGCTCGACGTGATGCTCATGCTGCATGCCGAACACGGAGGCGGCAACAACTCCACGTTTGCCTGCCGCGTGCTGTCCTCCTCGGCCACCGACCCGTATTCCGCCTACGCCGCGGCTATCGGCTCACTCAAGGGCCCGCGCCACGGTGGCGCCAACGCCAAGGTTGTCTCCATGCACGAGGACATCCGCGCGCATGTCTCCAATTGGGAGGACGAGGACGAGGTCGCAGCCTACCTGGGCAAGATCCTCGACAAGCAGGCCTTCGACGGCACGGGTCTCATCTACGGTATGGGCCACGCCGTCTACACGCTGAGCGACCCGCGTGCCGAGGTGTGCCGTCGTTACGCGCGCACGCTTGCCGCCAAGAAGGACCTGGGCGAGGAGTTCGCGCTCATCGAGCGCATCGAGCGCTTGGCCCCGCAAGTGATGCGCGATCACGGCATGACCAAGCCCATCTGTGCCAACATCGACCTGTACACGGGCTTTATCTACAAGATGCTCGGCGTGCCCGAGACGCTCTTTACGCCGCTGTTCGCCGTCGCCCGCATGGCCGGCTGGTCTGCGCACCGCATGGAAGAGCTCTTCTGCGCGCACCGTATTATTCGCCCGGCCTATCGTCCGGTGATCGAGCCGCTGGAGTACAAGCCGCTCGCTGACCGCTAGGACGCGGACCGTTATAGAACTCGAGCGTGGCCAGGGACCCAAGCCCTTGGCCACACTTTTTATGCCAGTAGAAAGGATCGCAACGAATGATTGTGTTTTCCGATATGGATGGGACGCTGCTGACGAGCGATAAGCAGATGAGCGACGCCACTTGGGCAATGCTCGACGAGCTCGCACGTCGTGGCATCGAGTTTGTTCCCTGCACGGGGCGCCCGCTGTCGGGCATCTTTGAGCCCATTCTCGCCCATCCCGCCGTGCACTACGCGGTCTGCGCCAACGGCGCCAGCGTCTGGCGGCTCGACGAAGATACGCCCACCGACACCTCACGTGCTACGCGCATTTTGAGCCGACCGCTCGATTGCGGCATTGCCCACCGCATCCATCGCATTGCCGCCGGCCACGATGTGACCTTCGATATCTTCGCGGATGGACAGTGCTTCCTCCCCCGCTCGCTATACGGGCGCCTGGATGAGTTCTGCGGCGGTGACCCCCACATCGCGGCTTCACTCAAGCGCACACGAACGCCGATCGACATGGATATCGACAGCAAGATCGACGAGGTCGAGACGCTCGAACGTATCGCCATGTACTGGCACAACCCGGCCGATCGCGACGCCATCGCGACGGCGCTCGACACGCTCGGAGGCATTGAGGTCACGCGTTCGTACGCCATGAATATCGAGGTCATGGGCGAGGGCGCCACCAAGGGGACGGCCCTCACGTGGCTATGCGAATACCTGGGCAAGCGTCTCGCCGACGCCTGGGCGTTCGGCGACAACATCAACGACATCCCCATGCTGCAGGCAGCGGGCCACGGCATGGCCATGATCAACGCCGAGTCCGAAGACCGCGAGGCCGCCGACGCCATCACCGAATACGACAACGACCACGACGGCGTCGCCCGCACCATCATGGCCGCCCTTGCCTAGTCATTGGTCAGTCATTGGGGACGTTCTTAAACGACTAGTCGTTGGGGACACTCTTCGCAAAAAGCTGCAAGGACTGTCCCCCACTGCCGGCAGAACGGGAACGTCCCCATCTGTCGGATTAAGCGAGGCCCTCCAGCACGCGACGAAGCTCCTGCTGGACGGCGTGGTCGCGGTTACAACCCACCACGCGATCGGCCACCGCCTTAAGCGCGGGGCGCGCGTTTTCCATCGCGCAGCCCGTGCCGACAAAGCGAATGATCTCGTAGTCGTTCATCGAGTCGCCAAACGCCATGACCTCGTCGCGTCCAATGCCGTAATGCTCCGCGAGCTGCGCGATACCCGAGGCCTTCGACACACCAGGCTGCATGGCATCGATCCACGCGTTGCCCGAAGGCGCAAAAGTAAAGAGCTGACCAAGTTCGCGCTGTAGCACGTACGCACTGTCCATAACCGCACTGTCGTCGCAAAAGATACTCGCTTTGATGATATTTACGCTGGGGTCGGGCAGCTCCCAAATGCGCTCGGCATTGGGAAGGTCCTTATCGACCTCACGCACGAACTTGCACTCGTCATCGAGCAGGAAGGACTTGGTTCGGTCAAAGAGCGCAAGATGCAGATTGGGAAACGTCCTGACGGCTTGGGCGAGCCTTCGAATCGCCAGGTGGGAATACACCTCACGGTCTACCATCTTACCGTCGGCGTAGACCTGGGCGCCGTTAGCGGCGACAAAGTCCATCTTGTCGCGAACGGGCGCAAAGAACTCGCACAGGCGATCGTAGCGACGACCTGACGATGCAGCGAAATGCACACCATGCTCGTGTAGCGCCAGAATCAGTTCGTAGGTCTCGGGAGGCACCTGACCGTTTTCGTCAAGCAGTGTGCCGTCCATATCGGATGCAATCAGTTTAAACATAGAAAAGCTCCCTTCGGGCTTGTTGGAATCGAACGCGTATCCGATTCCAACGTACCCAAAGGGAGCTCAAATAAGACTCCGCGGGCGTAAACGTTACAAGGACCTGGCAAATAGCTCACACATGCCAGAGGTCCTACGGTCGCGGCGTCAGGCAGTCCGCCAAAGAGTGTCCCCGATGACTAGTCGTTTAAGAACGTCCCCGATGACTAGTCGGCGTAGGTGAAGGTTGTGACGTCGAACATGCCCTCGGGGCGAATGCGGAGCGTCGGGATGACCGGCAGGGGCAGGAAGATAATGCCCATGATGGGGTCGAGCGGCGGCTCAATACCCATGGCGCGCGCCTTGACCATAAAGTCGTCGTGCTGCGCCGCGACGTCTTCGGCCGCGCCTTCGCTCATCAGGCCACCGAGCGCCAGCGGAATGCGCGCCACGACCTCGCCGTTGCGCACCAGCACGTGACCGCCCTGGCCCACGGCCTCGACAGCCGCCATCATATCGGCGGCGTTGTCGCCCACCACGCACACGTTGTGCGAGTCGTGGCCGATCGTCGAGGCGATAGCGCCGCCCGTGATGGTAAAGCCGCGCACCCAGCCGCGACCGATATGCTTACCGACCAGGCCCAGGCCAGCGGGACCATCGCCATCGGCGCCCTCGGCCTGCAGCGACACGCCGCGGCCATGGCGCTCGATAAGCATAATGCGGCGCAGGCCCTCGGCGCTCTCGGGGCGAGCCATACCCGTGATGGCCTTACCCGGCACCACGTCAATCACGGCCTCGCCCGGCTTAAAGGCATAATCGAATACGTCGAGCGAAAGCTTCGGCAGCTTAACGGAGGCGCGCAGTTCATCGGCAAGGGCCGCAACCTCAGCCATCTCGGGTGCAATCTCGCCCACAAAGGTGCCGTCCTGCGCCACCAGAGCACCGGCGGCATATACGCGATGCGGAGCCGTGACAAACGTCAGGTCGTTGAGCACCAGCAGGTCGGCTCGCTTGCCCGGGGCAATCGCACCACGGAGCTCATGCGGGTCGCGGCAGCCGTGGTCCAGGCCAAATGCCTCAGCCGTGGAGAGAGACGCCATGGAGATAGCGACCACGGGGTCAATACCGGCCTCAATCGCCACGCGGCAGGCGTTGTCGATCATACCGGTCGAAAGCGCGTCGGAAGGAGCGCGGTCGTCGGTCGCAAAACAGCAGCGACGGGCGCGGGCGGGGTTTTCCAGCAGCATCGGCGACAGGTTAGCCAGGTCATGGCTGCACGTGCCTTCGCGCAGCATCACATACATGCCGCGAGATAGCTTGTCGAGCGCCTCCTCGGGAATCGTCGACTCGTGGTCGGCGATAATGCCCGCCGCGGCATAGGCATTGAGGTCCTTGCCGGCAACGAGCGGCGCATGGCCGTCGACCTGCTTGGACGGCGTCTGGTTGGCAGCATCGATGCGAGCACAGGTCTCGGGGTCGGCCATAAAGACACCCGGCAGGTTCATCATTTCGCCCAGACCAAAGACATCGCCCGGATGCTCGGCAAAAAACGCCTGCATGTCAGCGGCGGTAATCACAGCGCCCGCCTGTTCATCGGGCAGTGCGGGCACGCACGAGGGCATCATGTACTTGATGGAAATGGGCGCGCGACGGCCGTCCTCGATCATAAAGCGCAGGCCGTCCAGGCCCGCCACGTTGGCGATCTCGTGGCTGTCGGCAATGGCGGTGGTGGTACCGCGCGTCGCCGCCATGCGCGCATACTCGGCGGGGCGGATGTTCGAGGACTCGATGTGCAGATGTCCGTCGATAAAACCGGGGGCGAGATAGCGACCCTGGCAGTCGATAACCTCGGCAGCCTCGTAGGTGCCGGCGGCATCGTCGCGACCGTCGTAGAGCACGCCGACGATTACGCCGTCCTTGACGGCAACGCTACCGGGTGCCACGCGCTGACCGTACACGTCGACAATCTGCGCATTGGTAAACAGCTTGTCGACGGGCACGCGACCCTCGGCGGCCTCGATCACAGACCTCATGACCTCAATGGACATACATACTCCTTTAACGTTTGAAATAACTGCAGAGCGGACAAACCTTCACCGCAGCAAGCCAATAGCCATTGTATGCCCAAACGATAGGCCAGCAATACGCCCCTCCGCTTAGCGGCACACGCCGCTTGGCGCAATAGGGACAGGTTGCTTTGGGTAGTCATTGGGGACGTTCTTAAACGACTAGTCATTCAAGAACGTCCCCAATGACTACCCTAACTGCCGTACCGACAACAAAAACGCCGATGTTTTGGCACCGACAGTGAAAACCCGCCAGAGCGAGCAAGGTGCCTTGAAACGAGGCGGCATTGACCTTCTGGTCATGCCGCCGAAGCTGAAAGGCAGATTGCCGCTCTGGCGGGTTTGCAGCGTCGACCGGTTACGCGGTTTGGTAAAACCGCGTAACTAAATTAGCTTGAAGCCCTTGCGCTTGCCCACGGAGAGGGTGTCGCCCAGCTTGAGGGCGCTGGGGTCGATGTTGTAGCTCTTGGGAGCCACGGCCTTGCCGTTGATCTTGACGCCGCCGCCGTCGATGTCGCGGCGGGCCTGACCGGCGCTGGCCGAAAGGCCCAGGTCCTTGAGCAGGCCAGCGAGGTAGATCTGGCCCTCGTCGTTAACAGTCAGCTCAACGTGCTTCTCGGGGAAGTCAGCGAGCTGACCCTCCTTGAACACGCGGTCGAACTCGGCCTGAGCCTCGTCGCCGGCGCCGGCACCGTGGTAGGTGTCGCACAGGTCGCGGCCCAGAGCGCGCTTGAGCTCGTAGGGGTCGGCGGAACCGTCGGCCAGGGCGGCGTCGATCTTGTCGACCTCGGCCGGGGTGAGCGAGCTCGCCAGACGATAGTACTTGCCGATCATCTCGTCGGGGATGGACATGGTCTTTCCGAACATATCCTTGGGCGCGTCGGTCAGGCCAATGTAGTTACCGTAGGACTTGGACATCTTACGGACGCCATCGGTGCCCTCGAGCAGCGGCATGGTGAGCGCGATCTGGGGCTCCATGCCCATCTTTTCCATGAGCTCACGGCCGGCGAGCAGGTTGAAGAGCTGATCGGTGCCGCCCATCTCCACGTCGGCCTTGATCTGCACGGAGTCGAAAGCCTGCATCACGGGATACAGGAACTCATGCAGGGCGATCGGCGTCTGAGACTGGTAGCGCTTGGTAAAGTCGTCGCGCTCGAGAATACGGGCGACGGTGAACTTGGAGCACACCTGCAGCAGACCGGCCAGATCCATCGACAAGATCCAGTCGCCGTTGTGCACGATGGTGGTCTTCTCGGGATCCAGGATCTTCATGGCCTGGCTCACGTAGGTCTCGGCATTGGCCTCGATCTGCTCCTGCGAAAGCTGCGGGCGAGTGGAATTCTTGCCCGAGGGATCGCCAATCAGCGCAGTACCGTTGCCGATGATGAGGGTGACGTTGTGGCCCAGGTCCTGGAACTGACGCATCTTGCGCAGCGGCACGGCATGGCCCAGGTGCAGGTCGGGACTGGTGGGATCGACGCCGAGCTTGATGTTGAGGGGCTCGCCCTTCTCAAGCTTCTTGCGAAGGTCGGCCTCGGGAACGATCTGCGCGGCGCCCGAGGTGATGATACGCATTTGCTCGTCAACAGACAGCATTGGGTATCCTCCTTTTGCTATAGCACCCTCGCCGAAAACGGCGGTGCTGGAAGTCCATAAACTCTCTTATGATAACAAACTGACGCGACGCAGCACCTACGACAGGAAAATCCTCGTCCTGCCGCATGCGTCGATGGCAACTGGCAGACGTGTACCGTCACGCTCGACCAGATAGCGCACCTGCCGACGACGCAAGCAGTCGCGGCAACGGACCCGCCCCGTCGCATCGGTGGCGCAGACGCCCTCGGCGGTCAGCAGGCAGTGCTCGCACACCATGAGCTCGGGACGGTCGGCGTCGACCGGACCCAAGACGCCGGGTTCAGCAGCCAGCTCGGCAATACGCTCCCTATCATTGCTGAGCAGCTCGGCAGGCAAGTATACCCACCTCGCGCCAAGCCCGCGCAGCCAGGTAAGCGTGGCCCGATTGGCGCAGAACACCGGCGCCGCCACGTCAAACGCCGTGCCCAGCTCGCGAGCCATCGCCACCTGCCCCAGGTTGCGGCAGACAACGCGCCCGGTACGTTGCATAAGCGCCCGAGTCCGCTCGGCGTCGCCTGCGCGGCACACTTCGTCGAGCACCACTGTCGCATCGGACAGATCCCGCTCATCGCGCGGATCCACATCCATCAGCTCCCAGGCAAAGACCATACGAGCAAAAGCCTCGCGCTTTGCCGGCTCCGCCGACCCCGCCAACTCCGTCGGCACGTCGCCATCTGCCAGAACGCCCTCAAACGGCAGCACCTCAACGGACCGCTCAGCAGGCGCGACCGCATCTGCCTCGACCCGCATGCGCTCCAACACCGTTGCCGTCTGCCCCAGCACGCCGGCACTGCGAATCAGATAGACCTCGCAGCCCGCGTCCACCTTGCGTTTGCAATGCACGACGATACGCTCTCCCGCAGCGGCATCCACGGGGCAAGGCACCTGTGGCCAGCGCTTGGGCACATCGGGACGCGCGTCGGCACCCGGGTAAAATCGGATTTCGAGCGTATCGCCCGCCGCCACGGCGGCATCAAGCTCAACCGTCACCTCTTCGTGACCCACCGCCACCAAGTGGCCCACGCGCACGCCCTGGTTGATCGCGCGCTCAAAGCTCATGAGCTCGGTGCCCGAACGACCCCGCAGATACGCATCGGTAAAGCCGCGGTTGAACGACCTTCCCAGCTCGCGCTCAAGCGCCAGCACCGCATCGGCATCCCATGTGCCATCGCGCAGCATATCGAGCGCCCGACGCCACACCCTCACCACGTTAAAGACGTAGTCGGGATTCTTCATGCGACCCTCGATCTTGAGCGATGCCACGCCGGCGGCAACAAGCTCGGGCAGATGCGCGATGCCCAGATAGTCACGCGGACAAAGCAGGCGGTCCCCTTCGACAGCGACAACACTCTGCCCCGCCTCGTCCACCAAGTCATAGGATAGACGGCACGGCTGTGTGCAGTCGCCGCGCATCGCCGACCGTCCGCGCCGCAGGGCCGAAAACTCACACGCGCCTGAATAGCCAATGCAAATAGCGCCGTGACAGAACACCTCGATGGGCACGCCAGTAGCGCAAAGCGTCCCAATCTCCGCCACGCTCAGCTCGCGCGCCGTCGTCACGCGCTCAACGCCCAGCTCCTTGGCAGCCAACCGCACGGCACCCTCGCTATGAGCGCCCGCTTGGGTGGACAGGTGAATCTCGACCCCCGGAATCGCCGCACGAAGCGCACAAGCCAGCCCGGCATCGGCCACAATCAACGCATCGGCACCCAACGCCTGAGCATGCGCCCCCAACGCCACGGCGTCGGCAAGCTCATCATCGAACACGAACACGTTGAGCGTCACGTACACACGCACACCATGGGCATGGGCCACGGCACAGCCGCGCACGAACTCATCATCGCTAAAGCCATGGGCGCTCACTCGAGCGTTGAATCCGTCCAGCCCCGCATAGATGGCATCGGCACCCGCTGCAATCGCCGCGAGCATCTGGTCGAGCCCGCCAGCAGGCGCCAGCAGTTCGGGCAGCGCCACTCCAGCCGCCGCCAACTCGCTTTCGCATTGTCCGCTCGGTTCCATCGGCCGAATCGCCATCGGTAAACTCCTCGCCAAGGTGTGCTTTCACTCTGAAAATTGCTGCCAACCAGCATACACGAGGCCTCGCGTGCCCCGATTGGTTTATCGTGTAATAACTTATGTCCATCCTGCCCGGCAGCATACCTGCCGCCCGGCACGACATACCTGGAGGTCAATATATGGGTCCTCGCCAACGACAGGGGCGCGGTCGCTCTAAGACGCATGCCCTTCCCATGATCTTGCTCTCGTTTTTGGGCTTTCTGCTTATCGCGGGCGTAGCGTTTGGCATCGGCATGATCGGCAACGTCAACCGCTGGCTGTCCGATCTGCCCGACTACACCGACGCCAATGCTTACCTGGTAAGTGAGCCCACCGACATCGTCGACTGCAACGGCAATACCATTGCGAGCTTCTACACGCAAAACCGCAAGTCCATTACCAAGGACCAGGTGTCCCCGTACGTGCTGCAGGGCACTGTCGACGTTGAGGACGAGCGCTTCTACGAGCATGGCGGCATCGACCTCTGGGGCATTGCACGCGCATCGGTGGCAACCCTCACCGGCGGCCACGAGGGCGCATCGACCATCACCCAGCAGCTGGTTCGCAACACCATCTTGCAGGAGGAACAATTCGACTCGACCATCGAGCGTAAGGTGCGCGAGGCCTATATCGCCATCAAGATGGAGGATATGTACTCCAAAGACGAGATCCTCATGATGTACCTCAACACCATCTACTACGGCCATGGAGCATATGGAATCGAGGCCGCCGCCGAGACCTATCTGTCCAAAACCGCCGCCGACCTCACCCTGAGCGAGGCCGCGCTGCTCATCGGCCTTCCCAACTCGCCCTCGCAGTACGACCCCACGGTTAATCCCGACTTGGCGCTGTCCCGCCGCAATAAGGTTCTGGACAACATGCTGCGTCTGGGCCACATCACGCAGGAAGAGCACGATGCCGCACAGGCTGAGCCCATCACGCTTAACGTGACCGAGATTTCGGGCAGTGGCGTCGATGTGTACTCTCAGCCCTACTTTGTCTCCTACGTTAAGCAGTTGCTTGAGCAGGAGTTCTCCACCGACGTGCTCTTTAAGGGCGGTCTGACCGTCAAGACCACCATCGACCCCACCATGCAGCAGGTGGCCGAGGAGGCTGTGCGCTCGCAGCTCGACACGCTTTCGCTCGACGGCCTGGACATGGGCATGGTCGTCGTTGACCCCAAGACCGGCTACATCAAGTGCATGGTAGGCGGCTACGACTACAACGCCGACGAGAATCACGTGAACCACGCTACGGCAAAGCGTCCCGTGGGCTCCACGTTTAAGGCCTTTACGCTGGCAACTGCCATCCAAAACGGTATGAACCCCAACGTCACCCTCAACTGCAACTCGCCGCTCAAGGCCAAGGGCACCACGACCGAGGTGCAAAACTACGGCAACCAGAGCTATGGCAACATCACGCTTAAGCAGGCAACGGCATACTCATCCAACACCGGCTACATTCAGGTGGCCGAAGCCATCGGCAATGACAAGATCATGTCGCTCGTCAAAAAGCTTGGCATCGATCCCGCCAAGGACAATATCGAGGACGTTCCCGTCATGACGCTCGGCACCGGGTCCATCTCACCGCTCGAGATGGCATCGGCCTACGCAACGTTTGCCAACGGCGGCTATTATCGCCAGCCGATCGCCATTACCGAGATCGACTCGCGTACCGGCTCGGTTCTGTACCAGCACACCGACAATCCCACGCAGGTGCTCACCGAAGGCGAGGCTGCCGCGGTTACCGATGTTCTATCCGGCGTCATGCAGGGCAGCGGCACGGGTGCCGCCGGCGCGCTGAACGTCAATCAGCCCTATGCCGGCAAGACGGGCACCACTGACAACACCACCAACCTGTGGTTCTGCGGCTTCACGCCGCAACTGACATGCGCCCTGTGGACCGGTTATTCCGCAGGCGAGATTCCCATCCAAAAGTACGGTTCGGACCTGCTGGGCGACAGCACCAACCTGCCCGTCTTTAAGAAGTTCATGAACACCGTTCTTGCGGGCACCGAGCGCGAGGAATTCTCGACCGGAACGGCTCCCACGTACAAGAACAATAGCGTCTGGAAGTTCTACGGCACTAGCAACGCCAAGAAGTCGGAGGACAAAGACGACAAAGACGACAAAGACGAGGGAGCAACCACCACGACGACTACCACCACGACGACCGAGACCACGGGTGGCGATACGACCGGCGGCAACGGTACCACCGGCGGAGACGGTACGACCGGCGGCGGCGGTAGCGGCGGCGAGGGCGGCTCTCCTACCCCCACCCCTACTCCCACGCCCACACCCGATCCTACGCCTACCCCCGATCCTACGCCCACGCCCGACCCCTCTACGGGCCAGTAAGCGCAAAAAACGACTGACACCAAGGCGCCCGAGCAGCATATACGCTGCTCGGGCGCTTCTTTATTTCGGCAGATACCACAAGATGCCACGACGGCCCCGGCTACAGGACCGACAGAGCAACAGGCACTGGTATGCAAAAAGGGCGCTGACCTTCGTCAACGCCCTCGGCAATTACCTATAGCAACAATCGGCACAGCAGCAGTGCCACGCATCCCCTACTTGTGAGAGTTACTCAGCTTGTTGATGAGCGCCTCAAGGCGTTCGCCGTCCTCGGCCGTCTGCGCAATGACTAAGATCGTGTCGTTGCCGGCAAGCGAGCCAAGCACGTCGGGCAGCTCCGCGGCATCGACCGCTGCGGCAATACCAGAAGCCGTACCGGGCTGTGCCTTGATCATAACCAGATTATCGGTGCGCAGTACGCCGGTAACCAGCTCGGAAACCATGCGCTGCAGATGCAGGTCCTCGGCAAGGACATAGATGCCCTCGGGGAGCTTACGCAGTCCCATGTCCGCGATATCGCGCGAAACGGTCGCCTGCGTGCAATCGAAACCCATGGCGCGAAGCTCGTCTACCAAAACGCGCTGCGTGCGTACGTCCTTATTGCGAACAATATCTCTGATGGCATCCTGGCGCCCATTGCGTTTTTTGGCCATACAAAACCTCACTCCAAAAGATTGCGGAGACAATCACTTAGTGATTGAATAGTTTAGCGCTATTTGAGGGTTTTAGTGAATAAGAACGCATTTCGAAACAATTCCATGCAATTTATTTCGAAAATCACGCTACTAGACTGTCTTGGCGCCCGAACGATTGAAAAAGGCCGCCAGATGCGTATACAACGCACACCGCGTGGGCTTGGCGCTGGCTATCGAACCATAGAGCAGACCTAGACCACGATGATTGCCCTTAAGAGCCGCAACCATCTGACGGGTACGCTGCGCTTCGAGCATATCATGCAAACGGGCCGAACGCTCTATTGAAGACACCCCATGGGGGCTCAGACACAAATTATCGATGCAGGCGACCAGACCGGCGTAGTAATACCGCTGGCAGACCAGTTTCAACTGATCGCTACCGCCCGCGACGGCAAGCGAGTCGGCAAGCCTGTCGAGCGCCCCGATATCATCAGAAAGCCTGGCAAACATCGTGGGGTCAAACGTCTCCGTAATCGACGGCGCCACTGCGTGAAAACGGGCACGGCCACATCCCGAAACGCGCTTTGACTGCGAAAGCGCGAACGTCAAAAAAGACACCGTGCGAAATGCATCGCCATGCGCAAGGCACGCCTCAAAGAGGACGCGATCATACAGCACGCCAGAGGTCTGTCGGATTAAACCACAGGAGACCAATAGGGTCAGGCAAGTCGCCTGGTCCTCATCTTCAGAAACGGATGTCGCGTCCAAAACTCGGGAATGACGCTCGCGGTGAACATCGTAGCGATCGAGCGAAACAGAGGGAAACACGATGTCAGCCGAATCGTCGCAGGAGCTTTCGACCATCTGCGAAAGGGACTGCGGCGCAAACCACTCATTGGCATTCATCACAATGATCTGGGAGCCACGCGAAGCCGCAAAGCCGGCACGCAGGCAGGCGCCAGGCGCTGGGTCCTCAACATCAATCAAATCAATATGAATGTCCCTGTCGGCGGCAACTTCGAGCGAATGGTGCACACCGGCTACCACGCCGCGGCAAACGACGACAATTTGCAAATCGTAGAGGTCTTGGTTCTGGACACTCTCGAGAGCGCGCATCGCATAGCTGGGCGAACCCTCAACAATCAGGATCACCGAAAGTCGCGGATGCGAACCACGTCGAACCAAGTTTTCCGTCCTCTCGACAGCCAGTAACAAACTGTCGTTCATGGTACACCCCGTCATTTAATGCGGATGGTCACCCGCCGCGATGCACGTCAAGAACAGATGTTGCACACGCCCCGCCCACAGGCACCGCGCACAAAGATCGCCGTCAGGCAGTCACTTCCCTAATCGAGCACCACAAGCTCGGTGGGGTCGTAGTCCACACCCATAAAGGTGAGACCGCATGCGGGCGCCGTAGGACCAGCAGCGGAGCGATCGCAGGCATCAATTACCTCGCGCATCCACTCGGAATCGCGGCGATGCATGCCGATCTCGACAAGGGTGCCCACAATGGTTCGCACCATCGAATGTAAAAACGCATTGCCCTCGATGGTAAACGTGAGGATGTCCTCGCCAAAGGCGACCTCATGACCAAACTCGGCACGCATTACGCAACGGTGCGTAGGCTTTCCCACGGCAGAGGCGACCTTGCAAAAGCTCTTAAAGTCCTGCTCGCCCAAAAGCGCAGGGCAGGCGGCCGCCATCGCATCGACGTCGAGGGGATAGCGATGCCACCACACGGCACCGCGTGACAGCACAGGCCGCGCGTCACGGTCGGCAATGCGATAGGTGTACGTGCGAGAACGCGCGTCAAAGCGCGCAGAAAAGCCCTTACGGGCCCTGTAGACCTCGTTTATGGCGATATCTTTGGACAGCAGAGCATCCATAGCCCGCAGCCACCTACGGCGCGTCAGGGAGAGCTCAGCGCCCGTTACGGGCACGCTGATGTATTGGGCCACCGCATGCACGCCGGCATCGGTACGCCCCGCGCACGTCAGATCGATTGGGCGGCGCAGCAACGTCTCGATTGCACGGCGTAACTCACCCGCAACCGTCGTCTGGCCCGGCTGCTCAGCAAATCCGCTATAGGAGGAGCCATCGTAGGCCACACGAAATACAAGGGTGGCGTCGAGCTCGGGGGTCGAATTGAAATCAGACGGCGCAGTCATGGGCGCTCCCTACAAACAAGCAACGGTATTGCGACAAAAAAAGAGGGGTACGCGAACGTACCCCTCGAATATAGCCTATGCAGACGGAATGTCTACTCAGCAGTCTCCTCAGCAGGAGCCTCCTCGACAGCCTCGACCTTCTTGGGAGCAGCGGCCTTCTTGGGGGCCGGAGCAGCCTTCTTGGCCTTAGGCGTGCAAGGCTCGGTGACGAGCTCCATGATAACGATGGGAGCGTTGTCGCCCTTACGGTTACCGAGCTTCATGATGCGGGTGTAACCGCCGTTGCGGTCCTGCCACATGCCCTGAGCAGCCTTGTCGAAGATCTCGGCAACGAGCTGCTTATCGCCGAGCTTGGCGATAGCCAGACGACGAGAGTGCAGGTCGCCCTTCTTGGCCCAAGTGATGATCGGATCGACGACCGAACGCAGCGCCTTAGCGCGGGTCTCGGTGGTCTTGATGCGGTCGTTCTCGAAGAGGGCCTTAGCAAGGCTCTTCTTCATGGCCTTGGTGTGGCTCGCATCGGTGCCGAGCTTCAGGCCCTTCTTAACGTTGTGACGCATGGTCTAGTTTCTCCTCAAATATGCGAAGCATTAAGCCTTCAGGCTCAGGCCCATGGACTCAAGCTTGTCCTTCACTTCCTCGATCGACTTAACACCGAAGTTACGGATGTTGAGCAGATCGTTCTCCGAGAACTCAACGAGCTGACGGACCGAGTGAATGCTGGCGCGCTTAAGGCAGTTGTAGGAACGGACGGAAAGGTCCAAATCCTCGATCTGCTTGTCCAGCTCGGCGTTGTCGTTGGTGACCTCGGGAGCGAAGATCGAAGCCTCCTCCTCGACCTCGGGGGTCTCGGCAAGGTTCATAAAGGCGGCCATATGCTGGTTGATGATATTGGCAGCCTGGACCACGGCGTCGCGCGGGGCGATGGAGCCGTTGGTCTCGATCTCGAGGACAAGGCGGTCGTAGTCGGTGTGCTGACCGACACGGCAAGCCTCAACGAGCTTGGCGCAACGGGAAACCGGCGAGTACAGCGAGTCGACGTGGATCACACCGATGGGATCGTTGTCGCGCTTGTTGGCCTCGCCAGAAACATAGCCGCGGCCATAGCCGATGCGCATGCTCATGGTGAGATGGCCGCCCTCGGTGAGCGTAGCAATGTGCTGCTCGGGGTTGACCAGCTCAAACTCGGACGGAATAAAGAAGTCCGCACCGGTGACCTCGCAAGGGCCGTCAACCGAGATGGTGGCGGTTGCCTCGTCGGTCGTGCCGAGAGCCCTGAAGACAAGACCCTTGACATTCAGGACGATATCGGTGACATCCTCGACCATGTTAGGGATGGTCATGAACTCGTGCTGCGCGCCATCGATCTGAATGGCCTCGACGGCGGCACCCTCGAGCGAGGACAGAAGAACACGACGAAGCGAGTTACCCAGCGTATCGCCGTAGCCACGCTCGAGCGGCTCGACGGAGACACGAGCAGAGGTCTCGTTGATCTCTTCGACCTGAACCTGAGGCCTAATGAATTCTGACATGTATTACCTCCAGCCTCAGCAGCCCGGATGGACTACTTAGAGTAGAGCTCGACGATGAGCTGCTCGTTGATATCACCGCTGATCTGCTCACGCGTCGGCAGAGCGAGCACGTTACCAGACAGCTTCTCGATATCGACCTCGAGCCAGCCAGGGACCTCAAAGCGCTCGGAGGAAATCAGAGCCTCCTTGATGGGGAGGAGGTCACGGAACTTCTCACCGACAGCGACGACGTCGCCGGCCTTGACGCGGTAGGACGGGATGTCCACGCGCTTGCCGTTCACGGTGAAGTGACCGTGACGGACGGACTGACGAGCCTCTTTGCGGGTGCGGGCGAAGCCAAGACGGAAGACGACGTTGTCGAGGCGAGACTCAAGGATGATCATGAGGTTCTCACCGGTGACGCCGTTCATCTTACGGGCCTTGTTGAAGTAGCCGTGGAACTGCTTCTCCAGAACGCCATAGATGAACTTGACCTTCTGCTTCTCACGCAGCTGCATGCCGTACTCAGATTCCTTGCGACGGCGCTTGGGCTGACGGATAGATTCCTTCTTGCTGCTGTAACCGAGCTCAGCGGGATCGATCCCGAGCTGACGGCAGCGCTTAAGAACAGGAGTCCTGTCGATTGCCATATTGATACGATCCTTTCAGTTACACGCGGCGACGCTTCTTGGGGCGGCAGCCGTTGTGCGGAATGGGGGTCTTGTCCTGGATGCTCGAGACCTCGAGGCCAGCAGCCTGGAGGGAGCGGATGGCGGTCTCACGACCGGAGCCGGGGCCCTTGACGAAGACGGAAACCTTCTTCATACCGTGCTCCATGGCCTGCTTGGCAGCAGCCTCGGCAGCCATCTGGGCAGCGAACGGCGTGGACTTACGGGAGCCCTTGAAGCCCACCTGGCCAGCCGACTTCCAGGAAATGACGTTGCCCTGGGGATCGGTGATCGAAACGATCGTGTTGTTGAACGTAGAACGAATGTGAGCCTGGCCCACGGAAATGTTCTTACGGTCCGCGCGCTTCAGACGGGCAGCGCGAACGTTCTTCTTAGCAGTAGCCATCTATCTAGCGCTCCTTATTTCTTCTTCTTAGCACCGATCTGACGCTTCGGGCCCTTGCGGGTACGAGCGTTAGTGTGGGTGCGCTGGCCGCGGACCGGGAGGCCCTTGCGGTGACGAAGGCCGCGGTTGCAGCCGATGTCCATAAGGCGCTTGACGTTCTGGTTGCGCTCACGGCGGAGGTCGCCCTCAACCATGATCTGATTCTTATCGATATAATCGCGGATGGCGTTAACCTCATCCTCGGTGAGGTCCTTAACGCGCGTGTCCACGTTAACGTTGCACTCGACGCAGATCTTCGTCGCAGTGGTGCGGCCGATGCCGTAAATGTAGGTCAGACCGATCTCAACGCGCTTCTCACGCGGGAGGTCGACACCATTAATACGGGCCAACGTAGTCTCCTCTCTTAACCCTGACGCTGCTTATGACGGGGGTTCTCGCAAATGACGAGGACCTTGCCATGGCGCCTAATGATTTTGCACTTATCGCACATCTTCTTGACCGAAGGACGTACCTTCATCGTTCTTCCTTTCGGTAGCGCTCAAACTACTTCCCTACTATCTACTCGCCCAGCCGCAGGCGTTTAAAACTATGGCTGGTCTTCACACGCAAACCGACCGTAGGTTGAGCTAAGCCTGCAGTCGGAAAAGAGCGTGTATGCGTGCCGCTATTTATAGCGATAGGTGATGCGACCGCGGGTCAGGTCGTACGGGGAAAGCTCCACGACAACCCTGTCACCGGGGAGAATGCGGATGTAATTCATTCGGATCTTGCCAGAAATGTTGCACAGAACCGAATGACCGTTCTCGAGCTCAACCTTAAACATGGCATTGGGCAGCGGCTCCTTTACCGTACCCTCAAGCTCAATTGCGTCTTCCTTCTTCACAAGCAATCATCTTTCTCTAGAAAACGACAGCGATTGAGTATTCTACAATACGCATGCACGTATCGTAATATCTTCGTAATGGCTCCACATCTAAGTGGAACTTGTTACATTTGAAATGTAAAACAAAGCCGTTCCCTGATGCCCAAGATCGCCTTGAAATGAGAAGGCATAGACCTTAGGGTCATACCTTCGAAATTGAAAGGCGAGGTTGGGCATCAGGGGGCGGCGACTTTTACATTTCACCGCCTTGGAGGGAGCACCAAGCACCTTGGGCATCCGTGGTAAGAATCACCGGACCGTCATTGGTAATGGCGACGGTGTTCTCGTAGTGCGCGGCGGGCAGGTGGTCATTGGTCGTTACGATCCAACCATCGGAGCCCGTGCTCACATGATTGGAACCCATCGTAACCATCGGCTCGATGGCGATGACCATACCAGCCTGAAGGCGAACGCCTCTCCCCTTCTTTCCATAATTTGGAACGTTGGGGTCCTCGTGCATCACACGGCCGATACCATGCCCCACGTAATCGCGAAGCACGCCGTAACCGTGAGACTCGGCGAGAGACTGAACGGCATAGCCGACGTCCCCGATATGGTTACCGGGAACAGCCTGCTCGATGGCAGCCTTTAGGCAATCGCGCGTAACCTCGCACAGGGCCTTGGCCTCGGGCGTGGGCGTGCCGACGAAAAACGTCCAGGCGTTATCGCCAACCCAACCGTCAATGACAGCTCCCGTATCGATGGAGATGATATCGCCATCACGCAGGATCATGTCGGGGTTGGGAATACCGTGGACCACGGCATCGTTGATCGATGCGCAAATGGTCCCCGGGAAACCGCCGTAGCCCTTAAAGGCAGGGGTGCCGCCATGCATGCGGATAATCTGCTCCGCAAGCTGATCGAGCTCGAAGGTCGACACGCCGGGGCGAACCATGGCTCCAACGTGGCGGAGCGCCATCTTAGATAGCGCTCCTGCCTTCTTCATCTGCTCAATTTGCGTTGCAGACTTAATCTTGATCATAGACCGAGAGCCTCTTTGACATCCCCGTACACGGTCTCGCGAGCCTGGTCACCGTTGACCGACTTGAGCAGACCCTGGCCACGATAGTAGTCGACGAGCGGGCTCGTGGACTTCTCGTAGACGTCGAGACGGTTCTTGATGGTCTCGGGCTTGTCGTCGTCGCGCTGATACATCTCGCCGCCGCACTTGGGGCAGGTGGCATCGGCAGCGGTGCCGGTGTAACCGCAGGCGCGGCAGGTGCGACGCGAAGACAGACGATCGATGATGACCTCGGGGGCCACGTCGACCAGAAGAGCGCAGTCGATCTCGCGACCCATGGCGGAGAGCTCGGAATCGAGCGTCACAGCCTGGGCGGTGTTGCGCGGGAAGCCATCGAGGATGAAGCCCTGCTGGGCGTCATCGGCGGCAAGGCGCTCCTTGACAAGGTCGATCACGAGCTGGTCGGGAACGAGCTCGCCAGCGTCCATGTACTTCTTAGCCTGAATACCAAGCTCGGTGCCGCCCTTGACGGCAGCACGCAGCAGGTCGCCCGTGGAAATGTGAGCGACGCCAAACTCGGCGACGAGCTCCTGTGCGACGGTGCCCTTACCGGCACCCGGAGCTCCGAGCAATACGAGGTTCATGAGCAATCCTCCTCTAGCCTATTTAAAGAATCCATCGTAATCATACATCTTGATCTGGCCTTCGAGCTTATCGACCGTGTCGAGCACGACGCCGACCATGATGAGGATGGACGTGCCGCCAAATGCCTGGATCAGATGGTTACCCGTGAAGGAGAAGATGATCGAAGGCACGATGGCGATAAGCGCCAAAAAGACAGCGCTGGGAAGCGTGATCTTATTGAGCGCGTTCTTGATGTAGGCCGCGGTAGCCCTACCCGGACGGACGCCCGGAATAAAGCCGCCCTGCTTCTTAAGGTTGTCGGCCGTGTCATCGGGGTTGAACACCATGGAGGTGTAGAAGTACGCGAAGAACACGATGAGGACAACGTTAAGCACCCAGTTGAGCCAACCGGTCGAAAGCGCAGAGGCAACTGCCTGAATCCAGCCGATGCCGGGGAAGAACACGGCAATCTGAGCCGGGAAGTACAGCAGCGCCGAAGCGAAGATGATCGGCACGACGCCAGCGGTGTTGACCTTGATGGGCAGGTAGGTGGTCTGGCCACCCATCATGCGACGGCCCACGACGCGCTTGGCGTAGGAGACCGGAATGCGGCGCTGGCCGCGCTCAAGGAAAACGATCAGCGGGATGACCAGCAGGATGATGGCGCAGATGATCACCATGGTGATGATGCCACCGGCATTGCCCTCGGTGCTGGAGAAGATCGCCTGCGGCAGACCGGCCATGATGTTCGCAAAGATGATCAGCGACATGCCATTGCCGATACCGCGCTGGGTGATGAGCTCACCAATCCACATGATCAACATGGCGCCCGCGGTGAGCGTGCCGACGATCATGAGGTCAAAGATGATCTCGGGAGCGCCGGCGCCAGTAAAGCTGATGCCGAAGCTCTTAAAGAGGAAGAGGTAACCCACGGAGTTGAGGATTGCCAGAGCCAGGGTGAGGTAACGCGAATACTGCGTAATCTTGGTCTGACCGACCTCGCCCTCGCGGGCAAGCTCATGCAGGGAAGGCACAACGGCCTGGAGCATCTGGAGGATGATCGAGCTGGTGATGTAAGGCATGATGCCCAGGGAGAACACCGAAACATAGCTCAACGCGCCACCAGAGAAAAGATTCAGGAGGGCCATAGCACCTGCGGCGACCGAATTGTTATCGGTCGAGAAAAGGCCCAGCATTCCCTGGAAGGGAATGCCGGGCACAGGAACGTGCGCACCAATGCGGTACACGACGAGCATAGCTATGGTAAAAAGAATCTTTTCGCGCAATTCTTTGATGCGGAAAGCATTCTTAAGACCATTTAGCACGGCAGCTCGACCTTTCCGCCGGCGGCCTCGATCTTGGCCTGCGCAGAAGCGCTGACCTTGTCGACCTTGACCGTGAACTTCTTGGTGAGCTCACCATTGCCGAGCACCTTGACGGGCTCGAACTCGCTCTTGGTGATGCGAGCGGCCTTAAGAGCGGCACCGTCGATCACAGCGCCGTCCTCGAACTTGCGCTCGAGACGCTCAACGTTAACGGCGGTGTACTCGATACGACGGGGGTTGCGGAAGCCCGGAAGCTTGGGCAGGCGCATAGCCAGCGGAGTCTGGCCACCCTCGAAGCCGGCACCCTTGGTGCCGCCAGAGCGGGAACCCTGGCCCTTCTGACCGCGGCCAGAAGTGGTGCCGTGACCCGAAGAATTGCCACGGCCGACGCGCTTGCGGTTCTTGGTGGAACCGGGCGCGGGAGTAAGATCGTGAAGCTGCATTTGCTACTCCTCTACAATCTCGACAAGGTGCTTGACCTTGAAGATCATGCCGCGGACGGACTCGTTGTCAGCAATCTCGCGAACCTCGCGGATCCTGTGGAGACCGAGGGCACGGACAGTACGGACCTGATCCTGCTTGCAACCGTTGGTGCTGCGGACCTGCTTGATCTTGATGGTGTCAGCCATGCTTAGTTCTCCTTACCGACGAACATCTCGGAGACCGTCAGGCCACGGCGAGCCGCGACGTCCTCAGGGCTGGAGAGCTCCTTGAGGCCCTCGACGGCAGCCTTGATGATGTTGAGGCCGTTGTCGGTACCGAGGGACTTGGACAGGACGTTCTTGATGCCAGCAAGCTCGAAGAGGGGACGCACAGCGCCGCCGGCGATAACGCCGGTACCCTCGACAGCGGGCTTGATGATGATGCGGCCGGCACCAAAGTGACCGAGAACCTCGTGCGGGATGGTGCCCTGCTCGGTCACCGGCACGTGGAACATGTTCTTCTTGGCATCGAGAGACGCCTTGGAGATGGCCATGGGCACCTCAGCGGACTTGCCCATGCCAACGCCGACGTTGCCCTTGCCGTCGCCAACGACGACGAGAGCGACGAGGCTCATGCGACGACCACCCTTGACGGTCTTCGACACGCGGTTGATGTAAACGACGCGCTCCTCGAACTCGGAGGCCTCGCGCTGCTGCTTCTGATTACGAGCCATGTGCTACATACCTCCTAGAACTCGAGACCGGCGGCACGAGCACCGTCGGCGAGGGCCTTGACGCGGCCATGGTAGATACGGCCACCACGATCGAAAGCGACCTTGGTGATGCCGGCCTCGATGGCACGCTTGCCAACGAGCTGACCGACCTTCTCCGCAGCCTCCTTGTTCGAGGTGTGGGTGCCCTTGAACTCGGCCTCGAGGGTCGAGGCAGAGACGAGCGTCAGGCTGGAGCCCTTGCTATCGTCGATGATCTGGGCATAGATGTTGGCGTTGGTACGGGTCACGCGAAGACGCGGACGCTCGGCGGTACCCGAGACCTTGCCGCGAACACGACGCTGACGACGCTTGAGGCCTTCCAGCTTCGCCTTATGCTTGTTCATACGTAAACTCCTAAAAAGGTTGATCTTGCCAGCACCTAACGGGGTGCTGGTCTTATGCGAGTGAGTCGGTTACGACTACTTGGCGGCCTTACCCAGCTTGCGGCGGATGTGCTCGCCAACATAGTGGATACCCTTACCCTTGTAAGGCTCGGGAGGACGATGACCGCGGATCTCAGCGGCGATCTGGCCGACCTGCTGCTTGTTGATACCCTTGACGTTCACGTGGGTGTTGTCGGGAACCTCGAAGGTGATGCCCTCGGGAGCCTCGACGATCACGGGGTGCGAGAAGCCCAGGGAGAACTCGAGGTTCTTGCCCTTCTGCTGCACGCGGTAACCGACGCCGGCGAGCTCGAGCTTCTTCTCGAAGCCCTCGGAAACGCCAACAACCATGTTGTGGATGAGGGCGCGGGTGAGGCCGTGGCGGGCACGGGTCTCACGCTCGTCGTCGGGACGGGAAACGGTGAGGACGTTGTCCTCGACGTTGATAGCGAGCTTCTCAAAGACATCGAGCTCGAGCTGGCCCTTGGGGCCCTTGACGACAACGTTGTTGCCGTTGACTGCCACTTCGACTCCGGCGGGAATCTGGACAGGCTTATTACCGATACGAGACACGGTGATCTCCTTTCCTTCTACCTACCGAGCGAATTACCAGACGTAAGCGATGATCTCGCCGCCGACGTTGTGCTTGCGAGCATCGCGGTCGGTCATGACGCCATGGCTGGTGGAAATAATGGCGGTACCAAGGCCACCGCGGACGCGGGGCATGTCGGCAACGCCGGTGTACTTACGCAGGCCCGGCTTGGAAATGCGGCGGATGCCGTTGATGACCTTAGCCTTCTTGGGACCATACTTAAGCGTGATGTGCAGAGTCTTCTGGGGAACGGTGTCCTCGACATCGTAGCCCTCGATGTAGCCCTCCTCGTGCAGAACACGAGCGATCTCGACGAGCTTCTTGCTGCTCGGCATGGAGACCGTGGCCTTGTTCACAGAGTTAGCGTTACGGATGCGCGTAAGCATATCTGCGATCGGGTCTGTAAGGTTCATACAGATTCTCCTTCGTTCTTGATGAACACGTGCTCTTGGTTCTTCGCCGCCCTTAACGGCAAAGCCTAACTAGCGCGTTTTCCCTGTTCCAAACGGATGCTTGAAACGCTGGTAGTGACTTACCAGCTGGCCTTCTTAACGCCGGGAAGCTCGCCCTTGAGTGCAAGCTCGCGGAAGCAGACACGGCACAGGCCGAACTTGCGGTACACAGAGTGCGGACGGCCGCAGCGCTGGCAGCGCGTGTACTCACGAGTAGAGAACTTCTGCTTGCGATTGCACTTGACGATCATCGATGTCTTAGCCACTTATATCCTCCTCACATAGAGTATTGTTCGCCCCAAGCGCCGCCCCCTTGTGGGAACGGCGCTTATAGGGCAGGTGAACCTATTTCTTGAACGGGAAACCGAAGGCGTCCAGAAGGGCCTTGGCCTCCTCATCGGTGTTGGCGGTGGTCACGAAAGTGATGTCCATACCACGCTGATGATCGACGGAGTCGAAGTTGATCTCGGGGAAGATGAGCTGCTCGGTGACGCCCATGGAGAAGTTACCACGGCCGTCGAAGCTCTTGGCGGAGATGCCGCGGAAGTCGCGGATACGGGGGATCGCGACGGAGGTCAGACGATCGAAGAACTCCCACATACGGTCGCCACGCAGGGTAACCTTGCAGCCGATCGGCATACCAGCGCGCAGGCGGAAGGTAGCGATGGACTTGCGGGCACGGGTGATCATCGGCTGCTGGCCGGTGATGGCGCGCAGGTCGCGCACGGCACCGTCGATGGCCTTGGAATCGGTAGCGGCCTCGCCGACACCCATGTTCACGACGATCTTCTCAAACTTGGGGATCATCATGACGTTCTCGTACTGGAACTTGTCCTGAAGCTGCTGCTTGACCTCGTTGTTGTACTTGGTCTTCAGACGCGGCACATACTTCTCTTCTGCCATTGTTCACTCCTTCTTGGGGTTTTAAGCACGGGGCGTGGCCACGATGGGTTGTCCTCGTGCCTCCTGGCTGCATCCGCGCCGCTCATGGCATTTCGCGGTTTGGACTCGACGCAGCAGGAGCCGACAAAACAATCGGTACTATACGCGCATCGGGAGCGTATTTCCAGAAAAACCTCGTCTGCCTGCACAACTCCACAACTCCCCCGCACAACTCGATCCCCAAAAAGCAGTTGCGGTGAAATAGGGACTGTTTGACGGCTTAACTGGCTTAAACAGTCCCTATTTCACCGCAACTCATATATGGGGATGAGATTAGCGCTTGCGGGGGACGAGCTTGGTGCGGCGCAGGTGGATCATTTCGGCGGCAATGGAAATGGCGATTTCCTCGGGGTCCTCCGCCTCGATGGCAACGCCGATCGGCAGGTGCAGCCCGTCGATCTGCTCCTGCGTAAAGCCCTCCTGCTCCAAGCGGGCCCGCACAAAGGCCGTCTTGCGACGCGAGCCCAGGCAACCCAGGTAGGCGGGCTTGGCGCGCATGGCCTGAATCACCACGTCGATATCGGACTTGTGGCCTGCTGTGGCCACGACCACCAAGTCGCGCGGACCGATGGGGCACAGCTTGCTCAGATTCTTGTAGTCGACCAGACGACGGTCGAAGACGCCGGGCACCCATTCGGGCGCCAGCGTGCCGGGGCGGTCATCGCACGCCACAACGGCAAAGCCCGCCGCCGTGAGCACGCGCGCCGTTGCGGCGCCCACGTGCCCGCAGCCAAAGATGTAGGTCAGGCCCTCGGGGCAGAGCGTCTCGATGTGCGCGGGAGGAATCTCGGAGGCGGCGTTGGTGTGGGTGACCTTACTCCCCTCCTCCACCAGCGAAAGCTCGGGGCAGCCCACAATGGTGCGGTGTGATTCCTCGCCATGGTATTCATCAGCGTCGCATTCGAGCGCGCTTGCGATAAACGGCTCAAAGTCGATGACGAAGTCGCCGATGCGTCGATACGCCAAGACGTCGGCAACCGACTGGAACAATGGCGCCTGGGTCGCATCCAGGTGCAGATAGCACAGGCAAATGGCTCCGCCGCAGATCATGCCGGTATCGGAGTTCTCGCCGCCCATGGTGTAGCGGACCAGACGCGACTGTCCCGCGGCCAGCAGCTCGCGCGCCTCGTTCAGCGCAAAGAGCTCAATCTTGCCGCCGCCGATGGTACCCGCTTGGCTACCGTCGGCAAAGACGGCCATCCAGGCGCCCACGCCGCGCGGCGACGACCCCGCCGTGCCGGCCACGACCACGAGCTCACACGTCTTACCAGCCTTCAGAGCGCCAAGCGCAGCATTCACCACATCGAGCTTTTCCATCGTCGCTTCCTATCCCCTAAAAACGTTGGTGAGCATGGCGAGCGCCTCGAGCACGCCGCCGCCGACCGATGTCGCCTTGTCCGAAATATAGTTGATGTAGCTGGCGTCGCCGCGTGGGTCGACATCGGCGCACTTAAAGCCCTCGGTGACGTGGACGCCATCTGCCAAAAGGCCGCGCAAGCAGCCGTCAATCGTCGTGAACATGGGCGTATTGCCCGCATATCCAATGCACTCGCCGGCACTCACGATATCGCCGATCGCGCGGTCGGACCTAAACACACCGGCGGCGGGGCTGTGGATTACACGCTCCTTGCCGTATCCGGCGATGACACCCGGCACGCCCGTATTGGGCTGGGGCGAGCCCTGGGTAATCACGCGGCCCAAAAAATGCCCGCGCATAGTCTCGACCACGGCATCGCAATCGACCGGCGCGGTAAAGCCCGGCCCCACGGCGATGACGGCAGGCGCCATATCGCGCGTGGTGCCCAAGTTGCGCTTGGCCAGAATCGCGTCGACCACGGCAGCGGGCTTAAGCTCGCCGAGCATCTGTGCCTGGGGGTCCACCACCACGGCGACATCCCCCTCCTCGGTAATCTCAAGCGCCTCGGCCGGCGTCTGCGCCAACCGGGCGCGAATGCCCTCGACCTCGACCTCGCCCAAGCGAATGGCCTCGCAAAAACTGATCGTGCGACGGATGCACGTGGGGACCGCGATATCGGCCATGACGACCGACACGCCGGCGCGCACCAGACGAGCAGCCACGCCCGTGGCGATATCGCCTGCGCCGCGAACATAAACGAGCATTCCCGGGGCACCTCCCTGTGCTACGGTTTGAGCAGAGCAAAAGCGGTTCGACCGCTACGCTAATGATTATTTCTTATCGCAGCATTATACGGCGGTGAACAGATGGAAACGGTTAACGGCAGCCTTGCCTCCACGCTCAAGATTGAGCCGGGCATCACCGCGATCATCGGCAGCGGCGGCAAGTCGACCCTGCTAAAGACGCTCGGCCTTGAGCTTATGCGTGCCGGCGGCCGCGTGCTCCTCTGCACCACCACGCACATGTTTCCCGTCGCCGGCGTGCCATGGGACGGGTCGAGCCGTCGCCTGGACGCTGCGCCCTGGAAGCCAGGTGCCGCACATATCCCTGGTTGCACCTGCGAGGCCTGCGCGGGGCTTGTGCGGGGAAGCATCTGCCAAGCAGGTGTCTTGGACCCCCAGACGGGCAAGCTCTCCTCCCCTGCCGAACCGCTCGACCAGCTGGCGCAGCGCTTTGACTACGTCCTGGCCGAGGCGGACGGCAGCAAGCGGCTCCCGCTCAAGGCGCACGCCGCCTGGGAGCCGGTAATTCCCTCTGGCACGGCCAATGTCATCTGGCTCGTCGGCGCCTCGGGATTCGGCAAGCCCATCAACGAAGCCGTCCACCGCCCCGAGCTCTTTTGCGAGCGCTGCGGCTGCGAGCCCACCGACGTTGCCACGCCCGAGCGCGTCGCCCAAGTGCTCAATGCCGAGATGCAGGCGCTTAGGCTCGACGACGCGCGCGTCATGCTCAACCAAGTCGACACGCTCAGCGACCCCACGATGGCCGACCGCTTCGAGGCCGCCCTCGGCCGCCCCGTCGTCGCCACCAGCCTCCAGGGGTAGCTAATTTGGGACGGGGCTCTTTTAGCTACCCCATGTTGAGAGAAAAATCATCAGGCAGGCAGGGGTAGCTAAAAGAGCCCCGTCCCAAATTAGCTACCCTGGCGGCCTTCCTGCTAGCGGGGGACGTAGCGGCCGGGTTGGGCTCCGGTGGGCTCGCCGTCGCGCGCAGCCAGCACGCCATTCACAAACACGGCCTTGGCGCGGCCATGTGCCTCAAAGCCCTCGAGCGGCGTGTAGTCCACGGCCTGATGCTGCGTCGCCGCGCGAATGGTCCAGCGTGCCTTGGGATCCCACACGCACACGTCGGCATCGGCGCCCTCGGCAAGACATCCCTTGCGCGGATACATGCCAAAGATGCGTGCCGGGTTCTCGCTCATCAAGCGGCAGAGATCCTCGGGGCCCAGCTGCCCCTCAAAGCTCGTGGCAATCGCGACGGGCCGATGCTCCACGCCGGGCCCGCCGTTGGGAATCGCGCGGAAGTCGTCGCGCCCGCGGTCCTTTTGCCCATGCAGGTTAAAGCTGCAGTGGTCGGTCGCAATCGTATCGATTTCGCCGGCCACAAGCGCCTCGCGCAGTGCCGCACGGTCACCCGCATGGCGCAGCGGCGGGCTCATCACATACTTGGCACCCGCAAAGCCGTCCTCGCCCTGCTCCAAGTAGCACGTATCGTCGAGCATCAGATATTGAGGGCAGGTCTCGACATAGATATTCTTCTGCCCGCGCGCCTTGGCGGCACGGATGGCCTCGAGCCCCAGCTTGGTCGAAAGGTGCACCACGTTGACCGGTGCGTCGCCGGCCAAGTGCGCCAGATACAGCAGACGGCTCACTGCCTCGGCCTCGCACACGTCCGGACGGCTGAGCGCGTGGCCCTCGGGCCCGTGGATACCCTGCTCAAACACGCGCTTCTGCAGCTCATTCACCAGCGTGCCGTTCTCGCAATGCACGCACAGGATACCGCCCAGGCGCTTGAGTTCCTCGAGCACCTCGAGCGTCTCGGCATCGTCCAGGCGCAGGTGGTCATAGGCAAAGTAGGTCTTGAACGACGATACGCCCGCCTCGCGCATGGCCGAAAGATCGGCGCGGTTGCGCTCGTTCCACTCGGCGAGTGCCATATGAAAGGCGTAGTTGGCCGTACAGGTTTCCTCGGCGCGGCGATGCCACTCGGCCAAGGCATCGGGCATGGTCACGCCGCGATCGGCCGTCGCGTAGTCCACAATGGTCGTCGTGCCGCCGCAGGCAGCCGCGCGCGTGCCGGTCTCAAAGCTATCGGCTGTCCAATCCATGCCGGTCCAGCACTGCATGTGCGTGTGGCCGTCGATAAAGCCGGGAAACACCCAGCAGCCCGCGGCGTCCTCGACGGTATCGCCCTCGGCCGGCTCGATCGCCGCGGCGATCCGCACGATCTTATCGCCATCCATGGCAAGATCGGCGCGGCGAAGCCCCTGGGGCGTCACGAGCGCGCCGTTTTTTATGATGATCATAATTGCTCCTTATTGATTGATGCAGTTGGCCACGCGATCAAAATACGAGCAGGCGGCGATATGCTCCGCTATGCGTCGCTGTCCCTTGGCGGTGTCGACGTCCCACAGCTCGTAGGCACGCGCCTCGACCAGCACCACATCGGTACGGCCTTCGAGGATCGATCCGCCGCCGTCCTTGCCCTCAAGACACATAAGTGCATCGAACAGTTCCGCCGGAAAGAGCACTGGGCTCGAAGGCTCACCGTTGCACGCAAGACGTACCGGACGCTTGCGGCCACGCTCGTCAAATGCACGAACCATAGCCTCAAAAGAATCCGCACTCACGAGCGGCTGGTCGCCCGGCAAAAAGAGACAACCTTTCCAGTTGCGTTCGACTCCCCACGAAAGGCCCGCACGGACGCTTTCGCTGCGCAGCTCGCCATCGTGCAGCACGCACGAACAATGCTTGTCCTCGCAAATCTGGGCGACCTCGGGCCAACGCGTCGAAACCACGACGTCAAAGCCCCGGGGAACCGAATCGATGGTCCGGGCAATCAGCGGCTCACCATAGATATCGGCAAGCATCTTGTTAGAGCTAAACCGCTTACCCTCGCCCGAAGCCATAATGACGCAACCGAGTTTCATCTCCGCAAACCTCCCCTGGCCACCTTGGACACCATAGTTGCTATACCCACCATACCAAGCTCGCACTCCGTCGGAACAGGCACGCGCTCGTTTTTTCCAGCGAACGCCCCTTGGCTCTCCATAGCACAAAGGAGGGCACCCCGCGACGCAGGGCACCCTCCTCAATGGTGCAGATATGCCTACTCAGCGTCGCCGGTAAACGTGGTACCGGTCTTGCCGGCAAGGCCATCACGCGCCTTCTCGAGCAGCGTGATGAGTGCCGTGCGGCCCGGCTTGCTCTCGGCAAACGTCGAAGCGGCCTGAACCTTGGGCAGCATGGAGCCGCGACCGAACTCGTTGGCCTCGGACAGACGCTTAACATCGGCAGCGCTCAGTGTGTCGAGCCACTGCTCGTGGTCGGTGCCAAAGCCAATGGCAACCTTCTCCACGGCCGTCAGGATAATCAGGGCATCGGCATCGAGCTGCTCGGCGAGCTTCTCGGCCGCAAAGTCCTTATCGATGACGGCGGCAGCGCCCTTAAGGTGGTTGCCCTGGGCCTTGGTGACGGGAATGCCGCCACCGCCGCAGGAGATCACCACATGGTTGGACTCGACGAGCGACTTGATGGTGTCGAGCTCGACGATGTTCACGGGCTTGGGCGAAGCCACCACGCGACGGAAGCCCTGCTTCTCGTCGTGGATAAACTGGTAGCCGCGGTCGGCCTCCAGCTCCTTGGCCTCGGCCTCGCTCATCCACGGACCGATCGGCTTGACCGGGTCGGCAAAGGCCGGGTCGTCTGCCGCAACCTCGACCTGGGTGAGCACGGTGGCGACACCCTTGTCGATATTGCGGTCGAGCATTTCCTCGCGCAGCGCATTTTGCAGGTCATAGCCAATGTAGCCCTGGCTCATGGCGCCGCAAACGGACAAGGGGCAGGGAACGTACTTCTGAGGATTAGAGCGCGTGAGCTCAGCCATCGCGTTGGCGATCATGCCCACCTGGGGACCGTTGCCATGCACGACGACGACCTCGTTGCCCTCCTCGATCAGGTCGACGATAGCCTTGGAAGTCGTCTTGACGGCCTCCATCTGCTCGGGAAGGTTGGCGCCGAGGGCGTTTCCGCCCAGGGCGACAACGATACGCTTAGCCATTTCTCAGCCCAGCTTTAGGCCTGGAACCAACGGGCGGTGTTGCGCTCGTCGAGGGCCTTGAGGGTAGCGGCGGGATCGGCAACCTTCTGCAGGAACATCATGGCTGCGATGGCGTACGGCTTGTAGCTGGCCTCCTTGTACATGCCCACGCGGTGCATGTCGAAGACGTCGGCGTTGACCTCGCCGTGCTCGCAGGAGACACCGGAGATGTCGGCGGGCAGCGGGTGCATAAAGATGGTGTCCTGGCCGTTGGCAGTCTTCTCCATGAGCTCGGTCGTGGAGCACCAGTCCTGATGGGTGGCGTTCTGGGCGAGCAGCTCCTTCTCGAGCGCAGCGATGCCGGCGTCGTCGCCCTCGGCGTACAGGTTGGTGCGCTTCTCCATGGCGGCAAACGGAGCCCAACTCTTGGGAATCACGATGTCGGCGCCCTCGAAGGCCTCGGCCATGGTGTTGACCTGCTTAAAGGTGGTGCCGGACTCGGCGGCATAGCCCTTGGCGCGCTCGACGACCTCGGGCATGAGGTCGTAGCCCTCGGGGTGAGCCAGGGTGACGTCCATGCCAAAGCGGGGCAGCAGGCTGATCAGCGACTGCGGGCAGGACAGCGGCTTGCCGTAAGAGGGCGAATAGGCCCAGGTGACGGCAACCTTCTTGCCCTTGAGGTTCTCGAGGCCGCCAAACTCGTTGATAAGGTAGAGCATGTCGGCAGAGGACTGCGTGGGATGATCGGAGTCGGACTGCAGGGAGATGAGCGTGGGACGGTGATCCAGAACGCCATCCTCGTAAGCCTGCTGGACAGACTCGGAGACCTCAGCCATGTAGGCGTCGCCCTTGCCGATGTACATGTCATCGCGGATGCCGATGACGTCGGCCATGAAGGAGATCATGGTAGCGGTCTCGCGGACGGTCTCGCCGTGAGCGATCTGGGACTTCTTCTCGTCCAGGTCCTGCAGCTCAAGGCCGAGCAGGTTGGCGGCCTTAGAGAAGGAGAAGCGCGTACGGGTGGAGTTGTCGCGGAACAGCGAGACGGCCAGGCCCGAATCGAAGATCTTGGACGAAACGTTGTTCTCGCGCAGCTCGCGCAGAGCGTCGGCGACGATGTAGAGCGCCTTGAGCTCATCAGTGGTCTTATCCCAGGTGTGCAGGAAGTCGCTGCCGTACATACCCTTAAAGTCGAGGCCGTTCAGCTGCTCGACGAGCTCGGTAAACTTGGCGTCCATGGAAATGTCCTTTCTAAAGATGAAACGATCGCAATGAGTAGATGTGCTCCGGCATGCGCGTGTGGCTAGAACATGCAGAGCACCATGACGAGGACCCGCTACCGTTGAGGAAGCATGGGAGATAACGACCGCGGGCCCCAAGTCAACAGGGGGTGCCGGGGGCATAAACTGTCCCCGGCTCAACAAGATCGAGGAATGGGACTAGTCGATCTTGTTGTTGGTCAGACCGGCGCGGAACACGGTGGCATCGCCATCGGCCTGGCTCGGATCGTAGAGGTTCAGGGCAGCCACATACATGGCGGCAGCGGTGACCAGGTCGTCCTTGTAGGTGACCTCGTTGGGAGCGTGAGCCTGAGACTCGGCACCCGGGCCAAAGCCGACGCAGGGGATGCCGTAGCGGCCCTGGATGGAAACGCAGTTCGTGGAGAAGGTCCACTTGTCGCACAGCGGACGACCGGTGCGCTTGTCCATGCTGGGCTCGCAGCCGATGCGCTCGTCACCGAACATAGCCTTATGGGCGTCGACGAGGGCCTTGACGTGCGGAGCGGTCTCCTTGTTGATCCACGTGGGGAAGTAAGCCTCGGTCTCGTAGACCTCGCCGGTCCAGGACGGACGGTCGTACATGTACATGGAGACCTTCACGTCGTCGCCGTACTTCTTGGCTGCCGGCAGGTTACGGATCTCGTCCAGGCAGGACTCCCAGGTCTCACCGGCGGTCATGCGACGGTCGATGGAGATGGCGCAGGAGTCAGCGACAGCGCAACGGCTGGGGCTGGTGTAGAAGATCTGGCTGACGGTGCAGGTGCCGCGGCCCAGGAAGCGGGCGTCCTCGAAGTGCTCGGGGTTGTACTTGGGATCGAGCATCTTGACGAGGCCCTTGATGTCGGTCGACTCGTCGCAGCCGTTGTTGTTGAGAGCGCGGACGTCGGCGATGATGTCGGCCATCTTGTAGATGGCATTGTCGCCGCGGTCGGGAGCAGAGCCGTGGCAGGAGGTGCCGTGAACGTCGACGCGGATCTCCATGCGGCCGCGGTGACCGCGATAGATGCCGCCGTCGGTGGGCTCGGTGGAAATGACGAACTCGGGCTTAATGCCGTCCTTGTTGTAGATGTACTGCCAGCACATGCCGTCGCAGTCCTCTTCCTGGACGGTGCCGACGACCATGATCTTGTAGCCCTCGGGGATGAGGCCCATGTCCTTCATCATCTTGGCAGCGTAGGTAGCAGAAGCCATGCCACCCTCCTGGTCGGAGCCGCCACGGCCGTAGATGATCTCGTCGGTCTCGTAGCCCTCATAGGGATCGGCATCCCAGTTCTCGATGTTGCCGATGCCGACGGTGTCGATGTGAGAGTCGATGGCGATAATCTTGTCGCCCTCGCCCATAAAGCCCATAACGTTGCCCAGGCCGTCGACCTTGACCTCGTCATAGCCAAGGCTCTCCATCTCGGCCTTGATGCAAGCGACAACCTCGCCCTCCTCGCAGGACTCAGAGGGATGGCTGATCATAGCGCGCAGGAAGCGAGTCATATCAGCACGATGGGACTCAGCAGCAGCCTTGATAGCGTCGAAATCGAGTTCTTTAGCCATAACAGTCAACCTTTCTACAAGGGTTTACCTACAGGTAGATATTTCAGATAGATCACTTGTGCCAAGTAGCGTGAGGTCGAGCACCCCACAAGCAAGTGGACGTAGGGTGGCGGAGCATATGTTTGCTCCGTCGCGAGTTCCGCACGCAAAGGAAAGCACTTAATGTGCTTTCCGTCTTGCGCAGGACTGTTCGAGCAGGGAGCAAATATATGCTCCGCCACCCGGACAGGTCAGGCCTGCTAACAGGTGGGGTACTCGCCCTCCCAGACGATGCGACGGTACTGATCCGGATCCGTGTCGCCCTCGGTGGAGAAGCAGAGCACGGAGCTCGTCTTGTCCAGGCCGATGAGCTCCTTGAGCTCGGCGCACTCGGGATCGAGCATGAGGGTCTCGACCAGGCCGGTGGTCACCGCGCCGGACTCGCCGGAGATGACGCGCGGGTCGCCCTTCTCGGGAGCGCCCAGGGTGCGCATGCCGCGAGCGGTGACCCAGTCGGGGCAGGACACGAAGGCGGTAGCGTGGTTGCGCAGGATATCCCAGCCCAGGATGTTGGGCTCGCCACAGCACAGGCCGGCCATGATGGAGGGCATGTCGCCGTCCACGATGCGCGGGTCGCCGTCGCCGGCGGCAGCGCCCTTGTACAGGCAGGCGGCCGGAGCGCACTCGACCACGACAAAGGTGGGCGGGTTATCGGGATACAGGTTAGTGAAGTAGCCCACCACGGCGCCGGCGAGCGAGCCTACGCCAGCCTGGACAAAGACATGCGTCGGGCGGTTGATGGCCATCTCGCGCAGCTGCTCGGCAGCCTCGGAAGCCATGGTGCCGTAGCCCTCCATGATCCAAGACGGAATCTTCTCGTAGCCCTCCCAGGCGGTGTCCTGAACGATAACGCCGCGCTCGCAGGCGTCGGCCTCGGCGGCGGCCATGCGCACGCACTCGTCGTAGTTGACCTCTTCGATGGTCACCGTGGCGCCCTCGGCGGCGATGTTGTCGAAGCGGGGCTTGGTGGAACCCTTGGGCATGTGCACGACGGCCTTCTGGCCCAGCTTATTGGCAGCCCATGCCACGCCGCGGCCATGGTTGCCGTCGGTGGCGGTAAAGAAGGTGGCCTGGCCAAAGTCCTTGGCAAGCTGATCGGAAGTCAGGTAATCGAAGGTGCAGTCGGCAACGTCCTTGCCGGTCTCGTCGGCAATGTAGTTGGCCATGGCAAACGAACCGCCCAGGACCTTAAAGGCGTTGAGGCCAAAGCGATAGCTCTCGTCCTTAACGCACAGGTTGGACAGGCCCAGGCGTGCAGCCTGGCCATCCAGGCGGGCAAGCGGAGTGACGGTGTACTGGGGGAACGACTGGTGGAAGGCACGGGCCTTCTTCACGTGGTCGAGGCTCATGATTCCCAAGTGCTTGTCATCGCTCTTGGGCATCGTGTTGCCCGCCCACTGGATCTTATCGGCCATACGGTGAACTCCTTAAGTCCTCTCTTGCCGGCCCCCGCATACGCGTTTCAGCCCATTCCCATTCATGCGACTGAACTTTTATGTGGATGCCAAACAAAAAGTTTGTTAGCACTGTTCTATCACACTTTTTGATTGGCAAACCTAACAAATTGTTTGTTGCCGTAATCGGTACCTTTTCGCCGCCGAACGGTTACATAACGCAGCGACGTTTTCGTTATTTGCGAACAAGTGGGGTTTATGGCAAAGTGAGCCCAAACTAATTTTTAGGAAGGCACCCATGACCCCCGCACAGATAGAGTTTTACAAGCGCCTTGCACACGGCCTGGCGCTCCAGTTTGGCCCCAACTGCGAAGTCGTCGTCCACGACTTGGAGACCGAGGACGTGGACCACTCCATCGTAGTGATCGAAAACGGCCACGTCAGCGGACGCAAACTAGGTGACGGTCCCAGCCATATTGTGCTTGAGTCCATGCACGAGGGCACCGCCGACGTGCACGACCGCGAGCCATACCTCACCAAAACCGCCGATGGCAAGCTGCTCAAGTCCTCGACCATCTTTATCCGCAACGACGAGGGCAAGCCCGTCGGCATTTTGGGCATTAACTTTGACATTACGCTCATGAAGGCTTTTGAGCGCTCGCTCGACGCGCTCACCGGCACGGGCGACAAGGGATACACCGAGCCCGAGCCCATCACCAAAAACATCGGCGACCTGCTCGAAGATCTGCTGCGCGAGTGTGAGCAATACGTGGGCAAGCCCGCAGCCCTTATGACCAAAGATGAGCGCATTCGCGCCATTGGCTACCTCGACCGTCGCGGCGCCTTCCTTATCTCCAAATCGAGCGAGCGCGCCTGCGAGTTCTTTGGCATCTCAAAGTACAGCTTCTATAGCTACCTTAACGAGGCAAAGGCTGCCGCCGGCGACAAATAGTCAGCGTGCCTGCGCCCCCTCCCCTTTTGGGCGCGAGTTCTGGAATGCACGAATCCGAGAGTCGGCCGCAAGGTAAGTTCCATATAATCGATGAATGCGATTATTTCGAAAGGATGGAACAAGATGGGGTCGAGCAACGCATCACGCAACGGCCGCGGAGGCACCGTTTCTGGCGCCAGGCATGCGAAACGCGCGTTTGACGAGGGCGAAGACGATCTGTTTGCGCTGAGCCTCGACGACGTGATGAGCGACCGCCCCTGGACCGCCGAGGAACTCATGGGCGGCGGAGCTCGCCCGACAAGTGCAAAGCCCGCACCTTCCGCCACGCCCGCACCGGCATCCGTGCCCGCGGACGACTTTGCCACCCGTCCCATCGTGCAGACAAAGCGTAAAGCCGCCCCTGCGCCCCGTCCTGCTAGCGATCCGTCCGAGACGGCGGCGTTTCTCGCTGCAGCGGCACAGCGCCCCACGGCAGACAGCACGATTCGCTACGCTGCCCCGCAGCAGCCGGCATACACGGCTCCCGAGCCCGAGCTCGAGCCCGAGCTCGAGCCGCCTGTCATGGATCTGGATGATCTTTCCAACCGCCAGTTTGCCTTTGATTCCTGGGCGGCGGCAGATCTGGACGAGACCTCGAGCGGCATGCCGGCGCTCGACGTTCCGGTAAACCCCCTGTTTGCGGCTGCCGAGGAACGCAACTCCGCATACGACAACACCGCAGCATACGACAACCGCCCGAGCGAACAACCTCGCGCCGGCCGCATCGAAACCGAGGATTACGGCCAAACGTCGAGGGGCTATTCTCGCGACCCGTTTGCCGCCGCGCCCGCCCCCGATTACAACCAAGCGAGCGTAAAGGCAGCCTCGGCATCGTCGTATACCCACGGCGCCGGCGATAAGCGCGCTGCCGATTACCACACCGAAGAAGAGCCGCCGCGCTTTTCGGAGTTTTCGCAGGCGGCAAAGGTTGTCTTTATCGCCATCATCATCGCTCTGCTCGGCGTGATCGCGTTTGAGGGATTCCAGCTATTCCGCGGCCCCACTGCGTCCGAATCGGCAACGCAGCAAAAAGAGGACGACAACCAGTACCTGGACATCAACACCCTCAAGGGCGACCCCAACAGCTAGGTTGGAACATAAGCTATGCCGCACCCCTGTTTACGTGCGGTTTTACACTTTTCCGTGATTTCCACGCGCCCATTTCGACACTTTTCCGTAATTTGGGCGGCTCGAATTTGACACTTTTCCGTACTTTCATACGGCTGATGGGGGTGCGGACAGAAAGTTGGACCGCGGGGCGGTCCGGACTTGGAGTGGGAAGGATAAACTGGACTTTCTTTTAAGGATCCTCAAGCGTATTGCC
>CBCTZJ010000016.1:0-43215 GCA_965151385.1 uncultured Collinsella sp. | reverse complement strand
TACGTCGGCATCCCATGGATTCGAACCTCGGTCGAGGCGCGAGCGTAAAGCGGACGCGGAGCGTCCGTAGCGAGCGGGCAAGCACGCCGGCAGGCGGGCGAAGCCGGCGCGGATCCGCGCAGCGGATGCGCGGAATCCTATACGCCGCACCATTTGAACTTAAAGCCTCCGGTAACGGGGGCTTTTCTTTTACGCCGGCATCCCATGGATTCGAACCTCGGTCGAGGCGCGAGCGTGAAGCGGACTATTTCTTATCGACTCGTGTAAGATTCCGAGTAGGTGTCGCGGCCCATCCGCGACCACTCCTTCTTTCAACGACTGATCAGGGTGATATTTCGTGGCAGAGCGTCCGACATACAAGCTCAGGTTTCTCGACCCCAAAAAGCGTTTTCCATCGATGCCAGAGCAGCCTGCGGGGCGCTCATATGGTGTTGTCTGGAAAGTCTTTGGCGAGGACCCCAAAGAGTCGTGCTATGTCGTCGAATTCGTCGGCAAAACTCACATATCGCTCTTGGGCTACGTGAGCGTGTCGGGCAAGGTTTATAAGGTTGATCGTCCTGTTCGGGAAGTACCGTTGCCCGAGGACCCTGACATGGAGCTGGTCCTTCACGAGTCCGATTCCAGTATTGGCGAGATTATGGTGAGGGAAGCTAACGGTGCAATGCGCGCGTGTGCGCGAACTGCCGGCTCTCCCGAAGGCCCCATGCGCGAGCAGTCCGACCACGAGACATGGAATTCGACCCGCGCCCTTCCTTTCGGCGAGTTCATGGCCTCGATGTTCTTGCGCTACGTGATATTTGCCAACTCCGAAAGCGCTCTTGCGAACACGGCGGGCGTCGACGGTCTCGATGCAGGCATGCAAAACGTTGTCGACAAGATCAAACTCGTAAAGTTGCCCGAGCCGGTCGAGGTGTTTTTGGGCTTTGACACGGCACCGCTCCCCGATGCTATCGAGACGCTGCTTTACCGTGTTGACCATGCCGAGAATCCGAGCGGTATCGAGCGTTATGCCGCCGCCCTGATGAGCGAGATCGACTTGCCCCGCCTGCGCACCATTGCTGCCAAGTCCGAAATGAGCCTAGCGCGTATCGACCGCTCAAAGCTGTTCTATCTCAATTTTGATCGTAGCCTGCTGGACCAGGACGAGATTGACATGCTGCTTGCCATCGAGTGCCGTCTCAACCGCCTCTCCGGCATCCTTGAGCGCATCGGGGCCGGATTGGCCCCCGCGGCATCCTCGCCGAGCCTTGAGGGCTGCGCGCTCTTTGATGCGTGGCATATCGCCAAGACGACCAACGATGTTCCCCGACTGCTCGATACGACCTCGAGCGACAACCCGTGGGGCAAACCCGGAACGGTAGCTTGCCAGCCGGGCGGTGAGTGGGATGTGCGTACCCGCTTCGCGCGTATCGTCGAGGCGCTTAACGTGGTCACACGGCTCGACTATACCTATCGGGCAAACGTTGCCGAGGGGATTATGCTCGTTCGGTTTGGGCACTCTGTCGTGGATGCCATACCACAACGTGAATACGACGCCCGGGAGGATGTCTGGCGCGAGTTGGACGAGAACGCGCGTGTGATTTGGGCCGCGGAGCACGACGCGCGCGTGGCGCTGACGCTGGCGGCGGCGTGTTTTGCCGCAGGTGCCTGCATTGCGCGCTGCTATGTTCAGATTGCGGCTCCCGACGGCGAGCAGGACGAGCGCGTCATTGCAACATATTCCTTTGGGCGTGCGGCCTATCTGGCCAATTGCGTGCCTGTCGCCAAGGATCTTGAGAGCATGGATATGGACGATATGCCGTGCAAGCGCATGCTTGAGGCATATGAGTCGGACGCGCCGGATGCGATTGAGCCTGCAGAGGTTCACGCTCGCCCGCGTGACGACCACCGTTCGCTGCCGCCGGCGTTGCGCGACCTGCTGCTTGCCGATACGGCTGATGAGCTCGAGGTCATGGAGATGGACGACGACCCGTATGTGGCGCGCGTCGTTGAGTTGCGCGAGCAGGCAAAAGTTGACCGTGCAAGCGCGTTTGAGGGCTTCTCCCGTCTTGTTGAGGAGTTGGAGGCTAAGTGCGCCGTTGCCGAGCTTTTGGCAACGGGTCCGGTCCAGACGCAGTTTTGCGACAACCAGCTGGTACGCATGGTGCTGCCGGTAATGGAGGAAGACCGCTCCGTTCGTATTTTGCGTGCTCCCGATGCGCTGTACTTTGCCCAGCACGAGATCTGCAGTTATTACGCCGAGCAGGAGGATTTTGAACGGGCATTGCCCGAGGTGCGTCGTCTTTACGATCTGGCTCGCTCGTCCATGCAGTCGCACTTTGCGCTCATCAACGTGCTGGCGCGCCTGGAGCGCTTTGACGAGATTATCGAGGTGGCGCGCCACGGTCTGCGCATTGCCAGTGACCGTTCCGCAATCGGTTATCTGTTCTATCGTCTGGCGTTTGCCTATTGGAACTGCGACCAGCTCGAGCTCGCGTTGGCGTGCTACCGCCTCGTGCCGCGCGGCGAGGAGTCGGGTAGCAGCGCGCTGGAGGAAATGCAGGGCCTTATGAACGAGATGGGCGTCAATGAGCCGCCGACGTTCGAGGATGCGGTTGAGACCATCCGGAAGGCCGGGCTCGAGCTGCCTCCCGTGTCCGCCGTGACCAACCAGCTGGCGGATGCCGCCATGCAGCTGGTCGATAACGGCTTCTTTTTCCTGGCGCGCGTCTGCATCTTCCAAATGTGGCGCACCATGGGTAACGATGAGCTCGGCTCCCTCAGTCGCTCGCTGGGGTAGGGGCGAAAACTGCAAGGAGGAAAGGCCTCTAGGCAATTAGAAAATTCCCTCTTGCTCAACTTCGGCTGTTTGGTTACTATAGAACGGCTGTTACGGAGAGCTGACCGAGAGGCCGAAGGTGCTCGCCTGCTAAGCGAGTATGCCCCAAAAGGGCATCTGGGGTTCGAATCCCCAGCTCTCCGCCAGTATGACTTGAAAGAAGGGTCCCATTTGGGGCCCTTTTTGGTGTTGAGAAGGGAGGCTGGGGATTCGAACCCGAGAGGGCACGGGCGTTAAGCAAACGCGAAAGCGTTTGTAGCCCGTGGGCGAAAAGCCGCCAGGCTTTGAAGCCGGAGGGCATGCGCAGCATGCCCGGACATCCCCAGCTCTCCGCCAGTATGAATTGAAAGAAGGGTCCCATTTGGGGCCCTTTTTTTATTATCGAGAAAGGGCGCTGGGGATTCGAACCCTCAAAAAAGGAGGCATCCTTTCGGATGCCTCCTTTCGGCGAGCGTATTGTCCTTCGACCCTACATCTCGGGTGCCTTGGCTACGGTCTCGCTTTCTGCCGTAAGTGGGCGGTTGTCGATGCGGCGGCCCAGGCGGTCGAGTTTTACAAGGAGCCACTCAATGGGATTCGGTCCCGAGCCTTCCTCGTCGGCAACCAAATCCATGACGGCGATCTTGGTGCCGTCTTGCTTGAGCGTCACGCTACCCACCTTGTCGCCCACATGTACCGTGCCCGAAAGGTCATCATAGGTAACCTTCTCGGTCACCTCTCCGGCAAGCGCAAAGACGGTCGCCTGAGCTGCGGGATCGGCGAGCGTGGCATCGATCGTCTTGTCCGTCCAGTCGGTCTGGCTGATGCGCGCGATGAGCGGATTGCCGTTGGCGGTCTTTTCCTGCGTGTTGGCGATCGCAACCGTCACCTTGTGGTCGTAGTACCAGTTGGCAAGGGCGGCCGTGTCGGCAAAGCGTTGATCGGTGGTGCTGGAGTTCAAGACGACGGTGTAGGTCTCGTCGCCATCGCGGTTGTAGGCTCCCGTAAAGCAATAGCCGGCATCGTCGGTGGTGCCGGTCTTACCGCCGATATTGCCGTCCTGCCCCAGCAGCTCATTGTGCGTATCCATGGAATGCGAATGGTCGGAACCGTCGGCGCCCGTAACCTCAATCCAGGAATCATCGCTCGCCACGATTTCGCGGAACGCGTCGTTCTTCATTGCCTCCTGCATCATCAGGGCTACATCGTGCGCGGTGGAGTGCATGTTACCGGCCCACTCATCAAAGTCCAGACCGTGCGGATTCTCAAAAAGCGTTCCCGTGCAGCCGAGCTCTTGAGCGCGTTCGTTCATGGTCTTTACAAAGGTGGCCACGGCGTCCTTGGTCTTGGGGTCGATCTTTTTGCCCACGTGCTCGGCAAGCGCGATGGCGGCATCGTTGCCCGAGGGGATCATCAGGCCGCGCAGAGCTTGCTCCACGGTGAGCTCGTCGCCTTCGAGCAGACCGGCGGTCGAATTGCCCACGGTTGCCGCGGCGTTGCTCACCGTGACCTTCTCGTCCATCTTGCAGTTCTCGATGGCCAGGATTGCGGTCATGACCTTGGTAATTGAGGCGATCTTGACCTGCTCGTCGGCACTGCGGGCGTAATAGACGGAACCGTCCTTGCTCATGACGATGGCGTTGGTCGCATCGATATCGGGCAGATTCTCGGCCGTGATGCCGCGGGCGTCGGCGGTCTTGCCGCAAACGATATCAGTCGTAAGCACCTGGGCGTCGGCGATAGACGGCATACCGGCAGCAAGGGCGAGAGCGCAGGCAATGCCGGCGGTCAGTTGCGCGGAGCGCTTTGCAAGAGAACTAAGGGTCTTCACAGATTTCGCTTTCGACGGGATGGTCTCTTCAGAGTTCAAAGTATATCGTTTGCCGGCGCGGACAATCAGCGCGCGGGCGTGCGCGGCCCATGTCTGCGCCCGAACGGACACATAGGAGCTTAAGGTAGACTTAATCGCCCACGCTTGTTGTGTGTGGCGGGTGCCGCCTCGGGCATAATGGAGCGCGAGAGGAGCACGCATGAACGAGCGCATACTGGTAGTTGATGACGAGAAGGCCATCGCCGACCTGGTTGGTATCTACCTTACAAAAGAGGGCTTTGATGTTCAGATTGCCTATAGCGGAGCAGATGCTGCCAAGGCGATTTTGGAGCAGGAGTTCGATCTGGCGCTGCTGGACGTCATGCTGCCCGATATCGACGGCTTTGAGCTGCTGCGCACCATCCGCGCTGGCCATACCTATCCCGTTATTATGCTGACGGCGCGCGATGCCCAGCAGGATAAGATCGAGGGCCTCTCGCTGGGCGCAGACGATTACGTGGTCAAGCCGTTCCGTCCGCTGGAGCTCATAGCGCGCGTTCATGCTCAGCTCCGTCGTTACACCAGCTACGGCAGCCGCGCACAGGCGGTCGAGTCGCCGACCATCCAGCTCGATGGCCTCGAGATCAACCGCGATGCTCGTTGTGTGACGGTGGACGGTGCACCGGTGCGCCTCACGCCCATCGAGTATTCCATCTTGCTGTATCTGGTGGAACATCGTGGCAGCGTGGTAGCCGTGGGGGACCTGTTTCGCGCGGTGTGGAACGAAGACTTTATGCCCGGCTCCAACAATACGGTGATGGTGCACATCCGCCATTTGCGCGAAAAGATCGGCGACGACGCTCAAAAGCCGCGCTTTATCAAAAACGTCTGGGGCGTCGGCTACATAATCGAATAACGCCTTTGATGGTGGGGAAGTGGATATGACAAAAGACGATAGGCGGGTATTCGAGGTGCCCGATCGACTCTTTGAATACATAAGGGCGGTCGTCGACAACCGCGCACTTGCGACGGTGCTGCTCTTTTTGCTGAGTCTGCTACTCATTGGCATTGACAATATTGTTGGCATCCTGGCAGTTCTGCTCATTGGCTTTTTGCTGATCGATCGATTCGAAATCGTTCGCCGCTGCGTGGTAATCGGCGGTGCCGCGTGGACAATTACGCTGGCGATCGGGGCCATGGCGCTTGGCGGTATTGGCGAGCCCGTGTTCTTTGATGCCGCCTTTGTGTTCAACATGCTCGGCTTTGTGCTGGCGCTCGCCGTCTGTGTCCTGTTCTTTTGCGGGCGCGCCCTGTATTACCAGGGTTATGAGCAAGGCGAGCAGCATGCCGACCGCGTAATCGCCGCCCGTATTCAGGACCGTCTGATCGATAACCCCGACACGTGGGGTGCCATCGACGGCGACTTTCTCGAGGTCGAGGGTGCGCTCAACCGGGCGCGCGATTGCGAGCGTAAGGTTCAACAGGCCTTGCGCGACGAATCGCATCGCAAAGATGACCTGGTTACGTACCTGGCGCACGACCTGCGTACGCCGCTCGCCAGTGTGGTGGGCTATCTTTCGCTCCTGCAGGAGGCTCCCGATTTGCCGCTTGAGCAGCGTGCACGCTTTACAGGCGTGGCACTCGACAAGGCCCACCGGCTCGACGCGCTCATCGAGGAGTTCTTCGACATCACGCGTTTCGATTTCCACGATATCGTGCTTACCCGCGCCTACGTCGATTTGGGGCTATTGCTGGCGCAGGTGGCCGACGAGTTCTATCCCATTCTCAACGAACAGCACAAGGAAGCCCAGGTTGATATCTGCGAGGACCTGACGGTGCTCGTGGACGGCGACAAGATGGCTCGCGTATTCAACAACATCATGAAAAACGCCGTTGCCTATAGCTATGAAGGCTCGACGATCACGATCGAGGCCAGGCGTTTGGGCGACGGTGGCGTACGCGTACGATTTGTAAACCAGGGCGATCCGATCCCTGAGCCAAAGCTCAAGGTGATTTTTGAGAAGTTCTATCGCCTGGATGCAGCGCGTGCGACCAATCGCGGCGGTGCTGGGCTGGGGCTTGCCATCGCCAAGGAGATTGTATGCGCGCATGGCGGTACCATCGCGTGCGAATCGACGCCCGAGCATACCGTCTTTACCATCGAGCTGCCCGCCGCGTAGCGTAGGCGCCTTTACAAACACCTGACAATGCGTTCACGTGCATATGAGCCGCGATTTCTACTATCGATACTGCTGAATTGATATCGATGTGGAGGTATGCGGTATGACGGCTGCTGCGGCTATAGGGCCCACGGAGCTCGAGGAGCTAATGGAGGCGCAAGCCGAGGCTGCGCACGAGCGCGAAGTCGGGGACGCGACTCGTCCCACGGCGCAGGATCTTGCCGCCTCGCCGACGCGCATCGACGTCAAGGGCCTCGACCTGTTCTATGGCGACCACCATGCGCTCAAGAACGTATCCATCAAGATTCGCGACAAGCAGATTACCTCGTTTATCGGTCCTTCGGGCTGCGGTAAGTCAACGCTGCTGCGTTGCTTTAACCGCATGAACGACGGCATCAAGGACTGCCGCATCGAGGGCAAGATCGCGCTCGATGGCCAGGATGTTCTGGGCGACTACGACATCTGCCGCCTGCGCCAGCGCGTGGGCATGGTGTTCCAGCGCCCTAACCCGTTTCCCATGAGCATCTACGACAACGTCGCGTATGGTCCGCGCGGCATGGGCGTGCGCGATCGTGTCGTTCTGGATGAGCTGGTCGAGGACTCTCTTCGTCGCGCTGCGCTATGGGATGAGGTCAAGGACAAGCTCAAGGAGTCGGGGCTGGGCCTTTCGGGCGGGCAGCAGCAGCGTCTGTGCATCGCCCGCGCGCTTGCCGTGCAACCCGATATTCTGCTGATGGACGAGCCCACGAGCGCTCTCGATCCCGTGTCGACGTTGGTGGTTGAGCAGCTGGCCTGCGAGCTCAAAGAGACCTGCACGCTCGTGGTCGTTACGCACAATATGCAGCAGGCGGCGCGTATCTCCGACTCGGTCGCGTTTTTCTTGCTGGGTGAGTTGGTGGAGCACGCGCCCACCGCTCAGCTCTTCAAAAATCCCACCGACCCGCGCACGGCGGATTATTTGACGGGACGTTTTGGCTGATACCATCTAGTAAAGGTACCTTTAGGGTTAAGATGCGGTCATGCCGGCCGCAAAGGGGTTCAACATGATCTATTACGTCGAGGACGATGACAACATCAGGGATTTGACGGTCTATGCACTGCGCAAGCAGGGAATCGAGGCCGAAGGCTTTTCGTGCGATGGCGAGTTTAAGGCCGCCGTGGCGCGACGGGTGCCCGATGCCGTCCTGCTCGACATCATGCTGCCCGATACCGACGGTTTGGCAATTATGCGTCGCCTGCGCGCCGATCGTCTGACGGCGACGGTGCCCATCATGATGCTCACTGCCAAGGATACCGAGCTCGATAAGGTAATGGCACTCGATGGCGGTGCCGACGATTATCTGACCAAGCCGTTTTCGCTCATGGAGCTTGCCAGCCGTTGCCGTGCGCTGCTGCGCCGCGGCGGCATGGTCAAACAGGCAAGCGATGTGCTCAGCGTGGGCGATATCGTGCTTTCGCCCAGCCATCGCGAAGTGACCGTTGCCGGCGAGCCGCTCAAACTCACCTTGCGCGAGTTCGATTTGCTCGAATATCTTATGCGCAAGCCCGGCGTGGTCTTTACCCGCGAGTCGCTGCTGCAGAGCGTGTGGGGCTGGGACTTCGATGGCGGCTCGCGTACCGTCGACGTGCACGTGCAGACGCTTCGCCAAAAGCTCGGCGAGCGTGCCGGCGCTATCGAGACGGTGCGCGGCGTGGGCTATCGCCTGGCGGAGCCTTCCGCCGGTAGCGATACTGAAGATGCCGTCGCTGCGGCAGCAGCATCGGAGGAGTAGTCCGTGGTCTTTGCCCCTCAGGGAAAACACACGCTCTCGCATCGCGTGTTTGCGACGATATTTGTCTGCGCTATGTCCGTCATTTTGGCGTTTACGGTGCTGGGCGCCTTCTTCGTGCAAAACACCTTGGCAGATGCCACGAGTGCTAACCTTTCGCAAGAAACCGAGCTTATTGCCGCCGCCTTAAACGAGCAGAAGGAACCCATCGCATTCTTGCGAAGTCTCGATCGCGAGGACCTTCGTATCACGCTGATCAATAAGGATGGATCGGTCGCCTACGACAACGAGGCGTCTCCTTCCACGTTGCCCAACCATGGCGATCGCCCCGAGGTCGTTGAGGCCCTTGAGAGCGGTTCGGGCTCCGCGGAGCGCTCGAGCGCCACGCTCGACGAGATTATGCTATATCGCGCCGTCGCCCTTGATAACGGTCAGGTCGTTCGTTTGGCACAGGCTCAGCCTGGCGTTGCGGCGATTTTGCTCTCGTTGGTGGCGCCGATGCTGCTTATCGCGGTGGCGGGCGCGGTGCTCTCGTTTTTCCTTGCGCGCCGCGAATCCCGTGCCATCATTGCGCCGCTGCAGGAGGTCGATTTGGACCACCCGCGCCGTAGCTATGAACATGCCTACACCGAGATGGTTCCCATGCTCGAGCGCATTGAGTCGCAGCGCCAGGAGCTTAAACGCCAGATGGCGGTGCTGGCCGATAACGACCGCATGCGTCGCGAGTTCACGGCCAATATCACTCATGAGCTCAAGACCCCGCTTACCGCGATTTCGGGCTACGCCGAGCTTATTGCAAACGGCATGGTCGAGGGCGAGGACGATCTGCGCAACTTTGGCGGTCGCATCTATCGCGAGGCGGGCCGCCTGGCAGCGCTCGTTAACGACATCCTCACGCTTTCCAACTTGGATGAGGCGGAGCGAGCATCCGAGGGCGAGGCGGTGCCTATTGGGTCCACAGAGCCCATCGAGCTCTCTCGCGCCATTTTGACGGTGGAGCAGCGCCTTGAGCAGGTCGCCCGACAGTCGGACGTGACCATCGTGCGCAAGACGAAGCCCGTTGTGGTCGAAGGTGTGCCACGCCTGATCGACGAGCTGATTTATAACCTGGCCAGTAACGCTATTCGCTATAACCAGCCCGGTGGCACGGTTACGCTTCGATGTGGGACCAATGATGAGGGTCATCCGTACCTGACGGTTGCCGATACAGGTATCGGCATCGCGCCCGAGGAGCAGGGCAAGGTGTTCGAGCGCTTCTATCGCGTGGACAAGAGCCGCTCCAAGGCACGTGGCGGAACAGGCTTGGGTCTGGCCATCGTTAAGCATGCCGCCGTGTATCACCATGCTTCGCTCGACCTATCGAGCGAGCTGGGTGTGGGGACTACCATCACGGTGACGTTTCCCGTACAGCAGGACGAATCATTTGCGTAGCAATGCAGCAAACGTGTTGTTTTGACGCCGCACCGGGGTTGCCGATGCGGCGTTATTATTGCGCAACATTGCCGTATGTGCTGTATCTTATGTATAGAGTTCGGACTTGGCAGAAAGATGCGATATGATACGAGCAGTTTTGTCGATATGAACTAGGGAAATGAAAGGCAAGCTGCATGACCCTTCTCGAACTGTTCCAGCTGCTTAAAAAGCACCTCAAGCTGGTCATCGCCCTTCCGGTGATTTGCGCGGTCGCCATGGGCATCGTGTCCTTCACCATGATGGACAACACCTACACCGCCACGACGAGCATGTACGTTCTCGCCAAGACCGACGATAGCAGTCAGATGAGCTACACCGATCTTTCGGCGAGCCAGATGCTTTCCAACGATATCGCCACGCTGCTCGATAGCGATAGCGTTAAGGGCGGTGCTGCCAAGGATCTGGGCCTCGCCGATCTGAACGACTACAAGATTTCCGTTTCCTCCGAGACCACCACGCGTGTCATTACGCTTTCGGTTACCGGCACCGATGCCAAGGAGACGGCTGAGGTTGCAAAGGCCATGGCCAGCTCGGTGAGTACGGTCGCTCAGAACGTCGGCGCTGCCCAGAGCATCAACGTTATCGATGAGGCTAAGACCCCCGAAGCTCCCAGCGGCCCCAAGCGCACGCTGTATATTGCCGTCGCGTTCCTCGCCGGTATCTTTATCGCAGTTGCCTATGTCGTTTTGGCAGACATGCTCAATACCCGCATCCGCGGTGCCGAAGAGGCAGAAGAGCTTCTGGGTATTCCCGTTGTTGGCCGAATTCCGGCTATGAAAGGTGGTAAATAGGCATGGCTAAGGCAAAGAACACCAATAAGCTCGTTGTACAGAATGCCGCCAAGACCCTTCTGGCCAACATCCGCTTTGCGAGCGTGGACGACCCCATTCGCACCATCACCGTTACCTCCTCGATTCCCAACGAGGGTAAGTCTACGGTTGCCATTAACCTTGCTCAGGCAATCGCCACGAGCGGCAAGTCCGTGCTCCTGGTCGAGACCGATATGCGCCGCAGGTCCCTTTCCGATATGCTCGGCGTTCGTTCGCGCGGCGGACTCTACGCAGTCCTGTCCGAGCAGATCTCCATTGACCAGGCAATTGTCGAGACGGGTCAGAAGAACTTCTACTTCCTCGATGCCGAGCCGCACATTCCCAATCCTGCAGACATCATCGTGTCTCACCGTTTTGCCAAGCTGGTTAAGGCGCTGTCTGCCAAGTTCCAGTATGTCGTCTTTGACGCTCCTCCGGTCGGCACCTTCATCGATGCTGCCGAGATCGCCAGCCTGACTGACGGCACGTTGTTTGTGGTGCGCGAGGACTTTACCAAGCGCGAAGAGGCGCTCAACGCTATCGCCCAGCTTAAGAAGTCCGAGAAGGTCAAGCTCATCGGTACCGTTATGAATTACTGTGAGACCGAGACCAGCGAGTACTACTATTCTTACTACACCAAGGACGGTAAGAAGGTTAAGAAGGGCTCCGCCGATCAGGGCACTTCCAAAAAGGGGATCTTTACCAACCGGGCAAACGTTTAGTCGATTAAGGCCGACCTATGCGCGACATTCATTGTCATATCTTGCCGGGTGTAGACGACGGTGCTGCCGATCTCGATGAGAGCTTGGCGATGCTTGCAGCTGCCAAGCAGGCTGGCGTAACCAGAATTGTCTGCACCCCGCACTGCCGAGATCCCTATTTTGACTACGACAAGATGTGGGATGCCTTTGAGTTATTGCGGGATAACGCAGATGGTTTTCCGCTTCAGATGGGCTTTGAGGTCAACCACCGAAAGCTTGTCGAGCTGGGCATCGACGCCGCAGAATACCTGCATTTCGATGGCACCAATGAGTTTCTGCTTGAGCTTTCGACGCATGCTGATCCCTATGCGTTTAGAGAGTACGAGAGTACGATTTACGATTTGCAATGCCGCGGCTACCAGGTGATCATCGCTCATCCCGAGCGATATCGCGCTGTTCAAAAGGATGTGAATGTGGCGGAGCGTCTGGTCGATATGGGCTGCAAGCTGCAAGCTTCGGCGGACTTTATCGCCGGTGGCCGCTTTGGCCGCGAGAAAAAGCCGGCGCAGCGCCTGTTCGATCAGAACCTGTACAGCTTCATCGCGAGCGATGCCCATAACGTGGGTCATTACGACTGCCTGGCGAAGGCGCGGGCCAAGTTTAGCGTGCGAGGCGCTCACTTTCGCTAAAATCTGTCCCTAACGTTTGCTTTGATGGGAGGGGCGACCATGGATATTCAAATTAAGACGGGATGCTTTGAGGATGCGGCGCTGGTGCGCCGCGCCGTCTTTATGGACGAACAGGGTTACGAAATCGAGTTCGACCAGATCGATGAGGCCTCGAGCTGCATTCATGTGACGCTGTATGTGGATGGTCAACTCGCCGGCTGCTCGCGCGTGTTTCCCGAGGAGCTGGAGCGCGCGGCAGATGCGGAAGCCCCGGTGTCGCCGGCATGTGACATGGACGAAGGCGTTGCGGCGGGGGAGACCTACATTATGGGGCGCGTCGCCGTGCTGCCGGCTATGCGTCGTCGCGGACTGGCGAGTGTGATCGTCGAGGCCAGCGCTGCGTGTGCACGCGATGCCGGCGCTAAACTTATTAAGCTGCATGCGCAGGAATACGTGTTGCCGCTCTATGCAAAGGCGGGCTACGCGCAAATTGCCCCGGTAGACTACGAAGACGAGGGACAGCCCCATGTCTGGATGGCCAAGCGCGTTGATGGCAGATAGGGACGTTCCTTTTCTGCCGGCAGTTGGGGCACTCCTTGGCAATTGGCGCATCAGAGCGCTCTGACATACAGTTTTTCGATTCCGTATGTATATATGCGCGCTAATGGGTTATAAAATCTAAGTCTGAACATAGCAGGTCTGCGATGCGGCTCGGGCAACCGGGCCGTTTTTGCGGACGGGGGTAGCGCGAAAGGACTGCACATGCGTCAATTTAAGACCGAGAGCAAAAAACTGCTCGACCTTATGATCAACTCCATCTACACCAATAAGGAAATCTTCCTGCGCGAGCTTATCTCTAACGCGAGCGACGCCGTCGACAAGCTCAACTTTAAGAGCCTGCAGGACCCGAGTGTCAAGCTCGACCAGGGCGACCTGGCTATTCGCGTCTCCTTTGATAAAGACGCCCGCACCATTACCATCTCGGATAACGGCATTGGCATGACCGCCGAGGAGCTCGAGCGCAACCTGGGCACCATCGCCCATTCCGGCTCCGAGGAGTTTAAGACCGAGAACGCCGAGCAGCAGGGCTCCGATGTGGACATCATCGGTCAGTTTGGCGTGGGCTTCTACTCGGCCTTTATGGTCGCCAGCCATGTGAAGGTCGTGAGCCGCGCCTATGGCGAGGATGTCGCCCATGTGTGGGAGTCGGACGGTCTTGAGGGCTACACCATCGAGGACGGCGAGCGCGCCGAGCACGGTACCGATGTCATTCTGACGCTGCGCGAGAATGAGAAGCTCGACGCCGACGGCGAGGCCGAGACCTACGATCGCTTCCTGACCGAGTGGGGCCTCAAGAGCCTGATTCAGCAGTACAGCAACTATGTGCGCTACCCGATTCAGATGATGGTGAGCAAGAGCCGTCAAAAGCCCAAGCCCGAGGACGCGCCGGAGGATTACAAGCCCGAGTACGAGGACTACCAGGAGCTCGAGACCATCAACTCTATGACGCCGATCTGGAAGAAGCGCAGCTCCGACGTTGAACAGAAGGATTACAACGAGTTCTATAAGTCCACGTTCCACGACTTTGACGATCCGGCGCGCACCATCAGCTTCCATGCCGAGGGTACGCTTGAGTACGATGCACTGCTGTTTGTGCCGGGTCGCGCCCCGTTCGATCTGTACAGCAAGGACTACGAGAAGGGCCTGGCGCTCTATAGCTCCAACGTGCTGATTATGGAGAAGTGCGACGACCTGCTGCCCGACTACTACAACTTTGTCCGCGGCGTCGTGGATTCCGCCGACGTGACGCTCAATATTTCGCGTGAGACGCTGCAGCAGAACCGTCAGCTCAAGGCCATCGCCAAGCGTGTGGAAAAGAAGATCACTGCCGACCTTGAGGATATGCGTGACAACGACCGCGAGGCCTACGAGAAGTTCTTTGAGAACTTTGGCCGCGGTCTTAAGTACGGCATCTACTCGAGCTATGGCATGAAGGCCGATGAGCTCGCCGACCTGCTGCTGTTCTGGTCTGCCAAGGAGCAGAAGATGATTACCCTGGCCGAGTATGCCAAGGGCATGCCCGAGGATCAGAAGGCCATTTACTACGCCGCCGGCGACTCGCGTGAGCGCTTGGCCAAGATGCCCGTGGTAAAGGGCGTGCTCGACCGCGGCTATGACGTGCTGCTGCTGACGCAGGATGTGGATGAGTTCACGTTCCAGGCCATGCGTGAGTACGTTGCCGCCGATATGCCCAAGATCTACGAGGACGATGCTGCCCGCGAGGCTGCCGAGAAGGCCGTTGCCGACGGTGCTGAGCCCGAGGTCGAGGATCGTCACTTGGAGCTCAAGAACGTCGCGACCGGTGATCTTGACCTGGCGACCGAGGACGAGAAGAAGGAGGCCGAGGACGCCACCAAGGAGAACGAGGACCTCTTTAGCGCCATGAAGGAGGCGCTCGGCGACAAGGTCGAGAAGGTCGCCGTCTCTGCGCGCCTGACCGATGCTCCCGCGTGCATCACCACCGAGGGCCCGCTTTCGCTCGAGATGGAGAAGGTGCTCCAGAAGGGTCCCGAGGGCGCGCCCGACGGTATGCCCAAGAGCCAGCGCGTGCTCGAGCTCAACGCCAAGCACCCGGTCTTCGCCAAGCTCGTCGCCGCCCAGAAGGCGGGCGATGCCGACAAGATCAAGCAGTATTCCGGTCTGCTCTACGACCAGGCCCTGCTGGTCGAGGGCGTTTTGCCCGAGGACCCCGTGGCCTTCGCGGCGGCTGTCTGCAACTTGATGTAGTTAGGTAGTTACGCGGTTTTACCAAACCGCGTAACAGCTCGACGCTGCCCTCAGTTCCGCCGTTCTAACGAACGGCGGACCAGTCGACGCTGCGCGGGCGCCAGAGCGACAACTTGTCATTCAAAGAGGACGGCATGACCAGAAGGTCTATGCCGTCCTCTTTTCATGCCAATTTGTTCGCTCTGGCGCCCGCTCGCTGGCATTGCCAAAACATCGACGTTGCCGTGGTCCTAAGTAGTCATTGGGGACGTTTTTGTTTGACTAGTCGTTTAAGAACGTCCCCGATGACTATTTGAATTGCTAATTTGTGCGGGTTGTGGTTTTGTGACCTGCTGAAATTTAGGATACTGTACATCTGTACGTTAACTCATCTTCGTAGTATATTGCTACCCGCAAAACTCAACACCATTGTGCTTTGAGACGTTAAAGCGCCTACTACAATGGTTGTCGATAGTACGATTCGATTTAACGACAGGATGGATGGTCCAAGCGTGAGTCTCGGCAGCAAACTATCCAATGCAAAGGTGTCCTTTGCGATATTTAAGCGCGACATTAAGCGACTGCTTGTGAACCCCGTCGCCCTGGTGGTTACCCTAGGCGTGTGCGTTATTCCCTCGCTGTATGCCTGGTATAACATCGTGGCAAATTGGGATCCGTATGGAAACACCCAAGGCATCAAGATTGCTATCGCCAACAACGATCGAGGCACCCAAAACGACTTGGTGGGTGAGCTCAACGCTGGCGACAAAGTGGTCGACCAGCTCAAGGAGAATCATCAGTTGGGCTGGACGTTCGTCGACTCGACGGCCGATGCCAAGGAGGGCGTCGAGAGCGGCGAGTACTATGCCGCTATCGTGATTCCCAAGAACTTCTCCGACAATCTCGTCTCGATGCTCGACGGCAATTACCATCAGCCGAAGCTCACCTATTACGTCAACGAGAAGAAGAGCGCCATTGCGCCCAAGGTTACCGATACCGGTGCAAACACCATCGAGGAGCAGATCAACTCGGAATTTGTCTCTACGGTAGGCAAGACTGTTGCCGGTATCGCCAAGGATGCCGGTGTCGATTTAAAGGACAAGGCAACCCAGACTCAGGACTCGCTGGCAAGTTCGGTGTCCGAGGCGTCCGACACCTTGGGCGAGGTGCGCGATTCGATTGGCGATATGAATGCCGCCATCGATAAGACGAGTGGCGCTATCGCCTCGGCTGATGCGGCACTTGCCGGCTTGCAAGGCCAGGCACCGTCGCTGACGCAGGCGATCTCCCAGGGCAACGACCTGCTGAGCGAAGCTCGCACCACGGCGGGCAACTCCATCACCTCGCTCTCCAAGGCGCTCTCGGAAGGCAGCCTTGCGCTCACCAAGACGTCGGCCTCTGCGAACGCTGCCATCGGCAAGCTGACGGGCGCGGTCACATCTACGACCACCCGTATCGACAACTCGCTCGAGTCTCTTCAAGCGACGATCGACCACAATAAGGCCGTTATCGGGCACTTGGAGATTCTCGCCAATGACACGTCGACAGGTTCCGAGGAAATTGACGCGCGCATTGTATCGACCATCGATTTGCTTCGAGAGCAGAATGAAAAGCTTCAGAGCATCAAGGACGGTCTGTCCGCGCAGTCGAGCGCCATGGCGAATGACGCAGCGGCTGTTTCGGGTGCCAGTGACGCTATCAATAACGCAATTCATACCGGTGCGACCAACCTTGGCCAAGCCCAGACGGACTTGGGCCAAAACGCGCTGCCGAAGGCCTCGAGCGCGCTCGACTCTTTTGCTGCCGTTTCGGGCGACCTGACCGGTATCGTCTCGGGTATGACACCTACACTTGCAAATGCGCGCGGCACGTTGGCGCAGCTTAGCGCTACGCTCGGCCAGGCCAAGACCACGCTGTCCCAGACCGATTCCTCGCTTGCCAAGGTCCAGGACAAGCTTGCAACCGCCGCCAATGACATCGCGGCGCTGCAGACCTCCGAGTCCATGGGCGAGCTGGCCGATCTGATGGGCGTCGATGTCAATGACGTGGCAGATTTCATGGCGTCTCCGGTTGAGTTGACGTCCAAGTCAATCTATCCGGTCAAGAGCTTTGGCTCGGGCATCGCTCCCTTCTACACCAATCTGGCGCTTTGGGTGGGCGGCTATGTGCTCATCGCCATTTACAAGCTCGAGGTCGACCGTGAAGGTGTTGGCAGCTTTACGGCGCGCCAAGGCTACTTTGGCCGCTGGTTGCTCATGGTGATCCTGGGCGCGTTGCAGGCCATCATCGTTACGGTAGGCGATCTGGTGATTGGCGTGCAGTGCGTCAGCCCGCTGCTGTTCGTGCTGGGCGGCATCGCCATTTCGTTCACCTACGTCAATATCATCTATGCGCTGTCCACCACGTTTAAGCATATCGGCAAGGCTATCGGCGTCATTCTCGTCATCGTGCAGATCCCGGGTTCGTCGGGCATGTACCCCATCGAGATGATGCCCGGCTTCTTCCAGTGGCTGCACCCGCTGCTGCCCTTTACCTACGGCATCAATCTGCTGCGCGAGACGGTCGGCGGCATGTATTCGTTCAACTACCTGTTTAACCTGTGCATTCTGGGCGTGTTCTTGATCGTGGCGCTCTTTATCGGCCTGCAGCTGCGTCCGCTGCTGCTCAACCTTAACCTGCTCTTTGATAAACAGCTTTCCACGACCGGTATGATGATTTGCGAGTCCAACGACCTGCCGCGCCAGCGCTACTCGCTGCGCACGGCCATGCGTGTCATGCTCGATTCCGATTCGTACCGTCGCGAACTGCTCGATCATGCGGTCGCCTTTGAACATCGCTACCCGTACTACATCAAGGGCGGTTTTGCCGCCGTGGTGGGCGTTCAGGTCCTGCTCTTTGTCCTGTCGACGGTTCTCGATATCGACAATAACGGCAAGATCATCCTGCTTGTCATTTGGATCATCTCGGTTATTGCCATCTGCGGCTGGCTTATCAATATCGAATATATCCGCGCGAGCCTCAATACCCAGATGCGCATCTCGGCGCTTTCGGATGAGGACCTGCGTCGCGAGATGCGCGAACACACGGCCGCCATTCCTGCCGCCCGCCACATGTTTGGCCTCAACGCCAGCGAGCGTGGTGCCAAGGGCGGCGATCAGTCCACGGGCCGCTTGCCGCATATCGGCTCGCGCCATAAATCTCAGGGCAGCGACAGCACAGCCACAAATGATGGAGATACCACCGCGCTTGGCAAGCACTCCAAAGGAGGTGAGGCATAAATGAAGAACATCCTGCATCTGTTTAAGCGCGATGTCCAAAACGTGTCTCGCTCCGTGATCGGCTTGGTTGTCGTGATGGGCCTCATTATCGTACCGTGTCTGTACGCGTGGTTTAACATCGCCGGCAGCTGGGATCCGTACGGCAACACCGGCAATCTTAAGATCGCCGTGGTCAACACCGATGAGGGTTACGAGAGCGATTTGATCCCCGTCGAGGTTAACGTGGGCGAAAACGTGACCGCCACCCTACGCGGCAACGAGAGCTTCGATTGGGTTGTGCTCAACAATCGCGAAAAGGCTATCGAGGGCGTTAAGTCGGGCACGTACTATGCTGCCGTCGTTATCCCCAAAACGTTTAGCGCTGACATGATGACGCTTTTCTCGACCGACGTGAAACACGCCGATATCGAGTTTTACGAGAACCAGAAGGCCAACGCCATCGCGCAGATCGTGACCGAGAAGGGTTCGAGCGCCGTTCAAAGCCAGGTTAACGAAACTTTTACCGAGACCATTACGAGCATCGGTCTTAAGACGGTGTCCAGCCTGCTCGATTACATGAGCACCGACCAGGTCAGCAACTTTATCGCCAACCTGTCCTCGACGCTCGGCGATTCGGTCCAGGACCTGCAGGACGTTCAGGCCAGCGCAACGTCGCTTGCGGGCATTTTGAGCTCCACGTCCGATTCGCTGACGTCGGCGAGCGGTATGCTCAAGCGGACCGGTGCCGTCGATGAGTCGACAAAGCAGCTCATGGAACATGCCAAAAGCGGCATCGATGATTCCAAAGAAGCGCTTAAGGCGGCAAACGATGCCATCGATGCCGCAATCGATGGAAGTGCGGGTTCGTTCGACAATGTGTCTGCCGAGCTCGCGAAGGCGTTCGACACCGCAAACCAGCATGTCGACCTTACGGTGTCCCAACTCAACGATGCCGCTGCGGCCCTCAATGCGCGCGCCAAGGATATCGATGCGATGGCCGATCAGCTCCGCAGCCTTGCCGACCAGGTGAGCGATGAGAATTTGAAGGACGGCCTCAAGTCCGCCGCGACGTCGCTGGGCAGAATCGCCGTTGAGTACCGCAACAATGCCAAGGATCTGGCGGCCACCGCGAAGTCTCTCTCCGATAGCATGGCCGAGGTCAACAACTCGCGTGCCGAGGTCGATCAGGCCATCGCCGATGCCAAGGCCGGCATCGCGGGCGCCAAATCCGATTACGATTCCACGTTCTCGGTTAAGGCCAAGGAGCTCAAGAAGACCGTCTCGGGCATTCTAGACTCGCTCGATGGTATCTCGGGCGATCTGGATAGCGCCGTAGACGGCCTGACCGACGCATCCGGTTCGCTGGCAAAGGGCCTCTCCAAGGCTGCAAAGCTGGTCAACAAAGCTTCCGATCAGCTGGGCGAGGCGTCGGACAAGATCAGTGCGTTTAAGGACGAGCTCGACGGCGCCTTGATGTCGGATGACCTCGCTACGATCAAGACGATGATTGGCAATGATCCTGAGGGTCTGGCCGTGTCGCTTTCCGGCCCTGTCGCACTCGACCGCAAGCCGGTCTATCCAATCCGCAACTACGGTTCGGCCATGGCGCCGTTCTACACGATTCTGTCGCTCTGGGTCGGCTCGATCGTACTGGCGGCCATGATGAAGGTCTCGGTTGACGACGAGCTTATCAACGAGCTCATCCCCGTGCGCCTGCACGAGATCTACCTGGGTCGTTACCTGTTCTTTGGCGGTCTGGCTCTGCTGCAGGCAACGCTCGTGTGTGCGGGCGACATCCTGTTCTTTGGCATTCAGTGCGACAACCCGCTGCAGTTTGTGCTGGCTGGCTGGGTCGCGAGTCTCGTGTTCTCCAATATCGTCTACACGCTTACGGTTTCGTTTGGCGATATCGGCAAGGCGCTCGCTGTCGTGCTGTTGGTCATGCAGGTCGGTGGTTCGGGCGGCACATTCCCCATCGAGATGACCGGCCCTGTGTTCCAGGCGATCTATCCGTTCCTGCCGTTCACCCACGGCATCAACGCCATGCATGCCGCCATGGCTGGCGCCTACCATATGGAGTACTGGGTTGAGCTGGGCATTCTGGCGAGCTATCTGATTCCGTCGCTGGCCCTGGGCGTCGTCTTCCGCCGCCCGGTCATCAAAGCCAACGATTGGATCATCGAAAAGCTGGAGTCAACCAAATTGATTTAGTTCAGCAACGTAAACGCCGTCGGAACATCGAGATCTTCCAACCCGATGCTTTAGCGTAGTGAATTGCACGGGCTGCTTGGTTGTTGCTACAGTAGCGGGGCGTGCCGGGGGTCCGGTGCGCCCTGCTTTTATTTGACCATGAGGCGGCACGCAGCCATGCGCGTGCGGACACCACGCCCAGATTGAGCGCGAGGATGCCCTATGGCCCAGCATGCCACTGACAATATCGAAATGATGCCCGATAGCCCTGTTGCTCGCGAGGACCTGGGCGCGGGCGGCACCTCCCGCGGCGCCGGCGCTCGCTCGCCGCTGTTCTGGAAAGTCCTGCTGCTTTCGGTGGCAGTCGTCTGGGGCTACTCCTTTACGACCATGAAGGACGCGCTCGACACCATTCCGGTGTTCGAACTGCTCTACGTGCGCTTTCTGCCTGCGGCGTTGGTCATGTTTTTCATCTTCCACAAGCGCATCATCGCGCACCTCAACGCCCGCAACCTTATCGTCGGACTTGGCATGGGCGCACTTATGTGGGCCGCCTACGCCCTGCAGACAGTCGGTCTGGCGCACACCACGGCGGGCAAGAATGCTTTTTTGACGGGCACGTATTGCATCGTTGTGCCGTTCGCGAGCTATTTTCTGAGCGGCGAAAAACTCACCCGCTATAACCTGGGCGCGGCGCTGCTGTGCTTGGCGGGCATTGGCTTGGTGGCGCTCGATAGCGTTGAATTCAACATCGGTGATGTCATTACGCTGGCGGGTGCGGTCTTTTTCGCCATCCAGATGGCGGTGACTGCCAAGTACGGTCGCAAAATGGACATCAACGTCATCACGTTTTGGATGTTTGTGGGCAACGGCGTGCTGAGCCTGGCAACGTCGCTGCTATTCGAGACCCAAGCGCCGCTGTCCGTGTGGACGCCGAGCTTTATCAGCGCGATGGCGTTTCTCTCGGTTGGTTGCACATGCGCGGCTCTGCTCATCCAAAACGTCGGCTTGGCGCATGTCTCGGCCTCGACGGGCTCACTGCTCCTTTCGATGGAGTCGCCTTCGGGCGTGCTGTTCTCGGTGCTGCTGATGGGGGAGGCGCTCACCTCGCGCCTGCTCGCCGGCTTCGCGCTCATCTTTCTTTCGATTATCTTGAGCGAGACGCATTTCGATTTCTTGCGCCGAAAATCACACCCGCAATTGTAAACAACTTGTTGCGCCGCCCTCCCAGGGCGGCATTTTTATGTCATGCCCTTACAGTTGTACCTTGCACTTTACGCTATCAAAGTGCGTGCTGCAAAAACGTTACTGGAGGGCTTCTATGGCATCAGCTCTGTCCGATTTTCAACCGCAACCAGCGCCCCAGGCCACCGCGGCGGCGCAGGCCGCTATCGGTGACGGTCTTGTCGCAGAAGCTCAGGCTTTTGCAGACGAGCTCGCTGCATGGCGACACGATCTACACCAGATGCCCGAGCTGGGTAACAATCTTCCGCAGACGTCTGCCTATATCCAGGCACGTCTGGACGAGATGGACATCCCCCATACCACGCTAGTCGACGGTTCCTGCGTCGTTGGCCTGATCGGTGCCGGTGCGGCCGCTCAGGGCAATGGCACGTGCAAGGACGAGCAGGCCGGAACGGTCGTCATGCTCCGAGGCGATATGGATGCCCTTCCCGTTGTCGAGGAATCCGGCGAGCCCTTTGCATCCACCAATGGCTGCATGCATGCTTGCGGTCACGATATGCACGCGACGGCCCTGCTTGGTGCGGCGCGCCTGCTCAAGGCCCGCGAGGCCGAGCTTGTGGAGGCCAACGCTACCGTCAAGTTGCTGTTCCAGCCGGGCGAGGAGACCTTTGAGGGAGCACGCGCTGCCATCGCCGACGGCTTGCTCGAGAACCCGCGCCCTCAGGCGGCCTTTGCCATGCATGTCAACAGCCAGTCGCCGCTTGGCCTGGTGCTCTACGGCAGCCCGGCGCTCTCGGGTGTGTACGGTTTCCGCATCACGCTCCAGGGCAAGGGCGGCCACGGTTCCAGCCCCGAGATCTGCATCGACCCCATCACGGCCGGCGTCCACGTGCACCTGGCGCTCCAGGAGCTTATCTCCCGCGAGGTGCCGGCGGCCAAGGAAGTCGCACTTACCGTTGGTAAGTTCGCCGGCGGCTTGGCGGCCAACGTCATCCCCGACACCTGCGTGCTCGAGGGAACGCTGCGCGGCTTTGATGTTGAGCTCATGGCTCACCTAAAGACCCGCATCGCGGAGGTCGTTAACGGCGTTGCTACGACCTATCGTACGCCGGCGACCATCGAGACGCTTTCGGATGTTCCGCCGCTTGTACTCGACAGCGATATGACTCAGGCGTCGCTTGGCTACGTGGGCGCAGTGCTGCCCAAGACGGCTTTCTTGCCGCTTTTCCATGCCATGGCGAGTGAGGACTTCGCGCTTATCTCGAGCAAGATCCCAAGTGCGTACTTTACCGTGGGCGCGGCCGTAACCGACACGGACGAACACTTTGCCCAGCACCATCCCAAGGCACGTTTTAACGATGCCGAGCTGCCGCTCGGTGCCGCGGCCCATACCGCCGTCGCTTTGGGCTATATCGCCGACCACCGGTAGCACCCAACCTTGCCTTTCAAGCCTGCGGGCATGGCCGTAAGGCCTATGCCCTTGTCTTTCAAGGCAATCTTGGGCACTACCGGCGCCCGGCGCAGGCTATTCGTTTGTCTAAAAGGAGCAGTATGCCCCAGCAGCGTAAGTTCTTCCCCGGCTGGCTCGTGGTGGCCTCCGGCTTCGTGATCATGGCCACGTGTTACACGATTTTCGTCAACTGCATGAGCCTGTTCCAGCCGCTGATCGTCAGCAACCTGGGTATTTCCCTTGCGCAGTACAACGTCTCCAATGCCATCTCCACCGTGGTGAGTGTCGTGGGTTCGCTCGTTATCGGTCATGTTGCCGATAAGGTGAGTGGCCGCGTATTGGGCTCGCTTACCGTTATCGCTACCTCGGCGGTGCTTGCCGGCATGAGCTTTGTCGGTGAGCTGTGGCAGGTCTACGTGCTCTTTGCCGTTTCGGGCTGCTTCGCTGTGGCCTCGACCCGTCTGCTCATTAGCCTTGTGACCGCCAACTGGTTTACCGCTAAACGCGGCCTTGCCATTTCCATCGCACTTTCGGGCTCGGGCTTTGGCGGAGCCATTCTCTCGCCGATCGTGAGCTCTCTTATCGTGAGTGTGGGCTGGCGCTCTGCGTTCCTGGTACTCGCTGCCGTCTGCATGGTGGCGGCACTGCCCATCACGGCTTACTCCTTCCGCACCAAGCCTTCCGAGATCGGCCTTAAGCCGCTCGGCGAGAACCCGGGCGATCCGTCCGTCTCGACGGCTGGCGATAAGGACGAGCACACGGCGCCCGAGGTTAGCGTCGGCTGGTCTCGTATCAAGAAGAGCCCGGCATTTTGGCTGCTCGTCGTCGCCTTCCTCTTTATGGGTCTCGTTAACGGCGCCATCTTGCCCAACCAGGTCACCAACATGACGAGTGTTACCGTCAACGGCGCCAAGATCGTCACGGGCGGCCACGATCCCATGTGGGCAGGTACCGTGCTTTCGGCCTACATGGTCACCGTCGTTATCGCCAAGATTTCGCTCGGTGCGATCTATGACCGCTTTGGTCTGCGCTTTGGCAATATCCTTGGCTCCATTGCGTGCATTATCGCCTGCGTCGCCCTGTGCTTCCCCGCGACCGATCTTGGTCCCATCGTGGCTGCCGTGAGCTTTGGTATCGGAACGTGCATGGGCACCATCACGCCTACCATCGCCGCGTCCGAGCAGTTTGGCATGGCCGACCTCGGTAAGGTCACGGGCACCATTACCTCGCTCGAGATGGTCGGCGGCACCGTGGGCGCCATTGTCTCGGGCGTGCTGTTCGATGCCACGGGCTCCTTTGCGAGCACCTGGATCGTGTGCCTGGCGTGCTCCGTGGTCATGCTCGTGTTCCTGCTGGCATCCGAGCCCATCGCCGCCAAGCTGCGCGCGAGCGTGGCGGGGGAGTAGGTAGGCCAAAGCGCATCGCCGCTTGTCCGCTTCGTCCGCGGCGGCGCGTCTGGCCGAACGAGTCCCCATACCCTCGTTCGGTCAGGCGCGCCGCCGCGTTGCTGCTTTGTGCCGTATAATGTCCACTACCTATGACGCGATACAAAAGAAAGGTGTTTGCCCATGCAGGCACAGAAGGCGGAGGGAACCCGCGACCTTATCGGCGCCGAGATGCGCGCCTGGCAAAAGATGCAGCAGATTGCGGCCGGCGTGTTCGAGCCGTTTGGTTTTAAACCCATCGAGACGCCCGCGATCGAGCAGGTGGACGTGTTTGTCCACGGTATCGGCCAGTCGACCGACGTCGTGCGCAAGGAAATGTTCCGCGTGTTCAGCGGTGCCAACCTGGAGCGCGTCTTTACCGAGGGCACCGACGCCAAACTCAAGCCCAAGCAGCGCCTGGCGCTTCGCCCCGAGGGCACGGCCGGCGTGGTGCGCGCTGTCGTCGAGAACAATCTGGTGCCCCAGGGCTCCACGCCGTTTAAGGCGTACTACGCCGAGGCCATGTTCCGCGGCGAGCGTCCCCAGAAGGGCCGCCTGCGCCAGTTCCACCAGGTGGGCATCGAGTGGCTCGGCGCTCCCGATCCGGCGGCAGACGCCGAGTGCATCATCATGCTCATGGAGTTTTACAAGCGCCTGGGCTTCGATCTTTCCAAGCTTCGTCTGCTCATTAACTCGATGGGCGACGCTCAGTGCCGTCCGGCTTACCGCGAGCAAGTCAAGCAGTTTATCCTCGATCACGCAGACGAGATGTGCGATGAGTGCCGCGAGCGCGCCGAGCTCAACCCGCTGCGTGCCTTTGACTGCAAGAACGACCACTGCCGCGAGATCATGGCCGAGGCTCCGCTGATGGGTGACAACCTGTGCGATGAGTGCCGCGAGCACTACGAGCAGGTCAAGCGCTATCTGGATGCCGCCGGTATCGAGTATGTTGAGGATCCCACCTTGGTGCGCGGCCTGGACTACTACACCCGTACTGTCTTTGAGGTCGAGGCCCCTGGCGCCGGCGTCGGCTCCATCGGCGGCGGCGGCCGCTACGATGGCCTGGTCGAGCTCGAGGGTGGCAAGCCCACGGCGGGCGTCGGCTTTGCTGTCGGTTTTGAGCGCGCCCTGCTGGCCCTGCAGGCCTTTGGCAGCGATTTGGGTGCCGATGAGGCCCCGTGCGTCTATGTCGCCAACGCCGGCAAGGAGCTGCGTCAGAACGTCTTTGCCATTACGCAGGAGCTTCGCGCCGCAGGTATCGTGACCGAGGCCGACTATCAGGGTCGTTCGCTCAAGGCCCAGTTTAAGCAAGCCGATAAGGTAGGCGCCAAGCTCATCTTGGTCCTGGGTGGCGACGAGCTTGCCGCCGGCAAGGTCAAAGTGCGCGACATGCAGAGCCATGACGAGGTGCTCGCCGATCTGGACAACGTCGTCGAGGCGGTTCGCGAGCGCCTGTAGCGCATCTTTTTGAGCTTCGGGCCTGCTAACGTGCCCTGCTCATGGAGAGCGATTGTTACGGGGGTGTTTCGCTTTTATGCGGAATGCCCCCGTTTACGTATGCCGCCCACCGAGAAATACGACCATTTAGGGCAAAAACCTTTGCAATGCAGAAAATACTTTTGTGTGGTAAAGCGCAATCAGTGTCGAAAGTATTTCTCAAGCGCCTATAATGAATACCGCATGTTACGTGCATAGAAGGAGGAATGGGAGGAAACGTGGCTGAGAACCTAAGCAACCAGTCTGTACCCGAAGCCGCGGCGCGCGTCGCTGCCGTGGTCAACCGCCTCGTTAACCGAATCGGCTCGAATGCCGAGTCCAGGGAGCGTCTCGCCGAGATCGAGATCCCCGAGGAGCTGCGCGACAATCTGGCGCTGTTCTTGCGCCTGGAGCGCCGTGTGCTTAGCGAGTATGATCCCGAGATCGCGGACCTGTTCGACAAGATTTTGACAGCCGAGATTGTGGTCAATGCCGGCAACCCCGGTACCTGCGCTGCCGACGAAGCCGTCGACGAGCAGGGCGTGCCCACCGCCGACGAGCCCACTGCCGTGGCATTTCGTGAGGTCGTCGATTTGATCGACAGCCTGCCGCTCGATAAGCAGCAGGTCATCGTTCGCGCCTTTACGAGCTTTTTCCATCTGGCAAACCTGTCGGAGGAGAACTACCGTGTGGCGCAGCTGCGCGAGCGCGAGGCCGGTGCGTCGACCGATACCGAGGTCGATCCTGCCAACGAGCTTACCGTTGCCTATCACCAGCTGGTGAATGAGCTGGGTGTCGAGGGTGCCAACGAGCTGCTCGACAAGCTCGAGTTCCACCCTGTCTTTACCGCACATCCCACCGAGGCCCGTCGTAAGGCCGTCGAGGGCAAGATCCGCCGTATCTCCAACCTGCTGGAGGAGCGTCCGCGTCTGGGCGGCTCCGACCTGGTGGAGAACGAGCGCCATATGCTGCAGGAGATCGACGCCCTGGTGCGTACGAGTCCCATCGCGCTCAAGAAGCCCACGCCGGTCGAGGAAGCCGATACCATCATCGACATCTTCGATAACACGCTGTTCGACGTCATCCCCGTTATCTATCGTCGTTTTGACGATTGGGTGCTGGGCGACAAGGCCGGTACTGTGCCGCCGCTGTGCCCGGCGTTCTTCCATCCCGGCAGCTGGATCGGTTCCGACCGCGACGGTAACCCCAACGTCACCGCCAAGGTGAGCCGTGAGGTCGCCGCCAAGTACTTTACGCACATGGTGCTCAAGCTCGAGGACAAGTGCCGCCACATCGGCCGCAACCTCACGCTCGAGGCTACCTACAGCAAGCCTTCTGCCGAGCTCATTAACCTGTGGAACCATCAGGTCGAGATGAGCCCTCGTTACACGGCCCGCGCCGAGCTGATCTCCGAGCACGAGCCGCATCGCGCCGTCATGCTCGTCATGGCCGACCGCCTGAACGCCACCGTGCGCCGCATCACCGACACCATGTACCACAGCGCCGACGAGTTCCTGGATGACCTGCGCGTCGTCCAGCGTTCGCTTGCTGCCTGCGGTGCCGTCCGTGCCGCCTACGGTCCGGTCCAAACCATCATCTGGCAGGTCGAGTCCTTCGGCTTCCATATGGTCGAGATGGAGTTCCGTCAGCACTCCGTGGTGCACGCCCGCGCCCTCAAGGATATCCACGAGAACGGTATCCATGGCGACCTGCAGCCCATGACGCGCGAGGTCATCGATACCTTCCGCGCTATCGGTTCCATCCAAAAGCGCTACGGCAAGAAGATGGCGCACCGCTACATCATCTCGTTTACCAAGAGCGCCCAGCATGTGGCCGACGTCTTTGAGCTTGCCCACCTGTCCTTTGCACACGAGGAGGATGTCCCCGAGCTCGACGTGATCCCGCTGTTCGAGCAGCTCGAGGACCTCGAGGGCTGCGTCGACGTGCTCGACCAGATGCTTACGCTGCCTGTGGTGCAAAAGCGCCTTGCCCAGACCAACCGCCGCATGGAGGTCATGCTGGGCTATTCCGACTCCTCCAAGGATGCCGGTCCTACCACGGCCATGCTCGCGCTGCACTCCGCGCAGGAGCGCATTGCCAAGTGGGCCGAGAAGAACGATATCGACCTGGTGCTCATGCACGGTCGCGGCGGTGCCGTGGGCCGTGGCGGCGGCCCGGCCAACAAGGCCGTGCTGGCGCAGCCCAAGGGTTCGGTCAACTGCTTCTTTAAGCTCACCGAGCAGGGCGAGGTCATCTTTGCCCGTTACGGCAACCGCACGCTGGCTCAGCGCCATGTTGAGTCCGTTGCCGCCGCAACGCTTTTGCAGTCGGCCCCGAGTGTCGAGAAGACCAACACAGAGACCACGCAGAAGTTCTGGGATATGGCCGAGAAGCTTAACGCTGCAAGTCACGAGCGCTATCTGGACCTGCTGAACACCGAGGACTTTACACCGTGGTTCTCGACCGTGACGCCGCTGACCGAAGTCGGTCTGCTGCCGATCGGCTCGCGTCCCGCTAAGCGCGGCCTGGGCGCCAAGTCGCTCGACGACCTGCGTACCATTCCGTGGATCTTCAGCTGGAGCCAGGCACGCATTAACCTGGCCGCCTGGTACGGCCTGGGTACCGCCTGCGAGCAGCTGGGCGACCTTGACCAGCTCAAGGCTGCCTACCAGGAGTGGCCGTTCTTCCGCACCTTTATCGACAACATCGAGATGTCGATCGCCAAGACCGATCAGCGCATCGCCAAGATGTATCTGCACCTGGGTGATCGCCAGGATCTGTCCGAGAAGGTCTTCACCGAGATGCAGCTCACACGTAAGTGGGTCCTTGCCATCGTCGGTGACGAGTGGCCGCTGCAGCGCCGCCGCGTGCTCGGCTGCGCCGTCCGCGTCCGTAACCCCTATGTCGACGCTCTGTCCATTGCCCAGGTCCGCGCCCTTCGCGAGGTGCGTATGAACCAGGACGAGATGGCCGAAGAGAAGAAGGCCGAGTACATGAGCCTGATCCTTTCGACTGTGACCGGCGTCTCGGCAGGATTGCAGAACACGGGGTAATCGATAGCCCTGTAGTCGTCCGGGCCCGCCATTAGCTTACTTTTAGGCACGTCCTCGGACATGCAAGAAGCCCTCGCTGCGCACTTCGTGCGGCGAGGGCTTCTTGCGTCCTGCGGAGTGTGCCTAAAAGTAAGCTAATGGCGGGCCCTGCGATGTCCGGTCTTCGGCGGATCACTGGCTGGGAAAAGCTGGTGCGCTTCGCGTGTATTGGATGGGGCCTGTCCCGGCGGCGCGTTTGGTGCTTCGCGCCTCGTGTCTTATCGATCGGGATTGAGATGCATGTGGCGCTTCTGGCCTTGCGACTGTAGCGGCCGCGGTCCCGCTTGGGATCGCGGCCGTTTTGTTGAGGGTCAAATATGAACGTTGTGTTAATGAGTCGGTGGACGGTGGTGTTTTTCGGTGAGCGGCGTATCCTTCCAACGGTTTATCTAGTGTGTCAGTTGAAAGGAAGAGGGCGCTCGTCATTGTTTGAATGTGAACTACCGTTTGACCACAAGACGTTGCATCTAGAGCTCGAGGATAAGAACTTCGCGGGTGTGATGGAAGGTCATCAAAACGAGTTTAAGACCACGAAATCGCAGGAAGAGCTGGTAGAGGAGTCGCTTGCCAACCCTTATGGTTCGCCGTCGCTCGAGGAGCTTTGTGCTGGCAAGAAGGATATTGTCATTATTAGCTCCGATCATACGCGTCCCGTTCCCTCGCGTGTGACGATGCCTATTCTGCTGCATCACATCCATTCTGCTGCGCCCGAGGCTCGCGTGCGCATTTTGGTTGCTACGGGTATGCATCGTCCGTCGACGCATGAGGAACTCGTCAACAAGTACGGCGAGGAGATCGTTGCCAACGAGGAAATCGTTATGCACGTCGCGACTGACGACAGCATGATGAAAAAGATCGGCACCCTGCCTTCTGGTGGCGAGTGCATCATCAACAAGATTGCCGCCGATTGCGATCTGCTGCTTGCCGAGGGCTTTATTGAGCCGCACTTCTTTGCCGGTTTCTCTGGTAGCCGCAAGTCCGTCCTGCCTGGCATCGCCAGCTACAAGACCATCATGTACAACCACAACGGTCAGTTTGTGAATGATTCCCACTCGCGTGCCGGCAACCTGTGCCACAACCACGTGAGCGAGGACATGTTTGCTGCCGCCGAGATGGCTCACCTTGCCTTTGTGCTTAACGTGGTGCTCAACGGCAAGCATGAGGTCATCGGCTCCTTTGCCGGCGACATCCACAAGGCACACGAGGCTGGCTGCGAGTTCGTGAAGAGCCTTGCCGGCGTTGAGCCCGTCGAGTGTGAGATTGCCATCACCACCAATGGCGGCTACCCGCTCGACCAGAACATCTACCAGGCCGTGAAGGGCATGTGCTCTGCCGAGGCTACGCTTCCCGAGGGCGGTGTGATCATCGACGTCGCCGGCTGTGCCGACGGTCACGGTGGCGAGGGCTTCTATCACAACATCGCCGACAATGATCCGGCAGAGTTTGAGCGCGCCTGCATCGACCGTCCTAAGGACGAGACCCTGCCCGACCAGTGGACGAGCCAGATCTTTGCCCGCATCCTGGCGCATCACCCTGTGATCATGGTTACCGATCTGTGCGATCACCAGATGATCAAGGATATGCACATGACGCCGGTCAACACCCTCGATGAGGCGCTCAAGCTCGCCTTTGAGATGAAGGGTGCCGATGCCAAGGTGGCCGTCATTCCCGATGGCCTGGGCGTTGTCGTCGCTCAGCACTAGTGCGTGGCCTAAACGAATCGTTTATAACCGACAAGAAAGATAAGGTTCTATGCTTACCAAACTCCTCTGCGAATTCGGCGCAACGGCCCTCATGATTATCTTTGGCGTGGGCGTGCACTGCGATACCGTGCTCAAAGGCACCAAGTATCAGGGCTCCGGTCACATGTTTGCCATCACCACCTGGTCTTTTGGCATCTCGGTCTGCCTGTTTGTCTTTGGCGGCGCCGTGTGCATGAACCCCGCCATGGTGCTTGCTCAGTGCATCGTAGGCCTGGTGCCGTGGAGCAGCTGCATCCCCTTTATGATTGCCGATATGCTCGGCGGCTTTGTGGGCGCCGTAATCGCTTGGTTGATGTATGCCGATGAGTTCAAGGCTTCCGATGGTGTCGTCGATCCCATTGCCCAGCGCAATATCTTCTCGACCAATCCCACCACCGAGGGTACGAACTATGCCCGTAATTTCTTCTGCGAGGCTATCTGCACCTTCGTGTTCATCAGCGCCATCCTTGCTGCTGCTAACCGTGCTGGCGAGAACGTCCTGATGCTCGCTATCTGCGTCGGCCTGATCGTTTGGGCCGTTGGCATGGGCATGGGCGGCATCACCGGCTTCGCCATGAACCAAGCCCGTGACCTTGGTCCTCGCATGGCCTATCAGGTGCTGCCGATCAAGAACAAGGCTGACAACAACTGGAAGTACGGCCTGCTCGTTCCTGGCATCGCTCCGTTTGTCGGCGCCGCTCTGGCTGCACTGTTTGTGCACGGTTTCTTGGGCATGTTCTAGTCCAAGGCTACATAGTTGTCCGCTGTCCGCATGGGGTAACTTCCCAGCGCGTCCTCGGACATGAAAGAACCCCCGCTGCGCACTTCGTGCGGCGGGGGTTCTTTCGTCCTGCGGAATGCGCTGGGAAGTTACCCCATGCGGACAGCTGCGGGATCTTAGTCGCGTTGGAACAAGCAACCCGACATATATATCTGAATTTGGATGGGAGGGGCTTGTTGCTGGTAGGGGCGTTGAAGTGCGAGTGACGCTTTGGGATGCGTGGCGGCCTGGGTTGGGGCGATGCTTTGGGATGAGGTTCTTACTTAGTTGAAGAGGGGTTTTATGGCTGAGAGGTAGTCTTTGGCTACGTCCTCTTTTGGGGCTTGGAAGTTGTGCCAGGCCCACCATTGGACCATTCCTACGAAGCTTGAGGCTATGTGGTGTAGTAGGAAGCTTCGGTCCATGGTGGCGGCGGGGCCGTTTGGGTCGGTAGGGACGGTTTCGGCTGCGCGCGACATGATGGTCTTGCGGAGGCAGTCGGCGAAGACGCGGGAGCCGGCGCCGGCTACGAGGGCACGTACACCCTGATGGCGTTCCCAGAGGTTGTTGAGGATATGCTCGACCTGTACGAGCGGGTCGTCGAGGGGCGTACCGTCATCATCGAGAGCATGGGTACAGATATCGCACACAAGCTCAGCGAGCAGGTCATCTTTGCTCTTGAAGAGGCCGTAGAACGTGGCCCGACCCACATGGGCGCGAGCGATGATGTCGCCGACGGTGATCTTGCCGTAGTCCTCTTCGCGCAGCAGCTCAGAGAACGCCGCAACGATGGCAGCGCGGCTTTTTGCCTTGCGGGCATCCATGGCTATGCGTCCACGTGAACGAGCAGGCAGCGAAGCGTACCGGAGCAACCCTCGTAGGGGCGCTTGCCGGCGCCGTAGCCGACGGCTTCGATGCGGTAGCGTGGGGGCAGTTGGTCGGACGTGCGCAGAGCAGTGACGATGGCGGCGCCCGTCGGCGTCACGAGCTCGCCGGCGACCGGTGCAGGCGTGAGGGCGATATTGCCCGCCTGGCACAGGTTGACGACAGCGGGGACGGGAATGGGCATGAGGCCGTGGGCACAGTGGATGGTGCCGTGACCCTCGGAGAGCGACTCGACCACGATGTCCTCAATACCAAGGTCGTCGAGGCAGATGGCGACAGAGCAGACGTCGACGATGGAGTCGACGGCGCCCACCTCGTGAAACAGGACGGTGTCGGGCGTTTTGCCGTGAGCCTTGGCCTCGGCAGCAGCGAGTACGGAAAAAATGGCGAGGGCGCGACGCTTGGCGCCATCGCTTAGCTGCGAGCCGTTGATGATGGCGGTGACGTCCGCCAAAGAACGGTGGTGATGGTGGTGGGTGTGATGGTGACCCTCGTGGCCATGACCGTGGGCCTCATGGTCATGATCGTGGCAGTGCTCGTGTTCGTGCTCATCATGGTCATGATGGTGGTGCTCATGCTCGTGCGTGTGCTCGGCAGCTGCTTCGTTGCCGTAGAGCCAGGCCATATCGTGATCGTGGTTCTCGAGCTCCTCTGCAAGCTGGACGTCGAAATCGCAGGCGTCGATGCCATGCTTGTTTACGCGCGTCACGGCGATCGAAAAGCCGTCGACCGGCAGCGTGGCGAGTTGTTCGCGCAGATGTTCCTCGCTGGCGCCCAGGTCGAGCAGGGCCGCGACGGTCATATCGCCGCTGATGCCCGAGGTGCCGTCGATGATAAGCGTATGCTGATGGTTGGACATGGAATGCTCCTTAACGGGCGCGGGGTGTGCCGGCGCTCAGATGGTTGATAAGACTTGCCTGGTAGGCGGCACCAAAGCCGTTGTCGATATTGACGACCGAAACGCCGCTGGCGCAGGAGTTGAGCATGGCGAGTAGCGCGGCTACGCCACCAAAGCTCGCGCCGTAACCCACGCTGGTGGGAACGGCGATGACCGGACAGCTCACCAGGCCGCCGACAACGCTCGCCAGTGCGCCCTCCATGCCGGCAATGGCGATGACCACCTGCGCCTGGGCAAGTTCCTCGGCATGCGCGAGCAGGCGGTGCAGGCCTGCGACACCTACGTCGTAGAGGCGGTCGACCTCGTTGCCATAGAATTCGGCCGTCAACGCGGCTTCCTCGGCGACGGGCAGGTCGCTCGTACCGGCGCAGGCGACAACGATGCGTCTGTTGCCGGTAGGGGAGGGCTTGCCGCCCACGAGGGCGAGCTGTGCGTCTGGGACATATCCCAGGTCGATGCCGTTGCCGAGGAGCTTCGAGGCGCGGGCTGCCTTTTCGGCGTCCAGGCGCGTGACCAGGATGCGCACCTGGCCGGCATTGAGTAATGCTTTGATAATGGCGGCAATCTGCTCGGCGGTTTTACCGGCGCCGTAGACAACCTCGCCGGCTCCCTGGCGCACCCCGCGCGAAAGATCGAGCTGCGCAAAACCCAGATCGGCGGTTGGCGCCGTCTGGAGGCGCGTGAGGGCGACTGCCGGGGTGACTACTCCGTCGGCAACATCGCTCAGCAATTGCTCAAGATCTCGCTTATCCATATATGTTCCCTTCGACGGCGCAAAGTCTAGCACTCAAAGGGTATGTTTCCGAACACTAAGACAAAATTGTTCGGAAACTATAGGACAGACTGATTCTCTTGTTAGAAGGATCGACTAGTCGCGCAGGATGATGTCCATGGCGAGCATCAGGTTGCGCTCATCGATGGCAAACGGGGCGGCTTCGCGCGTCTTGGGCTTGGCGCAAAACGCGATGCCCGTGCCCGCGGCCTGAATCATGGGGATGTCGTTGGCGCCGTCACCGATCGCGACGGTGTGGGCCATGTCGACACCGCACTCAACCGCCCAATCCAGCAGCTGGATGAGCTTGGACTCCTTGGTCACAATGTCTGCCGCCAGCTTGCCGGTGAGCTTGCCGTCCACGACTTCCAGACGGTTGGCCAGGCAAAAATCGATGCCCGCGGCGGCCACGATCTTGTCGGCGACCTCGTGGAAGCCGCCGCTCACCACGCCGACCTTCCAGCCCTTGCTGTGCGCCGAGCGCACAAGCTCCAGCGCGCCGGGAGTAAACGTCACGCGCTCAAAGGTGCGCTCGAACACGCTCTCATCCAAGCCGGCAAGCAGCCCCACGCGCTCCTCGAGCGCCTGCTTAAAGTCAAGCTCGCCGCGCATGGCGCGTTCGGTGATCTGTGCTACCTGCTCGCCCACGCCGGCTTCCTCGCCCAACAGGTCGATGACTTCCTGGTTGATGAGCGTGGAGTCGATATCCATAACAATGAGGCGTGCAGTCATGACGGGCCTTTCCAAGTGCTGTTTTATTGGGGCATATTGTCGCACGTGAATAGCGCGGGCGGGTGCCGCGGTGCGTCAATTGTTTCGTCTCCGTCAAGTCTTTGGGCAAGAGCTACTTTTTCGTGGTACATCGACGCGGGTGCGATAAGATAGAACGCCATGTCCGGCTGCGCGGTTTACGCAGGCTGGGCAAATCTGTACGACGCCGCCCGGAACGACACGGGGCGGCACAGATCCATAAAGGAGGATCACTGGTATGAGCCAGACCCGTCCCATCGATGAGCATTCCATGCACACCCGTACCTGCGGCGAGCTTCGCTTCGAGAACGTGGGCGAAGAGGTCACCCTCACCGGTTGGGTGAGCCGTCGCCGCGACCACGGCGGCCTTATCTTCTGCGACCTTCGCGACCGCGAGGGCATCACGCAGCTCACCTTCGACCCCGAGCACTCCGATGGCGATGCCTTTAAGATCGCCGAGACCATGCGTCCCGAGTGGCCCATCAAGATCCACGGCGTCGTGCGCGCCCGTGGCGAGGAGACCACCAACACCAAGCTCGCGACCGGCGAGATCGAGGTCCTGACCGACCACGCCGAGGTGCTCAACACGTCCGTCACCCCGCCGTTCCAGATCGAGGACGGCATCGAGACGAGCGAGGACACCCGCCTGCGCTATCGCTATCTGGACCTCCGTCGTCCCGAGATGATGGCCAACCTCAAGCTGCGCTCCGACTTTACCTTTGCCATTCGCGAGGCGCTGCACAACCGTGAGTTCATGGAGGTCGAGACGCCCTCCCTGTTCAAGTCCACGCCCGAGGGCGCTCGCGACTTCATCGTTCCCAGCCGTATTCAGCCGGGCAACTTCTACGCCCTGCCGCAGTCCCCGCAGCTTCTGAAGCAGCTACTCATGGTCGGTGGCGTCGAGCGCTACTACCAGGTTGCCAAGTGCTTCCGCGACGAGGACCTGCGTGCCGACCGTCAGCCCGAGTTCACCCAGGTCGATATCGAGATGTCCTTCGTGGACCAGAACGATGTCATGAGCGCGCTCGAGGAGGTCCTGGCCGACGCCTTCGGCCGCATGGGCGTCGAGATGCCCACGCCGCTGCGTCGCATGGACTACTGGGAGGCCATGGACACCTATGGCTCCGACAAGCCCGATACCCGCTATGGCATGCACCTGGTCGACCTGACCGACATCTTTGCCAACTCCAAGTTCAAGGTCTTTGCGACTGCCGCAAACGAGGAGGGCTCTGTCGTCAAGGCCATCAACGCCAAGGGCGCCGGCGCCTGGGCACGTGCCAAGATCGATAAGCTCGCCGGCGTGGCCTCCACGTTTGGCGCCAAGGGCCTGGCCTGGATCGCTTTCCGCGAGGACGGCTCCATCAACAGCCCCATCGTCAAGTTCTTCTCGGACGAGGAGATGGCGGCTCTGCGCGAGCGCATGGACGTCGAGCCCGGCGACCTTGTGATGTTCGCCGCCGGCCCGCGTCTGCTCTCTGACGAGATCCTGGGCGGCATGCGTTCTCACATGGCCAACGCACTCGAGATCAAGCGCGAGGGCCACGACTTCCTGTGGGTCGTCAACTTCCCGCTGTTCCACTGGGATGAGGACCGCAAGGCTTACGCTGCCGAGCACCAGCCCTTTACCCTGCCGACCGAGACCGACATCGCCAAGATCGAGGCCGACCCGTTGGCGGCCGGTTCTTGCACCTACGACTTTGTCATGGACGGCTTTGAGGCCGGCGGCGGCGGTATGCGTATCCACAACGCCGAGATGCAGATGTCCATGCTCAAGCTCCTGGGCTTTACCGAGGAGCGTGCCGAGTCTCAGTTTGGCTTCCTCATGGAGGCGCTCAAGTTTGGTGCGCCCCCGATGGGCGGTTTCGCTTTGGGCCTGGACCGCGTGTGCATGCTGCTCACCGGTTCCGACTCCATCCGCGACGTCATGGCGTTCCCCAAGACGGCCAGCGGCTCCGACCTCATGTCGGGTGCCCCGAGTGCCGTTAGCGGCGCCCAGCTCAAGGACGTCAGCCTGCGCCTGATGTAGGCGAGCGGCTATATATTGCCCGTAACGAGGGAAGGACGCGTGCCTTCCCTCGTTTTTCATGCGCCGAGGACGAGGGGACGGGCTTGCCGGCTAATGCGGAAATGGCATCCCAGAATTCGAGTTCAGAATGGGATGTACTTTCCCGAAGGGGGCCGTCTGGGAAAGTACATCCCATAATCTAGCCAGATAACGGGACGCACTTTCCGGTTGAGCCTTCTGGCGGAAACTGTGTCCCATCGTAGACGCTCGAAGCGGGATGCGGTTTCCGTCCCGCCCTCAACAAGCATCTAACGCTACAATAACTACCACGTGGCTGGGTTTGCCGGCCGAATGTACGATGTCGTGGGAGGGGACATGGTTGAGTTTACAAAGACGATTAAAGATCCGTTGGGACTACATGCCCGCCCGGTTGCGCTGCTCTATGACATCATTGCCAAGCATCGTAGCGACGTGTCAGTCAGTATCGGCGACCGCCACACGGATGGCCGCGATGTCATGGGGCTCATGGCCCTCTATGGTGAGTGCGGAGAGAACGTCGTCTTTCGTGTTTCGGGCGTGGATGAGGCCTCCTGTGTCACATCGATCAGAAATCTCTCGCTTTAAGCATGACAGGGCGTGGTAAAGGATGGTCCTTTGCCGCGCCCTTTTGTTTCGTATGGGAAACTTTTTCGAAATCTGAATGGGGACCCTTTCCAAAAAGTTAACCACGTGCTAGTTTACTATAGCGAACATAGACGTGGTTAACTTTTTACGCGTCGATGTTGAGGACGAACTGACGTTAGGAGCAACTCATGTCTTGCGGACCGCAGATGCCGGCCATGCCGCTTTCGATGGTAAAAGCGGGCGAAACCGTGCGCGTGTCTCGTGTAAAGGGCAATGAGGACATGAAACACCACCTCAAGGACCTCGGCTTTGTCGAGGGCAACGAAATCCACGTGGTGAGCTCGAGTGGTGCCAATATCATCGTCACGGTGTTGGGCGCACGCTTTGGCATTGATTCCAAGGTTGCCATGCACATCATGACCGTCGGTTAGTCAGCAGCATTTCATAAAAACCGAAAGGGGGACAAGAGGATGAAGACGTTGGGTGACGTTAAGGTGGGCGAGAGCTCTACCATCGTCAAGCTTCACGGTGAGGGTGCGCTTCGCCGCCACCTTATGGACTTGGGGCTCATCAAGGGCACTTCGTTCAAGGTCGTGAAGGTTGCACCGCTCGGTGATCCGGTCGAGATCAACGTGCGCGGCTACGAGCTTTCCATCCGCAAGGAGGAGGCGGCCGTCGTCGAGGTCCAGTAAGGGCTCGCGGCGTATATTTCTGCAGATAAAGTTAGGTTTTTCTAACTTAATGCAGCAACTTTGAAGCACATTATCCAGCCTGCGCGGAGAAAGCAGCGCAGGCACACAAGGAAGAAGGATTGAATGGCGGATTCTCAGATCCATGTCGCGCTGGCGGGTAACCCCAACTGCGGCAAGACCACGCTTTTCAACCTGATCACCGGCGCCAACGGCTACGTTGGCAACTGGCCCGGCGTCACGGTTGAGAAAAAGGAGGCCAAGCTCCTAAGCGACAAGAACGTTACCATCACGGACCTCCCCGGCATCTACTCGCTTTCCCCCTACAGCCCCGAGGAGCAATGCTCGCGCGATTACCTCATGAGCGGCGAGCCCGATGTTGTCGTCCAAGTCGTCGATGCCACCAACCTCGAGCGTAACCTGTACCTGGCGCTTCAGGTTATTGAGACCGGCCTGCCCGTGGTCGTTGCCCTCAACATGGCCGACCTGGTCGAGAAGAACGGCGATAAGATCGACACGGACAAGCTCTCCAAGAAGCTCGGCTGCCCGGTCATGATGATCTCGGCTCTTAAGAACAAGGGCATCAAGGAGCTGTTCGAGCAGGTCAAAAAGTCCGCTGCTTCCAAGGGGCAGGTGCCGGAGCACAAGTTCGACTCCTCCATCGAGGACGTTCTGACGCACATCGAGAACAACCTTCCGGCGAGCGTTCCCGCCAACAAGCGCCGCTATTACGCCGTCAAGCTGTTCGAGCGTGACGCAGACGCCTGCAAGCTCATCAACCTCACCAAGGAGAAGGCCGCTCGCGTGGAGCAGCTGGTCGCCCAGTGCGAGCAGGACTGCGACGACGACGCCGAGTCCATCATCACCGGCGAGCGTTACGGCGTGATTGCCCACATCATTGACGAGTGCCTCACCAAGGCTCCGGCAAAGATGAGCACCTCCGAGAAGATCGACCGCGTGGTTACCAACCGTATCCTGGGCCTGCCGATCTTTGTGGTCATCATGTTCTGCGTGTACTACATCGCCGTTTCTACCTTGGGCGGCACGGTGACCGACTTCACCAACGACCAGCTCTTCGGTACCGACGGTTGGTATGTGCTCGGCCAGGGTCGCGACGCCTACGACGCGGCCGTCGAGGCTGCGGGTGACAATGCCGACTCGGTCGACCCGGCACAGTACGGCCCCTATGTCCCGGGTATCACCACCGTGGTGCACGACGCCCTTGTGGCGGGCGGCACCGAGGACGGTGGCCTGGTCGATTCGCTGGTCTGCGACGGCATCGTCGGCGGCCTGGGCGCCATCTTCGGCTTCGTCCCGCAGATGTTCCTGCTGTTCGTCATGCTGTCCTTCTTGGAGGACTGCGGCTATATGGCCCGCGTCGCCTTCATCATGGACCGCGTGTTCCGCCGCTTTGGCCTGTCCGGTAAGTCCTTCATCCCCATGCTCGTGTCCTCGGGCTGCGGCGTCCCCGGCGTCATGGCTACCAAGACCATCGAGAACGAGAAGGACCGCCGCATGACGGTCATGACCACCACGTTCATTCCCTGTGGCGCTAAGCTGCCGATCATCGCCCTGCTCATGGGTTCCATCATCGGCGATTCTTCTACCACCGCCGCGTGGATCAGCCCGCTCTTCTACTTCCTGGGCGTCTTTGCCGTCATCGCCTCGGGCCTCATGCTCAAGAAGACCAAGCTCTTCGCCGGCCGCCCGACCCCGTTTGTCATGGAGCTCCCCGCTTACCACTTCCCGGCGATCCGCTCCTGGGCGCTGCACGTGTGGGAGCGCTGCTGGGCCTTTATCAAGAAGGCCGGCACGATCATCTTCGCCTCTACCGTCGTGGTGTGGTTCCTCTCCAACTTTGGTAGCTACAACGGCTCCTTTGGCTTCCTGCCTGCGATGGACGGCATCCCCGAGGAGTTCATGGACTACTCCGTGCTCGCCATGCTGGGCAACCTGGTCGCTTGGATCTTCGCCCCGCTCGGCTTTAGCACCTGGCAGGCAACCGCGCTGACTGTCTCTGGCCTCGTCGCCAAGGAGAACGTTGTCGCCACCGCCGGCTCGCTGCTGTCCGTCGCCGACGCGGGCGAGACCGACCCGAGCCTGTGGACCGCGTTTGCCGGCATGTTCCCCACCATGGGCGCCTGCGTTGCCTTCGGCGCGTTCAACCTGCTGTGCGCTCCGTGCTTTGCCGCTATGGGTACCATCCGCAACCAGATGAATTCCGGTAAGTGGACCGCGATTGCCCTCGGCTACGAGTGCGCCTTCGCTTGGGTGATCGGCCTGTTCATCAACCAGTTCTATAACCTGCTTGTGTTGGGGCAGTTTGGTTTCTGGACGATTGTGGCCATCGTGCTGCTGGTTGCGCTGCTCTTCCAGATCTTCCGTCCCATGCCCAAGCACGCTTGGACTGACGAGGACGAGACCAACACTGCTTCCGCCGCAGTTTCCGCTTAAGTCCGAATAAGGATCAACCCCTTTCCACGAGCCCGGGTGTCTCAGTGACACTCGGGCTTTTTGACGCAATGGGGGGACAGATTGCTTTGCTCCAGAAGTAAGATGTGGCGTTTCCGCAGATAAAACCGACCAAAATAAACCTGTCCCTATTTGGTAGGTGGAGAATGGGGTAAAGTAAGTGATGGTTAACTAGAGGAGGCTTGCTATGGCACCTATCGATATTGTTGTACTGGCTGTTATCGGTATTGCGTTTGTCGCCGTGTGCGTGCGCATCTACCGCAAGGGCACCTGCGCCGACTGCGCTCAGGGTGGCGTTTGCACGGGGCATTGCTCCAACAAAAAGACGTGCGCCGCACTTAAGGGCGTGGACAAAATCGCCGAAGACTTGGGCCGCGGTATCAAATAAGGTCCAGACATCCAAGCGCCTCGCGAGCATCCGTTCGCGGGGCGCTTTGCGCATTTGGGCGCGAGCGCGGCGAGTTGAAGAGTATTTTTGGGGTATCGTTAACTGAACTGTAAATTGGCAACTTATCTATAACGGAGTAATCCCATGAGCGCTCGCGTAACCATGAAGGACATAGCCGCCGAGCTTGGCGTTTCCATCAATACCGTGCACAAGGCCCTGACGGGTAAAGCCGGCGTGAGCGAATCCGTGCGCTCCAAGGTGAATGCTAAGGCCGAGGCCATGGGTTACCATCGCAATACGAGTGCCTCGAGCCTGCGCCGCAAGGATATCAACCTGGTGTTTTGCCTGCCCCGCGCATCGCGCGAGGGAGCGTACTTTTTCCGTTACCTGTGGGAAGGCTGCAACCGCTTTGAACAGGAGGTCATCGACCAGGGCATTACGGTTGAGCGTGTTGAATTTGGCGTGGGTGGCTACGCCGATGCGCTCGAGCAGATTGATGAGCGCTTGCAGGTAGGCGAGAAGATTGATGGCCTGCTTGCCTATGTTCCGAGCGATGACCGTGCGACCGAGCTTTTGAGGCAGATTGCCGAGGCGGGTGTGGCGATCGAGCTCGTCGATGGCGACCGACCGCACCTCGATCGCCTGGGTGCCAGTCTGGCAGACTATTCCGCGGCGGGCAGTCTTATGGCAGAGCAGGCGGCAAACCTGGTTCACGCTTCTGGGGCTGACGCCCGCGTGCTCCTGTTGGCGGGCGACCCCTATACCGATTCACACTATCTGACCGCCCGCGCCTTTCACAATTACCTGCGCGAACACGATATTCCATGGCAAGTTGAGGACCTTGCCGGCGCCCATGCGCAAGTCAAACAGCTCGAGCGCGAGCTTGAGCAACGCTTGAGTGCGCCGGATGCTCCCGAGCTCATCTGTAGCGATTTTGCCGTTGGTTCCGAGGTAGTCGCCAACGCGCTTGTTTCGAGCGGCAAGGCCGGCAAGGTCATGGTAATCGGCAACGACCTGTTCCCCGAGAGCGCCTTGGCCTTGCGCCGTGGCATCTTTACCAATATTGTCTATAAAGACCCGGTGAGCCTGGCCTACCGTGGCGCTAAGACTTTGGGCGAGTATTTGCTGTGGGGTAAAACTCCGGCGGAGCCCGTGCAGAAGGGTGCTGTGGAGATGGTGTTTGCCAGTAACGTTGACCGTTACTGCAAGCTTGCGGGTATTTAGCTGTTTGGTCAGGTACCCCCTCTTGCGACGTGCATTTTTTGGAGTATTCAGCAATGGCGTGTCCCGAAAGAGGCTAGAACGACTGTTTTAAGTGCCGCCGATGGCGTAATTCGCCATCGGCGGCACTTATTTATGCCGATTGGGCGCAATATGAGCATCAAATAGGGCTTCGAAGACGGTGCGCGGTGCGCTTCGATGTTGAATACTCCCAAAAATGCACGGCGGAACATGACCCACCTGGCCAAAAGCGCTCAAGTTCGGTATTCGGGGACGCCTGCCAATTCGCAATACATACAAGTCACGGCTCCAGTAACCGTTGAACGGGCAAAATCGACCGTTCACCCCATGGTGGTTAGGTGAACGTTCACCTTTTAAGTCGCAATGAACTAATATGGTGAACGTTCACCTAGAGGATAACGAGCGCATCGTGCGCCCGCTCCGCCAACAAAGGGGTTGTTTGATGAAAAACTTCATGGACGATCAGGATTTCCTGCTGAGCACCAAGACCGGCGAGGAGCTATTCCACAACTTTGCCGAGGGCATGCCTATCGTCGACTACCACTGCCACATTTCTCCCAAGGAGATCTGGGACGACAAGCGTTTTGAGAACATCACCGAGGTTTGGCTGGGCGGTGACCACTACAAGTGGCGCCTGATGCGTGCAAACGGCGTTGACGAGCGCTTCATTACCGGCGATGCCCCTGCTCGTGAGAAGTTCCAGAAGTGGGCCGAGACCCTGGGCCGTTGTGTGGGCAACCCCGTCTTTGAGTGGAGCCACCTGGAGCTTAAGCGTTACTTTGGCTACGAGGGCGTCCTAAACGGCAAAACCGCTCAGGAGGTCTGGGACCTTGCCAACGCCAAGCTCGCTGAGGCCAGCTTTACCTGCCGTAACCTGATCAAGCAGTCCAACGTCCGCATGATCTGCACTACCGACGACCCCGCCGACAGCTTTGAGTGGC
>CBCTZJ010000015.1:0-43336 GCA_965151385.1 uncultured Collinsella sp. | reverse complement strand
ACGAGCGGGGGCTCCTATCTTTTTAGTGCCCTCGGATTGGGTCATAGTGTCTGTCAGCGGTATCGAGGCGGCTTGAGGCTCGGTTGGGATGGTTGCCAGAGGTGTGGGGGCGGCATCGGCCTCGTCTGGGATGGTTATTGGAGCTGTCGAAGCGGCTTTGGTTGCCGCGGCGCCCTTTTGGCTTGGCGGCGTAAAACAAAACAGCTCAGAGGCTTCGCCTCTGAGCTGCGAACATTTGGTGGGCGTTAGAAGATTTGAACTTCTGACCTCTTCCGTGTCAGGGAAGCGCTCTCCCCCTGAGCTAAACGCCCGATCAAGGGTGCGCGAGTGCGCAGGGAATAATATAACGGAGCTCCCGCCCAGTGGCAAGAACTATTTTTTAAAAAGCGGCGATTTGCGACCCTATCCGCCCCGATGTAGCGCGAACAGCACGCGGAAAGTCGCGTTTGTACCCCCGATGAACTGCACATTCGCGTAAAATAACTCCATTATGGGCAAATGGTGTCCAGGTAGTTTGCAGCACGGCATCTGGGGGAGGGGCATGTCGGACGCGCGTTCGCTGAAAAAACAGTTCAATCGCATGCTCGCCACGTTGCTGGTGGCCCTTGCTGTTGCCGGAGCCGTAACGTATGCCTGGTACATCTACAACGCCAACCGTCATATCACCGACGTCAAGATGGCCGCGGGCACGGGCGTAACCTTCCTCATCTCCAACGAGTACGACGGCGAATACAAAACCAACGCCGGTTTAAGCTTTGCGGGCCTGCTCGATCCCGTCTCGACCGACAACGTGCTCAACGGCTTTCAAAAGGTAACGGGCTTTACCGGCGGAACCACGCAGGACTCGCTGTTTGCCAGCATGTTTGGCGCGGCCGAGCACTCCGACTACTACAAGACCTCCCTGTACCTGGCCACCAACTCGGCCGCAACCGACGTGTACCTGTCGGGCATCGACTTTGCCGAGCAGGATTCGGCAAGTCCCATTTCCACCGCCCTTCGCGTGGGGCTGGTCACTTATGCCCCGGGCAAAAGCGATACCGTTACGGGCCAGTACGTCTTTGAGGTCTCGGGCGAGCACAACCCCCAGGCGCGCTACAACACACTCGATGGCAAGGACGCCGGCGAGAACGAGCAGAACCACCTGGTGCTCGACAGCAGCCGCTCCGATGGCGCCACGGTCCACTTTGACCAGCTGACCAGCGCAAACTTCTGTGACTACAACGAAGACACCGGCGTCGTGAGCCTCAAGGAGGCCACGACCAAGATCTGCAGCCTGCCCGCTGCCGCCAAGGGCACCAACCGCAGCACGCCCGTGCGCGTGGATGTGTACGTGTGGCTGGAAGGCTGCGACCCCGACTGCACCAACAACCTGGCCGCCACCAGCCTGCAATCGCTGGCGCTGCGCTTTGCCGGCAAGCGTTCGTAAGGGGGCCGGGGATGAGTACATCGAACATCAAAGACATCCTAAGCTCGCGCCGCCGCATAGTTGCTGCGGCCGCATGGATGCTGGTGCTGGTAGCTGCCCTGAGCGCCGCCACCTACGCCTGGTTTAGCAACTCGCGCTACACCAACGTGACGCCCGTGGCGCATACGGTAAGCGACGAGAGCTCCGATCTGCAGATTGGCCTTTCGGCCAACGGGCCCTGGGACACGACGGCCACACTTGCCGCCGCCGACAAGACGCTCTATCCCATCTCGACGTCAGACCTTTTCCGCTTTTGGCGCGGCACGTTCCAAAACGCTGCGGGTATCACGACCGACTACGCCGACTGCACCGCGCAGCTGGACGACCATGCCCTTTCGGGCACGCTGTACCTTAAGGGCGGCGACAGCGCGCTCAACGTGTATCTGTATCCGGGCCAGATGAGCGTGACGAGCGACCCGCAGCTGCTGGCCGCACTGCGCCTGGGTCTTGTGATCACGACCCAGTCGGGTACGCAGACACACATCTTTACCTGCGACGACCTGGGCAACACCGCGGGCGCCACCAGCAGGCGCACCACCGCGCAAGACGGCGTGGTGGTGGCGGCGGGCGCCTCGGGCTGGACCTACACCGCCGACCCTGCGCGCTCCATAAGCGCCTACAGCATGGACGGCACCGGTGACACGCCCACGGCGCGCGCGGGAGCCACGCCCATCTGCACGCTGGCCGCCAACGAGGTGGCAAGCGTTCGCTACGTTGTGTACATGGAAGGCTGCGACGCCAATTGCATCGACGAGGCTCAGGCCCGCGATGTGGTGCTGCAGTTTGCCTTTGCCGCGGCCAAGGCATAGGGGGGGCGAGCGACATGAAAGATCAGAAGCACATGCCAGCAGATAGCTGCGAGGACAAAACCCAGAGTGAGAGCCCCGCGGGCTCCTCCAGCGTAGCCGCCGAGCGCCAGGTCCTCGAGGACGTCGTCACCCGCCGCCACACCCGTCGCGCGCGTGCCTACATCGCACTCGTTATGGTGGCACTCGCCGCCACGCTGGGCGCCGCGACCTACGCTTGGTTCACGAACAACATGAAGGTCAACACCAACTCGGTGAGCGTGCACAGCGACACGTCCAAGCTGGTGCTGGAGCTGGGCGATGCCGATCGCGGCAGCTGGTCGCAGCAGGGCGACGTTTCCCTAACTTCCAACGCGACCGGCGCCGTGACGCTCTACCCGGTCTCGACCTTTGACCTCAACGGCTTTGCTGCCTGTGCGCAAAACAACTCTGCCGGCGATGCCACAGTGTTTGAGCAGGCAAAAGACAACGGCTCCGCGTTCTACCACGGCTGGATCGACCTGCGCCCCACCATTACCGGAACGGGCGCCAGCAAAGTAAGGGGCAAGGTCAACCTGTATCTGACCGAATCGCTGGTCCCGCAGGGCACCGACGCCGAGCTGCTGCGCGCAGCCCGCGCGGGCATAAAGATCTCGAGCAGCAACCAGGTGCTTGCCACCAACATCTTTGAGCTCGACAGCTCCGACAGCGGCCATCGCGACGAGCATCCTGCGACCGCGCCTGCGGGCCTTGCCGGCTACGCCGATGGCATGCTGCTGGGCTGGCAAAACGGCCAGCTCGCTTGCGGTATCAACGTGACGCAGGACCCGGCCGCCTTTACGCTGGACACGAGCGAGACAGCCACGCGCCCGCAGAACACACTCGCCACGCTGGCGCTGGGCCAGACCTATCGTCTGGATATCTATTACTACATCGAGGGCACCGACCCCGATAGCGCCGACTATCTCTATCAAGATCCGGGCACCTTGCACCTGGCGCTCTTTGCGACCTTGGACGGTGAGTAGCCATGACGCATAAGCAACCCGCCGCCAACTGCACGCCCGCCACCCGCCAGCCCAGCGCCGCCGCGCCCACCGACACCGACCTTCGCCGCAAGCTCACCACCACCATGGTGCTGGTGCTGTTTGCGCTGGTGGCGATAGCCATGGCAACGTTCGCCTGGTTCTCCATCGCCGATAGTGCCAAGACCCGCATGCTCATGATCGACGCTAACGCCGACGGTTCGCTGCGCTTTGACTTGGACGAGCACGCCACGTTCGACGAATACGTCCACAGCCTGGGCTTCGACCAGATCTCGGCGCGCATCGCCAACGAAAAGGGCGTGGACATCGATGCGTCCAAGCTCAGACCCGTCACCACGAGCGACTGCCAGACCTTCACCTTCGAGGACGGTTCCACTGCCGATCCCGCCACCGGTGCCTACCTGGAGTTCACGCTTCACTTTATGAGCAGCACGGACCTGCGCGTTCGTCTGACCGGGCAGGATGGTGATGGCGGCGTGTCCGGCACGCGGTTTAGCTCCGACACGCAGGGCATGGCCAGCGCCATGCGCATGAGCTTTACCGCCGACGGCCACACCTGGGTCTACGACCCCAACGGGGGCGGGGGCTCATCCGGCGCGGCCACCGTCTTTGGACTCGACTCGGGCACGGCCACCGCGACCAGCGATATGTTCGACCTGATAAAAGATACGGATAAGCCGGTAACCGTTCGCATATGGCTCGAGGGAACGGACCCAAATTGCACTAATATGCTAAAGGGAGCTAACTATTCGGTTTCGATGCGCTTTGAGGGCATCGAGGAACAGTAGATATGCACGGCGGCCGCCGGGCCGCGCACGACCTAGACAGACACGGTAGTAAGGGACATCATGCAATCTGTTAAAAAAGTCGCATCCATCGCACTGAGCGTCGTCATGTGGATCATCATCCTGGTGGCGGCCCTGTATGCGTTTACCACGCTCGCCACGCACGAGGACGGCAGCGTCTCCGACATCGCCGGCTTCACCCCGCTCGCCGTGCAGTCCGACTCCATGGCGCCCACGTTTAACAAGGGTGACCTCATCATCATCAAAAAGTGCGACACCTCCAAGCTCGAGGTGGGCGACATCGTGACGTTCCATACCATCATCGACAACGAGTACGCGCTCAACACGCACCGCATCGCCGCGATCGACGAGGTCAACGGTATGCGCAGCTTTACCACCAAGGGCGACAACAACGACGTGGCCGATACGCATATCATCAGCGACGGCGACATCGTTGGTAAGTACCTGTTCGCGTTGCCGCAGATGGGCAAGGTCATGGACTTCCTGTCCAGCTCCATGGGCTTCCTCATTGTGATCGTGCTGCCCATGCTGCTGTTCTTTATCTACCAGGTGTATCACCTCATCGTGGTGGGCATGAACCTCAAGCGCGCTATGGCCGAGGAGGACCGCCTGGCCGCCGCGGCCGCCATCGTGGACGCCGAGGGCAAGGGCGCTGCCGCCGTTACGGCCGATAACGCCGCCGAGCAGCTCGCCCAGGCCGAGGCCAAGCTCGAGGAAGCCCGCCGTCTGAAGGCCGAGGCCGAGGCGGCGATGAACGCGTCCAAGCAGGAGGGTACCGACGGTGAGTGAGTTTCTGGGATTTGCCTGGGAGCTGCTGGCAAAGGTCGTCTACAACGTCGTTGCCGTCGTGAGCTCCATCCTTAATCTGCTGGTGTTTGGCTGGGTTGAGTACTTCAGCATCTTTATGACCTACTTCACCACGTTTGACCTGGTGGGCAAGATCGGCGCGGTCATTCTGTTTGCCATGCTCATCGCGGTCCCCGTGCTGATCGTGGCCATTCTGGTCCACCGCTACCGCATCAACCGCCGCCTGCATCGCGACGACACGTCCAACAAGGCACTCTATCGCGAGATCGGCCGCCTGAACAAGCAGGTGCTCGACCTTATGGACGAGAAAAACAAGCTGCTGGCGCTCAAGGTCAATGCCATGGGCGGCACCAAGCAGATTCCGTACGTGGGCGCCTCTGCCCTGGCCGACGATCACCTGCCCACGGTGGGCAACGTGGTGGGCGCCGCTGTGGGCGCCGGTGCGCCTGCGGGCGAGGGCGCCACGGCTGCCGTGGTGTCGGGCAACGCGTCGCTCGCGCTCGATGGCGATGGCGTCAAGGACGCCGCGGCCGCCATGGCCAAGGCCACCGTCGAGGCCAAGACCCTTGCCGAGGAAAAGGAAATCGCCCAGGCCAACCGCTTCCCCAAGCTGTCCCTTGTGGACCTTAAGTACCGCGACTGGGAGCCCCCGGTCTACGACGATGCCATCTCGCTGGAGGACTTTGTCGACAGCTTCCGCGCGTTCGCCTGCAGCCAGATGAAGCTCTACTACACGCCCGAGGTCATCCGCCGCTTTGTGGCCGGCATGGCCGCCTCCAAGCTGCTGATTCTGGAGGGCATTTCGGGTACCGGTAAGACGTCGCTGCCCTACAGCTTTAGCCGCTATCTGGACAACCCCGCAACCATCGTGTCGGTGCAGCCGAGTTTTCGCGATCGCACCGAGGTGCTGGGCTACTTCAACGAGTTTTCCAAGCGCTTTAACGAGACCGAGTTCCTCCGCGCCGTGTACGAGGCGGGGCTGCGCCAGGACCCGTCCATGATCGTGCTCGACGAGATGAACCTCGCCCGCGTGGAGTACTACTTTGCCGAGATCCTGTCGGTGCTCGAGATGCCCAGCCACGACGAGTGGGTGCTCGACCTGGTGCCTACCCAGTGGGCCGCCGACCCCAAGGGCCTGCACGACGGAAAGCTCACCATTCCCGACAGCCTGTGGTTTATCGGCACCGCCAACAACGACGACTCCACCTTTACCATCACGGACAAGGTGTACGACCGCGCGATTCCCATCGAGCTCAACGAGCGCGCCGACGCGTTTGAGTGCGAGCCGCACGAGCGCGTGCACGTGACGGCCGACCACCTGCAGTATCTGTTCCAGAAGGCCAAGGTCGAGTACGTGATCGATGACGATCTGCTCGAGAAGATGCACAAGCTGGACCAGTACCTGCAGACCCGCTTTAAGCTGGCCTTTGGCAACCGTATCATCAAGCAGATGTACGACTTTATCCCCGTGTACGTGGCGTGCGGCGGCACCGAGTTGGGCGGCATGGACTACATCATCGCCCGCAAGGTGCTCAAGAAGTTTGAGTCCATGAACGTGAGCTTTGTGCGCGACGAGATGAAGGGCCTGATCGAGTACATCGAGAAGACCTTTGGCGAGGGCGGCCTGCCCGATTCCGTCATGTATCTGCAGCGGATCCAGAACTTCTACTAATGCCGTAAGCGCGGGGCGTGGGGCAAGGCAATCAGTAGCGTTTGCCCAGTGTGGTGTCGTCACGCCCCTTACCGATCGATCCAACCTATGGAGTAACCCATGTCCGAGACCATTCAGGACCTCTATACCAGCTTCTCCGAGCAAATGGAGCCTATCCAGGAGGACAGCCGCTACTTCCGTTATCTGTTTGAGATGGCGCAGGCCTCGGGCACCACGATCGAGCAACAGCGCGAGGAGCTCGTCAAAGTGGTGGACGAGGAGTGGATCAGCATGATCGAGGACTCGCTCGACGCCATCAACACCATCATCGAAAATCCGCGCCGCTTCATCACCACCGAGGAAGAGGTGGTGCCTGTCTCGCTCGCCAAAAAGATCAGCGCCGACAGCGTCCGTCATCTGAGCCAGAACACGCAGTTTTTGGCGCCGAGCGACGATGGCGGCGTCCACCCCACGCGCATCCTCAACGTCAGTACCGTCGAGACGTACGACCTGTACGAGAACCGCTTTATCTACCACCTGATTCAGCGCCTGCTGACGTTTGTGGACAAGCGCACCGACGTGATCTTTTGGTCGACGGGCAACGAGATCCGCAACCGTTTTAAGATGCACAGCAAGATCGACGACGCGTACGAGGAGATCGAGTACAACGTCGAGATGACGGTCAAGAACCGCCAGAGCTTTGCCGAGAACGACGCCGACAACATGGACGTCTTTATGCGCATCGACCGCGTGCGCCGCCTGGTCATGGCACTGCGCGGTGCGTCGTTCTGCCAGATCATGAACGGCTGCAGCGCGGTCCGCAGCCCCATCCAGCGCACCAACCTCATCATGAAGGACCCCAACTACCGCAAGTGCTACCAGCTGTGGCAGTTTATGGAGCGTTACGACAAGGTGGGCTACAACATCGACGTGCAGCAGCAGGCGCTGGCGTTCGATGACGAGTACATGGTGCAGATGTACACCAACCTCATTAACAACTACACCGTCTTTAAGAGTCTGACCGACGACGAGCGCAACCTGCAGGAGCTCGAGAGCGTGCATCCCGAGCCGGTGGCGCCCAAGTTTATTAAGGAGATTAAGGAAGAGCAGGTCGATAGCCCCGACCTGCCCGATGTCGAGGTCCGCCGCGTGTTTGTGGAGGAGGTTACGCAGGCCCAGCTCGATGCCGAGCAGGCGTTGGTCGAGGCTCGCGAGCAGATTGAGGAGCTGCAGGGGCAGCTGAAGTCCTGGAAGGTGCAGGCGCACGCGCTGACCGATGAGCGCGACGACTTGGCCGACGAGCTGGACGAGGCAAAGACGCGCGAGCTGGCGCTGACGCAGCGCGCACAGATTGCCGAGGCCGATGTCGAGGAACTGCGTGCCTCGCTGGAGGATGTCGAGGCCGGCAAGAAGGCTGCCGAGGATGCTGCGGCAGAGGCACGCTCGACCGCAGCGGCGCAGCTTGAGCAGATACGCGCCGAGGCCGATGCCGAGGTCGCGGCCGCTCGCGCCGATGCCGATGCCAAGGTTGCGGCCGCAGAGCAGGCGGCCGCCGAGCAGGTTGCGCAGGTTAAGAGCGATTCCGCTGCAGCTCTGGCCGTCAAGACGGCGGCCGATGCCGCCGAGCTGCAGGCCGCCAAGGACGCCGCCGCGGCTGAGCTTGCCGGCGTGCGCGAGGCATCTGCCAAGGAGGTGGCTGCACTGCATGCCAAGCTGGACGCCGCCCAGCTGCAGATCGAGGAGGTGCAGCTGACGGCCGAGCGTGATGCCCGCGCCGCGGCCGAGGCGGCCGACGCCGCTGCTGCTGTGGCGGAGCAGAAGCTCGCCGATACCGTCGCCGCGGCCGAGGAGAAGGTTTCCGCTGCTCAGCAGGCAGCCGATGCTGCGATCGATGCCGCCCGTGCGGCCGCCGATTCTGCCGTCGAGCAGGCTGCGGTGGACGCCAGCGAGAAGGTCGCCGCAGCCGCTACCGAGCGCGATGCCGCCACGCGTGCCGCCGAGGAGGCCCGCGCCGACGCCGACGCGCGTATCGCCGCGGCCGAGCTCGAGGCGGGGGAGCGCATTGAGCAGGAACTCGCCGCCGCCACGGCCACGCACGAGCACGAGCTCGAGGCCGTCCGCGCGGAGATGCAGCAGCGCTTGGACTCGTTGGCGCATGAGCTGGAGCAGGCCGAGCGCAATCGCGAGCGTGCCGAGCGCCGTGCCGAGGGCAACAGCCTGTCGCGCTATCTGTTGGCCCGCCTGCGCGGCGATGCCGATGAGCCTGCCGCGGGCGCCGAGGGCGACGCGGGTGCCGCGACCGATGCCGCGCCTTCTGCAAAGGATGCCGCCGACGCCGCCGACGCCGCCGACACTGCGCTTTCCGCAAGGGACGACGACAAGTGATGAAGCACGTGCTTCGTGTGATCAACGTGCTGGCGACCGTGGTGATCCTGGTCGCCTTTGTGGTGCTGCTGCGCACGGTGTTCACGCCCGCCGGCGAGATTCCCACCATCATGGGCTACGGCTTTATGCGCACGCTGACCGGCTCGATGGAGCCGGCGATTCCCGTGCATTCGTTTATCGTCGTCGATACCGACAACAGCCAGGTCTACCAGATGGGCGATATCATCACCTTCCATTCGTCCGATGACGCGCTGGAGGGTTCGCTCAACACGCACCGCATCGTTGCCGTGGAGGATGCGGCCGACGGCACGCCGGTCTACCGCACCAAGGGCGATGCCAATCCGGTCGAGGACGCCGCGTCCGTACCCGCCGCCGATGTGGTGGGCCGCGTGGTCTTTGTGTCGGCAGGCCTGGGCGTGGTGGTCTCGTTGCTCACCAACCCGCTTCTGTTCTTCCCGCTTATCGTGGTGCCGCTGATCGTACTGCTGGTGCTCGAAATTCGCCATATGGTTAAGGCCACGCAAGATGTGGCGCGTGCCGAGGACGAGGCCGCCCTGCGTGCCGCCGTGGAGCAGATTCGCGAAAAGCGCCGTCGCGAGCAGGAGGAGCAGGACAGCGACAAGGAGCAGAGCGACGGCGACCATACCGCTGAAAGCGCGGAAGCCGAACCCGGCGCCCTAGACGATTCCAACCACTCGGCATAGCGCGTCTGCGCCTTTCGCCCCTGCAATCTGGACGCTCGTAGATGTTCCGAATCGTCTGCTTTTTCATGCCGATATTCGTGCTACAGTTTGAGCGCTTTGTTGCCAATTGATTTCGGGGGAGTGGAATGGAGCAGGAGCGCTCAGCTCAGCGTGCACGCGAAAGGGCTTCGGTACCGATGACGGCTGCGTCCGATTTTGTCGTGCCCGGGGGAACTGACGAGCTCAGCCGCAACACCCGTCGCGCCTGGCGCGACCGTCTCAACGACGCCCAGACGCGCAAGATGATCACGGGTGTTTTAGCCACGCTGGTGGGCGGTTCGTTTTGGGGTTTCTCGGGTACCAGCGCGAGTTTTTTGTTCGATACCTACCATGTCGATACGCTGTGGCTTATGAGCATACGGCAGATTCTCGCCGGCCTGCTCTTTATGGCTGTGGTTGTCACGCACGACCGCGCACGCCTGGTCAAGCTTTGGACGACGCCCGCTGATCGCAAGCAGCTGCTGCTCTTTACCGCTTTTGGCCTGCTCTTTAACCAGTTTTGTTATCTTTCGGCCGTGCGCCTGACCAATGCCGGAACCGCGACGGTGCTCCAGTGCCTGCAACTGGTCATCATTATGGGCTACACCTGCGTGATCGACCATCGCATGCCTCGCGTGCGTGAGGCCGTTGGCATTGGGTTGGCCCTGGGCGGCACCTTTTTAATCGCTACCGGCGGTGACCCTACCAGTCTGAGCATATCGCCGCTTGGCCTGGTCTCAGGCCTTATGTGTGCGGTTAGCGCCGCCTGTATGGCGGTGATTCCCGCCAAGATTCTGTCCGAATACGGTAGCCCTATTGTTACGGGCTCGGCTATGCTTACGGCGGGTGTCGTTTCGAGTGTCTTTGTGCAGCCGTGGGCTCATATGCCGGCCCTCGATGCTGCCGGCATCGAAGCGCTCGCGGTGTTTGTGATCGTGGGCTCTTTCCTGGCGTATATGCTCTATATGCAGGGCGTCAAGGATATTGGTTCCGTACGCGCGAGTCTCATCGGGACTGTGGAGCCGGTTTCGGCAACCATTACCAGCGCCGTTATGCTGGGCACGGTGTTTTTGCCGACCGACCTGATCGGCTTTGCCATGATCATCGTGATGATGTTCCTGACGGTATAGCTTACGCCGCTGCCTAGACGGACACGGTGTTGCACCGCAATTCCGCGAATTGGTGCCTGCATCTGGAGTTTAACTGACGATGCCAAATATGTCATAAACTAATAGCGTTATTGACTTTTAGTATTGCGAGGACTCCTCTATGGCTGGTAACCACTTTAAGAACGGCGACGGCGAGCGCCCTGCAGTTCCGTCGCGTTCAAATGGGACTGGAAACGATGGCGCACCGAGTGGATCCAGCCAAAACGGTGCTGGCAACCGTACGTCTCCGGGCGAAACGGCGATGTTTACCGCTCTGTACGAACAGTCTCAAAAGGCAAAACAGGCTGGTCGCGTAGGCAGGCAGGCATTTCCGGGCGGGGCGGGCTCTGCGGCTTCGCCGGCCGGGGTCCGTCCGGCGCCAACGGGCGGTGCAAATGTCGCCGGCCCCACTGACCCCGCTAGCAACGCTCATCGCGCCCACAACGCCGACCCCATCAACTCTGCCAATCCCGCCAATAGTGCTTCTTCTGCTGGAGACGCAGGGCTTACGGGTAACCTAGGCACTATCTATACGGGCGCTTCCGAAACCGGCACGTTTGCCCGTCTCGATGACGACGGTGCCGAGTTTAAGGGCTCGGGCTCTAAAGAAGATTATTACGATTTTGGCTTGAACTACGGCGGTGATTCCTCGACGAGCCCGACCTCGAACGGTCTGGTTCGCCATCGCCATCGCAAGGGCGAGCGCAAGAACCGCCGCGTTGCAGCCGTTGTCGCTGCCATCGTCGCGGTGGTTCTTGTCGCGTTTGGCGTGAGTGGCTTCATGCTGCTTAGCTCGGCAAAAACCGTGAAGAGCCAGGCAAAGGAAACTGTCGAGATCGTCGGCAGCCTTAAGGACAAGGTCACGTCGGGCGATTTTTCGACCCTGCCCGACGATGCGAAAAAGATTGACGAGCTCTGCAGCAGCATGAAGAAGGAGACCTCGAGCCCGGTGTGGACGATGGCCTCGTTCATTCCGGTGTACGGCAGCGATATTAACGCCGCCCGCACCATGGTCGACGCTCTGTCCGATGTTTCGAGCGGCGCGCTGGTCCCCATGGCCGATAATCTCGCTCAGGCAACGCCCGGCAAGCTGTTCCAGGACGGGACAATCAACGTGTCCGCGCTGCAGGCGGTCGCCGATTCGCTCTCCGATAGCTCGAAGGCGTTCAAGAGTGCCAACAAAAAGGTGCAGGGTATTGGCGATACGCATATCGCCCAGGTGACCGAGCTGGTCGATAAGGCAAAGGACGGCTTTGCCACCCTGGACGGTGCAGTTGACGCGGCAGAGAAGGTCGCTCCCGTTCTGCCCCAGATGCTCGGCGCCAACGGCCAGACGCGCCATTATCTTGTGCTCGCGATGAGCAATGTCGAGATCCGCGCCTGCGGCGGCTTCCCGGGTTCTCGCGGCGTGATGTCAGTGACTGACGGTAAGCTCGAGCTGGGCGATTTTGTCAAAGTCGACATGATGAAAGAGCCTTTGAGCCCGCTTCCCATCACCGATGAAGAGGCAAACTTGTTCACGACCGGATGGGGCCTGACCGGATTCAACACGCTCGGATATACGATGGGCGACGTTACGATGACGCCCGATTATCCGCGTGCGGCTCAGCTTGCCAGCGACATGCAAAAGGCTATTGTCGGAGATGACATCGATGGCGTATTTGCAGTCGATCCGGTATTTTTGCAGTATATGCTCGGCATTGTAGGCGGCACGCAGCTTCCCGACGGCACCGTCGTCGACGGAAGCAACGCTGCAAAGGTGCTGCTGCACGATATTTATTGGAATTACCCGGTAGAGGAACAGGACGCCATTTTTGCGGCGGTTGCCGGATCGGCTTTTAACAAGATCGTGGACGAACTGGGCTCCAGCGATATTACTAAGATCGCCGCCGCCATCGAAAAGGGTGCTTCCGAGGGTCGCATCCTGATGTATTCGAGAAACGATGACGAGGAAAAGGCCGCGAAGGCCCTTGGCATTTCCGGCGCTCTCCAAAACGATGCGTCTGAGGCTCCGATTTTGGGCGTCTATGTGAACAACTACAGCTATTCAAAGATGGATTGGTTCCTCGATAAGCGAGTCACCATCGATTCTTCGGTTGAAAATGCCGATGGTTCGACGACGTATCGAGTGACCACCACGCTCAAGAACACGATGACCCCTCAGGAGAAGGCCGAGATGCCTGGTTATTTCCAGGGCCATAACGGCATTAGCCAGGATATTGATGACGAGGTGCTGAGGCTCTATCTCTATGCTCCCGCGGGAGGCAGCATTTCGGACATTAAGACTTCGGGCTCCGGTTCTATCGAGATGAACGAAGCGACGCACGATGGTCTGAAGGTTGCATGGGGCGGCGTCCACATGCTTCTTGGACAAGACATAAAGGTCGAGTACACGGTTACGACTTCGAAGGACTCTGGGCACAAAGCGCTTAAGGTTCGCACCACGCCAACCGCTCAAACGTTTGAACAGGATAAGTAAGATATGAAGTACTTTGGCACCGACGGCTTTCGCGGCGAGGCCAACGTTGGACTGACGGTAGAGCACGCTTATAAGATCGGCCGCTTTGTGGGCTGGTATTACGGCGCCAACCGCGGGACCAAGGCGCGCGTGATCGTGGGCAAGGACACGCGTCGCTCGAGCTATATGTTCGAGGCGGCGTTGGTGAGCGGCTTGGTCGCGAGCGGCGCGGACGCCTACATGCTGCACGTGATCCCGACGCCGGGCGTGGCGCATCAGACCGTGGAGGGCTGCTTCGATTGCGGCATCATGATCAGCGCGAGCCACAACCCGTTTTGCGATAACGGCATTAAGCTCGTCAACAGCGACGGCTTTAAGATGGACGAGGACGTGCTGGAGCTCATCGAGGACTATATCGATGGCAAGAGCGAGGTGCCGCTGGCCACGGGCAACCACATCGGCGCCACAGTGGACTACATGCAGGGTCGCAACCGCTATATTGCCTCGCTCATCGCGAGCGCGAACTTTTCGCTGCAGGGCGTCAAGATCGGCATCGACTGCGCCAACGGTTCGGCGTCCTCGGTGGCCAAGCCGGTGTTTGACGCGCTGGGCGCCGACGTGCGCGTGATCAATGCCGCGCCCGACGGATTTAACATCAATGTGGACTGTGGCTCCACGCATATGGAGCGCCTGCAGCGCCACGTGGTGGAGCAGGGCCTGGACGTGGGCTTTGCCTACGACGGCGATGCCGACCGCTGCCTGGCCGTGGATGAGCGCGGCCGTGTGGTCGACGGCGACCAGATTCTGTACGTGTGCGGCGTGTACCTGAACAAGCACGGGCGCCTTTCGGGCGGTACCGTGGTTCCGACGATTGCCAGCAACTTTGGCCTGGTCAAGTCGCTGGAGCTTGCCGGTCTAAGCGCCGTGACCAGCGGCGTGGGCGACCGTCACGTGTATGCCAAGATGCGCGAGGGCGGCTTCAGCCTGGGCGGCGAGCAGACGGGTCATACGATCTTTGGCGATATCGAGCGCACGGGCGACGGCATTATGACCTCGCTGCGCGTGATGGAAGTGATTCGTGCCGAGCGCGAGACGCTCTCGCAGCTCACGGCTCCGTGCAAGCTGCTGCCGCAGGCTCAGGTTGCCGTGCGCGTGGCCGACAAGGACGCCGCGCTCGAGAACATGGGCGTGCAGAACGCGATTGCCGAGGCCGAGGTCGCGCTGGCGGGCGAGGGCCGCGTGCTCGTGCGCAAGAGCGGAACCGAGTCGGTGATTCGCGTGCTGGCCGAAGCCCCCGACCAAGCCGCCGCCGACGCCGCCATGAAGCGCATCGCCGCCGCACTGGAGGCTTTATAGTTACGCGGTTTTACCAAACCGCGTAACTGCTCGACGCTGCAAACGACCCTAAGCGGCAATCTGACGTTCAATTTCAAGGGCGCGACCAGAAGGTCAGCGCCCTTTCATTTCACGTCACCTTGCTCGCTTGGGGCCGTTTTCGCTGACATTGCCAAGACATCGGCGTCAACGTGGTTGGCGTTCAAAGAGTAGTCATTGGGGACGTTCTTAAATGACTAGTCATCGGGGACACTCTTCGTCATCCGGCACTTGGGGACGTTCCTAAAGTGCCGGCACATAAGGAACGTCCCCAAGTGTCGGGTTTCTGACTGGCAAAGAGCGTCCCAAACGACTAGTCATTTAAGAACGTCCCCAATGACTAGGTGAAAAGGGGGCGCCGCGGGATAGATCCTGCGGCGCCCCTTTGCGTTGGCGTGTGCCTAAGCTTTACAGCTCGTAGAGCGTGGTGAACTTGTCCTGCAGGTAGCTGCAGTAGTAGCGGGCGTCAAAGTCCATGCCGCAGGCGCCCTTGATGAGTTCCGGCGCGTCCTTGGCGCGGCCCCACTGCCAAATGTGCTCGCCCAGCCAGGCGCGGACGGGCGCCAGATCGCCGCTCGCGCAGGCACCGGTAAGGTCGACGCCGTCGCGGCACATGGCCGGCACAAACATGGCGTCGTAGGCGCTGCCAAGCGCATAGGTGGGGAAGTAGCCAAACGAGCCACCGCTCCAGTGCGTATCCTGCAGACAGCCGTGCGTGTCGTCAGGAACGGGAATGCCCAGGTACTCGTCCATAAAGCGATTCCAAAGCGCGGGGATGTCCTTGGCCGTGGCCTCGCCGGCAAACAGCATGCGCTCGATCTCGTAGCGCACCATAACGTGCAGCGGATAGGTGAGCTCGTCCGCCTCGGTGCGGATCAACGACGGCTGCGCGATGTTCACGGCGCGGTAGAGCGTGTCCTCGTCCACGTTGCCGTAGACCTCGGGCGCGTGACGGCGCAGCACCTCGAGCAGCGGGCCCATAAAGGCGCGGCTGCGACCCACGGTGTTTTCGAAAAAGCGGCTCTGGCTCTCGTGGATGCCCATGGAGGTGCCGCCCTCCAGACAGGTGCGCGCATAGGCGGGATTGACGCCCAGCTCGTACATGGTGTGACCGGCCTCGTGGATGATGCTGTAGACGTTGGAGATGCAGTCGTCCTCGTAGATGTGCGTGGCAATGCGCGCGTCGCCCACCGAGAAGCCCTCGCTAAACGGATGCTCGGTAAAGGCGAGTGTGGTGTCGTCCAGGTTAAGGCCGACGAGCTTCATCAGGTCAAAGCTCATGGCGCGCTGGGCGGCCTCGGGCACATGCGCGTGCAAAAAGTCGGCAGTGGGCTGCTGTCCGCGCTCGCCGATGGCGTGCACGAGCGGCACGACCGTCGCCTTGACCTCATCGCAAAACGCATCGAAGCTCTTGGCGGAAAGGCCGCGTTCGTACTGGTCGAGCCAAACATCGTACGGGTCGCGCTTTGGGTCCATGAGCTCGGCCTGATGCTTAAGCTGGCCGACGATTCTATCCACATAGGGCTCAAAGCTCGCCCAGTCATTGGCCGTCTTGGCCTTGTGCCACACGGCGTCGGCCTCGCAGGTGAGCCTGGTCCAGGCCTCGGCCTCCTCGGTGGGAATGACGCTCGCTTCGCGCTGGTCGCGGCCGAGCACGCGGATCTCGTCGAGCAGCTGCGGGTCGTCGATCTTGCCGCCGGCGACGGTCTCGCGTGCTAGCGAGCGCACAAGTTCGACAGACTTTTCACTGGTCAGAAGCTTATGGTGCTCGCCGGCAAGGGTGCCCATGGCGTCGGCGCGGGCCGCGGCGCCGTTGGCGGGAGCAATGGTCGCGCCGTCAAACTCGGCAATCTTGAGCAGATACTCGCGGGTCCACAGCTTGCCCTCGAGCTTGCGGAATTTTTTAACGGCCTTATCGACTTTCATGCCTTTGGGCGTCTTGCCCGCTGCGGGCTTGGCCTTCTTATCGTGCTTCTTTCCCATACCATATCCTTAATCTCGCGAGCCGAGCGCCACGGATGGGCGCACGGCCAGTTTGCACAGCTACTTGCCTTGTACCCAGCACGAACAAAACGGAACGCGGCGATACGCCCACACAATGTGCTATCCTATAGCCCAATGCGTTGACGGAGAGGGTTTTGCCCGCCGCGTCGCCGGCAAGAGAGGGAAGGTCATGGGCTGTAAGCCTTCCTGCGGTGACAAGGGCCAAGCGTTCACTCCCGAGCAGCAACCTCAACGGGCGCGCGGCCAGTGGCGGCGATGTCCCCAGTAGGGAAGCCGTGAGCCTCGCGACAAGGGGCAAAGAGTGGGCGCGACGGGCCAGACATCCGTCGGGTCAAACAAGGTGGTACCGCGGAATTCAACCGTCCTTGGGCAATGCACATGCCCGAGGGCGGTTTTTTGTTACCGAACCGGGCCGCGTTTTCGCAACGTCAGACGGCGGCAGCCGCCTCGGCAAGCGAGGAGCGCGAGAGACGAAAGGGAAGACATGAGTCTGATTGATGATCTGGTCAAACTCGAGGAAGAGGCCAAGGAGCTCGTCGCAGGCGCCGACGACGCCGCCAAGCTCGAGGCTGCGCGCGTTGAGCTGCTCGGCCGCAAGGGCCGCATCACCGGCCTGATGCGCATGATGGGCAAGCTCGCCCCCGAGGATCGTCCCATGATGGGCAAGCGCGCCAACGAGATGCGCCAGCTGATCGAGGGCATGCTTGACGAGCGCACCACCGAGATGAAGGCCGCCGCCCTCAAGCACGCACTCGAGCACGAGGCCGTCGACATCACGCTGCCGGGCATCCGTCCGCAGATCGGTCACCAGCACCTGATCAAGCAGATCATCGAGGAGGCCGAGGACATCTTCTGCGGCATCGGCTACACCGTCGAGTCCGGCCCCATGGTCGACACCTCCTACTACAACTTCACTGCGCTCAATGCTCCCATGGATCACCCGAGCCGCTCGGCCCGCGATACCTTCTACGTGGTCGACAACAACCCCGGCAGCGTCGCGCACCCCGAGGCACACGCCCATGGCGAGTCCGACGTGCTGCTTCGCACCCAGACTTCGGGCGTGCAGATCCACACCATGGAGTCGCAAAAGCCGCCCATCTACATGATCTGCCCGGGCACCGTCTATCGTCCCGACACGGCCGACGCCTGCCACCTGCCGCAGTTCAACCAGATCGAGGGCCTGGTCGTCGACGAGGGCATCACCTTTGGCGACCTCAAGGGCACGCTCGACTACTTTGTTAAGTGCATGTTTGGCGAGGACCGCAAGACGCGTTACCGCCCGCACTTCTTCCCCTTCACCGAGCCTTCCTGCGAGGTGGACGTGAGCTGCCACGTGTGCGGCGGCAAGGGCTGCAACTTCTGCAAGCACAGCGGCTGGATTGAGATCCTGGGCTGCGGCATGGTCGATCCCAACGTCCTGATCAACTGCGGCATCGACCCCGAGAAGTACACCGGCTTCGCCTTTGGCATTGGCGCCGAGCGTGTCGCGGCCCTGCGCTACGACCTGCCCGACCTGCGAACCCTGATGACTGGCGATATGCGCTTCTTGAATCAGTTCTAGGCTGCGGCTTGCCCAAGCACGGCACCTCGGCGCTCATTCGTCGCTTGCGTACCAAAGTACGCGGCGCTCCTCTTTCGGGCCGATCTGCCGCACTTGGACAACCCTCGCTTTGTAAGGAATGTTCACAAAGTTGAAGTTTCCACCTGCATCTCTTCGCAGGCTTTCAGTATGAAAGGAGAGCTAGATGCGTGTTTCTTACGACTGGCTCAAGACCATGATCGATATTCCGGAGGATCCCAAGACCCTTTCGGACGAATATATCCGTACCGGCACCGAGGTCGAGGCGATTGACACTGTGGGAGAATCCTTCGACCACGTGGTGACCGCCAAGGTGCTCACCAAGACCCCGCACCCCGATAGCGACCATATGTATGTGTGCTCGGTCGATGTGGGCGACAAGAATCTCGACGCCGACGGCAACCCCGCTCCGCTGCAGATCGTCTGCGGCGCGCAGAACTTCGAGGCCGGCGACCACATCGTCACGGCCATGATTGGCGCCGTCCTGCCCGGCGACGTCAAGATCAAGAAGAGCAAGCTTCGCGGCGTCGTGTCCATGGGCATGAACTGCTCCGCGCGCGAGCTCGGCCTGGGCGGCGACCACTCCGGCATCATGATTCTGCCCGAGGACACGCCCTGCGGCATGCCGTTTGCCGAGTATGTGGGCTCGAGTGATACCGTGCTTGACTGCGAGATCACGCCCAACCGTCCCGATTGCCTGTCCATGATCGGCATGGCCCGCGAGACCGGTGCCATCTTCGATCGCGATTTCCACGTGGAGCTGCCCGCCATCAAGGCCGAGACCGGCCGCGCGACCGACGACGAGCTTTCCGTCGAGATCGCCGACGAGGGCCTGTGCGACCGCTACGTCGCCCGCATCGTGCGCAACGTGAAGGTCGGCCCCTCGCCCGACTGGATGGTCAAGCGCCTTAACGCCCTGGGTGTGCGCCCGCACAACAACATCGTCGACATCACCAACTACGTGATGATGCTCACCGGTCAGCCGCTGCACGCCTTTGACCTGGACACCTTTGCCGAGCGCGATGGCCACCGCCGCGTGGTGGTTCGTGCCGCTCAGCAGGATGAGAAGTTCACGACGCTCGACGGCGAGGAGCGCACGCTCGACGCCGGCATGGGCCTCATCACCGACGGCGAGCGTCCCGTGGCGCTGGCCGGCGTTATGGGCGGCATGGATTCCGAGATCGAGGACGATACCGTCGACGTGATGGTTGAGAGCGCCTGCTTCAACGCCGGTCGCACCTCGCACACCAGCCGCGATCTGTCGCTGATCTCCGACGCCTCCATTCGCTTTGAGCGCCAGGTCGACGAGACCGGCTGCGTGGATGTCGCCAACGTTACCTGCGCACTCATCGAGGAGATTGCCGGCGGCGAGGTCGCTCCCGGCTATGTCGACGTGTTCCCCGCGCCCAAGACCATCGACAGCATTAAGCTGCGCCTGGCCCGCGTACATGCCATCTGCGGTGCCGACATCGAGCCCGACTTTATCGAGCGTTCGCTCACCCGTCTGGGCTGCACCGTCGAGCGCGACGGCGAGGACTTTATGGTCACGCCGCCGAGCTTCCGCCCCGACCTGCCGCGCGAGATTGACCTGATCGAGGAGGTCCTGCGCCTATGGGGCATGGGCCGCGTGACGGCGACCATCCCGGCTGCCAAGAACCACATCGGCGGCCTGACCCGCGAGCAGAAGCTCACCCGTAAGGTCGGTGAGATCCTGCGCGCCTGCGGCCTCAACGAGACCACGACTTTTGGCTTTGCCGCCCCGGGCGACCTGGAGAAGATCGGTATGTCCACCGAGGGCCGCGGTTGCCCTGTGGTGCTCATGAACCCGCTGGTAGCCGAGCAGACCGAGATGCGTCGTTCGCTGCTGCCGGGCCTGCTGCAGTCCGTGGCCTACAACGAGGCGCACGGTACGCCCAACGTGCACCTGTACGAGGTCGGCAGCCTGTTCCACGGTCGCGAGAACGCCAGCCTGCCCAAGGAGACCAAGTCCGTGGCGGGTGTGCTCTCGGGCCAGTGGAGCGAGCAGTCCTGGAACATGAAGTACCGCAAGCTGCGCTTCTTCTTTGGCAAGGGCATTGTCGAGGAGCTGCTCGCCCAGCTGCGCATCGAGAAGGTCCGCTTCCGTCCCGTCGAGGGCGAGGGCTACGCTTTCTTGCAGCCGGGTCGTGCGGCCGAGGTTCTGTCTGGCGGCACCGTGCTGGGCTGGGTCGGCGAGATTCACCCCGAGGCGCGCGAGGCCTGCGGTATCGACGAGGTCGTCGTTGCCTTTGAGCTCGACCTGGACAAGCTGATCAAGGGCGCCCGCAACCAGGAGAACTACCGCGAGTTCTCGCAGTACCCGGCTGTTGAGCACGACCTTGCTATCGTGGTCGACAATGCTGTGACCTGCGAGGATCTTGAGCGCCGCATTACCAGCGCCGGCGGCAAGCTGCTCGAGGGCGTGCGCCTGTTCGACGTCTACCGCGATCCCATCCGCATCGGAGCGGGCAAGAAGTCCATGGCCTTTGCGCTTACGTATCGCTCCGACGACCACACGCTCACCAGCGAAGAGGTCGAGAAGGCGCACCAGAAGATCGTCACCAAGGTGTGCAAGGGCGTAAACGGCGAGGTCCGCGGCTAGGATTTGCGCTGGGGTATGGGTCAGCGGTGGTTGCCGCCGAGTCTTACGTGACCGCTATGCTCGATATAAGGCACCGTTGAGCCTTCATATATGACACGCGCATTACATAACGGCGTGCTGCTTTGTCGGCAGCGCGCCGTTTTGCTATGATAGCCCGCGGCGTGTTACGAATCTTACAATGCGTAACACTGACAAGGTGATTTAAGCGGCGTTGCAATTCTGTGCGCCGATAACCGGGAGGCGTGCATGCACATTCCAGATAATTATCTGTCCCCGCAGACGGATGCCGTCATGGCAGTGGCAATGGTGCCCGTTTGGGTCCACTGCATCAAAAAGGTGCGCGCCACGCTCGATCGCGAGCACATGGCCTTCCTGGGCATCTGCGCCGCATTCTCCTTCTTGCTCATGATGTTCAACGTGCCGCTGCCCGGCGGTACCACTGGTCACGCCGTTGGTGGCGCGCTCATCGCGCTGCTGCTGGGCCCCGAGGCTGCTGCCATTGCGGTTTCGGTTGCGCTGGCGCTGCAGGCGCTGCTGTTTGGCGACGGCGGCATCCTGTCCTTTGGAGCCAACTGCTTTAACATGGCCTTTGTGCTGCCGTTTGCCGCTGCTATCGTGTTCCGTGCGCTCAACAGCCGTTTGCACGACAAAAGCTGGGGCACCTCGGTTTCGGCCATCGTAAGCGGCTGGGTTGGCCTGTGCCTGGCGGCCCTGTGCGCGGCAATCGAGTTCGGTATTCAGCCGATGCTCTTCACCAACGCTTCGGGCGCCCCGCTGTACTGCCCCTTCCCGCTGTCCGTGGCTATTCCGGCCATGTTGGTCCCGCATATGCTGGTTGCCGGTGTGGTCGAGGGCGTGGCGACGGCCGCCATCTACGGTTTCATTAAGAAGACGGCGCCGAGCATTATCGTCGGCCCCGAGGCCGCCGATGGTCAGCTTGCCGCCGAGGGCGCTGCTGCCAAGAAGACCTCGCTGGTCCCCACGCTCATCCTGGTTGCCATGCTTGTCGTAGCCACGCCGCTGGGCCTGCTGGCCACGGGTGACGCCTGGGGTGAGTGGGATGCCGAGGGCGCTGCGGTTGCCGTCCAGGAAGCCGGCGACGATAGCCTGCAGGCTTCGGCCGGCCTCGACACTCCGACCTTTGCCGACGCTCTGCCCACGGGCGATTACCTGCAGGCCTATTCCGAGGAGCAGGGTCTTGGCTTTGCCGGTCAGGCTGCCATGTATATCCTTTCCTGTGTGATTGGCGTGGCGGTGCTCACCATCGCATTCCGTCTGATCTCGCTGACGGTTAAGGAAAGCGGTGCTCATGGCAATAGCCGAGCTGCCTAGTTGGCTTGCGGCCGAGGAGCGATATGAGCCCGTGGGGGCTCGGCATCGCGTAATGCAACAGAACGTCCTGCACCTGGCGAGCCTGCTTGAGCGGGTTCGCCTGGGCGGCGGCGCACACGAGGGCGGGTCGATGATCGACCGCGCCCTTTCTTCCGTTTCGGCGCCGGTGCGTTTGGTGGGGATGCTCGTCTGCGTTCTGTGCGTGTGTCTGACGCAGAGCCCGCTGTACCTCATGTTGATGGCGGCGATCGCGTTGGTGCTGGTCGCGGTGCGCCCCGTACGCGGGCTGGGCGCTACCTTTATGCCGGCGTTGGCTGCTGCGGGGTTTGCCGTGGTTCTGGCACTGCCTGCCCTGCTGCTGGGCGCTTCTGCCACGGGTGCCATGCTTAAGATTGCACTCAAAACGTTCATTAACGTGTCGCTGGTACTGGGCGTTTCGTGGACCCTCACGTGGAGCCGCATGTCGGCGGCGCTCAAGATGCTGCGCCTGCCCGACGAGGTTATCTTTACGTTTGATATGGCGCTCAAGCACATCGAGGTGCTGGGCCGAACGGCGCACGATCTGACCGAATCGGTCATGCTGCGCAGCGTTGGCCGTGCGCCTGAGGGGTTTTCGCGTACCGATTCGATCGCGGGTATCATGGGCATGACCTTTATTAAGGCGATGGAATGCAGCCGCGCGATGGACGAGGCCATGCTCTGCCGTGGGTTTGCCGGCGCGTATCCGACGCCCGCTCGCAGCTCTTTTGGCTGGCGCGATGCGGTTTATGCGGCCGTTGTGGTGCTGCTCGCCGTGTTGTGCGCGGTGCTGTAGCGCGGGCGGTCGATCCGTCGATGTGAATAGGGAAGGGCGACGTTTTGGTAAACGATACGAATGACGCGATGGGCGCGAGCGGTGCTGCTGGCGCCGAGACAACGCCGCTCATCGAGTTTCGCGACGTGGTGTTTTCCTATGCGGGCCATACGGTGGTCGATGGCGTTTCGCTGCAGGTGGGCCGTGGGGAGCTCGTTGCCCTGCTGGGTCCCAACGGCTGCGGCAAGACGACGATCATGCGCCTTGTCAACGGCCTTGAGCTCGCGGACGCGGGCACGTATCTGTTTGACGGGCATGCGGTCGATGCGGCATATCTCAAGGATTCTGCGACGGCCCAGCGGTTCCATCAGCGCGTGGGCTTTGTGTTCCAAAACGCCGATGCGCAGCTCTTTTGTGCCACGGTCGGCGAGGAAGTTGCGTTTGGCCCGGCTCAAATGGGGCTGCCGGCAGACGAGCTCGAGCGCCGCGTCCGCGATGCCATGGAGCTGTTCCAGGTTGCCGACCTTGCCGACGCCTCTCCCTATCAGCTCTCGGGCGGGCAAAAGAAGCGCGTTGCGCTGGCCGCGGTGGTGTCGATGAACCCGGATATCCTGGTGCTCGACGAGCCCACCAACGGACTTGACGAGGACTCGTGCGACATCGTGGTCAACTTTCTACTGGCCTATGTTGCTGCCGGCAAGACGGTCTTGATGAGCACACATCATCAGGATTTGGTGCGGCGCCTGGGCGCCCGCGCCATCTATATCGATCGATATCACCATGTGGTCGAGGCGCCTTCGCCGTCGTATGGAACCGAGAGCGGCGCTGCGGAATAGTTGCTGCGTAGAGCGTGCGTAGCCGCCCGCGCGGCTTTGCCGTGATGGTATAGTTATCCAGGTTTTTTTATGGGGGTGGCTATGCCAAGCTGGAACATTCATATCGCTCAGACGGAGCGTTTGCTGGAGCGCACCGGTGCGCTTGCCAATAGCGTGCGCGACCGCAATGCCTTTTTGTTTGGCTGCGTGGTTCCGGATATCTTCGTGGGCTATATGGTCCCTGGCATTGCCGATCCCATCCCGTACCGCATTACGCACTTTGCCAAGCCTGAGCCCATCCCTAAGCCTCGTGAGCATGAGTTCTGGGATACCTATGTGGCGCCGCTGCTCAAAGGGGCGCCTGTTGGTACGCTGGCTGCCGCGACCTCGATTGTCGAGGAGCGTGAGCGACTCAATCGGGTGCATTATCCCCAACGTTACAAGGACGCCGAGCCGGTTGCCGGTCCCGGTGCTAGTGAGCTTTCGCTCGCGCCCGATGACGTGGCGCAGTCGCTGCTCGATCTGACGCTGGGCGTTTGGTCTCACCTTGTGGCCGATACTGTGTGGAATACCCGCGTGAACCAATACCTAGAGGCGCACGGCGGCAAGCCGTGCGAGGAATTCCGCATTAAAAAGCAAGGCGACTTTGACTGGTTTGGCAAGACGCTCGGCATTGTTTCGATTCCGCGCGCGACCGATCGCCTCTATACTGCGGCGACGCGTTTTGGTCAGTATCCCATCCATAAGGAGTATGTGCTCAAGACCATCGGCGTCATGCACGAGATCGTGCGCGAAAACCCCGGCGAGCCCGATCATCCGCCGTATCGCTTGCTAACCGAGGAGTTTTTCGATGCAACGTTTACCGAGGTCGTCGAGCTAACCGAGGCAGGCTTTGCCGTCCGCGTCGCATCGCCCGATGTGCCGGCGGAGCCCCTGATCGCCAGCTGCTAGCCGGCCGGCTTGACGGCAAACAGCTCGTCCCAATCAACCAGCAGCTCCTGCCGGAGGGCGTCTTCGGCGGCGCGCTCCTGTTTGGTCTTTGGGACGTAGGTAAGCCCCGCCTTTTTATGGATGAGCTCGGCGAGGTTGTCAAAGCTCTTCTTATCCTTGATCTGGTCGTAGGTAATTTGGATAACGTCGTAGCCCATGCTTGCGAGGGCGGTGGTGCGTTTGGCGTCCGAGAGGCTTGCGGCTTCGCTGTCATGGGCGGAGCGGCCTTGGCATTCCAGGATGACGCCCATGCTGTCGGTGCTGCTCTCGATGAGGATGTCGGCATAGCAGCAGGTTTTGTCATACAACGAGCGTGCGGCTTCGCTGAGCGGGATGCGGACGTTGTTTGCGATAGAGATGTCCAGGCCGCCTTCGTCGCGGGGGAGCGAGACGAGCATGGAGGTCTGAACCTCAAAGGGCGAAGCGGTTTGTCCCGTCATGCGTTCGGTGGCCCAGCGAAGCTGCTTGACGCCGCGCAGGCCTGCGGCCTGCTTGGCGAACGCGGCGATATCCGCCGCGCTGAGGAGCGGCGGGCGTTTCCATAGGTTGGTGTCGTTGCCCTTGGTGTCGATAACGCGTTCCCAACCGCAGTCGGGCGGGATGAGTTTAAGGGATATTGCCTCATCGAGCTGTTGTTGCGCGCGTTTGCAAGGCGTGAACACCGCGAAGGAACCGCACATTTCATAGCATGCCATGAGCAGCTGGTTACGTGAGACCTGTGTAGCGAGGTTGAGCAGCGTGAACTCGGGCGATGTGACATCAAACCCATGCTCGGTCTGTCTAAACGACCCCGGAGGCGGCTCTTGGGTCAGCAGGCGGCTATGAAATAGCTTTCCGTTAAAGCGACTGCCCCTGGTGTTTACGAATCTCCAAACCGGTTTGCCGAGCAGGTCTTCAAATACTGGCTGTTGGGAGTAATGCACCAGACGATGATCATGATCCGGCGGTAGGATTGCCGGATAGAGCCCTAGTATCTGAGGCGGGATGCGATGGTACTGGAAAGCCGTGGGTCCGCAAGCGAGAAATGACATAGCAATCCGATCGTTTGAGCGTTGATTAGGCTAGAAAAGCTATCGGTTTCGAAAGTGCGGGGAAAAAGAGAAACAGGCTAAGCACAAGCGGTATTTGAGCCAACTTTATCAGGGGTTTTGTCGAAATAAAAGGGCTTGTGCTTGGGGGTAAGTGATTTTTCCCCGCACTTCCGAAAACGTGGTTGGTTTGGACCTTGCTAAAACGATTTAGCAGCATCGCGTAAGGTGTGGTTTTGCCACCGGGCGAACACTTTTAGCGCTTGAGGCTTTGTTTTTTTGCCTCGAAGGGCGGATTTCGTACTTTTGGTAAAGAAATGAGTGCGTGTTTTGCCGTGCACCGGCATTGGCACAGAAAAAGGGCCCGGAAGGCAAAGCCCTCCGGGCCCTTTGCAATGCAAGTGTGCTTGCAAGTGCGATTTAGCGCACCTGAGCGACGTAAGCGACGTTGGTCGAGGAGACCTTGTCCTCGAGCTGGACGCTCATGCGGGGATCGCCGGCGGTGGCGACGGTCAGATCGCCGGTCTCGACGTAACCGAGCTCCTTAGCGGTCTCGATCGCCTTGACGATCGTGCCGTTGACGGTGCCCTGGGTAATCTCGGCCTGGTGCGGGATAACGCCCCAGTACATGATCATCTGCTGGACGGCCCACTCGTGGCGGGAGAACGCGCAGATCGGCATGTTGGGACGGAAGTGCGAGATCAGGCGGGCAGTACGACCAGTGGTCGTCGGCACGGTGATGCACTTGGCGCCAACGGTGGTGGCCATGTTCACAGCGGACATACCCACAACGTTGTTGACGACGCGGGTGCCGTGAGCGTCAGCCGGAACCTCGAGCGGAGCGTGAGCCGGGAGGTACTTCTCGGTCTCGAGAGCAATGCTGGCCTGCATCTTGACAGCCTCGACCGGGTACTTGCCGGCAGCGGACTCGCCAGAGAGCATAACGGCGTCGGTGCCGTCGTAGATGGCGTTAGCAACGTCGGCAACCTCGGCGCGCGTCGGGCGCGGGTTCTGCTGCATGGAGTCGAGCATCTGCGTAGCGGTGATAACGGGCTTGTAGGCCGCGTTGCACTTGGCGATGATCTCCTTCTGGATGTGGGGAACGAGCTCGGGCTTGATCTCGATGCCCAGGTCGCCACGGGCAACCATGATGCCGTCGGAAGCCTCGAGGATCTCGTCGAAGTTCTCGACGCCCAGGGCGCACTCGATCTTCGGGAAGATCGTCACGTGCTCGCCGCCGTTCTCGCGGCAAAGCTCGCGGATGCCGCGGACGGACTCGCCGTCACGGATGAAGGAAGCGGCGATGTAGTCGATGTTCTCGGTCAGGCCAAAGAGGATGTCCTGACGATCGCGCTCGGTGATAGCGGGCAGCGAGATGTTGACGTTGGGCATGTTGACGCCCTTGCGCTCGCCGATCAGGCCGTCGTTCTTAACGACGCAGGTCATGTCCTGGCCGTCGACGGACTCGACCTCGAGGGCAACCAGGCCGTCATCGATCAGGATGAGGGAGCCCTTCTCGACCTCGGAGGGCAGAGCCAGGTAGTCGAGGGAGATGCGCTCAGCGGTGCCGTGGAAATCCTCGGACGTGGGCTGAGCGGTGACGACGATCTTGTCGCCAGTCTTGACGGCAACCTTCTTGCCATCGACCAAAAGGCCGGTGCGGACCTCGGGGCCCTTGGTGTCGAGCAGGATGCCGACGGGCATGCCGAGCTCCTTGGAAATACGACGGACGCGCTCGATGCGACCGTGGTGCTCGTCGTAGGAGCCGTGCGAGAAGTTAAAACGGGCGACGTTCATGCCCGCCTTAATCATCTCGCGGATGGTCTCGTCGCTATCGCAGGCGGGACCCATGGTGCATACAATCTTGGTGCGCTTGTACATTCAGACCTCCATCTGACATCGTCTTGCGCTGATAGATAAACCATAAGAAATAAAACTGAGATGATTATAACGAAATGGCGACCGAATACCCCAAAAAATCGACCGTATGCCGAATTAGAAGTTCATTTTTTGCGGAAAAACGGTATATGCAAAAACTTTACCAACCGTTCTAACCGCTGCTATCTGGGCGATATTTTAGTTCGAAGATGCGCCGAAGAAAAAACGTTTTATCAATGTTGAGCATCACACGGTCTGCATCGTTGCACTTGAGCCGTGTTTCCAATTGGAATGTTTTGGCTAGACGCGCCGCTTTGGGGTACCATAGCTCCACTATCAACTGCCGCTCAGCACGGCAGCCTTGATGAGCCCTTGCCCTTCTCCTGGGAATTATGATCGGGCATCAATCTGCTGAGTGGCCCGAATCCCAGGAGGGGACTCTATATGCAAAAGGAATACCTGTCCGCCGCGGCGGAGGTGCTCAGCGACCAAGGTGTCGATGAGAACCTCGGCCTGAGCACCGGCGAGGCGTCGTCGCGCCTCGCCAAGACAGGCCCTAACAAGCTCGAGGAAGCCGAGAAGACGCCGCTGTGGAAGCGTTTCTTTGAGCAGATGGCCGACCCCATGGTCATCATGCTGATCGTTGCCGCCGTCATCAGCGCGCTCACGGGCATGGTCAAGGGCGAGCCCGACTTTGCCGATGTCGTCATCATCATGTTCGTCGTTATCGTCAACTCGGTACTGGGCGTGGTCCAGGAAGCCAAGAGCGAGGAGGCCCTCGAGGCCCTGCAGGAGATGAGCGCGGCGCAGTCCAAGGTGCTGCGCGACGGCAAGCTCGTGCACCTGCCGAGCGCCGAGCTCGTGCCCGGTGACGTGATCATGCTCGAGGCGGGCGACTCCGTCCCGGCCGACTGCCGCGTGCTCGAGAGCGCCACAATGAAGATCGAGGAGGCCGCCCTTACCGGCGAGTCCGTGCCCGTCGAGAAGCATGCCAACGTGATCGAGCTCGCCGCGGGCACCGATGACGTGCCGCTCGGCGACCGCAAGAACATGTGCTATATGGGTTCCACCGTTGTGTACGGCCGTGGTCGCGCCGTCGTTGTCGGCACCGGCATGAACACCGAGATGGGCAAGATTGCCGGCGCCCTGGCCGAGGCCAAGGAAGAGCTCACGCCGCTGCAGGTGAAGCTCGCCGAGCTCAGCCGCATCCTTACCATTATGGTTATCGTCATCTGCGTCGTCATCTTTGGCGTCGACATCATCCGTCACGGCGTGGGCAACGTCCTCACCGACCCGACTGCCCTGCTCGACACCTTTATGGTCGCCGTCTCGCTTGCCGTCGCCGCCATCCCCGAGGGCCTGGTTGCCGTCGTGACCATCGTGCTTTCGCTCGGCGTGACCAAGATGGCCAAGCGCCAGGCGATCATCCGCAAGCTTTCTGCCGTCGAGACCCTTGGCTGCACGCAGACCATCTGCTCCGACAAGACCGGCACCCTTACCCAGAACAAGATGACCGTCGTCAAGCACGAGCTCGCTGCGCCCAAGGAGAAGTTCCTGGCCGGTATGGCCCTTTGCTCCGATGCCCAGTGGGACGAGGAGCTGGGCGAGGCCGTGGGCGAGCCGACTGAGTGTGCGCTCGTCAACGACGCCGGCAAGGCTGGTCTCACCGGCCTGACTGCCGAGCACCCGCGCGTGGGCGAGGCCCCGTTCGACTCGGGCCGCAAGATGATGTCCGTGGTCGTCGAGACCCTGGACGGCGAGTACGAGCAGTACACCAAGGGCGCGCCCGACGTGGTGATCGGCCTGTGCACCCATATCTACGAGGGCGATAAGGTCGTCCCACTGACCGAGGAGCGTCGCGCCGAGCTCGTGGCCGCCAACAAGGCCATGGCCGACGAGGCCCTGCGCGTGCTGGCGCTGGCAAGCCGCACTTACACCGAGGTCCCGAGCGACTGCAGCCCCGCTGCGCTCGAGCACGACCTGGTCTTCTGCGGCCTATCCGGCATGATTGACCCTGTCCGCCCCGAGGTCGCCGACGCCATCCGCGAGGCCCACGATGCCGGTATTCGCACCGTCATGATCACGGGCGACCATATCGACACCGCCGTGGCCATTGCCAAGCAGCTGGGCATCGTCGCCGATCGCAGCCATGCCATCACCGGTGCCGACCTCGATCGCATGAGCGACGAGGAGCTCGACGCGCACATCGAGGACTACGGCGTGTACGCTCGCGTCCAGCCCGAGCACAAGACCCGCATCGTCGAGGCCTGGAAGTCGCGCGACCAGATCGTGGCCATGACGGGCGACGGCGTCAACGACGCCCCGTCCATCAAGCGCGCCGACATCGGCGTGGGCATGGGCATCACCGGTACCGACGTCACCAAGAACGTTGCCGACATGGTGCTTGCCGACGACAACTTCGCCACCATCATCGGTGCTTGCGAAGAGGGCCGTCGCATCTACGACAACATCCGCAAGGTCATCCAGTTCCTGCTTTCGGCTAACCTTGCCGAGGTGTTCTCGGTGTTTATCGCCACGCTCATCGGCTTTACCATCTTCCAGCCGGTGCAGCTGCTGTGGGTGAACCTGGTCACCGACTGCTTCCCCGCGCTCGCGCTGGGCATGGAGGATGCCGAGGGTGACATCATGAAGCGCAAGCCGCGCAACGCCAAGGACGGCGTCTTTGCCGGCAATATGGGCCTGGACTGTGTGGTTCAGGGCCTGATCATCACCGCGCTGGTGCTGGCGAGCTTCTTTGTGGGCGTGTACTTTGACATGGGCTACATCCACATCGCCGATATGATCGCCGGCAATGCCGACGAGGAAGGCGTGATGATGGCGTTCATCACGCTCAACATGGTCGAGATCTTCCACTGCTTCAATATGCGCAGCCGTCGTGCGTCGCTGTTTAGCATGAAGAAGCAGAACAAGTGGCTGTGGGCATCTGCCGCGCTGGCGCTGGTACTGACGGTTATCGTGACCGTTCAGCCGACGCTTGCCGAGATGTTCTTTGGCCCCGTGACGCTTGAGCTCAAGGGCGTTATCGCCGCCCTGGGCCTTGCCTTCCTGATCATTCCGTTGATGGAGATCTACAAGGCGATCATGCGCGCAGTGGAGAAAGAGTAACGCTCTCGTTCGGGCCCGCCCCACGCCCTTTCTCCCTCACTGGTCCTCGCGCTTTGCGCTGCGGGATCGTTCGGGAGAAAGGGCTTCCGGGGCGGGCCCTGCGCTATCCTTGCTGGCTTCTCTCCCCGTGCGGATGAAAAGGGCTGAGGGAAAGTATGTGAGCTGGTCGGGCTTTGCCCGGCCAGCTCTTTTTGATTTAAAATACCCGCTCAGTTGTGATTTGTGGTGCTGGGAGGCGCTTGTGGGCAAGGCGAAGGCTAAGGCGAAGAAAAAGACGACGGGGGCGCGGGCTAAGCGCGATCGTCGTCGGAAGCTTGCGACCGAAGCTCCCGCGTCTGCCGAGGAGCTGCTGGCAAGCGTGCCGGGACTCGATGCGCTGCAGGATGTTCCGGCGTTCGACGATCTGCCGGTCGATGATGCTCAGCGGGCTGCCTTCGATGATTTTTGTGCTCGGGCCGAGGAGCCCGAGCAGATGCAGCTTGGTGCCGTGGTGCGCCTGGATCGTGGGTTTCCGCTGGTGGCGACTGCCGATGACACCTTTCGTGCCGAGCATGCCGTGGGGTTTGCCAAGTCGCGTGGCGAGGACGAGGTTCTGCTGCCCGCCGTGGGCGACCGCGTGGCGGTGCGTCGTGCGCCCGGGCACGACATGGGCGTGATCGAGTGCGTGCTGCCACGCCGCACGAGTTTTGAGCGCTGGCGCGGACGCGCTCGCGGCGAGCGTCAGGTGCTTTGCTCCAACGTGGATAGCGTGCTGATCGTGCAGGCGCTCGGCGCCGGCGAGGTACTGCTCGACCGCGTGGCGCGCTCGCTGGTGTTGGCACTCGACTGCGATGCCGAGCCGGTGGTGGTACTCACCAAGGCCGACCGCTGCGACGCCGATGAGCTCGAGCGCGATCTGGACCGTGTGCACCGCTTGGTGGGTCCGGACGTGCGCGTGATCGTGACGTCCTCTGCCGAGGGTCGTGGCCTGGATGATGTGCGCGCCTGCGTGCCCGCCGGGAGCTGCGCCATGATCTTGGGTGAATCGGGTGCTGGCAAGTCGACGCTGCTCAACGCGCTGCTGGGTCACGATACGTTGGCGACCGGCGGCGTACGTGAGCGCGATGACCAGGGTCGCCACACCACGGTCGCGCGCGTGATGGTGGCGCTGCCGGGCGAAGCCGGCGTTATTGCTGACGCGCCGGGCCTGCGCAGTCTGCCGCTCGTGGGGCATGAGCGGGGCTTGGCACGCGCGTTTCCCGAGATCGTCGAGGCGTCGCGTGCGTGCCGGTTTGGCGACTGCACGCATACCCACGAACCGGGCTGCGCCGTTCGCGAGGCCGAGGATGCCGGGCAAATCGACAGCCTGCGCCTGGAGACGTTCCAAAACCTGGCGTCATCCATGCGTGTGAGTGCTCAGATGCTCGATCCCGATGTCCATCTGTAATTGAATCTACCTATGACAGCCGTCTCCCAATGGTACGGGAGGCGGCTTTTTTATTGCCGATGCGCCCCTAAACGTGCGTTTTGCTGACGTGCTGACCAAAACCTTGCCACGAGCTTGACGGGCCGGTCAGCTTTTGGTCGGCAATTGGTTTGACACTCAAAACCAAGATCGCGATCGCACCGTTTTGCTGCTTGCCCGCTCGGACAATGGTGCTACGGGCATCCGCCCGGTGCTACCTTGAGAGGAGCGGCCGTGAACAAGAGCAAACGCATCGCCATCAGTCTAATCGCGGGTGTGCTCGCCGCGCTGCTCTGCATGGTCTACGCATCGTCGATTCGCTCGCAGGCTGAGCAGGTCCAGGCCGAGACGCTGGCCAAGTATGGCGGCGATCGCGTCGAGGTGTGCGTCGCGGCGCGTGATATCGATGTGGGCGAGACCCTCGACGAGACCAATGTCATAACCCAGGAATGGCTGGCGAGCCTACTGCCGCGCGATGCGGCGACCGAGTTGCGCCAGGTGCGCGGCGACGTGACGACCTCACGCATCCCTAAAAATGCCGTGATTTGCGATGCCTACACCAAGGCCGAAAGCCACAAGCTCGAGGTGCCCAAAGGCAAGGTCGCCGTTTCGGTGGCGGTCGATGCCGAGCATTCGGTCGGGGGCGCCACGGGCGTGGGCAGCTACGTGGACGTGTACGTGCAAAAGGACGGCGTAACCGATCGGCTGTGCGGTGCGCGCGTGATCGATACCAGCGAAGAGGCCGGCGCCACGCGCGAAGGCAAGATCGAATGGGTGACGCTGGCGGCCGACCCCGAAGACGTTAAGGAATTGCTGGGGGCCTCGGGCAAGGGGGCGGTCAGTTTGACGATTCCCGCCACGGTGCGCAGCAAAAAGAGCGGAGGCGACGAGTGATGAAGGCGATCTGGCTTGCATGCTGCGCGTGTGGTGATTACGGATTGCTGCAGCGGGAAGTCGAGGGCCGCGATGCGGGCGCGCAGGTGCTTCGCGTGGGTGACCTGGATGGGCTGGTGTCCATGGCACGGGCGTTTCCGTCGCGTCGCGGGGCGGCGATTATCGCGGCAGCCCTGTTCGATGCCGAAGACGTGCGAAAGACCGTTGCGCGCCTGACGGCCGAGGGCCGCGTGAGCCGCGTGGTCGTACTGATAGAGACGCTCGATCCTTCGGATATCGAGGGGCTGTTTCGCGCAGGGGCGACCGAGGTTATCGCTGCGCGCAGCATATGCGGCAACGGGCGCGCGGGCGAGGGAACGGTTGATTGCGACCGGTGTCTGACGATTGAGCCCGATGCTTTTGTTGATAGGGAACCCGGGGCGCCTCGCGCTACAAGAGGCCCGCGTGTTGATGATTGTGGAAAAGCGGAAGCCGAGCATGGTCGGTGTCCCCGGGACCCCCTTGCATACGATGAAGTCGGAGAGCCGGTGCCGTATGGCGAGGATCTTTTGGCTGTAGATATGGGATACGTGCATGGCGTGAGCCTGGTCGATGAGCTCGACGAGGTTGAGGGACTTGCCGGGAACGACAATGTTCGTGTCGATGCGGCCGTGAAGTCCCCAGATTCGGCCCCGCGGACCGAGCAGCCTGCCATGCCGGCTTGGGCGCAGCATATGAGCGCTGCTGGGGAGACGGGAACGTTGCCGCCCGTGTCGGCGCCGCCTGCCCCCACGCCGCCGGCGGATGCCGCCGCCCCGGCGCATCGAGCCCCGGTTGTCTGCGCCGTCTCGGGTTCGGGCGGTTGCGGCAAGTCGACGATCGTCGCCGCCATGGCGCACGCGGCGTCGCTGCTGGGCCTGCGTGCTGCCGTGCTCGACTTGGACCTGATGTTTGGAAACCTCTACGACCTGCTGGGTGCCGATGCCCCGCATGACATGGCGACGCTTATCGAGCCATCGGCTGCGGGCGCACTCGCCGAATCGGACATCGTGGCCGCCTCGATGCGCGTGGCCCCGGGCGTCACGCTTTGGGGCCCGGTCGCCGCGCCCGAACAGGCCGAGCTCATAGCGCGTCCGGTGGAGCTGTTGCTCGATGTCTTGCGCCGCGAATCCGACGTGGTGCTTGTCGACACCTCGGTCTTTTGGGGCGACGCCGTGGCGGCCGCGGTGGCGGCGAGCGACCGCTGCCTGGTCGTGGGCGATCCATCGGTGTCGTCTGCGACGTCCGCGGCACGCGTTATCGAGCTGGCGAGCCGTGTGGGCGTGCCGCGTACGCGCATGAGCGCCGTATTCAACCGGTTTGGCGCGCGCGGCGCTGACGAGGATGTCGCCATGCGCTTTGAGATTACCTGCGCGTTGAGCTCCAAGATCCGCATTGCCGACGGCGGGCAGGACTTGGCGGCGCTCATGGCGTTTGGGCGCGCTGACGAGGCAGTGGGGCAGACCAGCGCTTTTGCGACCAGCGTGCGCGAGGCCACGCGCGAGATGCTCGTGGAACTGGGGTGCGCCGTCGGCCCTTGGAGCGATATGGTCGCCGACCGTGCAATGCGCACCGAACGCCCGCGTATTCGCCTTCCCTGGTCGCGCGAGGGTGATCAGCGATGAGCCTGCAAACGAGGATTAAGGCTGCTGGCGCTGCAGCGGCGGCAGCGCCTGTAGATGCGGGGCGTCGCCGCGCGGTGAAACGACGCACCAAGCGCGCCGTGATGGACCGCATGGGTTACGACGAAGTGGCGCGTATCAGCGCCTATATCGACCCGGCACTTGCCCGCTCGGAATTGCGTCCTGCGGTGGAGGCGGCGCTCAATGTTGAGGAGCCGACCGATCTCGCGACGCCCGAGCGCGAGACCATCATCGACGAGATTTTGGATGACGTGGTGGGCTTGGGGCCGTTGCAGCCGCTCATCGAGGACGATACCGTTACCGAGATCATGATCAACGGCTGCCGCTCGGCCTTCTTTGAACGCGGCGGCGTCTTGTACCCCATCGAGCATGCGTTTGAGGACGATGAGCAAATCCGCGTGCTCATCGACCGCATCATCTCGCCACTTGGCCGCCGTATCGACGAGCGCAGCCCCATCGTCAACGCCCGCCTCAAAACGGGCTATCGCGTCAACGCGGTGATTCCGCCTGTGGCGATTGACGGACCGATTCTCACCATCCGAAAGTTCTCGGACCGCATCTGCTCGCTGGACGAGCTTGTGGGGCTGGGGTCGCTGCCGCTTTGGTATGCGCAGCTGCTGTCGTGCGCGGTGTCGCTGCGACAGGATCTGGCGGTTGCGGGAGGCACGGGATCTGGTAAGACCACCCTGCTCAACGCATTGTCATGCGAGATTTCCACCGGCGAGCGCATCGTGACGATCGAGGACTCTGCCGAGCTCAAGTTTGCGCATCATCCGCACGTGGTGCGTCTAGAGGCGCGCGAGGCTTCAATTGAGGGCGAGGGCGCGGTGACGATCCGCGACCTGGTGACCAATGCCCTGCGCATGCGCCCCGACCGCATCGTGGTGGGCGAGGTGCGCGGTGCGGAGTGCTGCGACATGTTGCAGGCCATGAACACGGGCCACGACGGGTCGCTCACCACACTTCATGCGGGCTCAGAACAGGAGACCGTGGTGCGTCTGACGTTGCTTGCACGTTATGGCATCGATCTGCCGAGCGAGCTCATCGAGGAGCAGATTGCCATGGCGCTCGACGGCATCGTGATGTCTGAGCGCCACGCCGATGGCAGGCGTTTCGTCTCCTCGTATTCGGGAGTGCGTCGCGCCGCGTCGGGCGGCGTAGAGCTCGAGCGCTATGTGACTTTCGATGCCGCCGAGCGCACCTGGACGCTTGACCGCGAGCCGCCGTTTATCGCAGAAGGCCTGCGGTCGGGGACGCTCACACAAGAGGAGGTGGACGAATGGAGGTCGCTGTGCCCCTCGTCGTAGGGGGTTTAGCAGCGTTTTCTGTCGCGACGGCGTGCGGGGCGGAACCTCGTGTGCCGCAGATACCGCCGGCGGAGCTGGCGCGTCAGGTGCTCGAGACGGTGGCAGAGAAGCTGCCGCGTGAGCTGGTGGAAAACGATCTGCTGAAAAAGATCGCCCGTTCGTGGGCATCGCTGGCTCCGGCGCATCGCCTTGGCCTCGTGATCGAGGATGCTTCGGGGCGTTTGGCGTTTCTGCTGCTATCGAGCGGTGTCTGCTGCGTTTTACTAACGATGGTGTCGTTATCGCCCCTCGGATTTGCCTTGGGACTTGTTGCTCCGATTGCCGTTGGCGCCGCTCGGGATGGCTTTGAGAGCCGGCGCGAGCAACACGATGCAGAAGAGGCCATGCCCGAGGCGTTTACCGCACTTTCCATGTCGCTTGCCTCGGGACATTCGCTGGCCCAGGGCATGCGCTTTGTGGGCGCTCATGCGCAAGAGCCGGTGCATACCGAGTTTTTGCGGGTGGCAGCGGCGATCGATTGCGGCATCTCGGCGACCGACGCGCTCGATGACTTGCTCGTGCGCATCGACGCCCCCGGTCTTTCGCTTGTGACCTTGGCGCTTAAGGTGTCCCAGCGCACCGGTGCTCCGCTTGCCGACTTACTGTCCGAGGCGTCGAGCATGGTGGGGGAGCGCATCGAGCTCAAGCGCCGCCTGGATGTTAAGACGTCGCAGGCTCGCATGTCGGCGCATATGGTCGCGGCGATGCCAGCGGGCATGTGCGCGGTGTTGGCGCTGCTTTCGGCAGATTTTCGTCGCGGTCTTGCGACGCCTGCCGGCGCGGGCGCTGTGGTGCTGGGTCTTGCCCTCAACGCCGTTGCCCTGGTGGTTATCAGGCGCATTATGCGGGTGGAGCTATGAACGCCCCGGTTGCAGTTGCGGCTTGCCTGTGCGCCCTGAGTGTATTTGTCGCGACGGGTTTGGATCGGGCGGATGCACGCAAGATCGCAGGGGCCTGCAAGCGCGAGGCGGTGCTGGTCGCTGCCGCGGGTCGCTCGGTGGTCGATGCCCTGACCGCGCGAGTGAAGGGCGCGGTTGGAGCGGGCGGCCCGGCGCGAGTGTCGCTCGGCGAAGTGTCCGAGATGATCGATGTTGTGCGCTTGGGTCTTTCGGCCGGCCTTTCGTTTGATGCGGCGCTTGAGATTTTCTGCGCCAACCGCCGGTCAGTGTTGGCTCTTCGCCTTGAGCGGGCCTGCATGGCGTGGCAGGTGGGCGTGGGCACGCGTGAGGACGAGTTATTGGCCACCGCGCGCGACCTGGACGTGCGAGCGCTCGAGACCTTTGCCATCACAGCGGGGCAGGCGCTTGCTCTCGGTGCCCCGCTTGCCGAGACGCTGGCGGCCCAAAGTCGCGAGATTCGCGCGGCCCATCGCGCCGCGGTCGAGCGCGAGATTGAGCGTGCGCCGGTCAAGCTGCTGATTCCCACCGGCACGCTCATCTTGCCGGCGTTACTTCTGTCCATATTGGGCCCGCTGCTGGGAGCAGGCGGGATGATGTAGGGAGGAATACATGAATACGATGACTGACGTTGTTGACAAGGTCTGGAGCTTGGCGTTTTGCCAGTCAATTCACGCTCGCCAGCGTGCCGAAGAACTGCTGCGGGAGGAGAGCGCGCAGGGCACCACCGAGTACGCCATCCTAGTCGGTGTGCTCGTGGTGATTGCCATCATTGCCATCGTCGCATTTAAGGGCAAGGTCCAAGATCTATGGAGCGCTATCAGCGAGGGCATCAACAGCCTGTAGAGGGCGCCCGTCCCGTCGGCGCGTTGCTGGTGCTCGCCTGTGCGGTCGTGGCGGTGGCAGTGGCGGTTTGGGGGCTTAACGCAGCACGGCAACAACGTTTAGGGGCTGCCGCGGATGTGGGATCGGGTTCGGCTGCGGCGTCTCAAATAGACGATGCGCGAGACGCGGCCGATGCGAATGTCGCCGTTACGGCGCAAACGTTCTTGCAAGCACTCGACGAGCGAGCGGACGCTGCAACGGGTTCATCTGCAAACAATGCCGTCGCTGTTCGTCTCGCATGGTCCGAGTGCCGACCGATGACCGAGGCGGCGGCGGATATGCTGCGTGCCTATCGCGAGGTGCCCACGGCGCAACTTGCTCTGAGCGGCTATCTCGACATCAAGGGCAACGTGTGGGGCGCCATCGTGCGTGACGGACGCGGCTGGGTCGATATGGTGACGGTTGCCGCGGATGCTGGTGATACTTCGTGTTGCCTGCGCGTGGTCCGCCTGACCCCGCAGACAACGAACTCAAAGGAGGGGTCGTGAAATGCATTATGTCCTGCGCGAGGAATCTGCCCAGGCAACGGTCGAATACGCCATCGTCACGGTGGCACTGCTTTCCATCGTGCTGGCGATCGCAGGGCTTTGGCGTGCCGGTGCCGATGGGCGCTTGGCGGCGCTGGTCGAGCGGACGGCATCTCACGGCGTCACCTCGACATCGGTTGTCGACGCTGCTGCGGGTGCTAAGGACATCGTGCTGTATTGATGTTGCGCGCGAGGACCGGGCTCAGTCTACGGTCGAGGCGGCATTCCTGCTGCCGACGTTTCTGACGCTCGTCCTGTTGGCGCTGCAGCCGGTGTGCCTGCTCTATACACGCGCGGTCATGGAGTCTGCCGCCGCCGAGACCGCGCGGCTCATGACCACGACGACGATGGGGGATGACGAGGATATTAAGGAGTTTGCCCGCCGCCGTCTTGCCGCGGTTCCCGACGTTTCGATTTTCCATGCCGGCGGGCCCCTGTCGTGGGATATCGAGCTTGGTCGGGCCGATGCGGGCGGCGTCTCGTCCGTTTCCGTTACCGGCGAGGTTAAACCGCTACCCGTGATCGGTGCGTTTGCGCAGGCTATGGGTAGCGCAGGCCAAAACGGCTATGTCGAGCTTAAGGTCGACGTCTCGTATCGATCGCGTCCCGAGTGGCTGGAGGGAGATTATGATTCATGGATTGCTGCATGGGATTAAGCGCTGCCTGTTGAAGGTGACGAGGGGGTTTGCGTGCCGTTGCCGACCGCATGCTCGCTGCAAGCGAGGCGGCTTTATGGGTCGAGCCGGTATCGACCTGTTTATCGAAGACGGTGCCTACACCACGCTCTCCTCCGCGGTGGTCATCTTGGTGGTGCTCACGTTGCTGTTTTCGTCGACGGCGGCGATATGGAGCATGTCGCGCGCGGGGGACACCCAGGTGGCTGCCGATAGCGGTGCGCTGGCAGGCGCCAATGTGGTGGCGTCCTACCATACGGCTGCGACAGTGGTGGATGCGAGCATATTGAGCTTGGGCCTAGCGGGGTTTGCCACGATCGGCACCGGCTTGGTCGCCATCCTTATTCCGGGTGCCGAGCTTGCCGCGGGCGATATGGTCGACACGGGAATCGAGATCATTAAAACGCGCAACAAGTTTGCCAAAAGCGCCTCCAAGGGCCTGCAGAAAATCGAGACGGCTCTACCGTATCTGGTTGCCGCGCGAGCTACGCAGGCCGTGTCGGCGCAGGATACCGAGGGTGCGACCTATACCGGTACGGCGCTTGCCGTGCCCAGGACGTCCGAGTCGGATTTCGTTGCGCTCGAGGGTTCCGAGATCTCGACCGATGTGATTAAAGACACATCGAAAGATCTGGAACGCGCAGCAGATGAGTTGCAGAAGGCCTCGGAGGAGACGGCGAAAGCAAAAGAGCGTGCCTGGCTTGCGGATTGCGGCGGGTCGGATCCGGCTTCGGTCGGCAGCCGCTCATGCATGTGGGAACGCGCGAAGAGCCTGGCAAAGCTATCGGATATTGAGAATCCGCACAAAGCCTCGAGTATCACGTGGGAGCCGCAAGTGGCACTCGATCGCGCGAAGGCCTACTATCACCAGCGTCTGGCAGACGAAAAACCGCAGGGTTCAAGCGTCGAGATGAAGGCGGAGTCGGCGGCGCGCAAGGCGTTTTACACCTATGCGAGCGCAGAGGTCAATCGCGCATATATAACCGAAGACGGAGACCGGGCCACTTCCTATATTCCGTTGTTGCCGCGCAACACTGACGAGGTGCGAGCGACGGAACTCTATACCGATGCGGCGTGGCCAACCAGTACCAACGATGGCAAAACGTATCTGCATTATGGAACGAGCTGCCCCAACTATAAGAAAGGGACGCCAGGCGGGCTAGCCTCGGTCGCTGCTTATGACGGGCAGGACAAATGCAACAGATGCCATTTTGGTGTTTCGTCGCTCGGCGCCGTTGCGGCTCCTTCGACTTCTATCGAAAACGGCTTCGAGTACCACTTTGATCGATTCAAAGACGCCCTGGAGAAATACGTCGAATGCCGCAACAAAGAGCTCGAGCTCATGCGCCAGACCGAGGACGAGGCTGACCGTGCGGGCAATGCGTTTGACGAGGCCATTAAAGCGCTTTCGGGCGAGCGCCCGCGTATCGCTCCGCCCGGTCGCAACGGCGTGGTTGCCTTTGCGGTTTCGGGTGCCATCTCGAGCCCCGATGAGCTCAACTCTTCGTTTAACACGACAGTCAGGCTTGGCGATCGCGGCGCGATCTCTGCTGCGGTGCTGGCGCCCGATGACGCGACGGCGCAGAACAACGTTCTCTCGCGGTTTTTCTCGACGCTGGAGGAGCGTTCGGGTGGCGTTGCCGGTGTACTCGATGGCGTCATGGATGTTTGGGGACGGCTTCTTGTGGGATACGGAGACATCCAGGGCTCGGCCGACGAGCTTATGGATGAGATGATCGATGACCTGGGAGGGAACAGTGGCGCGCTGGGCTCCATTGCGTCGTGGCTCGGCGATACCGTTTCGGCGTCCGTGGCGGCGCTGGGCTTGGAGCCGTGCGACTTGCGCCTACGAAAGCCGGTGCTGACCGACACCGCCAATGTCATCAAGAGCCCGGGGTCTGACATCACAGGTCTTTCTAAAGTGCAGGACAAGCTACGAAGTATTCCGCTGGGCGTGACCGACCCCAAGGCGCTTTGCGAGGCGCTGGAATATCAAGTCGAGCGCACTATCAGCGGTGCGGTGTTCACGCTAGCGGAGATTCCGCTGCCCGGCGGCGGTTCCATCCCACTTACCGTCGATGTTGCCACGCTGGCGGGTGCCCTGGGCGGTGGGTCGTAATGGGCATCCGCAAACGCCTGCGCGAGGAGCGCGCCCAGGCGACGGTCGAGATGGCCGTGGTCACGCCCGTCCTGCTGGTTCTGGCGCTTATCGTGTACAACGTCATGATCTTTGCCGGTGCGGTCGCACGCTTCGACCGCGTGGTGCCCGATATCGTGCTAGCGCATGCCGTGGCGCCGAGCGGGGAGGGCGATGGCAGCTCCATCGATTCCTCCGCGACCGTTCAGGCTCAGATCCAACATGCCATGGAAGGCTATGACTTGCAGATCGAGGTCTCAAGCAAACAGGGTGCGACGACATCGGATGGCGGTCTGCTTTCGCTTTCCGGCACGTTTAGGACCTATACCTGCACCATGCGCTACGAGCCGTGGCCGAGCTCGCTCAGCATCGCCGGCGTTTCGCTGGGGGCACCGGCACAGTTGTCGCACGAGCGCGCAGTGACAGTCGACCCGTGGCGTCCGGGGGTGGTCACGTGAACGCGGTCTCATCCTATATTGCCTACGCGCGGGCGCTCAGCAGGCTGGGTTGGACGCCTGCGGAGTTTGTGGTGGCGGAGTCGTTTGCCGTGCGCCTGCGTGGCATGCTGGGACGGTCTCCGATTGCTGCCAACGGGTTGCCGCTCGTCATGGCGTTTCCGCGCTGCTCTTCGGTCCACACCTGCTTTATGGTCTATCCCATCGACGTTGCCTTTATTGACCGTAACGGCAACGTCCTCGCGCGCTACGAAAACGTCCGTCCTTGGCGTATGTGTTCCTGTCCCGGTGCCTGGGCGGTATTGGAACGCCCTTCAATCCTCGCTACACCTCCCGCCCTTCAACAAGTGCCGGCGTAGGAATTGGCGACAGCTGACTTTCGTCATACGAAATTGGGTAAGATGGAGGAGAAGATGCATGGATGTTGAGATCCATCCCAACGCCAAAAAACACTTGACGGAAAAGCAGGTGCTTGGTGCCTGGTTCGCGGTTACTGAGTGCATTCGCCGCGAGTCGGAGGATGAGCCGCCGAGATGGCTTGCCATTGGATGGCTTCCAGATGGTCGAAGTGTGGAACTTGTTGCGGTCGAACTAATTCGTGGATGGCTCATTGTTCATGCCCTGTCTCCGGTTCAGAAGAAATTCTGGCAAGAGATCGAGCGAGCTCGGCAGAGGGGTCGATGATGAGCAAGGCGTATACGGCTGCCAATGGTCAGGTTGTAACGGATGAAATGATTGACGCGTGGTGCGAGTCGTACGAGCATGGCGGGTTTCCGGACGGCGAGCATACCGTTGGGGGGATCGTGCACGGGCGGCCTCCGCTCTCAAGCGAAGGGACGGCAACGCTATCGGTCAAGATTCCCCTAGGGATGAAGGAGGCGATTCGTCGTCGGGCGGCGGCTGAAGGGATGACGCCAAGTGAGTTTGCCCGTGCAGCCCTGAGCGAAAAACTTCTTGCGGCGGGTTGATGTCTCTAACGTGCTGTTCTATAGGGTTGGACTTGTGGCTGGCGCCGTGCTCAAAAACTTTTTTCAAATTCTCGGTTGACCGGAGCGCGTCCTTGGTTATACTAATCAAGCCTTGAAACAAGGCACACCTCAAATGGCTGGGTAGCTCAGTTGGTAGAGCAGAGGACTGAAAATCCTCGTGTCAGGGGTTCGATTCCCTTCCCCGCCACCTTGAATTGACTAGGACCTCTGCAAAGGGGTCCTTTTCTTTTATGTGGCCCCCACACGGAATCGAACCCCGTGAGGGCGCGGAGCTGAGTAAACGCGTGAGCGTTTGCCAGCGCAGCTCGCAAGGCGCGGAAGCGCCGCAGCGGTCCGCACGCGCGGAGCGCGGGCGCGATTCCCTTCCCCGCCACCTTGAATTGACTAGGACCTCTGCAAAGGGGTCCTTTTCTTTTATGCGGACCCGCGGAAAGCGCATCCCATTATTGAGCGAAAGAATGGGATGCGCTTTCCGGCGCTTACTTCCGACGTGCGTGCACATCTCGGCGCACCAGCTCGTGCCCGCTCGCCCCAGACATTCCTCCCGCTTTTGCGCCACTTTATAGACCGTTCGGTCGTCTGTCCGCACGCGCGGGTATACTCAAAACGATACTTTTCC
>CBCTZJ010000014.1:0-50331 GCA_965151385.1 uncultured Collinsella sp. | reverse complement strand
GGCATGAAAAAAGGCGACCGCCCTTTGTGGACGGTCGCCTTTGTTAATTGTTGTGAAGCTTGCCTTAAGCGCGGGTCTTGATCTCCTCGAGCACCTTGGCAACAAACTCGTCAACGCTCATCTGAACGGTCTCGTTGGAGCGATCGCGGACGGAAATGTTACCGGCCTCGACCTCCTTCTCGCCCAGGATGAGCATGTAGGGCACGCGGTCGATGCTGCGGGCCTCGCGGATCTTGTAGCCGATCTTCTCGTCGCGGTCGTCGCAGACCACGCGGATGCCGGCCTCCTCCAGCTTGGCGCACACCTCGTGGGCGTAGTCGCGGCTCTTCTCGGAGACAGGAAGCGCCTTGACCTGCACGGGAGCCAGCCAGGTGGGGAACTTGCCCGCAAAGTGCTCAATCAGAATACCGATGAAGCGCTCGATGGAGCCAAAGCACACGCGATGCAGCATGATGGGGCGCTTCTTGGTGCCGTCGGCGTCCACGTACTCTAGGTCAAAGTTGAGCGGCATCTGGAAGTCGAGCTGGACGGTACCGCACTGCCAGGTACGGCCGAGCGAGTCCTCCAGGTGGAAGTCGATCTTGGGGCCGTAGAAGGCACCGTCGCCCTCGTTGACCTCGTAGTCCATGTGCAGCTGTTCCAGAGCGGTACGCAGGCCCTCCTCGGCGCGAGCCCAGTCCTCGTCCGAACCCATGGAGTCCTCGGGGCGGGTGGAAAGCTCAACGTGATACTTAAAGCCAAACTTCTGGTACACGGAGTCGATGAGGTTGACCACGCCCACGATCTCGTCAGTCAGCTGGTCGGGACGCACAAACAGGTGGGCGTCGTCCTGGTTAAAGCAGCGCACGCGGAACAGGCCGTGCAGGGCGCCGCGCAGCTCGTGGCGGTGCACCAGGCCAATCTCGCCGGCGCGGATGGGCAGCTCGCGATAGGAGTGCGGCTTGGAGGCGTACACCAGTACGCCGCCCGGGCAGTTCATGGGCTTAATGCAGTACTCTTCGTCATCGATGACGGTGGAGTACATGTTGTCCTTGTAGTGGTCCCAGTGGCCCGAGGTCTTCCACAGCTGCTTGTTCATGATGAGCGGCGTGGAGATCTCCACGTAGCCGGCCTTGTGGTGAATCTCGCGCCAGTAGTCCAGCAGCGTGTTCTTAAGGATCATGCCGTTGGGCAGGAAGAACGGGAAGCCGGGGGCCTCGTCGCGCATCATAAAGAGGTCCATCTCGCGGCCAATCTTGCGGTGGTCGCGCTTCTTGGCCTCCTCCAGCATGTGCATGTGCTCGTCGAGCTCTTCCTTGGTGGCAAAGGCGACGCCGTTGATGCGGGTGAGCATCTTGTTGTCCTTGTCGCCCTTCCAGTAGGCGCCCGAGACGCCAGTGAGCTTAAAGGCCTTGAGAGCCTTGGTGTAGCAGATGTGGGGGCCGACGCACATGTCGATGTAGTCGCCCTGCTGGTAGAAGGTGATGCGGGCGTCGTCGTCCAGGTCGCCGATGTGCTCGACCTTGTACTTCTCGCCGCGCTCCTCCATAAGGGCGATGGCCTCGGCGCGGGGCTTCTCGTACACGGAAAACTTGAGGTTCTCCTTGACGATCTTTTTCATCTCGGCCTCGATCGCGGGGAAGTCGTCCTCGCTGATCTTGACGCCCTCGGGCAGGTCGACGTCGTAGTAGAAGCCGTTGTCGGTCGCGGGGCCGTAGGCAAAATCGGCCTCGGGATAGAGACGCTTGATGGCCTGCGCCATGATGTGCGCGGCGGAGTGGCGGATGACGTGCGTGACCTCGTCCTGCGGGAGCTCGGCCACCGAACCGTCATAGTAGAGTGCCTTCATGGGTATGTTTTCTCCTCTCGGATGCCTGATGCAAGTGCGTGCGATGCGCTCGGCGTTTTTGACTTGCATCATTATAGGCAGGATGCCTTGGTATACAAGCGCCCGCCGCACCTTAATGGCACGGCGGGCGATTTTCTACGCATGCTTCATCGTGTGGGGGCGGGGTGCGGGGCGCGTGGCTTGCGGTGTGCCCGTGGCTTGCGGCCGGCCCGGCGATGGATGCGTTACTGGATGCGAGTTCGGCAGTAGGGGCAGACCTTCCAGTGCGCGTCGAGCGGACGATGGCAGCTGGGGCACACGTTGCGAACCTGGGTGTCGCACACGGGGCAGACGACAAAGTCCTTCTCGATGGGCGCACCGCACTGCGGGCAAGTGCCGTACTGGGCAAGCTGGCGCTCGCGCAGGGCCATGTCCAGCTCCTGCTCCTCGCGGTCAGCCGCATAGGAGTGCGGGCGCAGGACCAGGTAGGCGATGAGACCCACAAACGGGATGAGGGCGATGATGCCCCATGCCACGTAGGCGCTGGCACCGCGGCGGCGAGCGTCGATGAACACATAGACGACCGACAGCACGTACAGGGCGATGATAAAGCCGACGAAGGCATAGACGACGCCCATAAGCTGCGGCGACATGAGCTCGGAGATGTACTTGGACATTACGGGTACCTTTCGGAATATTAACAGTTCGGTCAAGTTTACCACGGGGTTTGTTTATATGGGACCACGGCTAGGGGCGGGGCTGGCGCGGACACAAACATCTCAATCTGTAACAGGTGGGAGCGGAATTCGGGTCTAGATGTTACAGATCGAGACACAGGGGTCCCTCCCCGTCTTCAATCTCGATCTGTAACATCTTGGACCCCAAAACCCCTCTTACTGTTATAAATCGAGACATTCAAAATCCGTCGGAAGGTTTGTCTTGATCTGTAACATCTAGAACCCAAATCATCAGCTAACTGTTACAGATTGAGACAAAGGAAAACGTCCGGGCCGAATGTCTCAATCTGTAACAGTTACTCGGCAAAAACAGGTCTAACTGTTACAGATTTAGACATTCGAAACCGACTGATAGGTTCATCTAAATCTGTAACATCTAGACCCCAAAACAGTCCCTAGATGTTACAGATCGAGACAGAAGATCTCTCCCCGACTTTAAATCTCAATCTGTAACACGTAGGACCGATTTTCCCCTCTTACTGTTACAGATCGAGACAAACAGAGGGGCCGCCTGGCAAACGTCTCGATCTGTAACATCTGGAACCCAGTTCTTCTGTTTACCGTTACAGAACGAGACAAACCTCTGACACGCGGGGCGGCAGACGAGGTCACCGATGGTCCTGAGTCTCCCCTCGCCTGCCGTTGGCGGGAGTTGCGGGGCTGTTCGCCGCATTGCCGCCGCGCTGGGAGGTGTGCAGACCGTAGGATAGTCTTATTGACAGCCTGTCAACTCGTCTGGGAGGCACTGTGACAGAAACGTTTGATATCGCGATTGTCGGCGCGGGCATCACCGGGTGCGCCATCGCGCGGCAGCTCGCGAGATTTGACCTGTCCATTTGCGTGGTCGAGGCGGCTAATGATATTGCGCTGGGCGCATCGAAGGCCAATGGCGGCCTGGTGCACGCCGGTTACGATCCGGCACCGGGCACGGTCAAGGCACAGATCAATGCCCGAGGTTGCGAGCTTTACGGCACGTGGGCCCAGGAGCTGGGCTTTCTGTTCTGCCGCACCGGGTCGATGGTATTGGGCTTTAACGACGAGGACCGCGCGCATCTGGAGCAGTTGCGGCGCAACGGCCATGTCAACGGTGTGCCCGAGCTGTCGATCGTCGGACCCGACCGCATCCACGAATTAGAGCCGCGCGCCAGTGCCGATGCAACGTGTGCGTTGTGGTGCCCCTCGACTGGATTTGTCGACCCGTTTGAGGTTGCCATCGCCGCGCTGGAGAATGCCGTGGCCAACGGGGTGACGTTTATGCGGTCCGCGCCGGTGGAGGCGATTGAGGTTGCTGCCTCGGATGACAAAGCTGCGCGCTTTACGCTGGCGACGCCCACTGGCAACGTGCGCTGCCGCTACCTGATCAACGCCGCGGGCAACGGCGCCGCCGACATCTCGCATATGGCGGGCGCCGAGGAGTTCCAGATGGTCTGGCGTCAGGGCAACATCGTGGTGCTGGAAAAGGAGCTGCGCACGCTCATGCCGCTCTACCCCGTGCCGACGCCGGTGTCGAAGGGCGTCATCGTGACGGGCACCGTGCATGGCAACACCGTGATCACCGCCACGGCTGCCGTGCGCGAGCCGGGCGACACGCAGACCTATGCGAGCGATGTGAACGCGCTGCTGACCGGCGCGCGCAAGCTGGTGCCCGACCTGGATACGCGCCGCGTGGTGCGCGCATTTGCCGGCGGGCGTCCGGTCATTCAGGGAACAAACGACTTCTTTATTGGAAAGTCGACCGTGGTGCCGGGACTTTTCCAAGCGGCGGGCATTCAGTCGCCGGGCGTGGCGAGCGCACCGGCCATTGCCGAGCGCATGGAGCTTGTGATGCGCGAGGCGGGCGTGGAGCTGCACGAGAGGGCGGACTGGAACCCAATTCGCCGCGCACCGGACGACTTTGACCGCGTGCCGCTTGCGCGCAAGGAAGAGCTCATTGAGTCCGACCCCGCATGGGGACAGATCGTCTGCCGCTGCGAGACGGTGCCCGAGGCCGAGATCGTGGCCGCGATCCGACGCCGTCCGGGCGCGGTTTCGGCCGAGGGCGTCAAGCGCCGCTGTCGTGCCGGCATGGGTCGGTGCCAGAGTGGCTTTTGCCAGAGCCGCGTGGTTGAGATCCTTGCCCGCGAGCTGGGCTGCGACCCCAGCGAGGTGCTGTTGGAGGATGCCGGTTCTTGGCTGGTCGAAGGACCACTGAAGGGGGTGCGCTAGGATGGCGACGCTTGATATACGCGACGGACGCGCAGAGGCAGGAACTACCGAGACGGTGCAGACGCAGGCGTTCGACGTGGTCGTAATCGGCGGCGGACCTGCCGGCATGGCAGCCGCGCTTGCCGCGCACAAGGCCGGCGCGCGCGTGGCCATCGTGGAACGCGAGCAGCATCTGGGCGGCATCCTGCGCCAATGCATCCACCCCGGTTTTGGCCTTTCGCACTTTAAGCAGGAGCTCACCGGTCCCGAGTACGCGCAGCGCTTTATCGATCAGGTGCGCGCGACCGATATTGCGCTGTTCCTGGACAGCATGGTGCTTGGGATTGATTCGGGCGAGGGCGCGGGAGATGCCGCGGTTCATACCGTCACGCTCATGAGCCGTACCGGTATGCTGCAGCTCACCGGACGTGCGGTCGTCCTTGCCATGGGGTGCCGCGAGCGTACACGCAGCGAGATCAAGATCCCCGGCAGCCGCCCCGCCGGCGTGTTTACGGCAGGCTTGGCGCAGCGATACATCAATATCGAAAACCTCAAGCCCGGCTCGCGCGCCGTCATTTTGGGCTCGGGCGACATCGGGCTTATCATGGCGCGTCGCTGCACACTCGAGGGGATTTCTGTCGAGGGCGTGTACGAGCTCATGCCGTACGCCAACGGTCTGCGCCGCAACGTCAAGAACTGCCTGGACGACTTTGGCATTCCGCTGCACCTGTCCACAACCGTGACGCGCGTGATCGGGCACGATCGCGTGGAGGCGGTCGAAGTGAGCAAGGTCGACGAGCACCTAGCGCCCATTCCGGGGACCGAGCGCGTTGTTCCGTGCGACACGTTGCTGCTTTCGGTGGGTCTGATTCCCGAGAACGAGCTTTCGGTTGCCGCGGGCGTTGAGCTTGACCCACGCACGCGCGGCGCCGTGGTGGACCAGAGCCTGCAAACGAGCGTGCCGGGCATCTTTGCCTGCGGCAACGTGCTGCACGTGCACGACCTGGCCGACAACGTGACGACCGAATCTGAGAGAGCCGGCGCGGCTGCGGCGGCGTGGGCGTTGGGGGCTGTCGGCACCGCGGCGGGAGTGGCGGACGCGAGTTGCGAGCTCACGGTCTCCCCCGCCGGCATTGCGGGCTACGCACTTCCGGGACGCATTACGGCTGTGGCACTCACCAAACTCAACTTCCGCGTGCGCCGACCGGTCGATTCCGCCCGTGTGCGCATTCTGGCAGGCGACGAGGAATTGTTCGCAGGCAAGGTCCGCCCGTTTAAACCGAGCGTAATGGAAAGCTTCCCGCTGCCGGCAAAGGTGATTCAGCGCGTACTCGACCTGGGTGTTAGTGAGATTGTCCTGTCCGTCGATCCCGTTGAGGAGGCGTAAGGCCATGAGCATAAACGCGATCGAAACGCTGCAGTTCAACTGCACCACCTGCCCATCCGAGTGCCTCCTGACCGTAGAGGTGGAGCGCGATGCCAACGGTGCCGTGACAGCGGTGCGCTCCGTGACCGGCAACAGCTGCCCGCGCGGCGACAAGTTCGCACACCAGGAACTCACCTGCTCCATGCGCGTGCTCACCACCACCGTGGCCGTATCCGGCGGCGACGAGGCACTGCTGCCCGTACGCACGGCCGAAGCCATCCCGCTGGCAATCCACGCCCAGGTCATGGACCTCATCCGCGGTCTGGTCGTCGACGCCCCCATCCGCATGAGCGATGTAGTCCTCCCCAACCTCCTAGACACCGGTACCGACCTCATAGCCAGCATGGACATCGACCCAGCCTAGGTAGCTCATTTGGGATGGAGCTCTTTAGCTACCCCGCCATCCACCTCGCCCCTCCTCAATTGCGGTGAAATAGTTCCTGATTTCCGCCAAAACCCCGGCATCCAGGAACTATTCCACCGCAACTATCCTAGGAATTGGTATTTAGCTTGTGCCTACTTTAGTGCCATTTCAAAACTATGCCGGATTACGGGGCTGATTCGGAGACCCCCATCCATACCGGCAATTTTCGATTTTTGATAAGCCGTCTACCTGCGGTTTTAATTTCGCGATTTTTCCCATGGTCAAGTAATACAGGTTCAGCCCCGTAATCCGCCATAGTTTTGAAAGCAGCCCATTTGGGACGGGTCTCTTATGACTACTTTTGCCCGAATGTTCGCTAGGCTGGCCATGCCAAGAAGTGTCCCGAAGTGCCGGCATAAAAGAAACGTCCCTATCTGCCGGGCATGGGATACCATGGTGGCACCCTAGCGAAAGGATGTTTCATGGCACATGTCGATGATCAGCGCGTGGCGCGCGTGCTCGATGCGCTCGAGGCTCAGCACCCCGGCGCACAGCTGCTCGTAAACGACCCGTGGTCGATTTACTACCTGACCGGCTTTTATGCCGACATGTTCGAGCGTTTTTGCGGCGTGCTGCTCGCACGCAATTGCGAGCCCGTAATCTTGGTCAACGCGCTGCATCAGCTGCCCGAGTATGACAATGCCCGCGTCGTCTATCACACCGACACCGACGTCGTGGCCGACGTCATCGTTCGCGAGATCGATCCGATCAAACCGCTCGGCATCGACACCGTCATGCGCTCCGGCTTTTTGATGCCCCTTATGGACCGTCACGCCGCGAGCGAGTTCTTCCTGGGCGACTTTGCCGTCACCGCCGCACGCACCCACAAGGACGAAGCCGAGCAGGAGCTCATGCGCGCGTCCTCGGCCGCCAACGACGCCGTGATGGGCGACGCCATCAAGCTCGTTCACGAGGGCGTAACGGAGCGCGAAATTGCCGACCAGATGCTCGGTCTGTACCGCAATCACGGCTGCGAGGGCTTTAGCTTTCCGCCCATCGTGAGCTTTGGCGCCAACGCCGGCGACCCGCACCACGAGCCCGACGACTCCGTACTCAAGCGCGGCGATGTAGTGCTGTTCGACATTGGCGGACGTCGCCGCAACTACTGCTCGGACATGACGCGCACGTTCTTTTGGGGCGAGCCGGACGAAGAGACGGCACATATCTACGATATCGTGCGCCGTGCCAACGAGGCCGCCGAGGCGCTCATCGCACCAGGCGTGCGCATGTGCGACCTGGACCGCGCCGCGCGCGACGTGATTGAGGACGCGGGCTATGGGCAGTACTTTACGCACCGCCTAGGACACTCGATCGGCCTGCAAGACCACGAGCCGGGCGATGTCTCGCTCGTCAACGAGCAGGTCGTAGAGCCGGGCATGACGTTCTCCATCGAGCCGGGCATCTACCTCCCCGGCCGCACCGGCGTCCGCATCGAGGACCTTGCCCTGGTTACCGAGTCCGGCGTCGAGATCCTCAACGCCTACCCCCACGGTCCAGTCCGGCTAGACTAGGCACGCCACCAAAGCTCCCCTAGAAGTTGCGGTGGAATACGGACTGTTTAAGGCTTCTAGCCCATAAAACAGTCCCTATTTCACCGCAACTGATGAGGGAATGGGTTAGCGGAGCAGGCCGGCTACTTCGCCGGCCAAGGTGATGGTGCCGGCTGCTACGAAAGGCTCGCCCGCGGCCTCGAAAGCTGCGAGGGCCTCGGATACACTGGGGTACACGCCCGCGAGCTTATCGGCGTCCACCAGGGCAGCAAGCTCCTCTGCCGGCAGGGCGCGATCGGAATCGGTCTGGGTCACGACTACGCGCGGGAAGGCCGGAATCAGCACGTCGACGATGCCTGCCACGTCCTTATCGGCCAGCGCAGCGCATAGCAGCGTGGGGCGATTCTCTACGCACGGATCGATCTCGTCCAGTGCGCTCACAAAGTTCTCGCAGCTCTGGGGGTTATGGCAGGCGTCGATCAGCTTGAGCGGATCGGTTCCCAGCACATCAAAGCGACCCGGCGTGGGACAGCCTATAAGCGACGCATCGAGCTTGTCATGGTCGAGTTCGCGACCCAGATACCCCTCGCACAGCATAATCGCGCACGCGGCATTCTGCGGCTGATAGGCCGGCTTGACCATGCTCAACGTATAGATCGCACGCGGCGTGGTGCAGCTGAACTCCACCGTATCGCCCACGTGTGCCGGAAGTTTGGTCGTCGTATGGCTCACCACGAGCGGCACCACACCGCATTCGCGGCAACGGGCATCCATCACGCGCTGAACGCTCGGCTCATGCGTGCCCTCGCCCAAAACAACCAGGCGCCCAGGCTTAATAACCGCAGCCTTCTCCCCCGCAATGGCCTCGAGCGTGTCGCCAAGGACCTTCGTATGGTCGAGTCCAATACCCGTAATGGCGACGGCCACGGGATCGGTCGCACTCGTAGCATCCCAGCGTCCGCCCATGCCAACCTCAAGCACGGCCACGTCCACGCAAGCCTCGGCAAACATAATCAGACCAGCCACGGACAAAAGATCGAAGGGCGTAATAGAACGGAGCTCCTCGCCCGCCGCCTCACGACGTGCGTTGAGACGACGACCTGCCTCATACGCCGCAGAGACACCATGGGCAAAGACCTCGTCTGAGACGACCTTTCCATCAATCTCCATACGCTCGGGATAACGCACCAGATGAGGCGACGTAAAGAGCGCCGTCTTAAGGCCCTCGCCACGAAGAATGGCAGCCGAGAATCGCGTCGTCGAGGTCTTTCCATTGGTACCGGCTATCTGGACGCAATCATAGAACTCGTCAGGACGACCAAGCTCATCGAGCATCTCGACGACGGTCTCGAGCAGCGGCGTGGAATAACGCGCAATCTTGCCCGTATCGGCCGCAAGTGCAACAGCCTCGTCAAAAGCAAGCTCCGGAACCTCAAACGGCACCGAATACAACCCAGAACGCTTTGCCATAGCCAAAGTCCCCTCAACATAAAAAGAGGCCCGTAAGCAACAACGAGCCCCTCCCATTCAAAATATCAGCCAAACACCGCTTTGCAGCAAGATCAAGGCTGCAACCCAGTGGCCCTAACCGACAGGCAGCGGACGCCCCCGTAAACGCTATGGGAGCGGTTTGGGGCTTTGCTCGATACAAGTTCCGCACGAGCCGAAGGCCACTTAATGTGGCCTTCGTGCGAGCAGGACTGTCCGCAGTAGCGAGCAAAGCCCCAAACCGCGTCCCCCAGTAACGCTTACGAGAAGTCAGCAACCTGAGCAGTCAGCGCCGCCAGGATCTCCTTGAGCTCAGCTGCACGGTCCCTCTTCTTCTGGACCACGGCGGGCGCGGCCTTGGCCACAAAGCCCTCGTTGGCCAGTGTCTTCTCGCAGCCGGCCAACTCCTTCTGGGCCGCGGCGATCTCCTTCTCCAGACGCGCCTTCTCGGCCGAAAGGTCGACCTTGCCCTCGAGCACCACAAAGACCTCGACGCCGCTATCGACCACGGCGATGCTCGCAGCCGGCTTCTCAACGTCGGTACCCATAACCAGCGAAGCGGTGTTGGCCAGCGGCTCAATCGTGGAGCGCAGGCTCTCGAGCTTCTCGATGTCCTCGGCACCGGCCCGCACGACCACGTCGAGCTCGGCCTTGGGGCTCAAGCGATAACGCGAACGGGTGGCGCGGGCGGCAGACACGACGGCGCGGCACAGCTCAAACGCGCGCTCGGCGTCCTCGTCGACATACTTGGCGTAGTCGGCGGGCTCGGGCCACTTGGCGATCATGAGTGCCTCGGCGCGATCCACGTTGCCCTCGGCGTCCAGGTCGAGCACGCTTGCCGGCATGTTGTCCCAGATCTCCTCGGTGACAAACGGCATGAGCGGGTGCATCAGGCGAATGGAGGTGTCGAGCACAAAGATCAGGTTGCGCTGCGCCTGCAGACGACCCTCGCCCTTCAGGCGGGCCTTGGTGACCTCGACATACCAGTCGCAGACCTCGTTCCAGAAGAACTGCTGCACGCCGCGGGCCATGTCGCCAAACGTGTAGTTCTCGATACCCTCGGTGACCATCTTGACGGCCTTTGCCAGGCGGCTGAACATCCAGGCGTCGGCCGGCGTCTCCACGACGGGCTCGCCGGGCGTGTAGCCCTCCATGTTCATAAGCAGGAAGCGGCTGGCGTTCCAGATCTTAGTCACAAACGATTTGGCCTGCTCGGTGCGCGGGCTGTCGATGAGCTTCTTGGTCTTCTTGTCGATGTTCGCGTCGAACTTGACGTCCTGGTTGTTGGTGCACAGCGTGAGCAGGTTGAAGCGCATGGCGTCGGCGCCGTACATGCCGATGAGGTCCATGGGGTCAACGCCGTTGCCCTTGGACTTGGACATGCGGCTGCCGTCCTTGGCCAGAATCGTCGGGTAGATGACGACGTCCTTAAACGGCACCTCGTCCAGGAAGTACAGCGAGCTCATGACCATGCGGGCGACCCACAGCGCGATAATGTCGCGCGCGGTGACAAGCGCCGTCGTTGGGTGATGGCCCTTGAGCAGCTCCGGCTTTTGCGGCCAGCCCTGCGTGGCAAAGGTCCACAACTGCGAGCTGAACCAGGTATCCAGCACGTTCTCGTCCTGATGCACGTGATGGCCACCACACTTGGGGCACACGTCAGTGTCCTCGGTGAGCGCGTCCTCCCAGCCGCAGTCCTCACAGTAGAACACGGGGATGCGGTGGCCCCACCAAAGCTGACGCGAGATGCACCAATCCTTGAGGTTCTCCATCCAGGTGGTGTAGGTCTGCGTCCAGCGCGCGGGGTGGAAGGTGACCTTGCCGGAGTTGACGGCGTCGAGCGCCGGCCCCTTGAGCTTGTCGACGGCCACGAACCACTGCTCGGACAGCCACGGCTCCAGCGCGGAGTCGCAACGGTAGCAGTGCATGACGGAGTGATCGAGGTCCTCGACGTGATCGAGCAGGTCATGCTCCTCAAACCACTTGATGACGGCCTCGCGGCACTCGTCGCGATTCATGCCGGTGAACTCGCCGTAGCCCTCGACGACCACCGCGTGCTCGTCGAAGATGTTGATCTGCGGCAGGTCGTGGGCCTGACCCATGGCGTAGTCGTTGGGGTCGTGGGCCGGGGTGACCTTGACAAAGCCGGAGCCAAAGTTGGCGTCGACATGCCAATCCTCAAAGATGGGGATCTCGCGGTCGACGATGGGGAGCTTGACGGTCTTACCCACAAAGGCGGCCTTCTCGGGGTCCTTCGGGGAGACAGCGACGCCCGTGTCGCCGAGCATGGTCTCGGGGCGCGTGGTAGCGACAACGATGTAGTCCTGGCCGTTGACCGGCTCGGTCAGCGGGTAGCGAAGGTGCCACAGATGGCCCTTCTCATCCTTGTACTCGGCCTCGTCGTCCGAGATGGCGGTGGTGCAGTTGGGGCACCAGTTGACGATGCGCTTGCCGCGGTAGATCAGGCCGTCGTGGTACCAGTCGCAGAACACCTTGCGCACGGCCTGGGCGTAATCCTCGTCCATGGTGAAGCGCTCGTTATCGAAGTCGACGGAGCAGCCCATGCGCTTGATCTGCTCGACGATGATGCCGCCGTACTCGTGGGTCCAATCCCAGCAGGCGTCGACAAACTTGTCGCGACCGATTTCCAGGCGGCTGATGCCCTCGCTCTTGAGCTTCTTGTCGACCTTGGTCTGCGTGGCGATACCGGCGTGATCGGTGCCGAGCACCCAGCGCGTGGACTTGCCGCGCATGCGGGCCATACGGATGATGGCATCCTGGATGGAGTCGTCGGTGGCGTGACCCATGTGGAGCTTGCCGGTCACGTTGGGAGGCGGAATGGTGACGGTGCAGTCGCCCACGCCCTCACGGCGCTTGTAGTAGCCGCCGTCGAGCCACTTCTGCAGGATCGCCGGCTCGTTGGTCGACGGATCGTAGTTCTTGGGCATCTCTTCCATATATCTCTCCCTGTCCCGCCGGGGAGGAATGTAGGCCCGATTTTCGCTCGGTCAGGTCCTGGGCTCGCTCGAAGACCACATTAAGTGGTCTTCGGCTCGTGCGGAATCTACGAAAATCGGGCCTACATTCCTCCCCTTAGGTATCGATTACTTCAGTCTGAATTGACTTTGCCGAGGCTTAAACAAACACACAGAATAGCACAGGTAGTTGGGGTTATTGCGTATATATAAAATAGCCTCCGACCGCGGGTGGTCGGAGGCTATTTGCAAACACGTTTTGACAGGTTTTACCCGTAGATGCGCTGGGGTTGTTCTTCGCCCTTTACGGAGGCTTCGGTCACGATGACCTTGGAAACGCCCTCCTCGCTGGGCAGGTCGAACATCGTCTGTTGCAGCACGTCCTCGCAGATGGAGCGCAGGCCGCGGGCGCCGGTCTTGCGGGCAAGCGCCATGCGGGCGATCTCGTGCAGGGCGGCGTCCTCAAACTCAAGCTCAACGTCCTCGAGCTGGAACATCTTACGATACTGGCGCACAACAGCGTTCTTGGGCTCGGTCAGGATCGACACCAGGTCGTCCTCGTCGAGCGCCTGCGTCTGGGTGACGACGGGCGTACGTCCCACAAACTCGGGGATCATGCCAAAGGCGTTGAGGTCCTGCGGGAGCACCTGACGCAGCAGGTCGTTCTCGTCGACCGAGGTGGGGCCGGCGATCTCGGAGTTAAAGCCAACGCCCTTGTTGCCCACACGGTCAGCGATGATCTTGTCCAGACCCACAAAGGCACCGCCGCAGATAAACAGGATGTTGGTCGTGTCGATCTGCAGCAGCTCCTGCTGGGGATGCTTGCGGCCGCCGGTGGGCGGAACGCTTGCCACCGTACCCTCAAGAATCTTAAGCAGCGCCTGCTGAACGCCCTCGCCCGAAACATCGCGGGTAATGGAGAGGTTCTCCGCCTTGCGGGCGATCTTGTCGATCTCGTCAACGTAGATGATACCGACCTGTGCGCGCTCGATATCGCCATCGGCGGCGTTGATGAGCTTGAGCAGGATGTTCTCCACATCCTCGCCCACGTAACCGGCCTCAGTGAGCGCGGTGGCGTCGGCGATGGCAAACGGCACCTCGAGGATGCGCGCGAGCGTCTGGGCGAGCAGGGTCTTACCGGTACCGGTGGGACCGAGCAGCAAAATGTTGGACTTGGCGAGCTCCACCTCGTCCATATCGTCGTCGAACTGCGAGCCCATGCCGTCGCCAAAAGCAGACACCGCGGCGCCGCCCTCGATCACGCGGCGATAGTGGTTGTACACGGCAACCGACATGGCGCGCTTGGCGTCCTCCTGGCCCATAACATAGGCCGAAAGCTCGTCATAGATCTCGTGCGGCGTCGGAACATGCGTGATGACCTGGCGGTCGTCCTCGAGCTCAAAGCCCTCGGCCTCGGGGCCAGCCGCAGGCTGGGATTCAGCCTGACCGTGGTCGTTGAGGAAGCCCGGCAACTTGCCGTTACGGGCGGCGTCCATAAAGTCCGAAGCCAGCGACTCCTCAAGAATCTCGGAGCAGGCGGCAACGCACTCGTCGCAGATAAAGATATTGGTCGGACCCTTCACCAGGCGGCGAACCTGACCCTGCTCTTTTCCGCAGAAGGAGCAGCGAATGGGGTTGCCGTTCTCGTCGAAGCCGTCCTGCATGTTACCGGCCATCCTAGGCGTCCTTCGCGGCGAGGTCGCGCGAGGTGACGATACGGTCGATCAGACCGTAGTCGAGGGCCTCGGCAGCAGTCAGGTAGTTGTCGCGCTCGGTATCGGCCTGGACCTTCTCGATGGGCTGACCCGAGGCGTCGGACAGGATCTGGTTGAGCTCGCGGCGGGTCTTCTTGATCTCCTCGGCCACGATCTCGATCTCGGTCTGCTGACCCTGGGCACCGCCGCTGGGCTGGTGAATCATGACCTTGGAGTGCGGCAGGCAGAAGCGCTTGCCCTTGGCGCCGGCCGAAAGCAGCACGGCAGCCATGGACGCGGCCATACCGACGCAGATGGTCGAGACCTGCGGCTTAATGAAGTTCATAGTGTCAAGAATCGCCAGGCCGGAGTAGACCTCGCCACCGGGCGAATTGATGTAGAGCGAGATATCCTTCTCGGCATCCTGGCTCTCAAGATGCAGCAGCTGGGCAACGACCAGGTTGGCGCTGACGGAGTTGATCTCCTCGCCCAAGAAGATGATGCGGTCGTTGAGCAGGCGCGAATAGATATCGTAGCTGCGCTCGCCGCGCGGCGTCTGCTCGATAACGTATGGCACGAGGGCGGAATCGAACTTAGCGATCATACGCATCTCCATTTCTCTCTTGCGGACCAAATTGGTTCTAGATAAACGTACGGTGCCCGCATGCTATGCATTGGCTGGCACCGTACGAAGCTACCGGATAACCGGTGTATAACTTTACCCCATCACGGGCGCACGCATGCGCTCGTGGGAAAGGTGGCGAGAATTACTCGGCGTCCTTGGCGGTCTCGTCGACCTCGGTCACCTTGGCGTTCTCGACCAGGTGGTCGACGGCCTTGGAGCGACGGATGGACTCGCGGACGGCAGGCATACGGCCATCGGCGATGAACTCGGCCTTGGAAGCCTCGACGTCCTTGACGCCGGCCTTCTCGAACTCGGCGTTGATGTCGTCCTCGGTGACCTCGATCTTGAGCTCACGAGCGAGGGCGTCGAGAGCCAGGGACTCACGGGCGACGTCGTTGGCCTGCTTGTGCAGGTCGCCGATGAACTGCTCCATGGTCAGGCCGGAAGCAGGCAGCCAGGTGTCCAGCGTCATGCCGCGGGCAGCGAGGTTGGACAGGAAGTTCTGGCCAAGCTCCTCAAAGACGGACTGCTCGTAGTCGGCGTCCATCTCGTCGAGCTGCAGGCGCTCGGCGAGAGCGGAGACGCAACGATTCTCCTTCTCGGCCGGGAGGCGGGAAGCCTTGTCCTGCTCGATCTCGATCTTGATGGCGTCGCGCATGGCGTCGATGCTGTCGAAGCCAAAGTCGGACTTGACGAGCTCATCGGTGAGCTCGGGGGTGTTGCGGACCTTGATGCCCTTGACGGTGACCTCGACGGTGTGGGTCTCGGCCTCCTCGCCCTCCTCGACCTCGTCGGTCCAGGTGACGGTCTTGACGTCGTCGACGTTAGCGCCGATCAGGGCCTCGTTGAACTCCTTGGGGTTGCTGTCGCTACCGGCGATGAGCATGCGGCCCTCGGCGGCAAAGTTGTCGGCGTTCTCGACGGCCTTGAGGTCAACGGTGACGTAGTCCTCGGCCTCGACGGCGCGACTCTCGACGTCCTCGAAGGTGGCACGGTAGTTGAGGAGCATCTCGACCTGGTTGTTGATCTCGGACTCGGTGACCTCCGCAGGGGGCATCTCGATCTCGACGGCGTCGAAGGAGGAGAGCTCGGCGGCGGGACGCAGGGAGAACTCGACGGTGTAGGTGTAGTCCTCGTGATCCTTGGCGAGGTCGAGCTCCTTGTAGTCACCGTTCTTGGTGGGGACGATGTCCAGCTCGTTGAGGACGGCGGGCTCGTTGGCGGCGATCAGGTCGTTGGTGGCCTGAGCGAGGGTAGCCTCGGCGCCAAGAGCGGAGTCGATGACCGGACGGGGAGCCTTACCGGCGCGGAAGCCCGGGAAGCGGTACTTCTTGGCGGTGTCCTTGTAGGCCTTCTTGATCGCGGCGTCGACGTCGGCGGCCGGGATGGTGACCGTAGCGGTGAGCTTGGCGTCCTTGACGTCAGAAGCGGTGATGTTCAACACGTTCCTCCTCATACTGCCCAGCTTATCTGAGGTGCTGGTACCTTTATGCAACAAGCGTCGCGAGGGCATAAGCCGACGCGGGTGCGTTGGTGCGGGCGAAAGGACTCGAACCTTCACGGGAATCCCACCAGAACCTAAATCTGGCGCGTCTACCAATTCCGCCACGCCCGCATGAGCGCACAGACTAGGAATGATAGCAGATACGAGCGGCAAGCGCACGCACACGTTTTACAGGCTCACGACCTCACCACGAGTGCAAAAGGCGGGGCGAGTTGCCCCGCCCCGCCAATTACGACTTGTACGCTGACCCGCTACTCCCCCAGCAGGGCCTTCTCGGGCGTGATGGGCAGCGAGTGGACCTGATGTCCGGTGGCGTGCGCCACGGCCGAGGCAACGGCGGCGAGCGGCGTGTTGATGACGACCTCGCCGATCGACTTGGCACCAAACGGGCCCGTCGGCTCGTAGCTCGGCTCAAAGGCCACGCGAATGCTGCCGATATCCAGGCGCGTGGGCAGCTTGTAGCTCATAAAGTTGCCAGTGCGCAGGCGACCGCGGTCGTCGTGCTCGACGATCTCGTAGAGCGCGTGACCGATGCCCTGGGCAATACCGCCCTCGGCCTGGACGCGCGCGAGCGCCTCGTTGATCACGGTGCCGCAGTCCACAGCCGCCGCATAGTCCACCACAGTCACCTTGCCGGTGGCCTTGTCGACCTCGACCTCGGCAATGCCGGCCATAAACGGCGGAGGCGAAACGGGCAGGCAGGCAGAGGCATGCGAGGTGAGCGCGTCGCCGCCCGCGATGTTCTTGACGCACAGGTTGGCAAAGTCGCGCAGCGTGAGGTAGCGGTTCTGCTCGCGCGCGGCACGCTCGTCGGACAGACGCACGTAATGGCCATCGAAGACCACGTCGGCGGCGTCCACATCCCACATCTGGGCTGCCTTGGCGCAAATCTTCTCGCGCAGCTCGGTCGCGGCGTTCTTGGCGGCAAGGCCCGTCACGTACGTACCCGAGCTCGCGTACGAGCCGGCGTCGAACGGTGACACATCGGTGTCCACGCCGCGTACCACAATGAGCGAGCTCTCCACGCCCAGCTCCTCGGCGGCAATCTGCGCCAGGATCGTATCGACGCCCATGCCGTTATCGGTGGCGCCGGTGCCGATGGTAATGAAGCCGTCCTCTTCCAGGCGCATGTCGATGCCGGCGATATCCACGTTGGAAATGCCCGATCCCTGCATGGTGAGCGCGCAGCCCAGGGCGCGCACGCGATCGCCCAGATCCACGGCCAGCGGCTTGTCGCGCCAGCCGATCATGTCCATCGCGCGCAGCAGGCAGCGGTCGAGTGTGCAGGCGTTGAGCTTCTCGTTGTAGTACTGCGGCATGACCTCGCCCTCGCGCACGATGTTCTTAAGGCGCAGGTCGGCGGGGTCCATGTGCAGCATGTCGGCGAGCTCGTTGACGGCGCTCTCCACGGCAAACTGGCCCTGGGTGGCACCGTAGCCACGATACGCGCCGCCGCGGTTGGTGTTGGTGTAGACGGCATCCCAGCTAAAGCGGCTCGCCTTCACGTGGTTGTAGATGGGCAGGCTCTTGTGGCCCGAGAGGCCGATCGTCGTGGTGGCATGCTCGCCATAGGCGCCGGCGTTGGACAGCGTGTGCAGGTCGATGGCCGTGATAGTGCCGTCGTTCATGGCGCCCAGCTTAACGGTCATCTGCATCTGGTGGCGCGAATTGCCCGCGGTGATGGTCTCCTCGCGGGTGTAGCAGCAATAGCTCGGACGGCCGGTCTGCTGGGTCACGAACGCCACGAAGATCTCGCAGCAGCCCGTCTGCTTGGAGCCAAAGCCGCCGCCGATGCGCGGCTTAATGACCTGCACCTGCGATTGCGGAATGTCGAGCGACTGCGCGACCATGCGGCGCACGTGGAAGGGCACCTGTGTAGAGGTGGTCACCGAGATGCGGCCGAACGCATCGGTCGTCGCGAAGGCGCGGAAGGTCTCCATGGGCGCGGTCTGCGTGGCCTGGCTGGTGTAGGTGCGCTCAAAGACGATGTCGCTCTGGGCGAACGCCTCGTCCAAGTCGCCAAAGTCACTCGTGCCGCTGCACACCAGGTTGCGAGCGACGTCGCCGCCCTGCGGGAACATAAAGGTCACGTCGCCCTCGGGGTGGACAACGATGTCGTTATCGAGTGCCTGGGTAAAGTCGAGCAGGGGCTCGAGCACCTCGTAGTCGACCTTGATGAGCTTGAGTGCCTTGTCGGCGGCCTCCTCGGTCTCGGCGGCGACGATCGCCACCTCCTCGTTTTGGTAGCGAACCAGGTTCTCGAGGATCAGGCGGTCGTAGGGACTCGGCTGCGGATAGCTCTGACCGGCGATGGTAAAGCGGCGCTGGGGCACGTCCTCGTAGGTGTAGACGCCCACCACGCCGGGCACCTTCAGGGCGCGCGACGTATCGATGGAGCGGATCTTGGCGCGGGCATAGGGGCTGCGCTTGAGCTTAACGATGAGCGCGCCGGCGGGCACCAGGTCGCCCGTATAGACGGGACGCCCCTCGAGCAGGGCCTTCGAGTCCTTCTTGGGCTGCTTGTGAGTGATCTGCTTGTAGGAGACACCGTCGCAGCTGGTGTTGTTGACCGGCAGCTCGGGCATCTCAAAGCCCACCTGCACGCCGGACTCGTTGAGGAAGCGCACGATGGCGCGCAGCTGGCTCTCGTAGCCGCTGCAGCGGCAGAGGTTGCCGGCGAGCTGGCGCGAGAGCTCCTCGCGCGTGGAGACGAGGCTCGGGTCCTCCTTGGCGGCGCGGGCAAGCGCCAGCACGTTCATAATGAGGCCGGGGGCGCAAAAACCGCACTGCTCGGCACCTTCGGCAGCCATCGCGCGGGCGAGCGCCTCGGACTCGGCCTTGAGGCCCTCGAGCGTGGTGATGGAGCGGCCCTCAACACGGGCGGCGGGAACCGAGCAGCTCAGCACCGGGTCGCCATCGAGCCACACCGTGCACAGACCGCAGTTGGTGGTCTCGCAGGCACAGCGCACCGACGCGCAGCCCTGCTCGCGCAGCAGCGCAAAGAGCATGGTATCGGGGGCAATCTGAACCTTGACCTTGCGGCCGTTGAGCGTAAAGGAAAGATCGATAAGTTTGGCAGCCATTAGCGCACCTCGCTAGAATCGACGCCGGGCACGCGGCGGCAGGAATACTCGTCCGTGGCAAACTTAGGCACTTGCACGGTCGCGAGCTCGCGGGCAAGCGCGGCCGAAAGCTCGATGCCGGCGGCGCGGCGCACGGCCTGAATCGCCAGCGGGGCCGAGATGCGGCGGCGGTAGTCGGCCGAGCCCCACAGGTTGGTGCCGTAGCTCAGGGCACGCACGGATGCGGCCAGGGCACGCAGCTCGTCCTCGGAAGGCTGTTCGGCGGTAAGGCCACATGCCTCGCCCTGCAGCAGGGTCGCGCGCAGCGGACGGGCACCCACGGTGACATGCCAGCTGTTGTCCCACCAGGCGGCGGTGACGTTTAAGGAGGGGAAGTCGGTCGCGGCCTTGCGCACGGCCTCGTAGCTCGCACGGTAGTTGTGCTTAACGACCACCACGTGCTCGATCACGTCGCGCACGTAGCCCATGTGCACGAACTCGGCGAGCGACACACGGCCGGCGCCCGTCAGCTCAACATAGGAATCGAGCGCGAGGAAGGCGGAGAGCACGTCAGAGAAGCCAAAGCGACCGTAAATGCTGCCGCCCACCGTGGCGGTGTTGCGCAGCTGCACGCCCACGATATCGTGGACGGCAAACTCAAAGACATGGTTGACAAGCGCGTTGAGCTCGGCATGACGCTCGAGCTGGCGCAGGGTACACATGGCGCCGATGCGAAACTCGGTCTCGGTCTCCTCGATCTGATCGAGTCCGCAGGCCGAAAGGTCAATCGCCGTCGCCACGCGACGCGAACCCAGGCGCATCCAGATGCCGCCGCCCACAATCTTGTTGTTGCGGTTCTTCTGTAAGAGCTCATAGGCTTCGGCCGCGTTTCCAACACGGACGTAGGTACCGAACTTGAGCACGTTCTCCCCCATCTCTCCACTTGTCCAGTACCCCTAAGTGTACCAAACGAGGGCGCACAGCCCTCGCCACCATAGAAAAAGGCTCCCAGCCGGAATGACTGGGAGCCTTATAACATGCTATGTCGAACGAAGATTTAGCAGACGCCCTGGGCGAGCATGGCGTCGGCGACCTTCAGGAAGCCGGCGATGTTGGCGCCCATGACAAAGTTGCCCTCCTGGCCATACTCCTTGGCGGTGTCGTCCACGTTGTGGAACATGCCGCGCATGAGCTGCTCGAGCTTGCCGTCGACCTCCTCGAAGGTCCAGGACAGGTGCTCGGCATTCTGGCTCATCTCCAGGCCGGACACGAGCACGCCGCCGGCGTTGGCAGCCTTACCAGGCATAAAGGCAACGCCGTTCTCCTGGAAGTAAGTCGTGGCCTCGATGGTCGTGGGCATGTTCGCGCCCTCGCCGACCACCTTGCAGCCGTTGGCGACGAGCGCCTGGGCGTCCTCGAGCAGCAGCGTGTTCTCGCGAGCGCAGGGCAGCGCGATGTCGCAGGGCAGCTGCCAAACGCCACGGCCGTCGCCCTCGTGCCACACGGCGTTGGGCTTCTCGTCAACGTACATAGCGAGCGTAACGCCCTTGTCGTGGCCGGAGCGCTTCTTGTTGTAGACGTGCTCGAGCACAGTGTAGTCGATGCCGTCGGGATCCTCGACCCAGCCGTGAGTATCGGAGCAGGCCAGCACCTTGCCGCCGAGCTGGGAGACCTTCTGGACGGCGTAGATAGCGACGTTGCCGGAGCCGTGAACGACGACGTTCTTGCCCTCGAAGGAGTCGCCGCGGCTCTTGAGGTACTCATCCACAAAGTAGGCCAGGCCGTAGCCGGTGGCCTCGGTACGGGCGAGCGAGCCGCCAAAGGAGAGACCCTTGCCGGTGAGGACGCCGGTCCACTCGTTGGTCAGGCGCTTGTACTGACCGAACAGGTAGGCAACCTCGCGGCCACCAACGCCCAGGTCGCCGGCGGGAACGTCGGTGTTGGGGCCGATGTGGCGATAGAGCTCGGTCATGAAGGACTGGCAGAAGTGCATGATCTCGTTGTTGGACTTGCCCTTGGGGTCAAAGTCGGAGCCGCCCTTGCCGCCGCCCATGGGAAGGGTGGTCAGGCTGTTCTTGAGGATCTGCTCCAGGCCCAGGAACTTGAGCATACCCAGGGTGACCGTCGGGTTAAAGCGCAGGCCGCCCTTGTAGGGTCCAATGGCAGAGTTGAACTCGACGCGATAGCCGCGGTTGACCTGAACCTTGCCCTGGTCGTCGACCCAGGGAACACGGAACATGACGATGCGCTCGGGCTCGACGAGGCGCTCCAGCAGGGCGGCCTCCTCGTACTCGGGGTGAGCGTCGAGCGCCGGCTGGATGGTGCCGAGGATCTCGGTCGCGGCCTGGATGAACTCAGGCTGCTCGGGATAGCGGGCCTTGAGCTCTTCGAGAACTTTCTGCGTGTAGCTCATGCTTCCTCCAATGATGGGAAACGAAAAATGTTGATCGCGGCACCCTATGCGCCGCGAACTTTATCGAGTATGGATAATATCGCACTGTTGCGGAAAAGTTTCGCATAAGCAGACGGGCAGATGTTTCGTTTTGATTACGATGCAGGTAGAGGCGTTTTTGAGCACCTGACGTGCGAAACCTGTGTTTCGAACCTGTTTCGTCCACGTGTTCCAAACCACCACATTGGGGACAGGCACCTTTGTGGTGATGTTGGTGGTTAGAGGACGAGCTGATGGTAGTCGGCGGGGGTTATGCGGCCTTCGGTGGCAGCGCGGAAGGCGGCGAGTGCATCGCCCGAGAACGGCATGGCCCAGCACAGCCCGCAGCCGGCGGTGATGGAGCCGGGCAGTGGCATGATGCGCCCGGCCACACCGGCGGCAAGACACAGCTGTTCGCATTCCATCACATCGAAGGTGCTATCGAACGAAACGATGATCTTACGTTCATGGTCGAGAGCATCGCCAAACGAGACCTCGCGGTGCGACTCGCGATACTTCGCCGCCGCAGCCTCTTCCTCGGCCGTATGTCCACAGCCACCACAGCCGCAGGTGCAAGGCTCGGACCCATCGCAAGTGCAAGGTTCCCCGGTATCGGGGCAAATATCATGTGACACGGCATCTCCCGTCTTTGATGTGTGCAAATCTAGGCGAGCAGCTCGGCCGCCGCAAACTCCTCGGGCGTATTGACGTTTTCGAAGCAGAGCGTCGAGCCTGCGACCGCGACAATCTGAGACTCGTCCAAATACCCGGCGTTCACCCGGTCGATCAGGCAGCGGATTCGCTGACGGTCACCGGCGAGCAGCTCTTGGGCAACCGGCGCACACGCGTCACGGCGCCAGACGGCACAAAGCGGCTCAATCCCCCGCTCCTCGCGCGGCACGCACACGTCGAGCGCCTCGGCCTCAACACGATCGGCAAGCGCGCCGATGAGTTCCGGCGAGACAAACGGCATATCACAGGCGACGATAGCCACGAGAGGCAGTCGGGCCGCAGCCAGCGAGCTCGCGATGCCGCGCATGGCGCCCGCCGACCCCTCAAGGTCCGGCACTATTCGCGGCACCAGGCCGCCAAACGCGCGCTCCTCAAGATAGGCAAGCTCGCTGGGACGCGAAGTCGTCACGACCGACTCGCCGGCAACTGGCGCCAGCCGACCCAGCACGCGCTCGATGAGCGGTTCGCCGCAAAACGACATGCGCGCCTTATCGCGGCCCATACGTGAGGACAGCCCGCCCGCCTGGACGACACAAGAAAGATCGGCACGTCTTACGGTAGTCATACGGCAAAACACCTCCATCGGCATGCTCGAAACCCGGTGCACGATGCTAACTACAGCCGCCGAAATAGCGGCGCTACGAAAAACTCGTGCAAAAACAAAACAGCGCCTTTGCGGCACGCAGCAAGACCGCGAGCACAAAAGCGCTGGTAGCGTGTGGCGGGAACGTATGTGAATCGAACACATCCAAGACGTTTTGCACGCCTCGCAACGGTTTTGAGGACCGCGGAGCCCACCGGAGCCCATCCGTTCCCAAGTGCTGCGGTATTTTACCAAACCGAAACGGCTCCATCCCAAAAAGACGAACAAGAAGTTGCGGTGGAATAGTTCCTGTATTTGCTGCCAAAGCCTCCAAATAGGAACTATTTCACCGCAACTGAGGAGGTGGGGCGGGGCGACCGATCTAGCGCAGGGAGCGCAGGCCGCCGGCTTCCTTGTCGAGGACCGTAAAGCGCACGGCATCCAGGTGCTCCAAGATGCTGATGGCACGTTTGCGCGACACACCCAGCGCCTCGCGCAGCACGCTCGTGGTGGCGGCGCCACCGGCGTCGGCAATGCCAGCGGCGACAAGCTCGCGCGCATGCGACTCCGCGGTGGCGGACAAGGCAACGTCGCGCTCGACCTTCACGATGGAGCGGTTGAGCGAAAGCTCGCGCAGCGCACGCGTCATGGTGTCGCGATCGAGCTGGAGTTGCTCGCCCACCTCGGGCAACGTCGGTGCATCGAGGCCAGCTTCGTCCAGCAAAGCAACGATGCGTTCGCAGGCCTCGCGCACCACACGCGCTGCAGCGGCAGCGGAGTGCGGGTCGAACACCTCGGCGCCCTCGGCGGCGCACACGCCACGCGAGCAGCCCTCGGAAATCAGGGCTGCGGCAACTGTATTGTCAGCGGCAGGCCACGCAGCATGGGCAACGGCGCCGGGCGTAAAGCCCGTCTCCTTGGGAGACGCCGCGTGCATAGCGGTCAGGGTCGCCGCCAGCACGTCCATGGCGGCATCGAGCACGGCGGCATTCACATACAGTGCATCGCCAGAGCCGGCAAGCTCGCAAACAGCACCTCGAGCCACCAGCTCGTTCAGCGCGGCATCGGCCTCACCGGAAACAAGATCCAGCGCCGCGGCAACGTCGGCGACCACGACTGGCAACGTCTGCAGCGCCAGCCACGCGTCCACACCAGCGACGGCATCGCCGGCCTCAAGCGCTGCAAGCAGCGTGCACTCTCCCGCCGAAAGCTCGCGCGAGCGGCGGCAGCGCGAAAGCAGCACGCGCCCGCCGCCGATGAGCATAACGGGCGAATACGACAGCACCACGGCGTGGTCTCCGGCGCGCAGCGGCAGCGGCTCCTCCAGGCGCACCTGCACGGTACGGGTCTCGCCCACCGCCATGGGGGCCTCGCCCTCCAAAAGCATGATGCGACCGACAACCTCAGCCGTGCCGGCCATCACATGCACGCGCGCACCCGACTCGAGCACACGCGGCTTGGCTCCCTCACGGCCCAGGTAGGTGAACGTCATCATAAAGCGTAACGTCTGACCAAAGCGATTCGCCACGCCCAGCAACTCGCCGCGGTCAAGCGCCGCGGCACCGTCACCAACTAGGTTGAGCGCCACACGCTGACCAGGCAGCGCGCGCGGCGTATCGCCATGCACCTGAATCCCGCGCACGCGACAGACCGTACGCGACGGCAAAGCCATCAGCTCGTCGCCCACCGCAACCGGCGCATCGTGCAGCGTTCCCGTTACGACAGTGCCGACGCCCTTAATCGTAAAGCAGCGGTCAATCGGCAGGCGCGGCGCGGCATCGGTGCGCTCGGCACGGTCGCGGCAGGCATCCCAGCAGGCACTTACCTGCTCGTCGAGCACCGCAAGCAGCCCGTCGATCCCCTCGCCCGTCTTAGACGACACGGGCACAATCGGCGCGCCCGCAAACACGGTACCCGACAAAAAGTCATCGACATCGAGCTCGGCAAGCTCGGTCATCTCGGCATCGGCAAGGTCGCACATCGTCAGCGCGACCACCATATGCGTAACGCCCAGCAGCTCCAGCACGTGCACGTGCTCGCGCGTCTGCGGCATCACGCCCTCGACGGCAGAGACCACCAGCACGGCAACGTCGATGCCCGTGGCGCCCTGCACCATGGCGCGCAGGTAATGCGCGTGGCCCGGCACGTCGACCAGGCCGACGATCTTGCCACTCGGCAGCGCCAACTCGCCAAAGCCCAGCTCCACGGTCATACCGCGACGGCGCTCAACCTCCAGACGATCGGGATTCTTGCCGGTCAGTGCCTCGATCAGTGCCGACTTACCATGGTCAACGTGACCCGCCGTGCCAACGATAACGGGACACTCCACCAGCGCCTGAACCTCACTCATCGAGCAATCGCCTTCTCAACGCATGCGGCAAGCGTCGACGCCGCCGTCTCGATATCGCGGTCGCCCACGAGCGTGCGCACGTCAAATAGGATGCGATCGTGCGAGGTTCGCGTGACGACCGGCGTGTCGAAGTCCTGGACAAGCGAGCGCTTGAGCGCATCGACCGTCAGGCGCGCGTCAACAAGACGCACGGCAACGCACATCGTGGGCAGCTCCACGGTAGGCAGCGAGCCGCCACCGGGGGTCGACGACTCCTCGACGATTTCCACCTGCACGGCACACGGGCAGCCAGCCTTATCGAGGCCCGCCACCATCAGCTCGCGCAGCTTGCGTGCGCGACGCTCCAGATGAGCCTGCGGCAGCGTAAGCATGCTGAGCACCGGAATATCACGATGGGCAACATCGGCACCGTCCATGTAGATACGCAGCGTGGCCTCGAGTGCCGTGAGCGCCAGTTTGCCCGGACGCAGAGCACGCATGAGCGGATGTGCGCCGCAGGCCTGGACCAGATCGCGACGGCCCATGATAATGCCCGCCTGTGCGGCACCGAGCAGCTTATCGCCCGAGCACGACACCAGATCGAGCCCTGCCGAAACCGAAGCCGGCGTGGTTTCTTCGCCGCCGCGCACCAAGATGTCGTCGGGCAACAGCGCGCCCGAGCCCTGGTCCTCGTAGAACAGCAGGCCATGCTTGTGAGCAAGCGCCGCAAGCTCCCGAGAGCCCACCTCCTCGTGAAAGCCCTCGATGCGATAGTTGGAAGGATGGACCTTAAGGATCATCGCCGTATCGGGCGTAATGGCTTGCTCATAATCTGCCAGGTGCGTACGGTTGGTGGCTCCGACCTCGACGAGCTTGGCGCCCGAGGCCGCCATGACGTCGGGGATGCGGAAGCTGCCGCCAATCTCGACAAGCTCGCCGCGGCTGACGATGACCTCCTTGCCCGCGGCATGGGTCGCCAGCACCAGCAGCACGGCGGCCGCGTTATTGTTAACGACCAGCGCATCCTCGGCACCGGTAAGCGAGCGGATCAGCTGCGCGGCATGCTCCTTGCGCGACCCACGCGAGCAGCTGTCCACGCTGTACTCGAGCGTGCTGTACCCGCGCGCAACCTCGGCCACGGCCTTGGCGACCGACTCCGCAAGCGGGGCGCGACCCAAGTTGGTATGGATAACCACACCCGTGGCGTTGACGGCGGGACGCAGGCTCGGCAGCGCAGAGCGATGCGCACGCCACTCGATGGCCGAGGCCAGCTCGCGCTTGGAACGCGGGGCGGCGCCAACACGAATCGCGGAGCGCTCCTCGTCGAGCTCGGCCGTGACGGCGGCATGCACCACCGCGTCGCAGGTCTCCCCCGCCGCCTTCACTACCGGCCACTCGGCTAGCAGCTCGTTGACGGAGGGAATGGCGCGCAGGCGGGCGCGCACCTCATCGGACATGTTCTGGCTATCGCTCATGTGCGGCCTTTCAAAAAAAACGTGGATCAGTCGAATACATCAGCTGAGTCAATTACTCGTTATTATCCTCGCGCGCCGCGATCTTTTCCACGCGAACGGCGTTTTCCTGGGTGAGCGCGGCACCCGTCAACGGATCCCAACGCAACGGCGTATGGTCGAGCGGGCCCACGCCCAAGGCTTGAGCGCCACCGGCATCGGCGACAAACGAACGCCCGCCGGGGGCGGCCGACGTAAAGATGCACGCCGGATGCAGATACGGCGTCGTCTCCACGCGCACGCGGTCGCGGCCCATATCGCTCACGAGTTCGACGATCTCGCCGTCGGCGATGCCCATGTGCGCAGCAGCATCGGCATTCATCTGCACGGCATCCAGGTCCAATCCAGCCTCGGCGGCACCTTGGGCCGCAAGCCTGCGCGAGGTGTGCGACTCAAAGGGACGGTTGCCGCTAATGAGGCGAAACATCCCCGGGCCGGGCTCCACCATGGGCGCGATCCAGTTGGGTACACGACCCAGGCCGGCTCGTTCCCATACGTCGCTTGCCAGCGCAATTTTGCCGCCATCCAAGGGAATCGCCGGCTCGCCCGTACGCGACGGCAACGCGACACCTGTGTCGGCCCAGCCGCGCTCCTTGAGCTCGTCAAGATTGATCCCAAAAGGCGCCACCTGGGCAGCCGCCAGATCGTCAGACGTAAACTGGAAGTACTCGCCCACACCGCACGCCTGTGCCAGACCAGCAAAGATCTCCCGACCGGGACGCGTGTCGTCATGCTGCACGGGCAGCACGGCATTACGGTAGAATACGCGCGCATCGTTGGTGCCTATCACCGTTCCCACGCCGCGGTCGGCCTCCAGATACGTCACGTCGGGCAGCACGAAGTCAGAAGCGCGCGCTGTCTCGGACCAGCGAATATCAACGGTCACGAGCAAGTCGAGCTGCTGCAAAATACCCAACCAAGCCTGCGCATTGCCATAGCCAGCACCGGGGTTACTGGCATAGACGATGAGCCCACGCAAATCGCCGGCAAGAATCGACTGACCGATGGTCGTGCACAGACCGTGCTCGGGGTCGACGAGCGGATAGCGCTCGGACCCCAACTTGGGCTCACACGGCATCGACGGCGTCGCAAAGCGTGCGGGATCGAGGTCGCCCAACACAAGCGGCGTGGCTGGGTTGAGGGCACCGCCGGCGTGTCCGATGCAGCCCAGCAGCACATCGACCATACAGATAGCTCGCGCGGTCTGGGTGCTATTGGCATACGCGATACCGATGCCACCATGAAAGCCAGCGTCCACCACCGCAGCAGGCGCCGCGGCAGCTAGATCGCGCGCCGTGGCGGCGATCTCTGCGGCAGGCACGTCGCACATCGACTCGGCCCACTCGGGCGTCCAAGCACGGGCCGCCTGCGCCAGCTCGCCAAAACCCGTGGTATAGCGGGTCACGAACTCGTGGTCATACAGGTCCTCGGCAATCAAGACATGGGCAATACCTAACAGCAGCGCCAAGTCGCAGCCCGGGCGCACGCGCAGCCAGCGGTCGGCAAGCGCAGCTGAGCCGCTGCGCCGGGGGTCCACGACGATGATTTTCGCCCCGCGGCGACGGGCATCGTTGAGTGAATCAACAGCCCCCATCGTCGACGAATCGACAATGGAACGCCCCAGGTACATGATGCAGTCGGTATGCGCTAGGTCGGAGGCGGGGCTGCAGCCCAGGCTGTGCTCCCAACCGGTAAGTCGGCTTACCTCGCAGGCGCCGTCGGCACCGTACACGTTGGGCGAGCCCAGCGCATGCATAAGACGATACGCCCAGTAGCGGTCGAACGAGGGAACACCGAGCGTCATGCCCAGCGCACGCGGCCCGCACTCGTCAACAATCCCCAAAAGGCGCGCTGCAATCTGCGCGAACGCTTCGTCCCACGAAATCACATCGAACCCCAAGCCATCAGTTCGTCGGCGCATGGGGTGCACAATGCGATCGCGCTCGTCAAACGGCATTGCCAGGCGATGCCGTCCGCGAGCGCACAAGGCACGCGCCGCGCACGGATGCCCCGGCACCGGCAACTCGGCCACCACACGCCCATCCTCAACATGGGCCGCAAAGGCGCAATCGGCATAGCATCCCCCGCATGTGGTCATCACGGCACGACCGTCACGCTTCACAGCAGATGCCATCTCGATTACCCCTTTCACCAGCCAAACACAACAGGCCAAAAGCCCGGCAACGAGCCCCAGACCCAAAAAGCCTCCCGCACGGCAACGCCCCGCGGGAGGCCCAACGTCAAACAGACGGTACCTTACGCCTCAGGCTTCTTGGCGTAGACAAACCAGTAGCCGAGCGCGATCAAAACCGCGCCGCCCACGATGTTGCCCAGCGTGGCGGCGGACAGGTTAAACGCAATGCCCGCAACATTGAGCGCATCGGCGCCGGCGACATCGGCACCATAGCCGCACGCGTGCATCACGGCACCCATGGGCAAAAAGTACATGTTGGCAACGCAGTGCTCAAAACCGCAGGCCACAAAGGCGGCGATGGGCAGCAGAATGCCCACAACCTTATCGACCACGGTCTTGCCAGCGGTACCGATCCACACGGCCAGGCACACAAAGATGTTGCACAGGATGCCGCGGAAGAAGATCGTCACCCAGTCGACCGTCACCTTGCCGGCGGCGACGCTCACCATGGAATTGGCGACCGCCTCGCCGTTGAGCTTGTAAATGCCGGCCATGTACACCAAAAAGACGATGAACAGGGCACCGACAAAGTTACCGACCCATACGACGGCCCAGGCCTTGAGCATCTGGACCAGGGTGATCTTTTTACTCTTGAGCGCGCAGACCATAAGCGAATTACCGGTAAACAGCTCGGCGCCGCACACCAGCACGAGCACCAGGCCCAGGCAAAAGCACAGGCCGCCCACGACGCGCTGGGCGCCCCAGCCCAGCGTGTTATCGCTCAAGAACACGGTAAAGAACAGGCCGCCGAAGGCAATGAACGCACCAGCGAACATCGCCAAAACAAAGGCCTTTGCGACCGGCAGGTTGGCCTTGGTCACGCCGGCGGCCTCGGTCTTGGCCTCGATCGCGGCGGGCGCAAGGCAATCGGGAGCGGGATATTCTGCCTTGGAATCTGCCATGTCAATCACTTCTTTCCTAATCAGCAGGGACAAGCGCTCCTATTGCTCTTGTCCCAAGCGGACAAAGTGGGAAAAGTCGTTGGCGGCCACGGCGTCGTACACGGCGTCGACGGCGTCAAAGACCTCCGGGGACATAGGGTTGTAAAACTCCGTATCGCCCGGCTGAATCCCTATGAAGACGATATCTTCGCACGATTGCTCGATTTCCTCGATCAGAATCGACAAAGGGAGCGAATGCGTGGTGAACATCGACTTGCGGGCCACGTCACGTTTGTCGAGCAAGCGGATGGCGCCGACGGACAGCGCCATGTCGGCGGCATCGACCAAAACCAAACGCGGCGGACGCTCACGCTTAACCTCGATGATGTCGTCCTCGGGCGTTTGCCCGCCGTCGATGGTGTACCAACCGGCGATGGGCGCGTCCTCCATCTTTTTGGAGAGCACGGGGCCGGCGGCATCGTCGGCACGCAGCACGCTTCCCGCCGTGAGCACGATACCCGCAAACGGGGCGCCGTTCACACGTCCATCCACAACGCGACCCATTACTGCAACCTTCCCGTCAGATACACGCCCGACACATCGCGCACGCGCTCCACCAAATCGCGGAACTTCATTAAGAACGCGACCTGCTGGGCATGCAGGCCAAAGTCGTCGTCGAACACCGAGATGCCGGCCTTAGCCGACCCACGAAAACCGCGTTCGTCGAGCAGCGCATCGCAGGCCTCGAGCAGCGACGGCACCGCCGCCTTGTCGAGCTGGCACTCGCCAAAGGAGCGGATGGCCTCGAACTTGCTCTTAGCCTCCCCCTCCGGCAGCGCGTCGACGAGCGAATAGAACACATCCACCGACACCGACAGGCGCGGCTCAAAGCAGTCGAGCACGCCGGTGTGGTGGCCCACGGCGAGCGTGTAGTACAGCACGTCGCAGGCCTCCTGGGGAACGTCTTCCTCGGTCTCCACAAACTTACGCGTGAGCTCATAGAAGACCACCTGGTCGGGAGCGTGGCCCAGGCAGGGGTCGGCGACGCCCTCGGCGGCCTCGTCGCTTGCGCGCGAGGCATCGCCAAAGGAGCCGCCGAGCATGCCGGGGCCCGCAAAGTAACCAGAGCGGTCCGTGAGCTCCATCTAGCGACCTCCGGCCAGCACCAGATCCTGCAGCGCCGAGTAGACCTCAACGCGACGAGGATCGTCCTGCTTGTCGATGAGCAGCGCCATGGCACCGCGGATATCGCCCTTGGGCGCGCCCTCGAGCGTGTCCATAAACTCGTTGGCCAGGTCGCGGCCGTAACGGTAGCCGCTCATGGCGCGAGCCTCGCGCTCGATGGCAACGCGCAGCTTGTACGGAACGCCGGGGTGCAGGATATCGGCCTGCTCGCCGGCAGCCTCCACCGTGGTCTCGGCATGGAGCTTTTGGTCAAGCAGACCGAGCGCCATGGCAAAGCCGTAGATGGTCTGCGCGGGGCTGGGCGGGCAGCCGGGGATGTAGACATCGACCGGCAGGATCTTGTCCGTGCCGCCCCAGACGCAGTAGTTGTCGTAGAAGATGCCACCGGTGCAGCCGCACGCGCCATAGGACACCACGATCTTGGGATCGGGTGCGGCCTCAAAGGCGCGCAGGGCCGGCATGCGCATGGCACGCGTCACGGCGCCGGTGTACAGCAGCACATCGGCGTGACGGGGCGAGGGCACGACCTTGATGCCAAAGCGCTCGACGTCAAAGACGGGCGTGATGGAACCAAAGATCTCGATCTCGCAGCCGTTGCAGCCGCCGCAGTCAACACGGTAGACGTACACCGAGCGCTTGATCTTCTTAAGAAGGGTCGCCTTGGCCTTCTCGATGCTCTCGTCGAGCTCGATCTTGGTCGGGCGGTACTGAAGCCGCTCGGGCAAAAGCGTGGGTTCGGCCATGGTTACTCCTCCTTCGTATCAAAATCCATGATAATGCCCTCGACCGGCGCCGGACCGGCGGGAATCTCGGGCGCATCGGGGTTGAGCTCGCGGTCGATATACTCCGGGTTCACGCCGTGGCCACCCAGATACTCCATGCCGGGGCCCTGGGGCTCGCCGGACGCAAGCGTCTCGTTGGCAGCCATGCCGGCAGCGTTGCCGGTCTTTACGGCCGAGGCGGCGCGCAGGGCGTCGAGCTCGCGCTTGCACTCCTGGCACATACCGACGGTACGGGCGGCCTGCTCGGCCTCCATGCCGCCGGCCTTTTGCAGCAGGCGCTTGGCGTAGTCGATCTCCTTGTGCGGGGCAAACGGCTTGCCGCAACGCGAGCAGTGCTCGAGCGTGTAGACGCTCTTGCTGGTGAGGTCGTCCTTGCTCATGACGGCCAGTTCAAACTCCTCGGTGAGCTTGATGGCCTCCATGGGGCAGGCTTCCTCGCAGCGGCCGCAAAAGATGCAGCGACCGTAGTCGATCGACCAGGTGATGGTATCGGCCGCAAGGTCAGTGTCCATGCGAATGGCATCGGCCGGGCATGCCACACCGCAGGCACCGCAGGCGATGCAGAGCTCGGCATTGTGCTCGGGCTTGCCGCGCATGTCCTTGTTGGTGGGGAACGGCGCAAACGGGTACTTGACCGTCGCGTCGCCGGCCTTGGCGTTGACCTTCCAAAGCTTCAGCATATTAGAGCGCCTCCTCATCGAGCGGAGCGGCCATGGTGCCCTCGCCCGCAAGCGGAGACTTGTCGCGCCAGACGTTCTCGAACTGCTCCTTGTCGAGCACGTGGTCGCGCTTGGCGGCGACATCGGTCACCGTCACGCGGTCGGTGCAGGAGTAGCACGGGTCGAGCGAGCCGACGATCAGCGCCGCGTCGCCCACGGTGTTGCCGCGGAACATGTAGCGCAGGACCGGCCAGTTGCTGTACGTGGCCGCCTTGGCGCGCCAGCGGTAGCACTTCTGGTTGTTGCCGAGCATGGCCCAGTGCACATCCTCGCCGCGCGGCGCCTCGGTGGCGCCGATGGCGTACTTGTGCGGGGTGTACTCCCAATCCGTGGTGAGGATGGGGCCCGACGGGCAGTTCTCGAGCATGGTCTCGATCATGTCGATCGAATCGTAGACCTCCTGGATGCGAACGGCGGTACGGCCAAAGGCATCGCAGGTGTCGGCCGTAGCGGCGTGCATCTTTTGAATGTCCGGATCGGCGTAGCCGTCGAAGGGATGGTCAAAGCGCACGTCGCGGGCATAGCCCGAACCACGCATGAGCGGGCCGACCGGCGAGAAGTCGCGTGCGATCTTGCGGTCCAGAATGCCGATACCGCTCGTACGCTCGATAAAGTTGGGCGTGGAGAGCAAGACGTCGACGAGCTCCTGAACCTCGGAGCGCAGCTGGTGGACGGTCGTGAGCGTGGAGAGCTTCTGCTCGGCCAAAATGTCGCGACGCACGCCGCCGATCACGTTGAGGCCGTAGGTCTTGCGGTGACCGGAGAGCTTCTCGGCCAGGTCCATAGACTTCTCGCGGACGCGGAAGAACTGCTGGAAGCCGGAGTCGAAGCCCGTGTAGTGAGACGCCAGGCCAATGTTGAGCAGATGCGAGTGCAGGCGCTCAACCTCGAGCATGATAGCGCGGATGTACTGGGCGCGCGGCGGGACATGAATGCCCTGGGCGCGCTCGACGGCCTCGGCATAGGCCACCGAGTGGGCGCAGCCGCAGATGCCGCAGATGCGGTCGGCGAGGAACGTCACGGCGTCATAGTTCAGGCGCGTCTCGGCGACCTTCTCCATGCCGCGGTGCACGTAGAACAGACGGTAGTCGGCGTCGACGATCGTCTCGCCCTCGACAAACAGGCGGAAGTGGCCGGGCTCGTCGGAGGTAATGTGCAACGGGCCCATGGGGACGAGCGTCGTCTCCTTGCCCTTGGTATCGGCCAAGAACTCGTAGTTCTCCATGTCGCTCGCGGGAGCGGGACGGAAACGGTAGTCCATGGAGTCCTTGCGCAGCGGATACAGGCCGCTGGGCCAATCGTCGGGCAGCACCAGGCGGCGACGATCGGGCAGACCCTCGGGGATCAGGCCGAACATATCGCGCAGCTCGCGCTCGCCCCACACGCAGGCGGGGACGAACGGCGTCACGGACGGGAACGTCATCTTGGCGGGATCGACCTCGGTGCGCACGGTCACCCAGCCGGGGTCCTCCCCCTCCATGGAGATGACGTAGTACACGGCGTAACGGCCGCACAGGCTACGCTCATCGTTGCCGATGATCACGGGAATCCAGCCGTAGCGCTCGTAGTACAGGTAGTGGACGGCCTCGGGCAGCTTGTCCTGCTTGACGGTGATCGTCAGCTGGTCCTCGCACTGCCACTCGACCTTCTCGATGCAGCCCGGAACAGCGCGGCGCAGGGCCTCGACATGGCTCTCGCAGCGACGGGCATACACCTTGTTCTCAGTTTCAATCATTCGTTACTCCACCTCGCTCTGAGCGGTCTCGGTACCGAACACAGCGCGGTACATCGGCGTCGCGTGAAGCTCCTCGGTGCTCTGCTCGAGCACGATGCCGGTCGCGGTCTCCACACCGTGTACGAGAGGCAGCGGGGTGGCGATGCCAAACCACAAGATCATGACAGCCAGGATGATTTCGGGAATAAGCATGAGCGCCGGGGCCTCATGCTTGCCCAAGCCCTGGGGCGCATGGCCGAACACCGACTTGAGTGCGATGCGGGTGAGCGCGGAGATGGCCACGGTAAGACCGAGGGCGACCACGACGACCAGCCACATGGGACCGGCGGTGACACCGGCGACAAAAGTCAGGAACTCGGAGATAAACATGCCAAAGGGCGGGAAGGCACCAAGACCGAGCAGTGCCAAGATGGCGAGCGCGGCGGTTGCGGGGGCAACCTCGACGACACCCTGAATCTTAGCCAGGCTACGCGTACCAAAGGCGTGCTGGATGTTGCCGGACACGCAGAAGGCAAGCGTCTTGGTAAAACCGTGGAACACGCAGTGCAGCAGGGCTGCGGCGATACCCAGCGGGCCACCGATACCCAGGCACAGGGCGATAACGCCCACGTTCTCCACAGACGAGTACGCAAAGCGGCGCTTGAGGTCGTCCTGGCGAAACATCGAAAGTGCCGCCACCAAAATGGACAGCGTGCCGACGATCAACAGCAAAAGTTGCGGATACTCGGCGCCCACGGCCTGGATGGTAAAGCCGTAGAAGCGCATGATCACGAGCATGGCGCACTTAAGCAGCACGCCAGAGAGCAGGGCCGAGACAGGGCTCGGGGCCTGGGAGTGGGCATCGGGCAGCCAAGTGTGCATGGGGAACAGGCCGGCCTTGGTGCCAAAGCCGATCACGATAAACGCAAAGGCGAGGCGCATGAGCGTCGGGTCGAACTGGTCGGCGTACGGCAGCACGCATGACAGGAATGCGGCCTCGTGGGCGTTGGGAATCACGTCGGCGGCGTTGGCGTAGATCAGCAGTGTACCGAACAGGCCGAAGGCCACGCCGGCGGTGCAGACCATCGCATACTTCCAAGAAGCCTCGAGGGCCGTCTTGTTCTTGTAGATACCCACGAGGAACACGGTGGAAAGCGTGGTTGCCTCCACGGCGGCCCACGTGAGGATCATGTTGTTGGACAGGCACGCGAGCAGCATGGTGAACACGAACAGGCTAAACAGCGCAAAATACTGCTTGGCGCGCTCGGCGGGCATGGAGCCCTCCTCGATATCGGCCTTTACATAGGGCAGCGAGAACAGCCCCGTAAGAAAACCGATAAAGCCGATGAGCAGCACAAAGATGGCGCCCAGCGAATCGAGGTGAAACCACAGGCCAAGAGCGCTCGCGGTGTCGCCGCTCATAAGGACGTCGCCGGCCGTCATAATCGACAGCACCAGGACGGCTGCGACGGAGACCAGGTTGAGACCGGCAAACACGTTATAGGACGTGTTCTTGGGCAAAAATGCCATGACCAGCGAGAACACCAAAGGAGTCGCGAGCAGGGCGAGAATCAACGTTTCCATGGACTACCCCCTCAGCTCGGACAGGTCGCGCGCATCGAGCGAGTGGGAGTCGTCCCAAATGCGACGCACGACGATGGACATGATGATGACGGCAAAGATGGCGTCGGTGGCGATACCGATCTCGATGATCTCGGGAGCGGTGGGGGCCAAAAGCGCGAGCGTCACATGGCTGCCGTTTTCCATAAGGCAGTATCCAAAGATCTGCTTCATGATGTTGCGCTGCGAAATGATGCAGGTGAGGCCCACAAAGAAGTGAGCGAAGCTAATAGCGAGCGCAGGCGTTGCGACCTCGGCCGTGGGCAGGCTGATCTGCGTCACGACGGCAAAGCAAATCGCGACCTCGACGGCGATGATGCAAATGGCCCACGCGGGCTTAAGGCCGGCCTTGAGCGATGCGTCGCTCGGCTCACCCATCTTCTTGTATGCGCGGTTGAGGATATAAGGGACCAGGACGACCTTGGTGATAAAGGCAGATCCAGCCCACATAAGCAGCTCCTGCGCACCAGTGGTGACACCGAGCGTGGCGAGAAGCCCCACGAGCACCAGCGACTGCACCGCATACCAGCTGATGGAATGTTTGATGTTCTTGGAGACAACCACCATGGTGGACGTGACGATCAGAAGGCCGCCAAGGATGTTGACGATCGAATAACCCATGTCGTTCTACCTCCTAACCGATCCAGCTGGCCGAAAGCGGGCCGCTGACGATGACCATGATGATGAGCACGATGAACACAAACGCCATCGCGCGGGGAAGCGGGGCTCCCGCAGCGACCTCTTCGCTCGGCTCACCGGGCAGGCAATAGCCCATCCACTTGAGGAACCAGGCGAAGGTGGCGACGGTCTCGGCGACCATGATGCACACGAGCACCAGGATCGCGACGTTGCCAGCACCCACAGAGAAGCCACCGGCGATGATCTGGAACTTCGAGAAGAACGTGTTCATGGGCGGCACGCCGGCAATGGCGAGCGCCGCGACACCAAAGCCCACGCCCGAGATCGGGTACTTCTTTACGATGCCGCGAAGCTTGGGCAGCATACGCGTGCCGAGCGTAAAGGAGAACGAACCGGCGATCAGGAAGAACAGCGTCTTGGCGAAAGCGTGGTTAAAGATGTGGCACACGGCGCCATCAAAGGCCAGCTGGCTGCCAAAGACCGAAAGGCCCAGACCAAAGAACACATAGGAGAGCTGGGCGATCGTGGAGAAGGCCAGCAGGCGCTTCATGTCCTTTTGCGGCAGGTACATAAGGAAACCAAAGAGCATGGTGACCATGGCGTCGATAATGGCAACCCAGCCAACGATCTCGGGAATCTCGCCGGCAGAGACGAGTGCGCGCGCGAACACGCACACGCCGACCTTGACCATCGAGGCGCCATGCAGGTAGGCCGAAACAGGCGTCGGGGCCTCCATAGCCGAAGGCAGCCACATGTACATGGGGACCTGCGCGGACTTGGCCCAAGCGGCAAAGAGCACCAGCAGAAGGACGATGGCCTTGAGCTTGGCGTCGAGGCCGGCGATCGCGGTGATGGCGAAGGTACCGGTGTGGGCAAACACGATGGCGGCGCCCAGATACAGGCCGAGCGCACCGATATGCGTGATGATCAGGGCCTTCATGCCGGCCTTCTTGGCCGTAGGCGACATGTAGTAGCTAATGAGGCCCCAAGAGCACGCACCCGTGATCTCAAAGAACACGAGCTGGCCCAAAAGGGTCGAGCTGTACACAAGGCCGGCCATGGCGCCGATGAAGGTCGCGAGGTACGCGTAGAAGCGACGACGCGGTGCGTCGGGATGCTCACGGTTATTCTCGCTCATATAGGGAATCGAATAGATCACGACAAGCAGGCCGATACCCACAAAGGCGGGCGCGAGCAGCGTGCTCATGCGATCGAAGGTGAATCCCATGACGAGGGTCTGCCCAAACGAGATCAGGGGGACCTGCGTGTCGGGCATGCCGGCGCCAGCGAAATTCGCGGCGAGGGCGATGGTGCAGACCGTCGAGACGGCGGCACCCAAAACGCTGAACCACTTGGCGTACGGACGGGGGAACAGGGCGACGAGCACCGAGGCCACCATCGGGGCCGCGATAGCGACCAAGCCGAGAAGGGACAGACTGACTGCAAATGACATTGTTTCTCCCTTCTCCTACACGCCGACGACCACGAAGACAAACGCCAGAACGGCGATGCCCACGACGGCCCAGGTCTGATTGCCAAGCACCTTAAAACGCGAGCGCGAGCAGGAGTTCTCGATCACGCCGCATACGACAAAGTCGATCAGGCACTTCACCAGGAAGATGACCGCACCCAGAACGGCGGCGGCGCCCACGGTCGCGGGCTCGCCCCAGGGGACGAAGATCGCGCAGAACCAGGCGACGACCAGGACCTGCTTCATGGACATGGCGAGCTTGGCCATCGCAAGCGACGGGCCGGAAAGCTCGGCGAGCGGACCTTCCTGAAGCTCTTGCTCGGCCTCGGCCTGATCAAACGGCAGCTTGCCGAGTTCCATGTAGCAGGCGATCGCAAAGGCGATGCCGGCGAGGATCACGGCGACCGGCGCATCGATGGCGCCCGTCATGATGTGCTGACCCATGGTAGCGATGTCGGTGGAGCCGCACACCAGGGCGGCGGCAAACAGCGCCAGCAGCATGGACGGCTCGATGAGCACGCTCATGAGCAGCTCGCGAACGCCGCCGATACCGGCGTAGGCGTTGGACGAATCCACACCGCAGAGGGCGAAGAAGAAGCGGGCGAGCGCCAAGCTGTACATGATGGTGATGGCGTCACCAAAGACCGGGATGGGGCTTTGCGCCGTAAAGAGCGGCAGGCCCATCGCGAGCATAAAGGCGACGGCGAAGAACAGCGGCGGCATAATGCGCAGCGCAAAGCTCGCGTCCTCGCTCTGGGACTCGGGGCGCGCAAAGAGCTTGGCCAGGTCGCGATAGTCCTGCATGATGCTGGGTCCGCGACGGTTGTGCATCTTGGCGCGGATCACGCGGCCGAGACCGGAGAAGAACGGCGCGACGGCCATAACGACCACGCCCTGCAGAACGGCAAGTACGATGTTGTTCATGCTCTCCCCTCCTTAACCCATTTGCACGGCGAGCACGAGGAACACCACGAGTGCCGCGACGATGTAGCAGATATAGATGCTGTAGTTGCCGCCCTCGAGCTTAGTCGCGAGGTCGGCGAGCTTCTCGACACCCTTATGCGGGGCATCGACGAGAACCTTGTCGGGTACGGGCTCCACAGCCTCGGCCACACCGGTGAGCTTCTGGAAGAAGTGCGCGATGGACCAGCAGACGGCCGTGCAGCGGTCGCGCAGCGTGTAGAGCGGCTGCATAAACCAGGACACCTCGGAGGCAAAGGTCGTGGCCACGACGGGCATATGCTCGTTGGGAGCATAGCCGCATGCCCACGGCTGGGACTTCTGCACCTTGCCGACGGTCTTGAGCTTGCGATAACCGCAGGCAAGGCCGACGAGCACCACGAGCGCAATAGCGATCGCGGGCGTGGAGGTGGCAGCGCCGGAGTACTGGTTCATGAGCTCCATGCCCTCGGCGGCAAACACGCCACCGTACGGATGCAGCACGGACGCAGCGACATCGACCAGCACGGGCGCGATCACGGGAGCGCCAATGCCCAGCACGACGCAGATGGCCGCGAGCAGGCCCTGCGCAAACACCATGGGGGCGGGAACCTCCTTGGCATTGGCCGCGGCCTCGGAGCGGGGCGCGGAGGCAAAGGAGACGCCATAGGCCTTGACGAAGCATGTGACAGCCAGCGCGCCGGTAATGGCAAGCGCGACGGCAGCGAACACGGCCACGATCATGACGGCCTTGTCGCCCTGCATGGCAGCGTTAAAGAGCGACTGGTAGGTAAACCACTCGGACACAAAGCCGTTGAAGGGCGGGATGGCCGAGATGGCAAGCGCGCCAATAAGGAAGCAGATGGCCGTAGCCGGCATACGACGGAACAGGCCGCCCATCTTCTCCATATTGCGCGTACCCGTGGAGTACAGCAGCGCACCGGCGCCCAAGAACAGCTCGCCCTTAAACATCGCGTGGTTAAACGTGTGGTAGAGGGCGGCCATCAGAGCCAGGACGGCGATGCCGACCGAGTTGAGCGCCATAGCGGCCATGGAGGCGCCGACGCCGAGCAGAATGATGCCGATGTTCTCGACGGAGTGATAGGCCAGCAGGCGCTTGATGTCATGCTCCTGCAGGGCGAAGGCCACGCCGAGGACCGACGAGATCGCACCGAAGACCATGACCATAAGGCCCCACCAGACCTGAACGCCCGAGGCGGAGAGCAGGTCGAGGCCCACCTTGAGGATGCCGAAGATACCGATCTTGATCATGCCGCCGGACATGAGGGCCGACACGTTGGACGGCGCCTCGGGATGCGCCTTGGGCAGCCAGCCGTGCAGCGGGATGATACCGGCCTTGGCGCCAAAGCCAAAGAAGGCGAGCACAAAGCACACGGATGCGACCGCGGGGCTAAACTGCGTAGCGCGGAAATCCGCAAAGGCAAACGAGCCACCGGCGAAGTTGGTCATGGTGAGGAAGCTCGCCATGATGAGCACAAAGCCCACGTGCGCGATCACAAAGTAGAGCCAACCGCCGTGGATGGAGTTCTCGTTCTCCTCGATCACGACCAGGAAGTACGAGGTCAGCGACATGAGCTCAAAGGCGACCAGGAACCAAAACACGTTGTCGGCGGTGATGACGAGCATCATGGACGCCACGAAGGTGTTAAAGAAGAAGCCGGCGCGGCCCTTTTTGCCCGGGTACTCATCAAAGTAGTTGAGACCGTAGATCGAGCCGGCAAACGCGAGCACCGAGATGAGCGCCACGAACAGGCCGGACAGCTGGTTGAGCAGCAGCTGGAAATGGGCAAACGGGAAGAACACGATGGTGTCGACCGACGTGACATCGCCCAGCACGGCCTGGATACCGGCCACAAACGAAAGCACCGCGGCGACGGCGCCGATTAGGCAGCCGGCGGTCTTGGCGGCGTTGTCGGCCTTGATCAGCAGAACCGAGGCGAGCGCACCGATGCACGAGACGGCAAGCGATGCGATAAACAGCGTCATGCTATCCATTGTTTACGCTCCCTTCTGCTTTCTCGGACAGGCCCTGGGCCACAGCGGTAACGTCGACGACCGGACCGTTTTCGATCGAGCGCAGGCGCTTGGCCTCGTCGAGCTCGCGATCGGCCGCGCCGCCCATGACGGTCAGCGCCTTGGTAGGGCACGCCGCCACACAATGCGGGCCGTCCGGATCGAATGCGCACAGGTCGCACTTGACAGCGCAGGTGTACTGGCCGGGAGCCCACGTAAGCAGGCTGCTCAGGGACTTAGGATACGAAGGCGTCGGGTCGCACATGCCTGCGACACCGGCGATAGACGTGCCATCGGGATGGATGGCTCCGAAGGGGCACGCGATGGCGCACAGCCTGCACCCGATGCACTCCTGCTCCTTGACGTGGATGCGATCGCCATCGTGCTCGATGGCATTCACCGGGCAAACCTCGGCGCAGGGGGCACCCTCGCAATGGTGGCAGGCAAGGGCGGCCGAAATACCGCCGGTCTTCACGAGCGCCAGGCGCGGCGTATCCTGAAGACCCTGCATCCGGTGGGCGTCGGCACAGGCGGACTGGCATGTTCCGCAGCCGATGCACCTCTCCGGGTTGATGTCGATGAAGCGGTTCATCCCCACTTCCTTTCAAAATAACGGGCCGGGCTCCCGAACGTACGGGACGCCCGGCCCAAATAGCCAACGAGAACGGGACTACACGATTTGGTTCACGTGCGTCTCGTCGTCGAACTTGGCGGCGCCGGGCTCAACGTCCTGGGGAGCGGCGGCGTCCACCAGAGCCTGCTTGAGCTCGGTGTATTGACGCTCCACCTCGCCCTCGGCCCAGACCTGGTCGGCGATAGCGTCGACCTGGCAGGCGGAGAACTTGTCCTCGGGCGTGTGCGAGACCGGGTCGACCTTGTGAATGGTCAGCTCGTTGCATTTGCCGATCCACCACTGGTAGGTCATGTAGACCGTGCCCTTGTTGATGCGATCGCTCACGTCGGCACGGCTGTATACCTGGCCGCGGCGGCTGTGAATCGAGACGATGTCGCCATTCTTGATGCCGCGTGCCTCGGCGTCCGCGGGATTCATGCGGACAAAGCCGGGCTCGTCGGCGAGCAGTGCCAGCGTCTTGCAGTTGCCGGTCATCGAGCGGCAGCTGTAGTGGCCGACCTCGCGGACGGTGCACAGGATGAGCGGGTACTCATCATCGGGAAGCTCGGAGGGCGCCTCCCAGTCGTGCGCCATCAGGTTGGCGCGGCCGTCCTTGGTGGTGAACTTGCCACCAGCGAACATGTCGGGCGTACCGTGGTCGTTCACATCGGTGCTCTTGACGGGCCACTGGGCGTAGCCGCCCTCGGGAGCCATCTTCTCGTAGGTCGCGCCCACAAAGTTGGGGCACAGGCTAATGCACTCGTTCCAGATCTGCTCGGTGTTGTCGTAGTGCATGGGATAGCCCATACGCGTGGACAGGTCCGCGAAGATCTCCCAGTCGTGACGGCACTCGCCCTTGGGCGGAACGGCCGCGTCAAAGTGCTGGAAGCTACGGTCGGATGCGGTAAAGACACCCTCGTGCTCGCCCCAAGAGGTAGCGGGCAGGATGACATCGGCGAGCATGGTCGTCTGCGTCATAAAGATGTCCTGGCAAATGAACAGATCCAGCTCGGAGAGCGTCTTGCGCATACCGGCCGAATCGGGCTCGGTCTGCACCGGGTCCTCGCCGTAGTTGTAGAAGCAGTGCACCTTGCCCTCGTCGACCAGGTGGCCCAGGTCGGTGAGCTTGTAGCCCTCCTCGAGCGGGAGCTTTTCCTCGGGCACGCCCCAAGCCTTGGCAAACTTGGCACGCACAGCCGGGTCGGTGACCTTCTGGTAGCCAGGGTACAGGTTGGGCAGCATGCCCATATCGCAGGAGCCCTGGACGTTGTTCTGACCACGCACGGGCGCGAGGCCGGAATTGGGTTTGCCGATCTGGCCGGCAACGCAGGCGATGGAGGCGATGGTGTGCACCGTCTTCAGGTTCTGCTTCTGCTGGCATACGCCCATGCCCCAGCCAATGATGGCAGAGGGCTTCGCCGTGGCGTACATCTCGGCAGCTTGGTGGATCAACGCGGGCTCGACACCCGTGATGTCCTGTACGGATTCGGGAGTGTAGTTCTTGATGGTCTCCCACCACTCGTCAAAGCCGTTCGTGTGCTCGGCGACGAATTCCTTGTCGTAGAGGCCATCGTTGACCAAGCAGTTGGCAAAGGCGTTGAGGAACGCAACGTTGCAACCGTTCTTGATCGGAAGGTAGAGATCGGCGATACGCGCGGTTTCGATATGGCGCGGATCGGCGACGATGATCTTGCAACCCTTTTCTTTGGCTCGCACGATACGCCTTGCGACGATGGGGTGCGAATCGGCAGGGTTATAGCCGAAGAGGAAAATGCAGCCCGCATCCTCCATACCGGGGATGGAGCATGACATGCAACCTGAACCAACCGTGTCCATCAGACCGAGGACAGTAGGGCCGTGTCAAGTACGGGCGCAGTTGTCCACGCTGTGGGTGCCGATGCACGCACGCGTAAACTTCTGCATGACGTAGTTCGCCTCATTGCCGCCGCCTCGCGAAGAGCCGGTGGTCATGACAGCGTTAGGACCATATTCGTCAATTATGGCCTGCATCTTAGATGCGGTGAAATCCAGTGCCTCGTCCCAGCTTACGCGCTCAAGATCCGCGCCCTTAGTGCGGCGGATCATCGGGTGCAGTACGCGAGGAGTCAAGATCTTGGTGTCGTTGATGAAGTCGTAGCCGCTCATGCCCTTAAGGCACAGCTCGCTCTGGTTGGTGATGCCGTTGAGCGGTTCGGTGCCCACGACCTGGCCGTTTTGGACCAGGAGGTTAAACTGGCAACCGGCGCCGCAGTACGGGCAGATCACTTTATGCTTCTCCATGACACCCTCCTTCCTTTCTCTGCTACCGATTAATCGGTACGTATTTGACAATCGTTGGGCCTGTATGGCCGCCCGGCTACGCCTCGTTTTCGATGGTGGCGCGGGCACGCTCGGCAGTCAGTTCTGCCAGGCGCTCCTCGTCTACCAAGGTGAGGCCCTTGGTCGGGCACGCCTCGGCACACGCCGGACCGCCGGGACGGTCCACGCACAGGTCGCACTTGAGCACGAAGCTCTTGGTCTGCGAACCCACGCGCACGTCGCCCATCAAGACGGGGACCTGCGTGGTCGCCACACTCACGGCGCCAAAGGGGCAGGCCATGACGCAGCTCTTGCAGCCGATGCAGTTGTCCTCGTTGACGCCGATGCGATGGTTCTTTGGATCAAAGAACAAGGCACCCGTGGGGCAGGCCTTGGCGCACGGAGCGTCCTCGCAGTGGTGACATGCCACCGGCGCGGAAATCTCGTAGGTGCGCGTTACGCGCAAGCGAGGTGCGGCGATGTTGCCGGGAATATCGTGTGCCTCGATGCACGCCGCCATACAGGTTTGGCACCCAATGCAGCGTGAAGAATCAGCCACGACTCGTTTATTGCCCATGTTGTTCACTCCCTCCTGAATCCCATGCCGGAGAGACCCTGCCGACGTTGCCCCGGACCGCCCGTGGTCCGGCATCGGCGTATCGAGTGCATGCGGCGAAACAGGCACTTCGATAGAATTCCTCCAACGATATACAGGTTAAATATACGCAGTTGCAGGGGGCAAACTTGAGCATAGGCCCTGCAATACGGGTGTATTGCAGGGGTTTTGGCAGGTTGGAATTATTCTCTAGAAGCTATAAAGGTGAGTGTATTACATGCGTACGCCTCAGAGATTTTTACGCGCTCTCATTTTAGATGTACTACGCTTGTATTCAAGTTAATGGTTATTTACTTGAGCGAAATAAAGTAATCGTTATAAGATGCTCAAGTATCGGCACATGCCGCATTTGACCGACTATATTGCACGCTCATTAAGGGGGCCAGTGATGTCATCGACTCAAAAACGAGCCATCCTGCAGGTGCGCATTCGCGAGGAAGACAAGCAGCATGCCGAACATCTCTACGACGCCATGGGCACATCGCTCGCCGAGGCCGTCCGTCTATTTGTCGCGCAGAGCATTTTGATGCGCAAGCTCCCCTTTCAGCCGGTCGCCGTGCGCTCAAAGGACGGCACCGCCGCCTATGGATCGCTCAAAGCATACGGTGACCCCAATCGCCGCTCCGAGGAGCGCAATGCCTGGATTGAATACCTTGCCACAGAAAGCGACGATTCGATTTTGGGTCCCGAGGAAGTAGATATCCATGAGTAGCACCATCATCGACGAGACCGTCATCCTACGCTACCTGCTTGACGACGACGAAGTCCTGTCACCGCGCGCCGCCAAGGTCATCGCCACGCGCACCGCTCGTGTCTATCCCGAAATCATCACGCGCGTCGTGGTCACGCTGCGCGACGTCTATAAGGTTCCCCGCGTTGAGATTGCTGCGGCCATGAAAAGGCTGCTCGATGACGTCATGGTCGACGAGCCCACCGTTGTCGCCCTTGCCGTCAAGCTCTTTGGCAAGACCCATATGGACTTTACCGACTGCCTCCTCGCAGCCCGAACCGCCATCTATAACGACGACGTCGTGAGCTTTGGCAAGCCCATCATCCAAGGCATGATCGATTACCGCCGCAAGCGCCAAACCGCCGCCGACGCCCGCGACCGCGCCGCCGAAGCCCGCAGCCGAAGCACCGACTCCACCATCGACAAGCTCCGCCACCGCCCCCGCAGCTAACCCCATCCCCACCTAAGTTGCGGTGAAATACGGACTGTTTTATGCCTTTAAAGGCCTCAACAGTCCGCATTTCACCGCAACTTATTGTTAGGCGGCGGAGTCGGTTGTCTCTGCTATCAGGAATCCGCAAAAGGCTTTGTAGTTGGGATACCGTAGCCGCGCATCATAGCGCCAAACTCTTCGACATCATATGTGTCCGAGAGTTTGAAATGAATGACGTTATGACCCATGGCGCGCAAGTTCGCATCGCGCAATAAGGCAGCTCGATAGGTTTTTGCCGCAGCATGTTCCAAATCTTTTAGAGTTTCGTCCTCAAACTTACCCAAACCATGAAGCTCCGCCAACATCCATGATCCATCTGGCATCTGCCAACCATAATCTGCCAGATAATAGCCGGCGCTTCCTGGCCGAGCAATCTCAACCTGAAGCTCAGGCGCAGCGACGCCAGCAAGGATCATTGCCGCTCGCGCCTCGGACTCTCCCCCGTTATCCGACCTTCCGTCCATATACTCGAACACGCCAAACGCACGGGAGATGCCATGCAAACCGCGGCAATTAGCCTGCGCATACGCACGCAGCTCCTCGCGGTCGACATCATACTCGCGAGCCAATCCATCGACGTAGCCAAGCGCATACCGAAATGCACTCGTGCGGGCAATATCGACCACCGTCCGATAGGGGTCTGTCAGCGTAAACGGGCCGAGCCGCCATACCTCACCCGGGCGCCATCGACGATACTCAACGAACTCATATGTATCGCGCCTGGTAGATCTCGGCAACAACATCTGAACGGCATTAAGCAGCGAGTAAGCGGAACCCATACCGTACAGCAGTGCCGCCGTTGAACCGCAGAAAATGGCATCCGGCTCGACGGCCACAATAGCAGATGCAAGCTGGAAAATGCGGGCTTCCACGTCAAGGTGGTTCCAATAAACAGGATCGGCGTACACATGGTTATAGAGTCGAATTAAAAGCTCTTCTTGCATTAGCTCACGCGCGCGCCGCTCATCCCAAGGATCAATCGTTATCAATAGCTGCTCGTCATGATGAATCCCGAGAGCGGAAAACAGCATCTTGGCATATGACTTCGGAAAATGTTTAGCCTTATTGGACATGACCCGCCCCATAACCGTCAAGAACGAGTGGACGCCTTTACGCTATCGCAGAACGGCATTTAAATACCTTGCCAAAAGCTGACCAAAAGCTTGACGTCGCAGGTCAGGGCTTCAGAAAATATTTCCACTCTCGGTAGACGGTCGTTACGGTCCTCCCAACGGCATCAAAATCCAACCTTACAAATAGTTGCGGTGAAATACGGACTAAATGAGCCAAATAAGCCAAAAAACAGTCCGTATTTCACCGCAACTTAAGAGGGGATGTGGGGCGGCATCGATTCCCGTCACCCCGTGCACTTACGAAAATGGCTCTGGTCCCAAAAGGAACCAGAGCCATTCGTCTATCTTATGGAGCGGGCGACGGGAATCGAACCCGCGTCATCAGCTTGGAAGGCTGGGGTTCTACCATTGAACTACGCCCGCAAGATATGGTCGGGACGACAGGATTTGAACCTGCGACATCCTGCTCCCAAAGCAGGCGCGCTACCAAACTGCGCCACGTCCCGAAGGTGTTGAGCAGCTAAGGTCTAAACCTTGCGTGTCCCAAAGCGAAGGAAATTATAGGGGAGACTTCGCGCCTGTGCAAGCGACGATACCCTAGCTCCTCGAATGTGCGACAAACTGGCTATGGGCCAGGCCAATCACAAACGCCACCACGGCGACTGGCGCCCACGCGGCACCGATATCCGCCAGGGGCAATGCATCGAACGGCAGCCACGCGCCCGCAAAGAACGCGTCGCGAACCGAGGTGATCACACTCTGCACGGCAACCACGCCGCCGACCCAGACCCACACCTGCGGATGAGCGTCGCAAAAGCCGTGCACCAGGCCCATCAGTACCAGCACGATGGCGACGGGATACAAGGCGTTGAGCATGGGCACCGAAAACATGAGGATCATGTCGAGGCCCACGTTGGAGAGCACGCACGAAAACGCCGCGAACACAAAGGCGAGAATCGCAAAGGGACGGCGCATAGCCTCCTCGGAAGCCTCCGCTCCCCCTTCGACCACATACGTCTCGCAGAAGTAGCGCGAGCAGCAGCTGATGAGGCCGATGCACACGTTCATGCAGGCAAGGAAAAAGATCGCAAAGACCACGACCGTGCCGACAAGACCAAAGTGCATAGAGGCCGAACGGGCAAGGATGGCGGCGCCGTTGGTAGCATCGGGCATAACCGTGCCGAGCTGCATGCCGGCAAGCGCCAGGCCGCAGTAGATGACGGCCATGAGCACGCCGGCGATCACACCGGAACGCGAAATCTCGAAGGCCACGCGCTTGTCATCGGTAACACCCAGCTCGTGGATGGTCTCGGCGATGATAATGCCAAAGGCGAGAGACGCGAGCAGGTCCATGGTCTGGTAGCCGGTCAAAAAGCCTTGCACGGCGGCGCCTGCATCGTAGGGAGCTTGAGGCGCGGCAGCCGGTCCCAGCGGCGAGATCACGGCAGCACCCACGACCAGCACGATGAGCGCGATAAGCGCGGGGCCCGTAATGCGACCGAGCACGCGCGTGATGACGCCCGGACGCAGCGTGAGCGCAAACGCGACGACGAAGAACCCGATGGCAAACACCAGACGTGCCGTGCCGAGCGAGACGCCCTCGGGCAGCAGTGGCACCAGCATCTCGAAGGCTGTGGAGCTCGTGCGCGGAATAGCCAGGCACGGGCCGATGGCCAGATACACTGCCGAGACAAAGAACTCACCAAACTTGGGGTGCACGCGGCCGGCAAGCTCGCGCGCCGTTCCGGCAAGCGCCACGGCGATAAAACCCATGACGGGCAGGCCGATGGCGGCGATGAGAAAGCCAAGCATAGCGACCGGCGTGGCAGAACCTGCCTGCAGCGCCAGCAGTGGCGGAATAATGAGGTTGCCGGCGCCAAAGAGCATCGAGAACAGGGCGATGCCGACGGTAACGACATGGTCGGAGCGTAGACCACGCGAGGCGGATGAGGCCATAAGAGCACCTTTCGAATCGAAACAAAAACGGGACGGGCATAAGACCCGTCCCGCAAGTATATACGCTCTAGCAGGCTAAATCGCGCAAAGCGTCAATCGCGGTGTCGACTTCCTCGTCCGTGTTGAAATACCCAAACGAGAAGCGAACGACACCCTGACGCTCGGTCCCTAGCGCACGGTGCATGAGCGGAGCGCAATGGGCACTGGGGCGCGTCGCAATCCCCCACCCTTGCATGAGCGCATCCGAGATCTCGGCAGAGTCGATATCACCCACGTTGAGTGAGACGATCGCCGAGCGCACGGGCTGGTCAAACGCACCGTAGAGCTTGATCTCCGGGATTTCGCGCACGCCAGCGAGAAAGCGATCCGCCAGTGCTCGCTCGTGTGCCGCGATCGCCTCGACTCCGCCTTGGGCCTCGATAAAGTCGAGACCTGCGGAAAGTCCCGCGATACCGTGACCGTTGAGCGTGCCCGCCTCGAGGCGAGTGGGCCACTCAAGCGGCTGCAGTGCATCGAAGCTGTGCACGCCGGTGCCGCCCATGGCCCACGGTGCCATGTCAATTCCCTCCGCCACGGCCAGGCCGCCGGTGCCTTGAGGTCCCATGAGCCCCTTGTGGCCGGTAAAGCACACGACGTCGAGCCCCATGGCGCGCATATCGATATGCGCCGTGCCGGCAGACTGTGAGGCATCGACGATCACCAGCGCGCCGGCCGCATGGGCCATGGCGGCCACGCGCGCAATGTCGACCTCATTGCCGGTCACATTGGAGGCGTGCGTCACCACCACGGCACGCGTGCCCGGCGTGACCAGCCGCTCGAGTTCGTCGTAGTCAAGCACGCCGCTCGCGTCGCAGCCCGCATGTTCAACGGTCACGCCCTGCTCTGCTGTCAGGCGGTTGAGCGGACGCAGCACGGAGTTGTGCTCGAGCACCGTCGTGACCACGCGGTCGCCGGGGCGCACCACGCCACAGATGGCGGTGTTGAGCGCCGCCGTAGAGTTGGGCGTAAAGCACACATGGTCCGCCCTCGGGCAACCTAAAAGGCGCGCGAGCTTGGCACGGCAACCGTGAATCGTACGAGCGGCATCGAGGGCACCCGACGTGGCGCCACGCCCGGCATTGCCGAGCGAGCACATCGCCTGCGTCACGGCATCGATCACCGTCTGCGGCTTGTGCATGGTCGTCGCCGCGTTATCCAGGTAGATCATCGCACGACCTCCCACATATCAATCACGGTATAGCCCTCGGTAGGAACACTCGCCGCGGCGAGTTCGGCGCGCAGCAGCTCCTCATCGGCAGGCGACGCCTTCCACGCCAAACCGCAGCCGGCAGCGACCTCCCCGGGCACGGGAATCGTTCGCCCGGGAAGGCCG
>CBCTZJ010000013.1:0-54348 GCA_965151385.1 uncultured Collinsella sp. | reverse complement strand
GACCACATAGATTATTAACTTGCTTGACTTGTAAACCTAATCGTCCTGTCATCATATTCAACTTCGAAAAAAGGGGAATGAGGGCATCCCGATGCATCGAGTATTACTGGAACCCTGGCGATACGCTGAATGATTTGTGACGAATAGTCATGTCCATCAAGAAGGCTCGACGCTTCGGGCAGCTCGTCAATCGATATATCAATTCTTGGAGACATGTATTCCTACCATTTTTAAAGAAACAACGGCGGTAATCGCTATCGCGATTGCGCCAATAATACCGAGCGCCATCTATTTATACTTGATTTAAGGCGGAGTGGAATGTAGGCGCGCAAGGAGATGCGGAATCGATGAGAGCCTCAAAAAAAATTACTGCAGTGTTATCATCTTTCATCCTCTCTATTCTTCCATTTCTGATTCTATGGGCGGCTTGGTCAGTCCTCCCTGATACAATTCCCGCTCATTGGAGTGGGGGTGTGGTTGATCGATGGGGTAATAAGCTTGAATTGCTGGTTGTTCCGCTGTTTTCTCTGATTGGTTCTATTGCAATTTCTGTGTACCTTATTGTTTCCACGCGGCGAAGAGAGTTCGCGGATTTCTCTGTTCGAATGCGACGGGACTTTGTTGCGTGCTATATTTCTAGTCTTCTTTTATCGACAACCTGCTCAGTGATAATTGCCGTTTGGGTTCTGTTGATTCTTACGCAAAGCACTGCGGTTGATGGGGGGCTTGGACTATCGATCCTGTATTCCCTTCCCGGGCTATATGTGATCTTGTGCGCTTTGCCGCCTTTTTATGCGAGCGGCGAGAGCAAAAAGGCAGAGCGCCTGATAACAGTTCTTATTGGCGGCGCGGAGATTGTTCTTTGTGGAATAGTGCTTGAAGGTTCGGCTGCCTCTTATGCGATGATTGGACTGATGATTCTGTTCTGTGCGTTTGAGATTGTGTCACAGGTAAGGGATAGCCGGTCCTTATGAGTTGAATTACGCGCGTGCGGATATAAAGGGTGGCATGTTAAATTTGTTGAAAACTCTGACATGCGCTGCCGACTTCATTAAAATCGATTGCCAATCAAGTCTTCCTATATATGCGAGCCCTGAGAAGCTGCGCTGTGAACCTGAGACCGCTATCGATCGGCCCGGTGCACCGGGCCGCTGTCCTCGAGCCGGCATCAGCTTGCCGGTCTCAAAACGTATGCCGTCCGGTACGACCAACAGCCGAGTCTTGCGCCCAGTTCGAGCAGCGCCAGAACCCCGTGCCGGAACCCACGCAGCCGATGGCAGGGGAATTCAGCCGCGGCCATCGAGGAGCCGACCCAGGGACGGCGCCCCCAGTCCTCGAAAGATTTCCACCGCCCCCTACAGGCCTGGATTGATTTAACAGTTGATTTAATCCGGCTGAACAAGCCGAGCATGGGCCGGTTGACAAAATGTAAGGTAAAAAAGCAGATACGACCGTACGCCGGTGCGGGGTTCGGGTGATGTGATAGAAAGTAATACACGTATTACATCTAACCGGGAGGTGCATCATGGCAACCGCCACCGCAGCCCCGAGAACCCCCGAGGACCTCGCGAACAGGTACGACCGCCTGGCGAAGTCGACGGGCCGCACGAAAACCTTCTACATGACGGAGGCGCTTGCCGCAGAGATAGGCAGGCTCGAATACGAGTACGGCCTCATGAATTATCCGGGGAGCGTTTGGTTGCGAGGCACGCCGGTGTGAGGGCCTGAGTCGTCAGGCCCCGCACAGGGGGACCGCGATGGTGGCCACCGCGCCGCCCGAGGGGCTGTTGGCGAGCGAGACGGAGCCCCCGTGGGCGCTCGCGGCCTCGGAGGCGGCGTGGAGGCCGAGCCCGTAGTGGCGGCCTCCGTCGCGCGAGGAGCGGGAGGAGTCGTCTGTGAAGAGGCGCTCACAGCCGCGTTCGAGGGCGGCGGGAGAGAAGCCCGGTCCGTCGTCGGCCACCTCGATGACGAGGTGGCCGCCCTCGACGTCGCAGGAGACCGCCACGCGCGAGCGCGCGTGCTCGGCGGCGTTGGCCACGAGGTTTGCGGCGGCTCGCGCCAGGGCGGTTCGGTCGAGCGGGGCCTCGGGCGCGCCCGCGACAGCGGGGCCCGTGGCCGCGTCGAGCGTCACGCCTCGCGCCCGGGTGATCTGGGCGGCCTCGGCGAGGACCTGCTCGCAGAGCTCGGCCGGCCGCATGGGGGCCCTCTCCGCCCCGCCGGACCCGCGCGAGGCCTCGATGAGCAGGCGCACGTAGCCGTCGAGCCTTTCGACACTGCCGGCTATGTCGCGCGCGGCGGCCGCGAGGTCGGCGTCTTTCTCGTCTTCCAGCTCCTCCGCCACGAAATCGGCGTTGGCGCGCAGCACGGTGAGCGGCGTCTTGAGGTCGTGGGCGAGCGACGCCACCTGCTCGCGCTGCCCCCGCTCCGCGGCCCAGCGGGCCTCGAGCGACTCGGCGAGGGAGGCCCGCATGGCGTCCATCGCGGCGAGGACGTCGTTCACCTCGCGCACGTTGGTGCTGCCGACCGCGAAGTCGAGCTCCCCCGCGCCGACGCGCTCCGCCGCCTCCGCGAGCGGCGCCATCTTGCGCGAGATCACGCGGCTCGCGCGGCGCGCCACGAGCGCGAGCGCGAGCGCGCTTCCCGCAGCGGCGCCGACGAGCATGAGGTTCTGCGGGTTGGGAAGCAGGCCGGCGAGGTCGCGCGAGACCCACTGCGGCAGGTACTCGCTGACGAGTGCGCAGGCCCCGCCGCCCTTGAGCGGGAACGCGGCGTAGGTGAGGCCCGAGCCCCCGCCCTCGATCTCCACTGTGCCCGGATCCGCGGCGAGTGCCGCACGGGCCATTTCCGTCGCGTCCTCGTGCCGCGTGCCCTCGAGGTCTGTCATCAGCACGTATCCGTCCTTGTTCAGGATGAGGTAGCGGTACGCCGTCGGCACGTCCTGCTGCCCGCAGACGCCGTCGCGTGCCAGGCCCTCCGCGACCTCGCGCGCATTGGCCGGCCCCCAGCTTGCCTCGTAGACGAAGCCCGCGTTGATCGCCGCGGAGAGCGCCATGAACGAGGCGAGCCACGCCGTGGCGACCGCCGCGAACGCGTAGGCGAAGTAGCGCGCGATGACGAAGGAGAGCGGCATGCCCCCGCGACCTCGCGCCCCGGTCCTCAGAGCTGCCACTTGTACCCCATCCCCCAGACGGTCGCGATCGGATCGGCGCCGGCCTCGGAGAGTTTCCTCCGGGCGCGGCTGACCTGCATGGATATGGCCGCGTCGTCGGCGTCGCTCTCCCAGCCGAGCACCGCCTCGCGTATCTGCGCGCGGCTCATGACCTGCCCGGGGTGGCGGGCGAGGTACTCGCAGATGGCGTACTCGGTGGGCGTGAGCGGTACGGCCTCGCCGCCCACGGCGAGGCCGCGCGCCCCGAGGTCGATCCGCACCTCCCCGAAGGAGAGGGCGTGCGAGCGCGGCCGGCGCTCACGGCGTAGATGGGCCGCGACCTTGGCGCGCAGCTCCGCGGCCCCGAAGGGCTTGCGGACGTAGTCGTCGGCGCCCAGGCCGTAGCCGGCCACGGCGTCCTCCTCGGCCACGCGCGCGGTCAGGAAGATGATGGGCCCGTCGAAGTCCGGGCGGATCTGCCGCACGAGCTCGAAGCCGTCGAGCCCCGGCATCATGACGTCGCAGAGCACGAGGTCGAAGCGCGAGAGGTCCATCCCCGGGACCGCCGTCGGGTCCGCTGCCTTGACGACCTCATGGCCGTCGCGGCCGAGGACGCGCGCGAGCGCGTCGAGGATCGCCCGTTCATCATCCACTGCCAGTATCCTCGCCATGTTCGACCTCCTGAAACTCCCGTTGCATTGTACTTGCGCCGCGCTCAGCGGTCCAGAGCCCCGCGCGCAGCCGCGGGCGCGGGCGCCCACATGGCGATCTCGGGGTTGGGCAGCACGCGGTCGGCGATCGAGCGCAGCGCCGACCCCCAGCCGGCGTCGAGCAGGGCATTCCCGCCCAGGACGAGCCCTGCGGAGAGGAGGGCGAGCACGGCGGCGAGCGGCCTCCTACGCATCTGCCTTCCCGTCCTCGAAGCGGCAGAACCAGGCGAGAAGGACGGCGGCGGCTGCCAGGGTGAGCACGAGGCTAGCGAGCGCGGTCGTGAGGAGAGGGCCCGCCGCGCGTGCGGCGTCGATGAAGGCCTCCACCCCGAGCGACCCTAGGCGCGCGGGCCAGGCGAGCGGCACCCAGCTCAGGGGCGTCGCCAGGGCACCGGTGAGCTCGCCGGTCATGAGGCCGTGCGCAAGTCCGCCCACCGAGAAGAACGCGAGGAGCATACCCGCAGCGCCGGCGCCGATGGCGGCGTTGCGGCCGAGGCGCAGGGCCACGCCGAGCCCCAGCGCGTAGAGGGGCAGGCTGCCCAGCACGATGCCCGCCCAGGCGGCCGCAAGCGGAGCGGGCCCGAGCGGCAGGCGCCCGGCGACGGCGAGCACGGCCCCGAACACGCCGAGCGCCACGGCCAGCGCGCCCGCGCCGAGCGCCGCAAGGGCGAGCAGCTTCGCCGCGACGGCGCGCCCGCGCGAGGGGACCGCCGTGAGGTTGGCGAGGCGCCCGGCAGCGCGCTCCTCGTCCACGGCGAGCCCGCAGACGATGGCGGACATGAGCGGCATGAGGGCGCCGAGGAACTGGGCGTAGGCGTCCGCGCCCAGCGCCGGGTCCCATCGGGTTACGGAGAAGTACTCGCCGCAGGCAAGACCGGCCGCCAGGCCGCAGACGAGGTGCACCGCCGCGAGCGGGGAGCGCGCCAGGCGCGGGGCCTCGGAGAGCAGGGCCCGCGGGAGGGTCATGCGCGGCGTCGGGTCGGAGAGTCGTGTCACGGCCATCACCTCTCCTCGGAGCGCGCGAACCAGGCCGCGCCCGCCGCCGTGAGCGCGGCGAACGCGAGCGCGCAGACCGCAAGGCCCGCCAGCGTGAGCATGCCGTCCGCCGCGAGCGCCCCGCCGAGCGCCATGTCCGCCGCGAGCGGCTCGCCGCTCGGCAGCACGGGGATGAAGCTCGTGGGGATGACCATGCTCGCCGACGGCGGAAAGAGCTGCGGCAGCGGCACCAGCGACCAGGCGAACCCACCCACGAGCTGCGCGGCGAGCGGGCAGAAGATGCCCGCGAGCATGCCGAGCCGCGCCGTGAGGAAGAGCCCTGCGGGGATCATCCACGCCGCGGTCACCGTGTTGACGAGCGCGCAGAGGAGCATCGTGAGCGTGCCCGCGGCCGTGAGGCCCTGCGAGGAGAACGCCGATCCCGCGAGGTAGATGCCGAAGACCACGAGGTTCGAGAGCGTGCAGAGCGCGAGGCACCAGAGCGCCTTGGCCCACCAGGCGCGCCCGAGCGGGAAGCCCAGGCCCAGAAGCCCCCGCATCCGCGTGCGCGCGTCCGCCCGCGCGACGCACGCCACCACGAGCGAGAGAGACACGGGCAGGAAGAGCGCGTACCAGTAGTTCCACGCGCTGAAGATCTGCACGCCCCGGTAGGGCATCGCGCCGAGCAGCGGCATCGGCAGCGCCATGAGCACGGCCAGGCGAACCGGCGCCGCGTGGCGCGACTTCAGGGCCTCGGCGCGCAGGCCCGCGAGCAGGCCGCCTTTCTCGCCCGTCATGCCGCCACCTCCCCGCGCGCTCGTCGCCCCTCCCGGCAGACGCTCATGAAGAGTCCCTCGAGGTCCTGCCCGGGCCGAAGCGCATCCTCGTAGGCGAGGCGCCCCCCGCAGATGATGCCGATGGTGTCCGCCATCTGCTGCACCTCGGAGAGAATGTGGCTCGAGACGATCACCGTCGTACCCGCCACCGCGAAGCCGCGGATCTGGTCGCGCAGCTCCTCGATGCCGATGGGGTCGAGGCCGTTGGTGGGCTCGTCGAGCACGAGCAGGCGTGGCCGGGCGATCAGCGCCAGCGCGAGCCCCAGGCGCTGCCGCATGCCCATCGAGAAGCGCCCGGCGCGCTTCTTCCCGGTGTCCGCGAGGTCCACGGCGGCGAGCACCTCATCTATGCGGCTCTCGGGAAGGCCCAGCAGCGTGGTGCGCACGCGCAGGTTCTCACGCGCGGTGAGGTTGGGGTAGAGCGGCGCCTCCTCGATGAGGCTGCCGATTGCGTAGAGGTCCTCGCGGCGCCAGGCGTGCCCGGCAAAGAGGATCTCCCCGGCCGTCGGCCGCAGCATCCCGCAGATCATCTTGAGCGTCGTCGACTTGCCGGCGCCGTTGGGGCCGAGCAGCCCGTACACCTCGCCCTCGCGGATATGAAGGCTCACGTCGGCCACGGCGTCCTGCGCCTGGTCGCCGCGGCCGAAGCGCTTGGTGAGCCCGCGCGTCTCGAGCATGTAACCCATGGGTTCGTCCTTTCTCTTCCGGGCGCGCGGGCCGAGCCACCGTGCCCGCGCGCCTTACCTTTCGGGTTCACCATCCATGGTGGGGCGCGTTTCTAACGAAGCCGTAACGGCCGTTGGGCTCTTTTGGCGCCAGTTATTCTCAACCAGCACGCATTTGCTTAAAGCAACAACTTTCCCGATCGATGTAATCACCAAATCAAAACATGTACATCAGCCACCAAAGATGCCGAAAAATGTCGTTTTTGGTGGCTGATGTACACAAATGCAGAATCCCGCGCAGCCCAGAACAACCCTCCATATATCTGGACTCTCTATGCTTACGCTGGATAGACATCGCCAGAACGGGTATAGTATCGAAAGTTTTGTCGTTTACCAGCGGGGGAGTCCTGTGGGCATCAAAAAGAAGATCAAAAAGAAGATCAAAAAGGAGCTTATCGGCACCTCCGATTACCCGTCGAATAAGATCTTCACGATCTCCAATTTCATTACCTTCACGCGCCTGATCCTTACGCTGGTCTTTCTGTACCTGTTCGTGACGGATAACAACCGCGTCGTCGCCATTGTCATCTACGCCGTTGCCGCCTCTACCGACTGGATGGACGGCCAGATCGCCCGTATGACCAAAACGGTCTCGTGGCTCGGCAAGGGTATGGATCCCATCTGCGACCGTGCACTGCTATTTACGGGCGTGCTGGGCCTCGTGGTTCGCGGCGAGCTTCCCATCTGGGTCTGCGTGCTCATCATTGGTCGCGATATCTACCTTGGCATCGGCACGCTCATCGTGCGCCACTATCACCGCCGCCCCATCGACGTAGTATTTCCCGGTAAGATTGCGACGGCGCTGCTCATGACCGGCTTCTCGCTCATGCTGCTCGGGTTCCCTGTCGTCGATGGCTGGCATCTGCTGCCCGCAACGTTCACGGCCTTCCCGGGCCTCAACGGCAGCCCGGTACCGCTTGGCATCTTCTTTGTATACGGCGGCGTCATCTTCTCCATGCTCACCGCCGTCATCTATTCCATTAAGGGTGGAGCGGCCATTAAACAAGCCGTGGCGCACCCCGAGGACGAAGACATCGACTTTCTTAACCCCGAAATCGAAGACTAAGCCATTGGGGTATGATTACGTACAGTTCATTCTTTGCGGCATGTCCGCGTTAAGTTAGGGGTTGTCATGGACAACATGGTTAACAATATGCCTCAGAACGATAAGGCCTCAGACGCCACCTGCGTTTTCCGCGTTCCTTCGAGCGATGTCACCGTTCCCGACCTCATGGCCAACGTGCACATAACCGCGCCCGTCTTGTCTATCGTCAAGGGCCCGCAGACCGGTGCTGCCTTTGAGCTCGAGGATAATGTGACCACCATCGGCCGCGATCCCGCTAACGGCATCTTCCTCAACGACATGACCGTGTCGCGTAGCCATGCGCGCATTATTCGCGAGGGTCTGGGTGCCCGCATCGAAGACCTGGGCTCGCTCAACGGTACGTGGGTTGACGGCGCTATCGTCAACGGCGCACCGCTGCACGATGGCTCTTCCGTCCAGATCGGTACGTTTACGCTCATCTACCACGAGAGCACGCCGGAGCGCATCGAAACCGGTGAGTAGGGCATGGCCGAACGCAATTATCTGAGTATCGGCCAGGTCGTCAATCTACTTCGAGGCGCATACCCCGATCTTTCGAACTCAAAAATTAGATTTCTCGAAGATGAGGGGCTCATCACCCCTCATCGCACGCCTAAGGGCTATCGTCAGTACTCCAAGGAGGACGTTGACCGCCTGGAGGTCATTCTGCACCTCCAGAAGACTCGCTACATGCCGCTCAACGTGATCAAGCAACGCCTGGAAAACGCCACGGACCTGTCTACGCTCGCCTACGAGGTGGGCCTGTTGTCCGATGTTCCGCTCAAGACGGAACCCAAGGAGACTAAGCAGAAACTGCATCCCATCGAGACCATCCCCGATATGCTCGGTGTCGAGATCTCGTTTATCCGCTCCCTGGCCGAAAACGACCTCATTCGCATCATCAAGAGCCCGCAGAATCGCGAGCTTGTCGATGGCCGCGATTTCCCGATCATCCGCTATTGCTCCGAGCTTTCGCGCTTCCATATCGAGCCGCGCAACCTGCGCCAGTACGTATCGTCCGCAAACCGCGAGTCCTCGATGTTTGAGCAGGTTCTCGTGAGCATGCTCGGTATGGATACTTCCGACGACGAGCGCGATGCCAAGCTCGAGCGTGCATTTAAGAAGCTGCATGACCTCACCGAGGGCGTCCATACCGCTCTGCTCAAGAACCGTGTATTCGAGTCACTCAACGCCGTGGTGGAGGATGCCGATATCGATGCCCTCGACGAGGAGATCGCACGCTCAGAGTCAACCAAGGCCAAAAGCGAAGAGACATCTACCTCCGCGGTCCCCGTGCGTGAGGAATCCCTCGTGCAGCCGCTCAAGGTTGTCGCCCCCTCACGCGCCGGCACCGCCAGCGCGGCCAAATAGACGCTGCTACAAACCAGCCTCCCCTGAAAGGTCATGCCATGTACGACTTCGAATCTCACATCGTCGACATCCCCGACTATCCCGAGCCCGGAGTCGTCTTTAAGGACATCACGCCACTCTTTGGTAATCCCGAGGCGTTAAAGGCCATGGTAGATGCCCTGGCCGAGCATTTTGCCGGCATGGGCATCACCAAGGTTGTGGGTCCCGAGGCTCGCGGCTTTATGGTCGGCGTGCCCGTGGCCGTCGCCCTGGGCGCCGGCTTTGTGCCCGCACGCAAACCGGGCAAGCTGCCGCGCAAGACGGTAAGCAAGAGCTACGAGCTCGAATACGGCACCGACTCTATCGAAATCCATGCCGATGCCATTACCTCTAAAGATACCGTGTTGATTCTGGACGACTTGGTCGCGACGGGCGGAACCGTCGAGGCAACAGGTAAACTGGTGCGAGATATGGGCGCAAAGCTTGTGGGTTACGGTTGTATCCTCGAACTTGCGTTTCTTAACCCGCGCAAGAAGCTCACGCCTTCCAACGAGGACGTCGAGCTCTTTAGCCTGGTAACGGTGGACTAGCCGCTACCCTTAGATACCGGAAAGGAAGCTCCATGCGCACAGCAAATACGCACAAAAACATGGCACGCTGCGCTGCTACGGCAACCCTCGCTTGTGTTTTGGGCCTGGGCCTCGCGGCTCCGGCCTATGCCGATACCGCATCCGACCTTGCCGCTGCTCGTACCAAACTCGAGCAGATCGGCACGCAGACCCAGCAAATTCATGAAGAACTCTCCGCGCAGACGCAGGAGCTTGATCAGACCGCAGGCGAGATCACGCAAAAGCAGCAAGAGATTGCCGACGGCCAGGCAAAGCTTTCGAGCTACGTTGCCGGTGAGTACAAGACCGGCGGTCTGAGTCTCCTTCAGGTTCTGACGGGCGTCGACGATCTGGGCGACATGCTCAACCGTCTGTTCTATTACGGCAAGGTTTCCGACAAGCAGGCCCAGACCATTCAGGATGTCAAGGACCTTAAGCAGCAGCTCACTGATAAGCAGGCCGAGCAGGAGAAGAACGTCGCCGCGACGCAGAAGAAAGTCGACGAGCTCAACGCCCAGCAGGCAGAAGCCCAGAGCATCGTGAACTCCCTAGATTCTCAGCTGCAGGCCGAGCTTGCCGCCGAGGCTGAAGCCAATGCCGCGCTGCAGGCTGGCATAAATGCCAGCACTGCCGAAAAGGCCACGGTGAGCAAAGACACCGCCGGTACGACCGAGAACACTCCCGCACCCACGCCCACTCCTGCTCCCACGCCGCAGCCTTCGACGCCCACTCCTGCTCCTGCACCGCAGCCCTCTACGCCCGCTCCGGCTCCGACGCCTTCCGCACCGAACCAGTCTGTTGACGGCGGCACCGTCGTTTCACGCGCCTACAGCAAGCTCGGTTGTGCTTATTCTTGGGGCGGCATTGGACCGAACAGCTTTGACTGCTCTGGTTTTGTAAGCTACTGCCTCACCGGCCGTTATTGCCGTCTTGGTACCACGGGCACCTTCATGGGCTGGACCCGCGTGTCCGATCCCCAGCCTGGCGATGTCGTGGTTAACTCTTACCACACCGGCATCTACATTGGTAACGGCCAGATGATCCATGCTTCCGACTACAGCACGGGCGTTATCATCAGCTCCGTTGCCGCTGGTATGAACAACAATTACATTTTCGTGCGCTACTAAGTCACTCTGTATAGCAAACGAATGTGAACCTCGTGGCCTTTAGGCTGCGAGGTTCATTTATTTGTGACCATGCTCCATACATGATCCCAATGAGCTAGTTTTCAATACTAGATACACGTTTCATAGGTAAGCAAGATGGCTATAATAAATGAGAAACATCTAGAAAGGACCCTCTATGAGCTGGGCACTTATCTCCGATTCGAGCTGCAACCTCCGCGATTGGCAACCGACCGCGCCCCATACCACCTTTGCATTTGCACCCCTCAAAATTCGAGTGGGGGAGCGCGAGTTCGTCGATGACCTCACGCTCGATGTTCACGAACTCAATTGCGCCGTGCAAGCGGAGTCGAGCGCTTCTTCGAGCGCCTGTCCGAGCGTAGGCGAGTGGACCGAACTCTTTAAGCTTGCCGACAAGACAATTTGCATGCCCATCTCCGAGGGCGTCTCAGGAAGCTACAATGCCGCCGCCACGGCACGCGATTTGATTCTTGCCGAGGATCCGAACCGTCAGATTCATTTGGTCAATTCACGCGGAGCCGGCGGCAAAATGGACCTGATCTTCCTGCTGTTCGACCGCTATCTCGCAAGCAATCCCAACGTCTCTTTTGAGGAAGCCTGCAGCTATTTTGATGAGCTGGAACTGAACAGCAAGATCCTCTTTAGCCTGTGCAATTACGAAAATCTCGCCAAGGCCGGACGTATTCCCAAGGCAGCTGGGGTTATCGCCAATAAACTCAACATTCGAATTTTAGGCACAGCAAGCGAGGAGGGGGAGATCAAGCTCGTCGGTCACACCCGTGGCGAAAAGAAGATGCTTGGAAAGATTGTCGACACCATGGAGGCCGAGGGCTTTACCGGCGGCGAGGTCGTAATCGACCATGTCGAAAATGAGTCGGGCGCCCAGGCACTTGCCAGCCGCATTGTGGAGCATTGGCCCGGTTCCAAGACCATCATCATGCCCTGCAACGGACTGGATTCATACTATGCCGAGATGCACGGGCTCATTATCGGCTACGGCATGGGCGTTGCTTCGGGCCGATAAAATCCAACTAAAACAAAAACACGGGCGGGACAAAGTGTCTGATGACTCTTTGTCCCGCCCGTCTTGTACGTCGGCTAGCTATTAAACCCGTTGAACTTTAGGTAGCTCATTAGATACGCCTTCGATACAAAAGACGATACCGCGCTGCGTACGAGCAGCGACTCGCGTGTGACCTGATGAGCCGTATCGGGTACAGGAACCTGCTCAATGGAAAAAGCCGCACGAATCGATGCCTCGAGCTGATCAATCACATAATCAAAGGCGGTCGGTGCATCGTAGCTCAGGCGCTGAATGTTAAAGAGCGCCTGAACCGCAGCGATGGGCAGCACCTGCTTAAAGATACAAATGGAGATGAGACGCGCAATCTGCTCGCGACCATATTGCTTTTTAACCGGAGCGGGAACAAGGCCGACCTTTACGTAGTTATTGATCATCGATGGCGTAATGACGGGCTGCTCCACACAAATCGAAAGCGGCTCCATCCACAGCTCGATGTACTCAATGACCTGGTCACGGTAGAGCGTTACATTCGGCAACTGGTTATAGCGCGGCAGACTGAGCGTATTGAGTTTGCGGACAATATCAGACTGGATAAATGCATCAGGTAGCACCGTTGGCTGAATATCCTCTGGGCTAATGCTAACCGACGTATCGGACATAGGAATGACATGTTTAGCGTGATTCATATGGTGCCTCCGTTCGTTTTCAATATTGTATTCTAGATTATCTAGTTTTGCATACCATAATGAACGGTATGATCGTCGGCTTTGGCTCGGGTCAGGTCGCAGGATAACTGGCTTGTTTTTGCACAACAAAACGTCCCGCGGAAACGAGCTTGAGGCAACGTTGCTGCGAGACGTTTAAGTAACATAACAACCTTACATAAGATATATTATCGTACTTATCCGCGTAAGAAAGCGTATGCGCTGGTAGCCGCTATAGCTCCGTCCGAAACGGCGGTCACAACTTGGCGTAAACGCTTGGAGCGAATATCGCCGGCGGCAAATAAGCCAGGTGTGCGGGTGGCCATCGATTCGTCGGTCACAATACCGCCGTCGGGCGCCAGATCTACCAGATGCTCAACAAGCTCGGTATGAGGCTGCGTGCCAGCAAAGACAAAAATGCCAAACGAACCAGGATCAAAGGACTCAACGTGCATTTCACTAGTCGCATTGTCCTTAAACGTGATTGTCGTGGGCATCGCCTCACCAGAAAGCTCAACAATACTAGTTTGGTACCTAACTGAAATATTATCTTTTGCGAGCACCTTTTGAACCACGCCATCGGGGGCACGGAACTGATCGCGTCGCAAGACGATGGTCACGCTGCTGGCGATTTCTGACAAGAACAGGGCTTCCTCGCAGGCAGCATTACCGCCACCGATGACAAAGACCTGTTTACCGCGAAAGAACATGCCATCGCACGTCGCGCAATAAGAAACGCCACGACCGCGATACGTATCCTCGCCAACAAAACCAGCAGATCGCGGCGTGGCACCCATGCAAGCGATAACGCTCGAGGCCAGCGTATCGCCCATATCGTGATGCACCGTAAACAGCGCCGCATCCGCATCGTAATCGATACCCGCAACCATGCTCCATGCAACCTGTGCTCCCAGGCCCTCTGCATGTTGCTGAAACCGCTCGCCGAGTTCGGCGCCACTCAAGAGCGGAATGCCCGGATAGTTCTCGACCTCATTGGTTGTGGCGATCTGTCCTCCCGACATACCTTGCTCAATCACGGTCGTCGTTAGGTTGGCGCGTGCCGCGTAAATGGCTGCAGCATAGCCCGCAGGCCCGCCGCCGATAATCGCAACATCGATCGGCTGATGAGTAGTCATGAAGAGACCTCCTGTCGAAAGATTGGCGTTCTTTGCGCTCATACCCAAATTTATGCGAACGTGACACTCATGCACTACAATGATTCTCTGTGAAACAAAGATGAAGGGGAGATATCGATGGATCAGACGCAGACGAGCGATGACGCTCCCCTGCTCACGCACAGCACTCCCCAATCGGGACAAACCACGCTCTTGGCTCAGCAAAAACCTCTCGTGACTATCGTGCACGCCTCGGTCGGCTCGGGCCACAAGGCCGCCGCAAATGCGATTGCGCAGGCATTCGACCACATCCGCGGCACCAATGGCATCCCCGAGGATGTTGAGATTGAAGTGCTCGATATCCTTGATTTTGGACGCATAAAATTCGACGGCAACAAAACGGCCGCCTCGTTTACCGGCGCCACGCGCCCAATTTATGACTTGACCTGGCGTTATACCCTTACCGGACACCTGCTTTGGGGCGGTGGCACGGCATGGTCGCGCATCATGTTCCCCGCATTTAACGAATACATTCGAACTCACAGGCCCATTGCCGTGGTAGCCACACATATCACGGCAGCCAACGTCGCCGTCGGCGCGCGCGTCATTACGGGCATCGACTATCCTGTCATTTGCGTACCGACCGATTACGAGGTCGAGGGTTGGTGGCCCCATAAGGACACCGACCTGTTCTGCGTGGCAAACGAGTTTATGGCCGAAACACTCCGACCCCGTAAGGTTCCCGAGGCAAAGATCCGCATTACGGGCATCCCCATTCGCGCCGGGTTTGATACGGACTACAACCGCGAGGAAGAACTCGAGAAGTTCAATCTCCCCACAGACAAGCTCGTTGTGCTGGTGATGGCCGGCGCCAGTTTGCCTCAACCGTACGTTCGCTTTCGCGCGGAGATGGACCGCACCCTCCCCTTCCTGCGCAGCTTCGAGGACATGCACTTTGTCTTTTTGCCGGGCAAGGATGCCGAATATGCCACCCGTCTCAAAACGCTTTTCGATGCCATGAAACTCGAGAACGTCACGGTTCTTGACTACGTCGATGACATGGCAGCGCTTATGCACGGCTGTGACCTGGCAATCCTCAAATCTGGCGGACTCACTGTTACCGAATGCCTGTGCGCACACCTGCCTATGATTCTGCTGGGCAAGTCATATGGCCAGGAAAAGGCCAACACCACCATGCTCACCGGCATGGGCGCCAGCATGCATGTCACCACCGCACGCGAGCTCATCGTGACGCTGCGCCATCTCCACGATCATCCCGAATCGCTCAAGGCACTACTCATTAACGGCGAAGTGCTGCGCCGTCCACGCGCAGCCGAGGATATCGCCATCGCAACCATGGAGCTTGCAGGAAAGCCCCAAAAACGTAAACGAGCCTTCTGCCGCTTCTACTGGGGCGGGAAGCCTGCGCATATCCGCTAGCGTCTTAGCGTCCGCTTACCTGCGGGAGGCCCCTGTATATCATCCCATGCTCAAACATTCTCGCTTCGCTGCGAAACTGCGCGTGGGACGATATACAGGGGCCTCCCGCAGGTAAGCTGCGTTTACGCGCTAGCAGCTATACCAAATTCCCCGCCACTAGAACCTGAAAAGGCGAAACCGGAAAATATAAATACAGTTAGCCGACGCGACAAAGGGGGCGTCCCTTTATCGCGTCGGCTAACCAGAAAGATTGTTTTATCTCAAGCATGTAGCCCTTTCGCCTGAGCCCCATACATATCGTCCCGCGCGCAGTTTCGCAGCGCAGCGAGAATGTTTGAGCACGGGATGATATGTATGGGGCTCAGGCGAAAACGGGATCCATGCGCCCCTGCGAAGCGAGAATGTTTGAGCATGGAATGATATGTGTGAGAGGCGGGCGGGAGGGATACGAGTGCCCCTAGGCGACGCCGCTGGAGCCGAAGCCTCCGTTGCCTCGGTCGGTATTGTCTAGTTCGTCTACCTCTACGAGATTGACCATGGGGACTTCTTGGATGACGAGTTGGGCGATGCGGTCGCCTTTGTTGATCTGGATATTGTTGGTGGGATCCATATTGATTAAGATGACTTTGAGTTCTCCTCGATAGTGGGCGTCGATGAGACCGGGCGTGTTGACTATAGACAGGCCCTGCTTAATGGCTAGACCGCTGCGGGGCTGGACAAAGCCGGCGTAGCCATCGGGCAGCGCAATGGCCAAGCCAGTGGAGACCAAGCGGCGCTCAAAGGGCTTGAGGGTGCAGTCTTCGTTGGCACGGAGGTCAAGGCCGGCATCCGTGGGATGTGCGTATTTGGGAAGCTCGACCGTGGGATCGAGACGCTTAATGTTAACGGTAATGTTGGACATGAAATCACCTTAGCTTGTCGAGCTCTTGCAAAAACTCGTCGACGTCTTTGAAATCGCGATAGACCGAGGCAAAACGAATGTAGGCCACCTTGTCGATCTTGGCCAGGCGCTTAAGCACCATATCGCCCAGTTCGTGGGACGTAACAGCCGTCAGCGTACGGGAACGCAGTTCCACCTCGATATCATCGATGATCTCGTTGAGCTTTTTCGTATCGATATCGCGCTTAATCGTGGCGCGCATCAGACCAACCAGCAGCTTGTTGCGATCGAACCGCTGCTTTGACCCGTCGGATTTGATAACCTCGATGGGATCTTCGCAGCGCTCGAACGTTGTAAAACGATAATTGCACGAACAGCATTCGCGACGACGCTTGATAGTGTTGTTCGACTCCTGCATACGGGAATCGACAACGCGGGTATGTGCCTTGCCGCATTTGGGACAGCGCATGGTACCTCCTCCTAAACGATAACAAGGGTACCATGCGACCGAGCCGAAATCTTACGAACGAGTCGGAACTTTCAGAACTGCACCAGCATCAAGAGAGCCGCGATCGAGGTGATTGACGCTACGAATCATGTCGGAAGTCTCCTGTGTGGAAAGGCCATCGATGGGATGCTCCTGGGCAAGCGACCACAGGGAATCGCCGGGCTGCACGCGAACCGTCTCGTAGGTAACGTTGGCTACGGAATCGGCATATGCTGCGTGGCGAGCAGAAAAAACTGACGTGGCGAGCACAAAGAACAGGGTGAACGCTACAGCAACAGCAACAATCGTCGAGGCCTTCAGGGCAACAGGAGCCAAAACAGCGGCCGCACGCTGGGTGCGAACGGGCTTAGTGGCCACGGCCTGAAAATGAGAGCGTCCGCCCTTCACGACCGTAAAGGCAGGCGAGGCGGGCGTCTCGAGCTTAAGGGCGAGGTTTCCCTGGACCATATCCGCTGCGTTCATTCTGTTCTCCTCTCGTTTGTTTTGACGAGAACTGTTTTATCAAGCCGCGGGGACAAAAAAGTCTAGCGCGGGAACGAGTGTTCGGTTATTATTATCTTCGAACAGTTGTTCCTGTCAAGCAAAAATAGAACATTTGTTTGGTATGAGTAGAGAGGAATCCCTGATGGCTCGCAAAATTACCAAGCGTCAGCAGCAAATTTACGACTTCATCAAGGAATATCAGCAGGAGAAGGGCTATCCGCCCAGTGTGCGCGAGATGGCTTCGGCTGTGGGCCTTTCCTCCCCTAGTACCGTACATGCACATCTCTCCGCACTCGAAGCACGCGGCCTGCTCAAGCGTGACGCCACCAAGCCTCGCGCCCTCGAGCTCTTTGACGAAGACGGGTCTTCCGTCTCCATCTCAAAGTCCGATGAGCCTACGGCACCCCGCGGCACCGTATCGCTGCCTCTCGTAGGCCGCGTCGCCGCAGGGATTCCCATCCTTGCCGAGCAGAATATCGAGGACACCTTTACCATCCCGACCGAAATCGCAACGGACCAGGGGTCCTTTATCCTCGAGGTCCACGGCAATTCGATGATTAACGTCGGCATCTATAACGGCGATTACATCATCGTTCGCGAGCAGAAGAGCGCCATGAATGGCGAGATTATCGTTGCCATGATCGAAGGCTCCGCAACAGTCAAAACGTTCTACAAGGAGCAGGGGCGCGTTCGCCTGCAGCCTGAAAACGACACCATGGAGCCCATCTACGCGACAAATCCCACGATTCTGGGCAAGGTCGTCGGTTTGATGCGCCGGTTTTCGTAATGCAAAAACGCATCACCGTCTTTGATACCATTCGCGGGTTTACCATGCTATCGATGGCGGGATTTCATGCCTGCTACGACCTTGCCTACCTATATGGTTGGGAGATGCCCTGGTTTACCCAGACCATCTTCCAGGACATCTGGCGTGCCAGCATCAGTTGGGTATTTTTATTTATTGCCGGCTGGATGTGCACCCTCTCGCGCAACAACATCAAGCGTGCCGCCAAATATGCCGTAGCCGCTTTGGTCGTATGGGTCGCAACGACGCTCGTCTCGGTTGATGACTCGGTGAACTTCGGCATCATTTTCTGCATGGCGGCGTGCACTGCCATTGTCGCGCTCGCGCGCCCGGTTCTCGATAGAGTGCCGGCAGTATGGGGTATAACGTTTTGCCTCATACTCTTTGCCTGTACCTGGAGCATTCCTAAAGCGGTCTACCCTATCCCCTATCTAGCTTGGCTGGGGTTCCCAGGTCCAGACTTTGTCTCCGGTGATTACTATCCGCTCATCCCATTCTATTTTATGTACCTCGCAGGCTTCTTTGCCGCTCGAACGGCACAGGAATCAAACTGCGAGACACCAGTATGGGCCTATGAGAATCCCATCCCCGTGCTCGCAAGCCTCGGACGCCATGCACTACCGTTCTATCTGCTTCATCAGCCCGTTATATTGGGCGTACTGGAGCTGATTTATTCCGTTCGGTAACGCTCAAGACGTGGTGCGATACGGGCCGGCAGCTTTGCCACAATACGAACGCCGCCCTCAAGATATTCCTCGTGCAGAAGGGTTCCCTGTTCGTGCACGAGCGTGATTAAAGCGCCCTCTCGATACGGGATATCGGCCGAGAGCAACACGTCTGTAGCGGCCGCTTCACGAGCGATGCGGTCGACTAAGTCATCAAGACCCTCACCCGTCTGAGCCGAGAACAGCACCGCCTCGGGATAGCGTCGGCGGAAGCTCAAGCGGTCGACGCTATCGAGCAGATCAATTTTATTGAACACAGTAAGCGTCAGGCGCTCACCGGCACCAATCTCGTCAAGGACACGATCAACCGCCTCGAGCTGACGCTCGTAATCCTCATCGGAAGCGTCTACAACTTTAAGAATCAAATCGGCGCCGAGCACCTCGGAAAGCGTGGATTTAAACGCGTCGACCAGGCCATGGGGCAGCTTTTGAATAAAGCCGACGGTATCGGTGATCGTCATGCCACGGCCACCGGGCAAACGGTACGAGCGCGTTGTAGGATCGAGCGTGGCAAACAGCTTATCCTGCGAAAGTACCGTGGATCCCGTCAAACGATTAAGCAACGTCGACTTGCCGGCATTGGTGTAGCCAGCCAACGCAACGCGAAACGCTGGCGATTCAATACGGCTTTTCGATTGCACATCGCGACGTTGCTCAACCTGTTTCAGTTCGCGTCGAAGCGCAGCGATCTTATTGCGAATCAGACGACGGTCGACCTCGAGCTGGCTTTCGCCCTGGCCAAAGCGCGAGCCAATACCGCCACGCGTCTGTTCCTTGGCAAGGTGGCTCCACATACCTCGCAAACGAGGCAGCAGGTACTGCAACTGTGCCAGCTGCACCTGCAAGCGGCCCTCACGCGTCTGGGCATGCAGACCAAAGATATCCAAAATCAACGCCGTACGGTCAATAATCTTGACCGGTTCGCCCACGGCTTTCTCAAGATAGGACTGCTGTGAAGGAGTCAGGTCGTCGTCAAAGATAACAACGTCCGCATCCATGCGATGCACCAAACCGCACAGCTCCTCGACCTTGCCAGAGCCGATAAACGAATTGGGATAGGGTTTGACCAGGCGCTGCGACAAGCGTGCCACGCATTGGGCCCCAGCAGTGTGCGCAAGACGCTCGAGCTCGTCGAGCGAACGGTCGAGCGGCCAGGCGTTATCGCGCCACTCAACACCAACCAAGATGGCGCGCTCGGGTTCAGGCGCCGTGGGGACCAAAGGGAAACGAGCCATTAGGCAGCCTCGATGCGATGGTAAATATCATTAACGACCTCATCGATCGTAAACTCATCCATATCGAACCACACGATGCGATCGTCACGTTTAAACCAGGAAAGCTGGCGCTTGGCATAGCGACGTGAACGCATCTTGATAAGCTCACGGGCCTCATCCATGGTAATAACGCCTCGCAAGGCATCAATAATCTCTTTGTAACCGATTGCCTGCATCGACGTGAGTGCATCACCCAGGCCCTGATCCATAAGGCCACGGACCTCATCAACCAGCCCCTGCTCAAACATAAGGTCGACACGCAGGTTAATGCGCTCATAGAGCACTTCACGGCTACGCGTCAGACCAAACCACAAGGCGTGATAACGCTCGCGCGGAACACTGAATTTCGACTTCTGCTGGGCATATGACACGCCGTCATCGTACATCTCGAGCGCACGAATCACACGACGCACGTTATGGGGATGAATCACGGCAGCCGATTCGGGGTCGCGCTCGGCAAGCAGGGCATGCAATGCTTCCTCTCCAATGCGCTCGGCAAGCTCCTGATATCCCGCGCGGCGTTCGTCCTCGAGTTCTCCCGAAGGAAAATCCATTTCATCGAGAGCGGCCTTGAGATACAAGCCCGTACCGCCGCAAAAGACCGGAAGACGCTGCTCACCAAGCAGACGCTCGATATGCGCTCGAGCGTCCGACTGGTAGAGCGCGGCGGAATACGCGACGCCCGGATCAACGATATCGATGAGGCGCAGAGGTGCCGAGCACTCCTCGGGCATCATCTTGGCCGTACCGATGTCCATGCCGCGATAGATTTGCATCGCATCGCACGACAACACCTCGGACGATAGACGAGCAGCCAGGCGGTCGGCAACATCGCTTTTTCCGACCGCCGTCGGACCGACAATCGCTACGGCAGAAAGGCTTGCACCGGGAGAAATCATTAGCGAGGCTCGCCCACGACGGAGCCAGACAGATACCACGTCTTGGCGACATCAACATCGACGTCGACGATTTTACCGATGAGCTGATCGATGCTATAGCCAGCAGGAATCGGCGCATGCACCGTCTGGTTCTTGGGACTCTTGCCCAGAAGGACAGCGTCATTCTTCTTGCTCGTGCCCTCAATGAGCGCAGGCACCACGGTGTGAAGCTCGCCCTGGTTATACTCGTGGGCCGTCGTCTCGATAACCTTGACCAAACGGTTAAAGCGCTCAAGGATAACCTCATGCGGGGTGGGATCATAAATCTCAGCTGCCGGGGTACCGGCGCGCTTGGAGTAAATAAACGTGTAGGCCTGGGCATAGCGCACCGTCTCGGCAAGCGAGAGCGTCTGTTCAAAGTCTTCCTCAGTCTCGCCCGGGAAGCCCACGATGATGTCGGTCGAAAGCGCAATATCGGGCATACGGTTACGAATACGATCGACCAGACCCAGATAATCCTCGCGCGTATAACGACGATTCATCTCTTTAAGGATGCGCGTGGAACCCGACTGAACGGCCAGGTGGAGCTGCGGCATGACGGCAGGTGTCTCGGCCATGGCGTCAATGGTCTCAGGCAGCAGATCCTTAGGATGCGAAGAGGTAAAGAAAATACGCTCGACGCCCGTATCGCCCACAGCGCGCAGCAAGTCGGCAAAGCGCGGCTTGCCAAAGAGATCGCGACCGTAGGAGTTCACGTTTTGGCCCAGAAGCGTAATCTCGCGCACGCCCTGACGCACGAGCCCGGTCACCTCGTCGACAATCTCTTCGAAGGGACGGCTCTTCTCGCGACCCCGGACGTATGGCACGATGCAGTACGTACAAAAGTTGTTGCAGCCCGTCATGATGGGCACCCATGCGTGATACTGCGTCTCGCGATGCCACGGCATACTCATGGCGTCGGTATCCTCATGCTCATTCGTACGGATATGGCGCTTGCCATCCAAAAACGCCTCGGCAATGAGCTCGGCCACGCGCGCAATAGAATGGGTGCCAAAAATGACGTTGACGTTATCGACGTTGGTGAGCAAGCCCTCGCCATCGCGCTGGGCGATGCAGCCGCCCACGGCGACCACACGCTTACCCGAAGGCGAAGGAGGCAGGCTCTTGCAGGAATTGCACTGACCATAGAGGCGAGTATCGGCAGCCTCGCGCACACAGCACGTCATGAACACGACAATATCGGCATGCTCCGGATCGAGCGCCATAAGACAGCCATACGAATCGAGCAAGCCACTCACGCGCTCGGAGTCGTGCTGATTCATCTGGCAGCCGAATGTGCGGATAAAGTAGGTTTTACCGGCAAGAATATCGCGTACGGAACGCTGGTCCATGAGCTTACATCCTAACGATGGTGTCGACGGGGCGCATAGGTGCTACAAGCGTGCAGATGGCTCGTTTACGCAACAGGCTTAACGTCGTCCATGACGACGTTATCCATAGCAGCCCGATTAATCTGGTGAACGTAGATAGAGAGACGAATTGCCGTGCGCGACTCCCCGTTAATGAGGATGTCGGAGAACACCGGCGCGCAGGAGACATCAAAGCCGGTCGGAATCAGAAAGCCGCGCGCAATGGCAACGGCCTTGATGGCCTGGTTGACGGCACCGGCGCCGACGCACTGAATGTTGACGGGGACGCCATCTTTGACCATGCCGGCAATGGCGCCGGCAACGGACGCGGGCGATGATTTGCTTGATACCTTCAGGCAATCCATGAAGAAACTCCTGCGTTTAAAAGTACGTTTTAACTGCAATAACTGTATCGTACCGAGCGGACTCGGTAAAGATTTTATTCCTCTTTGGCAAGATCGAACGTCACCGTGATGCGATCACGCGAAACGCGAATCTTAGGGTCGCCGCACAGATTGAGGTAATACCGGGCAGCGAGGTCGTTAAAGTCACGCTCGACCGCACGCGAAAATTGCGCCATATCATCCTTGGCGATACGAAGGCCTCGACGGTCCTTGGCAAGATCGACGGGAGCCGGCGCATGCGAGGTGGAATCGCGCTCGCGCAGCAGACGCGCAGTCACGCCGCGAACGGGCTTAATCTGTCCCGACAGAATACGGTGGGCAGTGCGCTCGGACATCTCGAGACCCAGCCCGGAGCAGATCCGGATAAAGTCCTCGGCATCCGAGGCAAGGCCCAAACGATCGATAACCGGAAGCTCGCACTCGTCGTCGATAAAGAGCAGGCGTGACGTATCAAGACGACTCGAAGCCTGAGCGTACAGGGTCGCAGCGATCTCGGACGGGGAGCCCAGATACACATCGCAGCAACGCAGCTCCTCAAGGGCAAACTCGCAGGCTGCGCGAATGATGTTGTGGGGGCCGCGAGCACATACATAGCGGCCGTCTTCGTCTTTAACCGCTTGAGGCCAGCTCGACTGGTCGGCGCGCTCACCCAAGCGCTCAGTGGCAACGCACACCTTAAACGCAGAGCCCAAATCGACGCCCGATGTAACAACGCGTGCCTCATCCGTGTTCTGCTTGATAGAGAACAGCGCCATACCACGACCGTGAACACCCCAACGGTCCATTTTCATGCTCTCGAGCTTGGAGGTGACGCGGGCATCGAAGATACGCTCCTGCATGTCCTGCGGCACGCCCGAACCGTTATCCAGGAAGAGGAGGGTGCGAACACCCTCCTCCTTGGTCGTGGCAAGATAGACCTTATCGGCTCCGGCATCACGAGCATTACGCAGCATCTCGATGACAATGTCCTCTACATGCTGAATGTCATGCTTGGCCTGACGGCGCTCGGCCTCCGAAACGCGGAGGCGGACATACCCCTCGCCAAGGTTTTCCTCGACGCGAAGGTTGCCCTCCCCCGACATCGACGCGATAAATGAGATAAGCTCGTTCGCGTCGTTCATGTTATTTAGCGATATCGACGGCACGGCTCTCGCGAATCACGACAACGCGCACCTGACCGGGATACTCCATCTCTTCCTCGATCTGGTGGGCGATATCGTGCGCAAGCACCGTGGACTGGGCGTCGGAGATCTTGTCCGGCTGGACCATGACATGAACCTCGCGACCGGCCTGCATGGCATAGGTACGCTCGACGCCGTCGTGAGAGTTGGCGATCTCCTCGAGCTTCTCAAGGCGCTTGATATAGTTCTCGGCCGACTCGCGGCGAGCACCGGGACGAGAAGCGGAGACGGCATCGGCAGCCTGGACCAAAACGTCGAGCACCGTGTTGGGGTCGACATCGGCATGATGGGCCTCGATCGCGTGAACGATAACGGGCTTCTCGCCATAACGGCGGGCAAGCTCGGCGCCAATCACAGCATGCGGGCCCTCAACGTCGTGGTCGATGGCCTTGCCCAGGTCATGCAAAAGACCGGCGCGCTTGGCGGTCACAACATCCAGACCAAGCTCGGAGGCCATCACGCCGCACAGGTCGGAAACCTCAAGCGAGTGCTGCAGCACGTTCTGACCAAACGAGGTGCGGTAGCGCAGAGCGCCCAGGGTCTTGACGATCTCGGGATGCAGGTCGTGGATACCGGTATCGAAGGCAGCCTGCTCGCCGGCCTCGCGCACACGCTGCTGAACCAAGTCGGCGGCCTTGTGGTACATCTCCTCGATGCGGGCGGGGTGAATGCGGCCATCGGCAATGAGGTTCTCGAGCGCCACACGGGCAGTCTCACGACGGACCGGATCGAAGCTCGAAAGCACAACGGTCTCGGGGGTGTCGTCAATCACGAGGTTAACGCCAGAAACCTGCTCAAAGGTGCGGATGTTGCGACCCTCGCGACCGATGATGCGACCCTTGAGGTCATCGGAGGGAATATGAACGGAAGTGACGGTGACCTCGGCGGTATGGTCGGCGGCGCAACGCTGAATCGCCAGGGAGAGAATCTCCTGGGCGGTCTTATGGCACTCGGCGCGGACCTGCTGCTCGGACTCGCGGATGATGGTGGCCGCCTCGTGGGTAACCTCGCCGCGGACCTTGTCGAGCAGCTCCTTGTGAGCGTCCTCGCGCGTAAGGTCGGCAATACGCTCGAGCTCGGAGGTCTGCTTGGCGCAGAGCTCCTCAAGCTCGCGAGAGCGCTTCTCGACCTGACCGGCCTGGCTGGACAGCTGGTGCTCGCGCTTATCGAGCGCATCGTTGCGACGATCGAGCGATTCCTCGCGCTGCATCACGCGATTTTCGAGCGTGCGAATCTCGCTCTTGCGCTGCTTGTCCTCGGCCTCGGCGGCCTGCTTGTTCTTGATGATCTCTTCCTTAGCCTCGAGCAGAGCCTCTTTTTTGAGGGTCTCGGCCTGACGCTTTGCATCACCGATCAGGGACTCTGCCTGCGCGTGTGCCGACTGAATCTTTTCGTCGGCCTCGTGAAGACTACCCTGCTTGGCGGTGCGCATGTAGGCAATGGCGGCGATGGCACCCAAAACGAGGCCAACGAGCGCTGCAATGATAGGCATGCTCACTCCTTTTTATGGATTCGTTACACAACAAAGCGAACCGTCCTTACGAACGGCTCGCGACATTTGAGTAATATGGGCGCAGCTTATGCGGGTCGGATACAGATAAACATATAAACAAACTCATCACAGATGAGCACATATCACAAAGCAAATGACGGTATTTATCCTACGTTGAACCGCAACAACTGTCAAATAAACGCACCCGGCACGGCGCCAATCGAGCGGTGAACGGCAGGGGCGTAACGAGTGCTATGCTTACACGGCACACTCCTCGCTTAAGGCATCGAGACGTGCCTTAACGGCATCGGCGGCGATGTGATACGAGAAACCTTTACCCATCAAAAACCTGACGAGCTTTTCGAATGCACGGACCTCGGGGACGCGACGTTTAGCGAGCAAGGCCGAAGCGCGGGCCAAGTCGTCATCCACGGCAAAATATGCCTCGGGATACCCGGGGATATCGTCAAGCACGACATGACGACGCTTGAGCTCAACCTCGATCTTGCGCTGTCCCCAGCCGCGACGTTTACGCTCTTCGATAAAGTACGAGCAAAAACGGTTCTCGTCCAAAAACCGATACTCGGTCGCTTGAGCAACCGCAAAATCGATCGCGGGCTGTCGAAAGCCATAGCGAGCCAACTTATCGCGCACCTCGCCCGTGGCATGATCGCGGCGCGAAAGCATCTCGGTCACCATGGTGAGTGCACATTTGCGTTCGATAAGCTGCACCGCCTCGCGAAAGTCATCCCAATCACAGGGAAGATCGGGGCGGTTCTTAACGTACAGGCGCGCCACGCGCACGGGAATCCAAATGGAACGTTCGAAACCGCCCTCAAAATCGCAATCGATATGCGCGCAGGGCTTTTTAGACGCATAACCGCTCGAGAACGAGGAGGCCGCCTTCTTATCGGGAAAGACGACCGTGGCCTCGGTCACCGTATACGACATGTCGGCATCCGCTACTCGTCGTCATCGTCGAGCATCGCGGAGCCATCGATGGCGTACAGCTCATCAAACTCCTCGGGGGCGGGCTGGTCGGTCAACTCAACCTCGGAGGGGGCATCATCGTCATACTCAAGGCCGCAGGCAAGGCGAACCTTGTGCTCGATCTCGTCGGCGCAATCGGGATGCTCCCGCAGGAACGTCTTGGCGGCCTCGCGACCGTTGCCGAGCTTGTCCTCGCCATAGGCAAACCAGGACCCCATCTTTTTGCAAATGCCGCACTCAACGGCCATATCCAGAATCGAGCCCTCTTTGGAGATGCCGGTGCCGTACATAATGTCAAACTCGGCCGAGCGGAACGGAGCGGCCACCTTGTTCTTAACGACCTTGGCGCGCACGCGATTACCGATAACCTCGTCCTTGAGCTTAATAGTATCGATTTTGCGAATATCGATTCGCACGGAAGAGAAGAACTTGAGTGCGCGGCCGCCCGTGGTGGTCTCGGGGTTGCCGAACATGACGCCGATCTTCTCGCGCAGCTGGTTAATGAAGATGCAGGTCGTGTTGGACTTGGCAAGCGAGCCGGCGAGCTTGCGGAGCGCCTGGCTCATCAAGCGAGCCTGCAGACCCACGGTCGTGTCACCGATCTCGCCCTCGATCTCGGCACGCGGAGTCAAGGCGGCAACAGAGTCGACGACGATGGCGTCGATGGCACCGGAGCGCACAAGCATATCGACGATCTCGAGCGCCTGTTCGCCCGTGTCGGGCTGGGAAATGAGGACCTCATCGATATCAACACCGATGCGCGCGGCATAGGTGGGATCAAGCGCGTGCTCGGCATCGATAAATGCCACAACGCCGCCCATGGCCTGTGCTTCTGCAAGGATCTCGAGCGAAAGCGTCGTCTTACCGGAGGACTCGGGGCCATAAATCTCGACGATACGGCCGCGCGGCACGCCGCCGATACCCAAGGCGGCATCGAGCGACAGAGAGCCCGTCGGAATAGCCTCGACCTCGAGCTCCGGACCGCCGTCGCCATACCTCATGATAGAGCCCTGGCCGAACTTCTTCTCGATCTCGGCCTTGGTGGTGGCGATCATCTCATCGCGCTCTTTACCCGTCGTGCGTGCATGAACGGTACGTACGAGACCTGAATTCTTGGCCATGAATAGTCCTCCTCTTAACAACCTGAAACGATAATAAACGAACGGCTGTTCGTGGTCAACCGTTCAGATTCATCATATGCACCCGGCCATTCCAAAACCCAACCAAACGCCGACCAATCACCGACCAAACGCTTGACCACGCCAATCACAAATACGGGTGTTCGAACAAATTTAAGCCTTGTACCAGCCCAAACGGCAATATCATCAAAGGTCCCTATCTCCACAATTAAGGGGCCCTAAGGCCCCTTAAACCACGTCTAATCCATAGAATTGAGCACGTGGACAATACGCTCCAAAGCCTCCGTGACCGCATGGGCCCGAACGCGCGACCGATCGCCCTCATAATGACAGCGCGCAGACTCGACAACCGGCGCTCCCCCATCGGCCGCGCGATACGCCCACCCAATATAGAACGTACCGGCGGGGTCTTGCTCGGTGCCACCACCGGGCCCAGCGTAGCCCGTTGCGCTTACGGCTATATCGCTCTGATAGAGGTCCAGCGAGCCCACGGCCATCTCGCGCGCCGTCTGGTGCGACACGGCGCTAAACCGATCGAGCGTTTCCTGCTCGACGCCGAGCACGCGATGTTTGATCTCATCGCAGTAGGTCACCGCACCGCCACGGAGCACCGCCGAGGCACCCGGGATATCGGCAATCGTCGAGGCGATCATGCCCGCCGTCAGCGACTCCGCCGTCGACACCGTCACACCACGGGCACTCGCGCGCTCGACAATATCGCGCGCCAGCTCCTCGTTGGTTGCGGCGATCTGCAAATAAGACTCCGTCATACCCACCAGGACCTAGACCGAAAAGACGATCTTGCGACAGTTCCAGAAGTACTGGGCGCCCGAGACAATGGTCAAAATCACGGCGATGACGTACAGGAAGCGCGACACCGAATAGACACCGAGCAGCAGCGACACCGGCCCCAGCTGAAGGCCGGCCATCGCAAAGACGCACAGATAGCCGCAGATGGAGACCATCGTGGTCGCCGTCTTGTACTTGCCGAGCTTATCGGCGGCAACGACTACACCGGCAGCACTCGCGACCATGCGAAGGGCGCTCACCAGCAGCTCACGGAACAGGATGATGAACACGGACCACACGGTCACCGCGCCAAAATCCAAGAACAAAAGCAGGGCCGAGAACACCAGCAGCTTGTCGGCGATGGGGTCCAAGAACTTACCGAAATCGGTGATCTCGTTGCGCGAGCGCGCAAGATAGCCGTCGACTTTATCGGTGCACGACAGGATCACATACAAAATAAAGGCAGCGGCGGCGAGCGGGCCGTCGAAGATGCTCCAGTCCGTACCGACAACGCTCGCGTGAGACAGAGCCGAGACGATCATGAACACCGGTATAAAGACGATGCGAACGCACGTCACGATGTTGGCGGGCGTCCAAACACTCGTCAGTTCCTTATTACTCTCGTTTGCCACGACGCTCTCCTACTCCACAACATGACCGATAAGCTCATAGCAGAAGCTATCGGTAAACTCGACAGTCAGAATATCGCCCACGGACGCCTCGCTGGCGTCCAGATGCACCGCGCCATCGGAATCGGGCGCCTGGAACCAGGCGTGACCGATCAGCTCGGCGCCGTCCTCGGTCTCCTCGATGCCATCGACGATCACCTGGGCGCGCTCACCCACATGGGCTGCCGTGGCGGCAAAACCGAGCGACTCGGCCAGATCCATGGCCTCCTGGGCGCGCTCGAGCTTAACCTCCTCATCGACCTGGCCTTCCATCTTGGCGGCCAGGCTGCCTTCCTCGCGCGAGTAGGCAAAGACGCTCGTGTAGTCAAAGCCGACAGTGTCCATAAAGTCGATAAGATCGCGGAACTCGTCGTCAGTCTCGGTCGGGAAGCCGACCATGGCCGTAGAGCGAATCACGATGCCGGGGATGCGCTCGCGAAGATCACGGAACAGATCCTCGAGCTCCTGGCGCGAACCGGAGCGACGCATGGCCTTAAGGATGCGCGCATCGCAGTGCTGCACGGGGATATCGATATAGGGCAGCACCTCGGGCGTATCGCGAATCGTCTCGATAAGCTCGTCGGTCATGCCCTCGGGCTGCAGATAGAGCACGCGGACCCAGACGTTATGCGGGCGCACAGCCTCGGCGACGGCACGCAGCAGCTGCGCCAGATTGCGCGGCGAGCCCTCGGCGACGTCCTCGTCGGCAAAGTCGGTGCCCCAAATGCCCGTGTCCTGACCGATCAGCACGATCTCGCGCACACCGCCGGCAACCAGGTCGCGCACCTCGGAGATAATGCTCTCGGCATTGCGCGAATGATAGCGACCACGAATGTAGGGGATCATGCAGAAGCTGCAAAAACGATTGCAGCCATCGGAGATCTTGACGTAGGCAACGGCGCCCTCGACGGTACGCTTGACCCGCGGGATATAGGCCGCGATCTCGCGCTCCACGCCCAGTACGCCATCGATGACAGAGACGATGCCGTCTTCCTCATCGGCCTTCACAAAGGCAGCGACCTCGGGAAGCTCGTCGGGCAGGTCATCGCCGTAACGAGACGGCACGCAACCGCACATGACGATGGGGCAGGCGCGAACGCCGTCCTGAACCTCATTGGCGAGCTCGAGCGTGGTCTCGATGCTCTCGGACGTTGCGGAGGCGAGGAACGAGCATGTATTGACGATGGCGATATCGGCATCCTGCGGGTCGAATGCCTCCTCGTAGCCCGCAGCGGCCAAAAGAGAACGCATGCGGTCGGTGTCAACCTCGTTCTTAGCGCAGCCAAGCGTGATGTAGAGTACGGAACCCAACGGAGTATCCATGTTGGAGAGCGGTCCTTTCGAAAGAATTAGCGGTAGTTGGTAAATTGCAGCGGCTGACCGTAGTCCTGGTCGCGCAGGAACTGGATCACCGTCTGAAGCGCATCCTTAGAGGCCGAGGTAACGCGCAGTTTATCGGCCTCGATGGTCACCTTGACCTTGAGCTTTTGATCCTTGATGTCCTTATTAATCTTCTTGGCGGTCGCCTGGTCAATGCCCTCGACGATATGGCCGAGCACGCGCACGGTACCGCCCGAAGCCGCCTGCGGCGCGTCCCAAGAGACAGCCTTAAGATCGATGCCGCGCTTGATGAGCTTAGAGCTCAGCACGTCAATGATCTGCTTGGAGACAAAATCGGCCGGGGCATTGATCGTAAAGAGCTTGTCGCCCTTCGAAAGCTCGATGGTGGCGCCGGAGTCCTTGAGGTCATAGCGCTGAGAGATCTCGCGGGTGGTCTGCTGGAAGGCGTTATCGACCTCCTGCATATTGACCTCGGACACAACGTCGAAGCTGGAATCTTTAGCCATGGTTCTTCCTTTCGGTACGGGGAGCCTTAGTAGCTGTCGTACGAATAGTCATCTGAATCGTTTGCAGTCTGGCCGTCGGATGCCGTGTCGGTACCGTCGGTAGACTGGGCGTCGGTGCCGTCGGCAGCATCGGTGCCGTCGGTACTCTCGCCATCCTCGGACTCTGCGGTCTCCTTCTTGGGAACGGTAATGGTCACGCGCGCCACACCCGATGTCTTGGTGTCGTAGCGAACCTTTTCACCGTTCTTGGTAACCGTAACATCGGAGGGCTTGGACGTGGTGATCTCGATCGAGGACTCGGGCGTGTACTCCTGCTCAAAGGGACCGGTTGCTTGGGCGCCGAAGACCGATTTACCGTCGACCTTGACCTCGATCCAGGCGGTCTTGCCCTTGGCAACGGAGACCTTGACCTTGATGACCTCGTCCTCTTTCTTTTTCGCGTTCGCCTTGGCGGCATCGGAATCGGCAGAATCCGTCGCCTCGTCGGTGCCTTCATCCTCGTCAACAGATTCGGTCTTCTTGGAAGACTTCTTGGTCGTCGTCTTGGTGGCCGCGGGCGTCTCAGGCGTCGACTCGGGTGCAGAAGAGCCGCAGCCACGCAGGAGGACCACGATGAGCAAAATCAGCAAAAGTGCCACGGCACCGATGCCGGCGTAGATGATGCGCGGATCGAGTCCATTGTTCTGAGGAGCACGTCCACCGCCGCGTCCGCGATTGGAGCCGCCACGGCCATTCCCCTGCGGCATACGGCCGCGACCGCTATCGGGACGACCACGATAGCCGCCCTGGCGCTGCGAGCCACGCTGGCCCGAACGCGGCGCAAGCTCACCACGGTTCTGATAGCCACGCTGTTCAGAGCGAGGCGCCGAAGGGCGCTGCCCGTAAGGCTGCGATTGGGAACGGAGGCGCGGCGTCACCTGCGTGGTATCGGCGTCGGCATATCCACCGCGGGAACGCCCGGCAGAAACTCTGCGATAACCACGACCGGAGTAGCCACCGTCGCCGTAACCGGCGCGAGGATCGCGACTCAACCCGCGAGCGGCGGGAAGCGCACGGTCATCAGGCATGGGCGTACTGCGAAAGCGATCTCGCTGAGAACGAATCTCCTCGCTGGAGCCCGTCTCGGTGATATAGCCCGCCTGCGGAGGGCGCTGGCCGTACCGCGTCGAGCGACCACCCTGAACCATCAGAAAGCGTCCGTTATCGACCGACGAACGCGAGTTAACGTAGCCGGCAGCATCCTGAAAACGACCGCCCTGCTGCGAGGTCTCGCGTTCATATGCCATGAGGTCATCAAAATAAGCGTTGACGACCTCGCGCGGGTTAAGCCCCAAAAAGCGAGCATAGCTAGAAATCATGCCCTGCGCATAGCCGCGCGGAGGCATCGATGCAAAGTTACCGGTCTCGAAAAACTCGATGATCTGCGGCCTGATTTTGATGGTGTTGGCGACCTGCTGGATGGAAAGGCCCATCCGGCGACGCTGCTCGAGCAGCATGTCACCAAAGCGTGCAGCCATCAGAATCCTCCAAACTCACGATCTTCACGTGCCATCTCGGCGTCGACAGACTCCAACGCGGCGAGCCCCTCCTCGTCCAGCAGGACCTCGCGCGGCTTGGAACCATCGGGCGGGCCGACGACACCCTTTTCTTCCAGCATGTCCATAATACGCCCGGCGCGCGCATAGCCAACCTTGAGGCGGCGTTGCAGCCCAGATGTGGAGCCCAGCTGCGATTCCACCACAATATGGGCGGCCTCCCAGATAAGCGGGTCGTCATCTTGCGGTTCGGCAACGCCCGTGCGAACAATGCCGCCACCAGCCATGGACATGGAAGCAGGCGCCACGGCGGACAGAATCTCCTCGTGGTAGTCGGGCTCGCTTTGCGACTTAACGAACTCGACGATCTCGTTGATCTCGTCGTCCGAGACAAAGCAGCCCTGGATACGGCGGGGTTTACCCCAGTCGACCTTGGAGAACAGCATGTCGCCCAAACCGGTAAGCTTTTCGGCGCCCATCTGGTCGATAATGACGCGGGAATCGATGCCCGTAGCCACGTTAAAGGCAATACGGTTGGTGATGTTGGCCTTGATAAGGCCCGTCACCACGTTGGAGCTGGGGCGCTGCGTAGCCACGATAAGGTGAATACCGGCGGCACGGCCCAGCTGGGCGATACGGACGATCGAGGCCTCGACATCCTTGCCGGCGACCATCATCAGGTCCGAAAGCTCGTCGATGATGATGACCAGATAGGGCATCTTTTGCGGCGGGTTATCGTAATGCTCAAACTCGCCGGCGGCCTGCTTTTCGTTATACGTCGAGATCTTGCGAACGTTGAGGCGCTCGAACACCTTCAGGCGACGCTCCATCTCGGACACGGCCCACTGCAGCGCACTGGCCGCCTGCTTAGGCTCGGTCACCACGGGCACGTAGAGATGCGGCAGGCCGTTATAGCCCGCAAGCTCGACGCGCTTGGGGTCGACCATGATCAGGCGAACGTCCTCGGGAAGGGCGCGCATGAGCAAGGTCGTGATGATGGAGTTGATCATGACCGACTTACCGGAACCGGTAGTACCGGCAATAAGCAGGTGGGGCATCTTGGCGAGGTCGGCGACAACCGGCGTGCCCTCGGCATCGCGACCGATGGCAAGCTCGAGCGGACCGCCCTTCACATAGGGAAGCACGTCGCCCAGATTGACGTTCTGACGCTTACGATTGGGAATCTCGATACCAACGAGCGAGGTGCCGGGAATCGGCGCAAAGATGCGCACCGACTGGGCGGCAAGCGAAAGCGCAATATCGTCCTCGAGGCTCGAGATCTTGCTCACGCGCTCGCCCTCACCGGGCTGCAGCTTAAAGGTCGTGACCGTGGGGCCGGCAATCCAGCCGACGACGCGGGCGCTACGGCCAAACTCAAGCAAGGTGGACTGCAGCGACTCGGCTGTCTGTTCCAGCTCCTTGTCAGAAGACGCAGAGGAAGCCGACTGCGGGTTGGCGTGCAGGATTTCAAGCGGCGGGAGCTTGAGGCCGTCCTCTTGTTCGCCCTCGGCATCGGCATTGGTACCGTCCGCTCCCCCATCGCCGGCTGCAACAGAAGCAGCGGAAGCCGTGGGGGCGGAGGCATCGGAAACCTTGGGATGCTTTAGGAAGTCAGGGATCTGCGGAGCTGCCGAAACGGGATTCACGGCAAATGGCGGCTCTGACTCGTCAGCCTTGTCCGGGTCGTCTTCCATCGAAAACTGTCCGGTGACCTGTCCTGCGTTGGCGCGGCGACGCGGCAGCAAGGTGGTCTTGGCGGTCTCGAGCGGAGTCTCGTCGTCCTCGTCATCGCCCTCAGTGAGTTCGATTTCGCTATCGGACCAAGACGGGTCGGGCTCGCTCGTGTTAAGTTTGGGCGCGGCCTTGCCCTTCTTGGCATGGCGACGCGGCAGCAGCGTGGTCTTAGCGCGCTCGGCCTCCACGGCCTCGGACACGTCGACAAACGGGTCATCGTCCTCGTCGTCATCTAAAACAGGATCAACATCGCCACCCATGACCGTGGTCACGGCGGCGTCAGTTCCCTTCTGACGCAGAATGCTCAGATGCGGACGGGAGACGCCGGGAACCGACAGGGCCTCTTCATCGCCCCACGGGCTCGCATTGACATCGGCACGACGACGCTCGGCAAAATCGGCAGCGCGATCGCGTGCGGAGCGCAAAACGCCGCCCACCGAGAAGCCGATAATGACCAGGCCAACGACGACAAGTCCCAGCAAAACAACCATGGCGATAGGTTTACCCAGGGCGTTTTGCAAGGTACTTGCGATAAAGGCGCCAATGTAGCCGCCCGACGCGGAAAGGTTCTGCGGCGTAAACATAAGGTCGCACGAGCCGGTCGTACCCGGCACCATCAGCGACAGGATAGAGACAATGGCCACAAAGACCACGGCACCGCCCGCAACCGAGCGAATGTTGAGCGGCGAGTCCTCACCCAAAAAGAGCGTGGCGGCAAACAGCAAGATGACGATCGGCAGCACGTAGGCGCCCAGGCCAAAGCCAAGATGGTAGAAACCGGCAACCGCAGCTGTCACGGGTGCCGTTGCCGGGGAAATCACGGCAATGAAGGACGCAATCGCCAAAACGGCAATGACCACGCCGGCGATATCGCGATTGGCCGAAGGCTCGACCAGGGGCTCGAAATCATCGAACTCGGACTCGTGGCCCTTATTGGCACGAAGATGGGAACCGGCACCCTTAGCAGATGCCGGTTGGTTGTTGGTCTTATTGCCTTTGGCGTTTTGTGCAGATCCGCGCGCCAAACTAAACCTCCATGACGACCGGGATGATCATCGGGCGAGTGCGCGTACGGCTCCAGATAAAGTTGGAGAGCGAGTCACGCACGGCCTTGCGTATGGCATCGGAGCCGCTGCTCGTAAAGCTAAACTTGCCCTTCTCAATCGTCTTCATGATGGCTGCGGAGGCATCCTCGGAGAACTGATCGTCGATGGCAAACGAAACACCGCGACCCGAGAACTCGATAGCCTCGATCTTCTTATGCTTGAGCGAGACGATGGCAACGGCCGTGACCATACCGTCGTTGGCGAGCTTTTGGCGATCGCGCAGGACGATGGGGTCGGTATCGCCGATGCGCAGACCGTCGACGTAGACGACGCCGGACTCGACGGGCGTGCCGCGCTTGACGATACCGCCGCGCATCTCGAGCGTGTCGCCGTTATCGAGGATAAAGATGTGATCATCCTTGATGCCCATCTTACGGGCAAGCTGGGCATGGGCGCGCAGGTGCACGGCCTCGCCGTGAACCGGCATAAAGTAGGTGGGCTTGGCCATGGCCATCAGAAGCTTGAGCTCCTCCTGGCTGCCGTGGCCCGAGACATGAACGAGTGCGCGATTCTTATCCCACACGTCGCAGCCAAGCTTGGCCAGGCTGTTGACGACCTGCTGGACGGCCTTCTCGTTGCCGGGAACAGGAGTTGCCGAGAGGATGACGGTATCGCCCTCGTGGATGGAAAGCGTCTTGTGCTCGCCGTTGGCCATACGGGACAGCGCAGACAGCGGCTCGCCCTGCGAACCGGTGCACATGACGACGATCTTGTCGTCGGGCAGGTTATCGATATCGAAGGCATCGAGGATATCGGCATCGTCGATGTTGAGGTAACCGAGCTCGCGCGCCACGCGGGTGTTGGTGAGCATGGAGCGACCGGTCACGACGACCTTACGGCCGCACTTGCGAGCGGCGTCGCAGATCTGCTGAAGGCGATGGATGTGGCTCGAGAACGACGCGACGAACACGCGGCCCGGGGCGTTCTTGATGGCGTGCAGCAGGTTGGGGCCGACTTCGGCCTCGGACTTGGTAAAGCCCGGAACCGTGGCGTTGGTGGAGTCGGAAAGCAGCAGGTCGATGCCCTGTTTGGCAAAGCGACTGATGGCGGCATAGTCGGGCGTGACGCCATCGATGGGCGTCTGATCGAGCTTAAAGTCGCCCGTGTGCATAACGGTGCCCTGGTTGGTGCGAATGAAAACGCCCAGAGCGCCCGGGATGGAGTGCGTCATGGAGAAGAAATCGAGCGAGATGCCACCGAGATTGACGTGGCTTCCGCCCTTGACCTCGCGGAACTTGGGCGCACGGATGCGGAACTCGGAGAGCTTGCCTTCGATAAAACCGAGCGTCAGCTTGCTCGAGAAGATGGGCACCTTATTGTTGAGGTCCTGCAGCAGGTACGGAAGCGAACCGGTGTGGTCCTCGTGGCCGTGAGTGACGACGATGCCGCGGAGCTTCTCCTCGTTCTCCAGAACATAGGTGTAGTCGGGAAGTACCAAGTCGATACCGGGCTGGGAGTCGTCGGGGAACATGAGACCGGCGTCGACGAGCACCATGTCGTCGCCGCACTCGAAGACCGTCATGTTCTTGCCGATGCCGTCAAGGCCGCCGAGCGGAATGATCTTCAAGGGAGATGATTTTTTAGCTGCCATAGGTTCGTGTGGTTTCCTTTCTTCGAAACGGGTCTGGAACAACCGACGGGGCGCTTCTGGCAAACCGACCGCCGGGAACGTACAAACATGCATCACAGAGTCGATGCAGTAACTACAGCATCATACCCATTTGCCCACCAACAGACCACCCATGCATCAAAGCCCCATCTGAACCTGTGTATCCCGCCGGTCTGGTCTCAGCGGGCCCGGCACGGGCTAAGTTTCCTGCTCTACAGTCCTGCGCAAGACGGAAAGCACATTAAGTGCTTTCCTTTGCGTGCGGAACTCGCGATAAACTTAGCCCGTGCCGGGCCCGCTGAGACCAGACCTGACAATTAGGGACAGGTTTATTTTGGTCGGTTTTATCTGGGGATATGCCGAGGGTGCAGGTATCGACAGTTCAGAAAATAAGAAAACTGAATAGACTGTCTGACAAAATCGCAAGCAGCACCCACCAGCCCTTTTGCTATTCCCGGCGGGGTCCGCGGGTAAAGTTTATCGCGAGTTCCGCACGAGCCGGAGAGCACTTAATGTGCTCTCCGTGCGAGCAGGACTGTAGAGCAGGAAACTTTACCCGCGGACCCCGCAGGGAATAGCAAAAGGGCGACCCCTGTCCGGAGTCGCCCTTGTTGAGCTGCTTATGTGTAGCTGTTACTCGGCGTCGTGGTGACGGCGGGGCTTGCGGCCTCCGTTGTCGCCGGGACGGCGCGGACGGTCGCTGCGCTCGGAGCGCTCGCGACGCGGACGCTCACGGCGCTGGAAGTGCTCGCCGTCGCCCTCGGAGGCACCCTCGGCGCGAGCCGGGGCCTCGGGCTTATCCAGACGATCGAGCGAGATCTTGCCGCGATCGTCGACCTCGATGACGACGACCTTGACCTCGTCGCCCACGTTGAGGACGTCCTCGACCTTCTCCACGCGGCCCTTGGCGACGCGGGAGATGTGCAGCAGGCCGTCCTTGCCGGGCAGCAGGTTGACGAAGGCGCCGAAGGGCTGGATGGAGACCACGCGACCGGTGTACTCCTCGCCCGGCTCGGGAACCTTGATAATGAGCTTGATGCGCTCGACAGCCTGGTCGACGGACTCGCCGGTGCCGCCGACAAAGACGGTGCCGTCCTCCTGGATGTCGACCGAAGCGCCGGTCTCGTCCTGGATGCCGCGGATGACCTTACCGCCAGAACCGATGACGTCGCGAATCTTGTCGGTCGGAACCTGGATGGAAACGATGCGCGGAGCGGTGCTACGCGTGGTGTGGCGCGGCTCGGGGATCACATCGAGCATCTTCTGCAGGATGAAGGCGCGACCCTCCTTGGCCTGCTGCAGGGCGCGGGCCAGGATGTCGAAGGTAAGACCGGTGGCCTTGTTGTCCATCTGCAGGGCGGTGATGCCCTCGGTGGTACCGGTGACCTTAAAGTCCATGTCGCCCAGGAAGTCCTCGAGACCCTGGATATCGGACAGGACCACGGTCTTGCCCTCCTCCTGGATCAGGCCCATGGCGATACCGGAGACCGGGCGCTTAATGGGCACGCCGCCGTCCATAAGGGCGAGCGTGGAGCCGCAGGTCGAAGCCATCGAAGAGGAGCCGTTGGACTCCATGACCTCGGAGACGACGCGGATGGCGTAGGGGAACTCGTTCTCGTCGGGGAGCACCGGAAGCAGGGCGCGCTCGGCAAGGTTGCCGTGACCGATCTCGCGGCGCTTGGGGCTGCCCATGCGGCCGGTCTCGCCGGTGCAGAACGGCGGGAAGTTATAGTGGTGCATGTAGCGCTTGCCCTCGGTAGGCTCGATGGTATCAAGACGCTGGCCCTCGTTGAGCATGCCGAGCGACAGGACAGAGAGCACCTGGGTCTGGCCACGCTGGAACAGGCCGGAGCCGTGAACGAGCGGCAGGTAGTTATCCTTCACCATGATGGGGCGAATCTCATCGGCGGCACGGCCGTCGACGCGCTCACCGGTCTCGACGACCATGGTGCGCATAGCCTTCTTCTCGAGCTTCTTGAGCGCCACGGGGATCTCGCGCTCCCAGGCGGCCTGCTCCTCGTCGGTGAACTCGGCGCGGATGGACTCCTTCAGAGCCTCGACCTTACCGATGCGGGAAAGCTTGTCGGCATCGCGAAGGGCAGCCGCCATCTCGTCGTAGTGGGCGAAGATGCGCTCCTGGACCTCCTCGACGGGCTGGTCGAGCGGGTACTCCTTCTTGACGATGGGGCCGTTGACCTGCTCCCACTCGGCGACAAACTCGTCCTGAGCCTGGCAGAAAGCAGCTAGGGCCTCCTGGCCAAACTTCATGGCGGCGAGCATGTCGTCCTCGGAGATCTCCTCGGCACCGGCCTCGACCATCGAGATGAAGTCGGCAGAGCCGCCCAGCTCCAGGTCCAGATCGGAGTTCTCGCGCTCCTCGTAGGTGGGGTTGACGATAAACTCGCCGGTCTCCACGTTACGGCCGATGCGCACGCAGGCAAGCGGGCCCTCGAAGGGCACGCCGCCGAGCGTCATGGCCAGGGAAGCACCCATGACGTTGATGACGTCGAAGGGGTTGACCTGGTCGGCGACGAGCGAGGTGGCGACGATGTGCACCTCGTTGCGGAAGCCGTCCGGGAAGCTTGGGCGAATCGGACGATCGATCATGCGCGCGGTGAGCGTGGCCTTCTCGCTGGGACGGCCCTCACGCTTGAGGTAACCACCCGGGATGCGGCCGGCGGCGTACATCTTCTCGTTGAAGTCGACGGTCAGCGGGAAGAAGTCGTAGTTCTTGCGCTCCTTGGAGACGACCACGGTGTCGAGCATCGTGGTGTCGCCCTGCTTGACCAGGCACGCGCCGGTGGCCTGCTTGGCAAGCTCGCCCGACTCAAAGGTGTAGGTCTTGCCGTACAGCTCAAAGGTCTTGGATACGAGTGTCATTGTTCTCCTTTACCCCACAGGCCCCTTGCCTGCGGGCTTCTCATGTGACGCGGGCCCCCTGCCCCCGCCACGCTTCAGAGCGTGATTGTTCGCGCCCTTACACAAAAAGAGCGCCCCGCTGCGCAGGACGCTCTTAGCATGTACAAATCCTTACTGGATGTTGTCGCGGATGCCCAGAGCCTTGATGAGCTCACGGTACTCGACGATGTCGTTCTTCTTGATGTAGGAGAGAAGACGACGACGACGGCCGACGAGCATGAGCAGGCCACGACGAGTGTGGAAGTCCTTCTGGTGGGACTTCATGTGCTCGGTCAGCTCCTTGATGCGCTCGGACAGGATGGCGACCTGAACCTTGGGGTTGCCGGTGTCGACCGGGGTGTTACCGAACTGGGCAGTCAGCTCAGCCTTGCGCTCTTTGGAAACAGTCATTGTTTCACCTTTCGTTTTACGTCGCCCGCGGGCGACTCGATTCGCCTCGGACTGGGAAGCCGCCGGTGGAGCGAGCAACCAAGGTCGAGGTACCAACAGGTCGGTATGTTACCACAAGCAGCCCGCGCCTGCGCGTCATCACCGACCCAACATGAATTCCATCGCACGGAGGCGCTGATCGGCATGTGTTGCCGCCCAGACATGCGAAAGCCCCAACAAAAAAGCGGCAGTATGGGGATCGATCCTCTCAGCCAAAAGCGCATCGAAGGTCATGGACATGAGGGCGCGCAGCCATGCGACCTCACCGGTCGATACCAACTCTGCACCCGGAACGCTCGACGCGCACGAGCCGCACATGAGCCCGCCGGCCTGGGGCGAAAAATACGACAGCATGGGGTCTCCGCACAGCACGCAGGCCGAGAAATCGGGTCGATAGCCAACGTGCGATAGCAGCTTAAACACATATGCCGCCACAAGTAGATCCATGTGCGCTGTGTCGAGCCCGCTGCCCACCAGGGCAAGCGCCCGCTGCGTGATGGCAAAGGTAAACGGGTCCTCGGCGTCCTCGAACGAGCACACGCGCGCGACCTCGGCGATCGCGCTTGCGGCGCAGGTCGTCTCGTAATCGGGCGCAGCTCCGAGCGGCGCCTCCATAAGCTCGGCCTGGGAAACCACATCGAGCGACCGTCCATGCGCGAGCAGCATATCGACAGTACAGAACAGCTCGCAGCGCGCAGCCAGGCGCCCACCGGGTTTGCGGGCGCCCTTTGCCACGGCACGAACCTGCCGACCCCGCTCGTCAAGCATCGTCAGGATCAGGTCCGTCTCTTTGAGCTTCGTCTTGTCGAGGACGAGCACCTTCGTGCGATATGTCCGGGAGCCTGCCATGCGCGCCGCGCGTCCTTAGTCCTCGGCGTTGTAGCCAAAGCGGCGAATCTGGGCCTCGTCGTCACGCCAGCCGGCCTTGACCTTCACGTCCAGCTCCAAAAAGACCTGCGTGCCAAAGATACGCTCAAGATCGCGGCGGGCGTCGATACCGATATGCTTGATCATCTCGCCGCCCTTGCCGATGATGATGCCCTTTTGCCCCTCGCGCTCGACGTAAATGGTGGCGTGCACGCGCAGCACCTTCTTGGTCTGCTCGAGCGCATCGCAGATCACGCCAACGGAGTGCGGGATCTCATCACGCGTGCGGCGCAAAACCTTCTCGCGCACAAACTCGGCAACGAGGGTCTCATCGGAAGCGTCGGTACCCATGTCCTCGGGGAACCAACGCGGACCCTCGGGCAAAAAGTGCGCAACGGTCTCGATAAAGGCATCGACGTTGAAGTTCTTGACCGACGACGTCACGATCTCGTCGTCATATTCCATAAGCTCGTGGGCGGCCTTAAGCTGCTCCATGACCTGTGCGGGGTCGGCCTCATCGGCCTTGGTGAGCACCAGGACCTTCTTGGAACGGGCATTCTTGACGCGCTCGGCAACCCAGGCGTCTCCCCTGCCGATCGGCTTGGTGGCATCAATCAAAAACGCGACGACATCGACATCGTTCAGCTCGAACAGCGCGCTCTTGTTGAGCTCGGACCCCAGGCCGTCCTTGGGCTTGTGAATACCCGGGGTATCGACAAAGACCAGCTGGTAGCCGGGGCGATTGACGACGGCGCGCATGCGACGGCGGGTGGTCTGGGCCACCGGCGAGGTGATGGCAACCTTTTTGCCATAGCAGGCGTTGAGCAGCGTGGACTTACCGGCGTTGGGACGGCCGACCAGGGCCACGAAGCCGCTGTGAAAACCGGGTTCCACGTCGCCAAAACCCGCGAGGCTCTCATCCTCGTCGCACAGGGCGTCGAGCTCCTCGTCGCTCATGCCCTCAAACGGATCGAATTCCTCGACATCCTCGCAATCCTCGGTCGCTTCGGCATCCACCGCATCCAGGGACTCGTCGTCCAGAGTTTCATCGATAGGCTGCATAGTGTCGGACATGGAAATCCCTTTCTAAATAAAGTCGAGTGCGTGGGCAAATACCAGCAATCCAACAATCGCGGCGGTGATGGAAAGTACGTATACGGAGGCGGCGGCGATATCTTTCGCACGCTTTGCCAGAGGATGGAGCTCCTGGGTCGCCAGGTCGACGATCGCCTCCATGGCGGTGTTGCACAGCTCGCCGTGAATCACCAGGCCACAGCAGATGATAACCGTGGCCCATTCGGCAATATCGAGCCCCACGATGCAGCCGGCAATGACGGTGCACACGCCCGCCACGAGCATGACCTTGATGTTGCGCTCGGTCTTGACGGCGGTGACGAAGCCCTCCATGGCATAGGAGAACGACTTTAAGAAGGACGGATGGTCCTTGTTCGATCCGGGAATCATAGACGGCTCCTAGTCGTGGGCGTGGTTGGTGATGGGGCCGACGTGGACCAGCTTGGGGTCCTCGCCGCGCTCGAGCGCCAGATCGCGCAAGATGGCGTCCTCGCGGGCCTCCATGACCTCGGCCTCGTCGTCCTCGATATGGTCATACCCCAGCAGGTGCAGCATGCCATGCACGAGCATCAGGCGGCACTCGTCGGTAGGGCTATTACCAAAGCCGGGGGCCTGGCGGGCAATGACCTCCGGGGCCAGGATAATATCGCCGAGCTCGAGCGTCTCGTCGGCGGGAATATCCTCGTCAAAGGCCGAGTCGCACTCAAACGAGAGGACATCGGTGGTACGGTCGATACCGCGCCACTCGTGGTTGAGCTCGTGCATCTCGTCCTCATCGACATACGAAAGGGAAATCTCAACTTCACGCTCAACGCCCTCGGCGGCAAGCACGACCTCGCAGATGTGCTCTACCTCCTGCGCGTCGAGCAGCGTATCGAGCTCGGCATCGTTGCTGATCAATACACTCAACGGGACTCCTTTCGGTCGTGCACGCGCTTATCGCGCACATCATCATAAGCATCGTATGCCTCGACGATACGCCCCACCAAGGCATGGCGCACCACGTCGGCACGCTCGAGGTGAGAAAATGCGACATCGTCGACACGGCCTAAAATCCGCTCAACGTCGGCAAGACCGCCGCGACGACCCACCAGGTCGCGCTGACTCAGGTCGCCGGTAATCACAAACTTGGAGTTAAAACCCAGGCGCGTCAGGAACATCTTCATCTGCTCGGGCGTGGTATTTTGCGCCTCGTCGAGCACCACGAAGGCATCGCTCAGCGTGCGGCCGCGCATGTAGGCAAGCGGGGCGATCTCAATCACGCCGCGCTCCATGAGCTCATCGGTGCGCTCGCGATCCATCATGTCAAAAAGGGCGTCGTAGAGCGGACGCATGTAGGGGTCAATCTTTTCCTCGAGGGTACCGGGCAAAAAGCCCAAATTCTCCCCCGCCTCGACAACCGGACGCGTCAAGATCAGACGGCCCACCTCGTGACGCTTGAGCGCGGCAACGGCGAGCGCCATGGCCAGATAGGTCTTACCGGTACCGGCGGGACCAAGGCCAAACGTGATGGTATGCGAGCGGATGGCATCCACGTAGCGCTTTTGGCCGAGCGTCTTGGGGCGAATGGCACGACCGCGATACGAAAGCAGCACATCATCGCGAAGCGACGTAGCCTCGTGCTCACCGTCGCGCAAGACGGCCAGGCAGCGAGAAACATCGTCGGCAGACAGCGTGCGTCCGGCGGCCGCCTCGCGAAAAGTATGGTCGAAAAAACGCGCCACGAGCTCGACCTCGTCCGGGTCACCGCTCACGGCGATGCTGTCGCCACGGACGACCACATGGGCACGAACCAAACTCTCGAGTGCACGAAGGACACCGTCGCCGGCGCCCAAAACGCGCGAGGGGTCAATACCCTCGGGAACGGTAAGTCTAATCTTCGAGGCTTCCATGAACCTCCCTGCGTGCATGGACCAAGCCGGAATCATCGACTCCGATGATAGCAACATCGAGCAGGCACGGGGCTGTGAGTCCACAGGTATCGTCAAGACGGGCATGATGGAACGAACCGAGCGTCAGGTTGTCGCCATACTCAAGCACGGCACGCTCGACGGTTCCCACGCGACGGCGAGCGTCGGCAATGGCGAGTTCCTGCGCCGCGGCCCTCATGCGGCGGCTACGCTCGGCCATAACCTCGGGCGGCACCTGGTCGGGCATATCGGCAGCAAGGGTACCGGGACGCTTGCTGTAGCGGAACACGTGCATACGCGAAAAGCCCACACGGCGGCACAGTGCCAGCGACTCCTCAAACTCCTCGTCCGTCTCACCGGGAAAACCGACGATGACATCGCACGAAAGGGACACCTGAGGCAAGTTGGTGCGAATCATGCGCACCGTTTCCTCGAAGGCCTCGGCGCTATAGGGACGGCCCATGCGATGCAGTGTCCTGGTGCAGCCGGACTGCACGGGCAGGTGTAAAAACGGGGCGATGCGCTTCGGATAGCGCGCCATGACCTTAAGCAGGGACTCGGAGATATCCATGGGCTCGACCGAGGAAATGCGCACATGCGGAATGGACGTGCGCTCCATGATCGCCTCGAGCAGCTCATCGATCTCGACGTGTTCATCAGTCGCGCTCTTGCCATCGTAGGCGCCCAGGTTCACACCCGTCAGCACCACCTCGGGCACGCCGGCCTCCTGTGCCTCGCGAACTTGCTCGAGCACGGACTCGACCGGCACGGAGCGCTCGGGGCCGCGGGCCTTCCACACAATGCAATAGGTGCAACGATGGTTGCAGCCGTCCTGGATCTTCACGCCCAGACGCGAGCGACCGAGCGCGTCGACAACCTCGCCGTCGCTGCAGGCGGGAACGTCATCGGACTCAACGCCCAGCACCTCGCAGACGCGTTCGGCAACATCGATCTTGGACGGCTCGGCGATCACGCGGTCCGAAAGCTCCAACAGCTCCTCGGGGTGCAGATTGACCACGCATCCGGTCACGACCACATAGGGCTCGTTTGGATAGGCCAGCGCATGGCGAACCGCCTTACGGGTCTTGGCCTCGGCCTCGCCCGTAACAGCACAGGTATTAATGACGATCAGCTCAGCATCCTGAGGCTCCACCATCGCAAAGCCCAGGCGCATTAGATCGGCAGTGATACGGTCGGACTCAACCCGGTTGACACGGCAGCCGAGGTTGACGACAGAGATATGAGGTGCGAGCACGCGGGCTCCTTAATCGAGGATGTCGTCGAGGGCACTCTTAATGCGATCGGTCACCGACTTCTTACCGGATGCAACGTCATCGCCCATCTCGTCGGCAAAGGCACGAAGCAGCTCGCGCTGCTTGTTAGAGAGATTGGTGGGGACGAGCACGCGCAGCTGAACGATCAGACGGCCACGCGAGCCGCCGCCGCCGATACGCGGCATGCCGTAATTGTTGACGCTCACAGTGTCACCGTACTGTGTGCCGGCGGGGACGCACAGCTTGACGACCTCATCGGGCATAATGCCCTCGACCTCGATCTCGCAGCCGAGCGCTGCCTGCGCAATCGAGATATCGCTCACGAGGTACAGGTCATCACCGTTGCGCTTAAAACGCTCGTGGTCGGCGACGCGCACGTTGACGATCAGGTCGCCCGAGGGCTCACCGCGAAGGCCAGCCTCGCCAAAGCCGCTCACGCGCAGCTGGCGACCAGTCGAAACGCCGGCGGGAATATCGATGTCGATCTTTTCGTGCGAAGGCGTGCGGCCCTGACCGTCGCAGGTCTCGCAGGGATGGTCGATAACCGTGCCCTCGCCGTGGCAGTCAGGGCAAGGCGAAGAGGACTGAACCTGGCCCAGGAACGAGCGCTGGACCGTCGTGACATAGCCCGTGCCGTGGCAGCGGCTGCACTGCTTTTCCTGTGCACCCTCGGCCCTACCGGTGCCGTTGCAATCCTCGCAGGGAGCAAGGCGGTCATAGCTGATCGTCTTTTTGCAACCGAGTGCCGCCTCCTCAAGGGTCACCGAAAGGGAGATGGCCATATCGCGGCCGCGACGACGCTCACGGCGATTTCGGGCGCCACCGCCGGCACCGCCACCAAAGAACGACGAAAAGAGGTCGTCCATGCCCATGCCGCCAAAGATATCGTTAATGTCGACATAGCCGGAACCACCGGGGCCGTCGGCAGTGCCGTAACGGTCGTAGTTAGCACGCTTCTGCTCATCGGAAAGAACGGAATATGCCTCGTTGAGCTCTTTGAACTTGGCCTCGGCCTCGGGGTCGTCCGAAACGTCCGGGTGTACGGTACGGGCCTTCTTTAGAAACGCGCGCTTAATCGTCCGCGCGTCGGCATCCTTGTCGACGCCAAGTACCTCGTAGTAATCCCTATTTTCCGACACGACCGAATCCTTCCGACTTTCATTATTGTCACAGTGCGTCCTATACCCAAGCTGGGCCGGCCGCAAACAGAGGGCTAGATGTTATTGCATTCCATAAGGCGAAAGCATGGCACGTTGCGAGCAGCTCGCAAACCAAACCGACACGAGCGCAAACATAAATCCGTTGGCAAAACCGTTGGCAAACTGCATCGCGCCGCGCTTCCACCACAGCAGGCTGCGGTGCAGCACGCCGTCCGAGACCACCATGAACAGGCCCATGGCAAACGGAATAAAGCACATCACGGCAAAGGCCGAGAACACGCCCGAGATGGCCGACAGCACCAAAAACGGCGCCACGATGCCCATCAGGTAAAAACCGGTACGGGCCTTGCCCTCCAGACGCTCGGCCTCGACATGAGCGCGGCCGACCAGATCGCCACCCGAGGCACCGTTGGTGCCGGCGTGACCCATGCCGCCAATGCGGACCTCGTCGCCATCGTGCGTACCGGCAGGAAACTCAATCGTCTGCTCGGAGGTCACACGGACACGGCCGCTGCCGCCGCAATCGGGGCAGGGGTCGGCGACGACCTTACCGGAACCGCCGCACTCGGGGCAGACCGACTGAAACGTGCCGGCACCGAACAGGAAGGACAGGTCGACATCGATGTGGCCGCGACCACCGCAGCTCGGACAGGTATGTGCATGCTCGGACGAAACAGAACCCGAGCCGCCACAGTGGCCACAGGTATCGAAGCGCGTATAGCGGACGGTCTTGCGGGCACCGCCCTTGGCCTCCTTAGCGTCGAGCTTGATATCGACGACCACGTTGGCGCCGTTCTCGGGATTATAGGCAGCCTGCCCGCGACGCGGCTGGCCCCAGGCGCCACCAAAGGGAAAGCCGCCCTCAAAGGGATTGCCATAGCCTGCGCTGCCGGCGTAGCCGCCGCCATAGGGCGAAGCCGTAGGAGCGCCGGCGAAGGGGTTGCCCGAGCGCATGGCGTCGTAGCGCGCACGCTTCTGCTCGTCCGAAAGCACGGCGTAGGCCTCGGAAACCTCTTTAAACTTTTCCTCGGCATCAGGTTCTTTGTTGACGTCCGGATGGAGCTTGCGGGCCTTTTGCTGGAAGGCCTTCTGTATATCACGCGAGGTGGCGTCCTTGGAGACACCCAAAATCTCGTAGTAATCTTTTTCGTTCATCGTCGCCATGCGCGGCAACCTCCTGCTCACAGCAGCGTATATATTGCGGTAATTCTACCCGAGCGGCCTAAGCTAGACCCCAAAACAGCTCGAACAGCACATTTCCATCGAGCCAGCCCAAGTGGGTGGGCGCTAAACGGGCGTGGGCACGACCTGCGATAACGTCTTTCGAGGCGACGCACCCCGCATGCCCCTCGACATAATCGGGCACCCAAGTGGCAAGACCCAACTCGAGCGCACGGTCACAGGCCGCCACCAGCTCGTCTGCAGCGATCACGCTTGCCGAGCGAACCAACAGATCGGGCCCAATGCCACGCGTCATGCGGCAGGCGAGCATCAAATCCTCGGCCGCAGCCTCGCGCTGCGACAGATACTCGGCATCAAACGTCGTCGCGGCGTCGTCGCGTTGCACCAAGCGCACGCGATACGCATCGCCGCGAGCAGGCACGTCGGGAAACAGCCCGGCCAAGCGATCGAAATCCTCGGCGTCGAGCATACCGGCGGCAGAGCGGCCCAAGCCCAGATAGCCCCGTCCTGTCCAATAGGCAATGTTGTGGGCACACTCATGTCCGTCGAGCGCGTAGCTTGCCACCTCATACGGGTGATAGCCGGCCGCACCCAGGCACTCACGCGCCGCGTCCATGCACGCAGCCTGAAAATCCTCGTCGGGCTCGAGCAACTCGTCGCGACACGCCATGTGGTAGAGCGGCGTGCCCTCCTCGAGCGTGAGCGGGTACACCGACACATGATGCGGCGCCGCCGCCAGCACGCCATCGAGCGTGCGTTGCCAGCTTACGGCGGTCTGCCCGGGAAGTCCGCACATCAGGTCGCAGGACACATCGAGCCCAGCGTCCTTAACCGTCGTGATGGCAGCGAGCGCCCGATCGGCATCGTGAATACGGCCAATCGCAGCAAGCTCGGCGTTGTCAAGGGTTTGAACTCCCAGAGAGACGCGTGTGACACCGACCTTGGCAAGCGCAGTGGCAAGCCCGGCGGTCAACGACTCGGGATTGGCCTCGCAGGTAAACTCAACGGGCTTGCACCACATGCAAATACGCCGGGCAAGCTCCACCAGACGCTCTCCTGCCAGCGACGGCGTACCGCCGCCAACATAGACGGTGCGGACCTGCGCAAGCGCGCCTGCGTCGCCAAAGGCATCGAGGCGCGCATACAGTTGCTCAAAATAGACATCGAGCGCAGCACTCAGGTCGCACGAAGCAAAACTGCGTGAGTCAAAGTCGCAGTATCGGCACTTTTGGGCGCAAAACGGCACGTGGACGTACAGCGCGGTAACGGCCACCGTTAGGCCTCCAGCGGATGAGCGGGCACCGACTCGCCGGCGGCAAGCGCGGCCTCGCAGGCCACCACATCGCGCTCGATATCATCGACCAATGCCATGAACTCCTCGTATGTGGAGCAGCGCACCACCTGCGCGCGCCAGGCGGCGGCATGGGGCATGCCCTTAAGATACCAGCTCGCGTACGTGCGGGCACGTGACATAAGCGGCAACAGCTCATGCGTGAGCGTCAGGTGCTCGCGCAGGGCATCCAGGCGCTCGACCGAGCTACGCACCGGTACTGGCGTGCCATCGAGTGCAAGGGCTCGAGCATCACCGAACACCCAGGGGTTGCCATAGATACCGCGCGCGATAAACACGGCACTGGCGCCCGAGTTGCGCAGGCGTTCCGCCGCATCCTCGGCGCAGAACACATCGCCCGAACCGATAACGGGAATCTCGACGGCGTCGGCCACCTCATCGACGACCGACCAATCGGCCTGGCCCGTATAGAGCTGCGTGGCACAGCGGCCGTGCACCGCCACCGCAGCTGCCCCTGCCCCCTCGAGCATCTGGGCAAACGTCGCGGCATTGCGGTCTTCGGCGTAAAAGCCCTTGCGAATCTTCACGGTCACGGGAACATGCGCCGCGCCCACCGCTGCCTCGACAATCTGCTCGGCCAGGTCGGGCGTACGCATAAGCGCCGAGCCCTCGCCCTTGGTAACGACCTTGCGAGCCGGACAGGCCATGTTGATATCAATCAATGACAGGCGATCGCCCACGCGTTCCTCGACGGCAGCGACGGCACCCGCAAACTGATCGGGCTTGGAACCAAAGAGCTGCACGCAGATCTGCTGCTCCTCGTCGGCCGGCAACACCAGGCGCCACGTCTTGTTGCTGGCATAGGCAAGGCCCGCAACGCTCACCATCTCGCTGTAGGCAAGGTTGGCACCGCGGCGGCGACACATGATGCGATAGGCGGGGTCGGTTACGCCCGCCATGGGAGCCATAAGGAACGGCTGCTCGGCATAGGCGCCCAGCAGACGCTTGCTGTATTCAGAAAGCGCCATGGACTTACTCGTCTACCTTTAGGATCGCCATAAAGGCCTCCTGCGGGACCTCGACCGAACCGATGGCCTTCATGCGCTTCTTGCCCTCTTTCTGCTTCTCGAGCAGCTTGCGCTTTCGCGAGATATCGCCGCCATAGCACTTGGCCAAAACGTCCTTGCGACGCGCCTTGACGGTAGAGCGGGCAATGATCTTGTTGCCGATGGCGCCCTGAATAGGCACCTCGAACAGCTGGCGCGGGATGATTTCCTTGAGCTTGTCACACAGGCCGCGGGCCAGGCCATAGGCCTTATCCTTGTGCACGATAAACGAAAGCGCGTCCACCTCATCGCCCGAAAGCAAAATATCGAGCTTGACGAGTTCGGAGGGACGGTACTCGTTGAACTCGTAGTCGAGTGAGGCATAGCCCTTGGTGCGACTCTTGAGCTGGTCAAAGAAGTCCAGGATGAGCTCGGCGAGCGGCATGTCAAAGCGCATCTCGACCGATTTGCTCGTGAGATGGATCATGTCAGTTGTAATGCCGCGGTGCTCGATAGCGAGCTGCATGACGGCACCCGTATACTCGGGCGGGCAGATAATTTTGGCCTTGAGGTAAGGCTCCTCAATGCGCTCGATGCGCGTAGCCTCGGGCAGATCCTGCGGGCTGCGAACATCAATCATCTCGCCGTCGGTCTTATAGACGTGATAGTCCACCGAAGGGCTCGTAGCAATGAGGTCAAGGTTGAACTCGCGCTCCAGGCGCTCCTTGACGACTTCCATATGCAGCAGGCCTAAGAAGCCCACGCGGAAGCCAAAGCCGAGCGCCACCGAGGTCTCGGGCTCCCACACCAACGACGGGTCGTTGACGTGCAGCTTATCGAGAGCGTCGCGCAGGTTCTCGTAATCCTTGTTGTCGATCGGAAACAGGCCCGTATAGACCATGGGCTTGGCCTCGCGGTAACCGGGAAGCGGCTCGGGGCAGGGATTAGACGCCCACGTGAGGGTATCGCCCACGTGCACGGCCTCAGGATCCTTCAGACCCGTGACCACGTAGCCGACCTCGCCAACCGTCAGTGCGTCAACCGGGGTCTCGGCAGGACGCTTGACGCCCACGCCGTCGACCAAGAAGTCACCTTCTGCCTGCATCATGCGCAGAGTATCGCCCTTCTTGATGGAGCCGTCAAAGACGCGGACCGTGGCAACGACGCCGCGGTACTCATCGAAATACGAATCCAGGATAAGCGCCTTGAGCGGCGCGTTCGCATCGCCCTTGGGCGGAGAGATCAAAAAGACGATAGACTCCAGCAAATCGTGAATGCCCTCGCCGGTCTTGCCCGATACGCATACGGCATCGTCGGCAGGGATCGCCAGGTCGTCCTCGATCTCGGTCTTGACCTCGTCGGGGTGTGCCGACGGCAGGTCGATCTTGTTGATAGCGGGCACGATATCCAAGTTGGCGTTCATGGCGAGCGTCGCGTTGGAGACGGTCTGCGCCTCGACGCCCTGCGTGGCGTCGACGACAAGCACCGCACCCTCGCAGGCGCCAAGCGAACGCGAGACCTCGTAGGTAAAGTCCACGTGGCCCGGCGTATCGATCAGGTTGAACTGATACGTCTCACCATCGTCGGCGTCATAGGACACGCGAACGGCATTAGACTTGATCGTGATGCCGCGCTCGCGCTCGATATCCATGGTGTCGAGCAGCTGCGACTCCATATCGCGCTCGTCGACGGTATGGGTGAGCTCGAGGATGCGGTCACTGATCGTGGACTTGCCATGGTCGATGTGCGCAACGATCGAGAAGTTGCGGATGTGGGAAATGTCAATTGAAGTATTCATGCGGACTATCTTACCCGAGCGGTACAAAAAATGGAGCCTGTTCCATAAAACAGGCTCCATTTATGCGCGTAATCTGTGTGGTGTGAAATTTACAACTTAGGCGTTGATGCTGTTCACGAGCTTGGCAAGACCGGACTTGCGGTTGGAAGCCTGGTTCTTGTGGATAACATGCTTGGCGGCAGCCATGTCGAGACGCTTGGTGACGGTCTTGAGGGCAGCCTGGGCCTTCTCGGCGTCGCCCTCGGCGACGGCGGACTGGACGTGCTTGGTCAGCGTCTTGAGCTCGGACTTGACAGCCTTGTTACGCATGCGAGCTGCCTCATTGGTGCGGATACGCTTCTTCTGAGACTTGATGTTTGCCACTTCTGGAGTTCCTTTCGAGTTCCTTGCAAAAAATGTATGACACCTCTGAGACACGGTGAGGTCATGCAAGCGCCTACTATAGCACGCTCCCCCTCAAAGGGATAGAACGAATTTGTCAAATAGGCAGGTATCATCACGATTTTCTCAAGATGTTCGTAATCCAGAGCAAAAGCGCGGTCTCCGAATCGGCAGAACCCTTCAGTGCGAGCTCCACATCGACCGCGCCCTCGAGCGCAGCGACAAGCTCCGCCATCGAAAAGCGGCGTGCCCAGGTCAGGTGATTTTTGACCTGCCAGGCCTGAAGCTTGAGTGTCGCGGCGAGCTCACGCCCCTGCCCACGAGAGTCGAGCGCCTTGGCGACGATCAACTCGCGAATGCGACCGCATAGCAGCGTGTAGGTCCACACATAGCTCTTGGCGGGCAGCAGCCCAAAGAGCTCAAGCGAGCGGCGCATATCGCGGGCCGAGACGGCATTGAGGAAGTCCCAGGGCTGAACTTCGGCCGTGCGCACGATCCAGCGCTCCACATCGGCAAGCTCAATTTGCGGCGCCTCGACCATCTGGGCAAGCTTGGCCAAGTCGTTATCGAGCATGCGGGTGTTCTCGCCCGAGCGCGAGACGAGCTCCTCGGCAGCAGCCGTCGAGATGGACTTACCGCGCTGCGTCGCCATCTGCTGAACGCGGCGCGGCAGTTCCCAGCGCTTGGTACCCGAACAATCGACGATAGCCTTCTTGTCGATCTTGGCGATTGCCTTATACAGGCGCGTATTCTTGGCAAGTGAGTCGGCAATAATGAGACAGACCGTCGTGGGGCTGGGACTTGCGAGGTACTCGACAAGCGGTTCCGAGACCGCCTTGGCAAGCTTGGAGCAGCCGTCGAGGATCACCAGGCGAAACTCGCTGCCCATGGGAAAGGTATTGAGCGAGCCGATGATCGACTCGATATCGGGATCTTTCGTCATGTCGCGTTCATCGAGGTTGAACTCAACCATACCCGACTTTTCCAAGCGAGCTTTCATACGCGAGACGGCGTGGTCGCGCTTGACCCCATCGGTACCGACGATCAGATATGCCGGCAGCAGACCGGTTTCGGACATTGCGCTCCCCTCTCGCACACACTCGAATTCGTACCGTGCCATTTTAGCCCAGGGGTCCACCGCGCGCCAACGATGTCATCACGGTCGCTGGCATCGCATGGCAAAGCCCTTCGCAGTCGGCGTGACGGTAATGTCGCCGTGTTCGATGGTGCATGCGAACGCACCACCCGCTTCCTTAACTGCATCGATGCAGGCATCCGACGGATGGCCGTAACGATTCCCCTCGCCGGCGCTCGCGATAGAGAACTCGGGCTTAAGCGTGCCCAGCAGGTCTGTGTCGACGGAAACTTTTGAGCCATGATGCCCCAGCTTGAGCACATCGATATCTCCCACCTCCTGTACAAACTCGCGCTCCTGATCGAGCTCGGCGTCACCAGTAAGGAGCACACGCAGGCTCTTGCCTTCCTGAGCGTAGGAGAGCAGCAAAACAAGAGAGTCCTCATTGCCCTCGCCATCCACCGTGTCAAACGGCCACATCACACGAGCCCGAAATGCGCCGATATCGACCGTGTCTCCGCGAGCCACCTGCCGATACGTTACACCCGGGCGATTCAGAACCTCAGTAGGCGCGCCGTCAAGTGCATCGGCCGCGACCGCAATGGTTCCAACCGAAAAACGATCGAGTACGTCGGGAAGACCGCCCCAATGGTCTTCATCCCAATGCGTCACGAAGACGGCGTCGATATGGTGGACGTTATTGCGAACCAACGCCGACACCACGCGGTCATCGAGCCCACAGTCGACGAGTGCCACGGCGCCACCCTGACGAACCAGAATCGCATCGGCCTGGCCAACATCGAGGACCGTTACCGAAGGCGGCGCACATCGATCCCAATAGACATACGGAACACCCGCTGCGAGCATTAAACACAGCAGCCCCGCTGCCATGCTCCGCGCGCGGGGGCGTGGCCACCAGACCAAGAGGGCCACCAGCGCGAATGGCACCACATATACCAAGGGCGTATCGGGCGGCACGCTTACGGATGCGCCCGGAACGGCAGCAAAGAGCTGTTCAAAGAACAGCGCACAGCGGGCGACAATCATGGGCACCACGAGCGCCCCGTGACGCAGCAGCGGCACAAGCGAGCAGGGCACCAGCACAACCGATACAGCGAGCAGCACGCTTATCACCGGACCGATCACGGCATTTGCAAGTGGGGCAATGAGCGAAAACGTCTCAAATGCGGGAATCGTAACGGGAAGTGTCGCCAGCTGCGAGCACAGCGTGACAGACAAAACGCTGGCGACACCCGATGGCATGCCCAGCTCGCCCAAGGCGTAGGTGGCGTAGGGGCAAAAACAAAGGATGGCAAAGACACTGGCGCACGAAAGCTGAAAACCCATTTCGAACAATACCGTCGGACGCAGCAACACAAAGATTGCCATGGTGACGAACAGAGCCGAGAGGCCATGCCGACGACGCCCGGCGCCGTTGGCGACAAGCGACGCCGCCACCATGCAGCACGCGCGCACGGCCGAGGGCGAAGCGCCCGTAAAAACGGCATAGGCAGCGAGGGCCAGCACCAACAGCCCCCGCTGCAGCCCACGAGAGAGGCGTGTCTTTTGCAGGGCGCTCTCAATCACAAACCCCACGATGGCAAGATGACTACCCGAGACAG